>NC_002678.2:0-686875 GCF_000009625.1 Mesorhizobium japonicum MAFF 303099
TTAATTAACTGTCTTCGATTGCGTTTAATTGACGGTTTTCGATTAAAAGCGGTACCGGGGTTTGGGAGGTACTATGGCGGCAGGAATGCTGGGCGATCTGGTTGGCAAGATCCTCGACAAGATATCGGGCACCAGTTTGCTGGCGACCGGGCTTTTGCTGCTGACTGCCTTTGTCAGCGCGCTCGTCGCCTATTGGCGCACCGTCGAGGCGAAGAGCTGGAAGGAGTTCTTCGAGTTCGTCGTCCCGCACGAGGTCATCACCCATCCCTCGGCGAAGGCCGACCTGATGTTCTGGGTCACGAAAAAGGCCCTGATGCCTTTCCTGATGCTGCCGGCCGGAATAATCTTCGTCTCGGCGGTGGGCTACGCAATCAACTGGCTGTTTTCGACACTCTTCCAGTTCCAGCCACCGCTGGTCGAGGGACCGGCGGGGCCAGTGACGGTGCTGATCTTCACCATCACCATGCTGCTCGCCTACGATATTTCCTATTATCTCTATCACGTCGCCCAGCATCGCTATCCCCTGCTTTGGGAACTGCACAAGGTGCATCACTCGGCCGAGGTGATGGTCGGGATCACCAAGGACCGGGTTCACCCGCTCGACGAGCTGATGAATCGAGCCTGGGATGGCCTCATCGTCGGCATCTGCTTCGGCATCTGGTCGCTGATTTCGCTGAACCTTGTCGAACTGACCGTCTTTGGCGTCAACGTCTATGTCATGCGCAACATCCTGATGATGGATTTCGTCAGGCACACGCATTTCAAGATTTCGTTCGGCCCGCTCAACAATGTGATCCTGTGTCCGCATTGGCACCAGCTGCATCACAGCACCGATCCGCGCCACTATGACAAGAATTTCGGCCTGCTCTTCTCGTTCTGGGATCGACTCTTCGGAACATTGTGCGTGCCGAAACCTGACGAGGACTTCAAGTTCGGACTGGTCGACCGCAATGTCCGCGACTACCAGTCCCTCGCGGGCCTTTATGTGATGCCGCTGAAGCGGATGTGGGGGCATATTGCCAGGCGCATCCGGCCTGCAAAGTCACGGACCGTACAGTCATCGGAAGAAGGGACGCGGCCATGAACGCTCCCTTCGTGCTGGCGATTCCGCGGACACGCACCTTCGAAGTCGTGACATCTGCGGCGCGCCTGGCCGAGATCGCACCGGCCTGGACCGCGCTCTGGCAGCGAGCGGGCGGGCTTGTCTTCCAGCACCCGGACTGGATCGCGGCCTGGTGGCGCACCACCCCGCATCAGGAGCGGCGCACGCTCAGGATCGGGCTTGCTTGGAATGGCGATCGGCTCGATGGCGTGATCGCGCTCGCCACTTTCAGGCGCTCCGGCATCCGCATGCTCGAATGGGCGGCGAAGGATCACAGCGACTATGGCGACGCGCTGGTTGCGCCCGATAGCGATCCGCAGGTGATCTCCCGTCTCTGGCAGCATGTTTTTGATCAGGGCGGCTTCGACCTGGCCTATCTCAACCGCCTGCTGCCGGATGCCGGGGTCCGGGCCCTGCTGGATCCGGCCTCGCGCCATGCCAGGGCGCTTCGGCCCAACCACCGCAGTGAAATCAGCTATCGTGTCGTCGGTCCCTGGCAAAGTGGGGCGGAATGGTTCGAGACGCTGTCCAAGAAGGCCCGGCAGAACTACCGTCGCGGCCGCAAATTCATGGAGGAAGGCGGTGCGGTGCGTTTCCGCCTGCTGGGTGCGGACGACCCGCGCGAGCCGGTGCTCGCACGGGTCGCGGTGCTGAAGCGCCTCTGGCTTGCCCGGCATGGCCGCGTCTCGGACCTGTTCGACAAGGGCTCGCCGGTTCTCGCCGCGCTGGTTTCGGTGCTGGCCGAACTCGGGCTGTTGCGCATCTTCGTGTTGGAACTCGACGACACGATCATCGCCGTCTCGATCAATTTCGAGCAGCACGGCACGATGATGGCTTTCGTCACCACCTATGATCCCGAATATGAGCGCGCCTCGCCGGGCATGGTGCTGATGATGGACTATATCCAGTGGTCGCTCGACCGTGGCCTCGCCAAAGTCGATTTTCTCTGCGGCGGCGAGGATTTCAAGCGGCGCTTCGCCACGCAATCAGTCAGGCTGTCGTCGATGATCGGCGCGCGCGGTCTGCGCGGCCATCTCGCCGCGCTTGCCGATCGTGCCGTCCATGTCACGAAATCCTCGCGGGCACAGCGGCAGCCGAACGCGCAAACGCCCGACGAGTAAGGACGGCTCGTATGGGCCCTAGCCCACGCTCAAAGCGCGCGAACGGCTTCCAGCACGTCCTCGGCATGGCCCTTGACCCGGACCTTGCGCCAAATCCTGGCGATGCGCCCGTCACGGTCGATCAGGAACGTCGCGCGCTCGACGCCCATATATTTGCGGCCATACATCGATTTCTCGACCCACAGATGGTAGGCCTCGATCACCTTGCGCTCCTCGTCGGCGGCGAGGTCGACGGTGAGATTGTATTTCGATTTGAACTTGTCGTGCTTCTTGACGTTGTCGGGTGACAGACCGATCACGACAGCGCCTGCCTTCTCGAATTCCGGTTTCAGCTGCGAAAAGCTGATCGCTTCCTGCGTGCAGCTTGTTGTGTCGTCCTGCGGATAGAAGTAGAGCACCACGGGTTTGCCGGCCGATGCGGCCAGGCTGAACGAGCCGCCGCCGTCCTGCGGCAGATCGAATTGCGGCGCAAGATCGCCCACGTCGAGGTCAGCCATATCGATGCCCTTGTTTGAGGTTACGCGCGGCGCCACACCGATATAGTGTCGACCGGGGATTCGTCCACGAGCGAGTTTGTACAACGGAAGATTGCGTGGATCAGGAGCAACCGCAGCACGAGAAGATCCGGTTCAGGCGTGACGAGATCACCGACCTGGGGGCTTTGCCGTCCGCGTGCCGCGTTCCACCACTCGGCCAGGCGTCGATCGGCCGCGGCTTCCGCATCCTTTCGCGCGTGTTCGCCGGCATGGTCGCGTTCGTGTTGCTGGCCGCGATCGTTGTCTATCTGGTCGGAGCATCCGGGGTCGGCTCCGAGCGGCTTCGGGCGGAAGCGGAGACCGCCATCGAGAAACTCGCCGGGGTCGATGTTAATGTGGCGGTCGGGCCGGCGCGCATCACGCTCGACAGTTCGAGCTTCGTCGCGCTTCAGGTCAGCGACGTCAGCCTGAAGACATCGGACGACAAACCGATGGCGGATGCCGGCCGCGTCCGCTTCGGCATGCGCCTGATCCCGCTGCTTTGGGGAGAGGTGCGGCTGACCAGCGCCAGGATCTCGGATGCTCACATCGTTGTGGCGGCGATGCCGTCCGGCGACGACTGGACAGCGCAATTGCGCAACGAGGACGGCCTCGTCGATCCGGAGAGACTGTCCGACGCGCTGTTCGGCAACATCCATCGCGCGCTCGACGCCGTGCGGGAAGATTCGATGCGCCGGATCGATCTCAGCAATGTCGAATTCGTGCTGCCTGAAACGGGAGCGATCAAGCTGGTCAAGATCGCCGACGCCACCGTCGTTCAGTCGGGGCCGGGCGCTGTGGAGTTTTCCTCGGAGGCGGATATCGACGGCAGAAAGGTCACGGTTGCCGCCTCCGCCACCCGCGATATCGCGGCGCATCGGGTGACGGCGCTGACTGCGAGCGTCGACCTGGCGGCTGCCGACGACACCGCTGCCGGCGCTGGGAAGCTAGGCGCGGTCGCGTTGAAGCTGACAGGAGCGGAAGGATCCGGCGCCAATGAATCACGGCTGACAGCCGCCCTATCGTCCGCCGGATCCGTGCTCGATCTTGGCACGCGCGGCTTGCTGCCCGCCGATGTCGATGTCGACGCGACGCTTGTCCATGGCAGCAACAAGATCCAGGTCGACAGGCTGCTGCTGAAGACCGGCCGGTCCTCTTTCAATTTCGGCGGCTCGATAGGGCCAAAGCCGGCGACAGGGGCGGCGGGCGAGGAACCCTCTTATCGCTATGACCTGACCAGCGACGGTTCGACCCTGGCGCCGTCGGAATCGCCCGAGCCCGCACTGACCTTCCTCGCCCGCATTGCCGGCGTCTATCAGACCAAGAGCCATAAATTGGTGGCCGAGCAGATCGCGGTTCGGTCCGCCGCTTCCGGCGAGGTACTCGGCACCGCGGCCGTGGCGTTCGTTGAAGGCAAGGCCCCCGGGGTCAATCTCGCGCTCAACGTCCATGACATGCCGGTCTCGCACGTCAAGCAGTTGTGGCCGTGGTTTTCGGCGCGCAATGCCCGGCTCTGGGTGCTGGACAATCTCTTCGGCGGCCGCGTCGTCGATGCCAACCTCCAGTTCCAGGTCGTGCCGGATCGCCTCGGCAACGGCGTGCCGCTTTCGGCCGAGGAGGTGTTCGGCCGCTTCCAGATCGAAGGCTCGCGCTTTGACACGGCCGGCCGCATCCCGCCGATACGCGACGCCGTCGGCGTGGTCGCCTTCCACGGCAATGACGTCGACATTTCGCTCTCCTCGGGCACCGTCTACATGCCCAGTGGCCGCACCGTGGCGGCCAGCAACGGTACGCTGGCGGTCAAGGCGGCGAACCGCCCACCGGTCATCGGCGCCCTCGACATCGATGTGGAGGGCGAGGCGCCGGCTGTGGCCGAACTCGCCTCCTACGAGCCGATCAACGCCATGCGCCATGTCGGCTTCCTGCCGGAGGACCTGTCCGGCAACGTCACCGGCCATGTCCGGGCCGACATTCCGCTGCAGTCCGGCGTCGATACCTCGAAGCTCGATTGGCTGGTGTCGCTCGACTATTCGGGCCTGTCGCTGGCCAAGCCGTTCGAGGGGCAGACCGTGACGGATGCCGACGGTTCGATCACCGTCGACCCCGAAAAGGCGGTGATCTCCGCCAAGGCATCGCTCAATGGCATTCCGGCCGAACTCGACCTTATCGAGCCGCTGGCGGATGACGGGCCGGCGCGCAGCCGCAAGGTGGCCCTGGTGCTCGACGACAAGGTCCGTGCCGCGGCCATGCCCGGCCTGACGCCGCTGCTTGGCGGAACGGTGAAGGTCGCAATCGACAAGAGCGGCGATGGCAACCAGAACGTCTCGGCCGACCTGACCAATGCCAGGCTGGACATTCCGTGGGCCGGCTGGAGCAAGGGGGCAGGGGTTCCCGCCAGTGTCACCTTCGTCATGACCAAGGCTGGCGACACCACGACACTGTCCGATTTCAACCTCGACGGCAAAACATTCTCGATCGACGGCAGCATCGTGCTGGTCAACGGCGGCCTGTCGTCGGCCAAGTTCAGCAAGGTCACCTTGAACCGGGGTGACGATGTCGCCATTTCGGTGAAGCGGTCGGGCAAGGGCTATGCGGTCGACATCAATGGCAACGCGCTCGACGCCCGTTCGCTCATCAAGCAGTTCACGTCCGATGTGGACACCGCGACCAAGACGACCGGAACAGACAACATTTCCGTCAGCGCCGACGTCGAGCAGCTCACCGGCTTCCATGACGAGCAACTGTCCAATTTGAAGCTCGATTACAGCGCGGCCGGCTCAAGGGTGAACGGGCTGAAGGTCAGCGCCACGGCAAGTTCGGGCGCGGCCATCACCATCAGCAACACCACCGGCGACGGCCGGCGCTCGCTCAACGTGAAGTCAGCGGACGCCGGCGCGATATTGAGGTTCCTGAACGTCTACGAGCACATGGAAGGCGGCTCGATCATGCTGGCGCTGACCGGGGCCGGCGACGGGCCGATGAAGGGCAAGGTCGATACCAGCAACTTCTTCATCGTCAACGAACCGAAGCTCGCCTCCATGGTCTCGACCACGCCGGCCGGCGACAACCGCAGCCTCAACCAGGCGGTCAAGGGCAATCTCGACACGTCGCGGGTCAAGTTCGAACGCGGTTATGCCGAGATCGAGAAAGGCAGCGGCTATCTGAAGCTGGCCAATGGCGTGCTGCGCGGCCCGCGCATCGGCACGACGTTCCAGGGCATCCTCTATGACCAGAACAACAATATGGACATGACCGGCACCTTCATGCCGGTCTACGGCCTCAACCGCATCTTCGGCGAACTGCCCATCGTCGGCGCGCTGCTTGGCAACGGCCGGGACCGCGGCCTGATCGGCGTCACCTACCGGCTCAGGGGCAATGCCAACAAGCCGGTGCTGGATATCAATCCGCTGTCGGTGATCGCACCGGGCATCTTCAGGTCGATCTTCGAATATCGATGAACGGCCTCAGGCCGGCCGCACCAGAACGTGCTTTTTCTTGCCGAGTGAAAGCTTGACGACGTTTTCCGGACTCAGATCCTGAAGCGTGACCATGCGGCGGTCGTCGCTGACCGACTGGTCGTTGATGCGAACCGCGCCGCCCTGTATGTGCCGCCGTGCCTCGCCATTGGACGATGCCAGCCCCGCCGTGACCAGCAGCGACAGGATGCCGATGCCGGCTTCGAGCGCTGCCTTGTCGGCCCCGACGGTCGGCAATGTGTCGGCGAGCGCCCCTTCCTCGAAGGTCTTGCGCGCGGTTTCCTCGGCCTGGTTTGCCGCTTCGCGGCCATGGACGATCGCCGTCGTCTCCGTGGCCAGGATCTTCTTGGCCTCGTTGATTTCGGAGCCGCCGAGTGCGGCCAGGCGCGCGATTTCGGGCAGCGGCAGGCGGGTGAATATCTTCAGGAAGCGCTCGACATCGGCGTCCTCGGTGTTGCGCCAGTACTGCCAGAAATCATAGGGCGAGAAGAGGTCGCCGTTGAGCCACACCGCACCCTTCGCCGACTTGCCCATCTTGGCGCCCGACGACGTCGTGAGCAGCGGCGTGGTCAGCGCGTAAAGCTGCGGCGTGCCCATGCGATGGCCGAGATCGACGCCGTTGATGATATTGCCCCACTGGTCCGACCCGCCCATCTGCAGGCGGCAGTTCTGGCGCCGGGCGAGCTCGACGAAATCGTAGCCCTGCAGGATCATGTAGTTGAATTCGAGGAACGACAGCGACTGCTCGCGGTCGAGCCTGAGCTTGACGCTGTCGAAGGTCAGCATGCGGTTGACGGAAAAATGCCGGCCGACATCGCGCAGGAACTCGACATAGTTGAGCTTCATCAGCCAGTCGGCATTGTTGACCATGATGGCGTCGTTCGGGCCGTCGCCGAAGCGCAGGATGCGGCCGAAAATGCGCTTGATGCCTTCGATGTTGGTGGCGATCGCCTCGGGCGTCAAAAGGCTGCGCTGGTCGTCGCGGAAGGACGGGTCGCCGATCATCGACGTGCCGCCGCCCATCAGCGCGATCGGCCGGTGCCCGGTTTCCTGCAGCCAGTAAAGCATGGTCGCCGAGATCAGATTGCCGATATGCAGGCTGGTGGCGGTGGCGTCGTAGCCGACATAGGCGGTGACCGTTTCCTTGGCGAAAAGCTGGTCGAGGCCGGTCTCATCCGAAATCTGGTGGATGAAGCCGCGCTCGCTCATCGTGCGCAGGAAATCGGATTTGAAGGCAGGCATATTTTGTTTCCTGAAAGCGTCCAGCCGGTCTGATGCGGCCTATATGAAGGCGCGCGTTTAGCATCCAAGCGCGATCAGCAAAAGTGGAATCCGGTTTTGCGGTGGATTGCCATGCGTAGATGTCCTGACGATCACCCGTTGTTGAAACGGTGTAACCTGCCGTCCGGCACGAATGCTTGCTTCATCGTTTCGGCTGGCGTAATGAGGCGCCGCGCCAAAGGTTCTTGCAGCCCACGACCTCGAGCGGCACCGCACGGCATCCATCAATGCCACATTCGACGACAGAGCCCCGACGCGACATGCCGGACGCATTGATATCCATTGTCATTCCTTGCAGGAACGAGGCGGCAAACCTGCCGCTCTTGATCGACGAGATCGAGGCGGCGATGGCCGGGCGCCACTTCGAACTGATCATCGTCAATGACGGCTCGACCGACGAGACGGCTGCCGTGCTTACCGAACAGGCGGCACTTCGCTCTTTTCCGGTGCGGGAACTGCGGCACCAGAAATCCGCCGGCCAGAGCCTTTCGGTGAGGTCGGGCGCCTGGGCGGCTCGCGGCGGCATCGTCGCCACGATCGATGGCGACGGCCAGAACGATCCGCAATACATTCCGGTGCTGGTCGATGCCTTGCGGCAGGCCGGGCCTGATTTCGGCGCCGCCCAGGGGCAGCGCCTCAAGCGCCGCGACAGCAAGGTCAAGCAGCTGGCGTCGCGCTTCGCCAACTGGCTGAGAAACGCCATCCTGCATGATGAGACCCGCGATACAGGCTGCGGCTTGAAGGCTGTCCACACCGAGATCCTGCGCAAACTGCCCTTCTTCGACGGCACGCACCGCTTCGTCCCGGCCCTGGTCATCCAGGAAGGCTATCGCGTCGTGCATTGCGATGTCGTCGACCGCTCGCGCCGCCACGGCAAGTCAAACTACGGCATTTTCGACCGCGGCCTGCAGGGCGCGCTCGACCTTGGCGGTGTCTGGTGGCTGCGCCGCCGGCGCCGCAGAATGCCAAAAGTAGAGGAAATCAAGCGTGTTTAACGTGCTTCAGGAACTGGGGACCTGGCTTCACCAGGTCTTCATCAAGCAATTCGATGCGTGGATCCTGCTCGGCTTCGTTGCGCAGTTCTTCTTCACCATGCGCTTTGTCGTGCAATGGCTCGCCTCGGAAAAGGCCAAGCGCAGCGTCGTGCCGGTCGCCTTCTGGTTCTTCTCGCTGTTCGGCGGCGGCCTGCTGCTGATCTATGCCATCCAGCGCCAGGATCCGGTGTTCATCGCCGGCCAGGCCATGGGCATGTTCATCTACATCAGAAATCTCTGGCTGATCGCCAATGAGCGCAAGGCGGCGATGACCAAGGTCGATTGAGCACCGTCACTTCCGAGAAACTGGTCACAGAGGCTAAAGCATGGCGTTGAACAGGAACTACATTCTTCTCTTCCTGTTCAGCCTGGTGATGACGCTTTCGGGGCTGGCATCGCTGCCGCCGATCGACCGCGACGAATCGCGCTTCGTCCAGGCGACCAAGCAGATGGCCGAGAGCGGCGACTATGTCGACATCCGCTTCCAGGAGGCCTCGCGCTACCAGAAGCCGATCGGCATCTACTGGCTGCAATCGGCGGCGGTGACGCTGAGCGGCAAGGGCGCCGAGGCGCCGATCTGGGTCTATCGCACGATCTCGGCGCTCGGCATTGCCATTGCGGTGCTGGCGATCGCGTGGACGGGAACCAATCTTTTCGGCGCCAATGCCGGTATCGCCGCCGGCCTGGTGATGGCGGCGATCTTCGCCACGGCCTTCGAGGGTCGCGACGCCAAGACCGATGCGATGCTGCTGGCCTGTTGCGTGGCGGCGCAAGGTGCGCTGGCGCTGATCTACCTCGCATCACGCCGCAACGAACCGGTCGCCGGCCATCTCTGGTGGATTTTCTGGATCGCGCAAGGCGCGGCGATCCTCATAAAGGGGCCGATTGCACCGCTGCTGTCGGCGCTGACCATCGCCGCGCTGTTCGCCTTCGAACGTGACGGGCGCTGGCTGTCAAAGCTCAGGGTTGGACGCGGCCTGTTGCTGGTCGTGGTGATCACGCTGCCCTGGCTTGCGGCGATCACCTGGAAAAGCCATGGCGCCTTCCTGCAGCAAGCCGTCGGCAAGGACATGCTCGGCAAGGTCGCGTCGGGCGAGGAATCGCATGGTCTGCCACCCGGCTTTTACATGCTGACCTATTCACTGTTCATGTGGCCGTTCGGGCTGATCGCGGTCGGCGCCGGCCTCCAGGCCCTCAACCGTATGCGCGACGATGTCAGGCTTCGCTTCTGCCTTGCCTGGTACATCCCTTTCTGGCTGGTTTTCGAGCTGATCCCGACCAAGCTGCCGCATTATGTGCTGCCGGCCTATCCCGGGATGGCGCTGCTGATCGGCTGGCTGCTGACATTGCAGCCCGAGGACGCCAACGCATCGCTCAAGCGCTGGCAGCAATGGCTGTGGTGGTCGACCGCCTTCGGCCTGGTCGTGGTCAGCCTCGGCCTTGCGGCGGTCTCCATTGGAGCGCCGATCTATCTCACCCACAGCTTCTCCTGGTGGAGCATTCCGGCCGCCGCCGCCGCATTGGGCACTGGCTATTTCGCTTTTTCGCGGCAGTTGCAGGTGCCGTTGCCCCGCATCGGAGCCACCGCCGCCTGTGCCGGCATCACTTATGCCTTGCTGTTCGGCGTGATCGCCCCATCGCTCAAGCCGATCTGGCTGAGCCCGGCGATCAAGCAGGCGGTGCTTGCCAACAAGCCTTGCGACACGACGGTGCTGGCCTCGGCACGGTTTCAGGAGCCGAGCCTGGTGTTCCTGGTCGGCACCAAGACGGTGCTGACTGATGTCGGCGGCGTGGCGCAGCATCTGCTTACCGATCCGGCCTGCGCCCTGGGGCTGGCGCCGATCGAGGACGAGCAGAAACTGAATGGCATGCTGTCGGTGCAAGGGAAATCGGTGAAACGGGTCGCGGAGATCGACGGCCTCAACTATTCGTCGGGAGACAAATTGTCGCTCGGCCTCTATCGTGTGGCCCCATGACGGCTCGTCGATGCCCATAACGGCGACAATGGGGTCGAATTCCCAATGCTCGTAAAATCGCGCCCTTCCGTTTCCAGTCGGCTCCTTGGGGTGGGGCGCCGATCCCTGAGCAATTTTCACGACACCATGCGGATCGTGAGAGGGCGCTTTGCCGCTCGTCCCGCGCGTTACCCGAACATTGCATGGCCGGTATGGGGCCTGGTTTGGCTGTTGCTGACGGCGGTGGCATTCGTTCGCCTGGATACACCGGCAGGGATGGTCCATGGCCAATGGTCGGGAGCCGGGCTGGCCGAGTTCCTGACCCAGTTCGCTCTCGGTGGCTGGTACCTGATCCCGTCGGCGCTTTTGCTCGTCGCGGCCAATCTGACCGATTGGCGCGGCCTTTCACGGCGATCGCTGATGCTCGTCTACAACTGGACTTGCCTGGCTTTTCTGGTGCTGAGCGCCGTTGGCCTGTCGGGTCTGCTGGTCAATGTGCTGAAATATGCGATCGGCCGGGCCCGCCCGCTCTACTTCCAGGATTTTGGTGTGCTCGCCCTGCATCCCTTCGCCTTTGACGCGCGCTTCGCCGGCTTTCCATCCGGCCATGCCACGACGATGGGGGCGGTGTTCGGCGTTCTCCTGCTTTTGTTTCCGCGGCGTTGGCACATCGCCTTGGTGGTCACCGCCTGTCTCGCCTCGACCAGGGTTTTCGTCGGCGCGCACTATCCGAGCGATACGGTGGCCGGCTTCGGCCTTGGCTGCGCCTTCGCGCTGGCTTGCGGGCTGGTCTTTGCCCGGCTCGGCTTCATCTTCCGTGCGACGCCGTCGGGGTTGCCGGTCCGCAAAGCATCGTTCCGGTTGATTGCCCCGCAAAAATAAGTCGTTGCCGGATTAATTGCTGTCCAGGCCGCCGTAGGACCTTACCAGGCGAGCCATGTCGGATGCGTCGGCGACTTCGCTTTCCAGCCCCTGTGCCACGCCGGCGCGATCTGCGACGGGGCGGTTCTGGCTGACCTTCCACTTGCCGTGGATCTCGCTGATCTCGATCTCAAGCCCGATGATGCCCTTGATCTGCGACTGGATGAAGGGCGGCGGCGCATCGGTCACTGCCCAGGGCGCCTGGCGCGCGCCTTCCTGGGAGCCGGTCAGATCGGCGATCTGCTGTGCCAGCCACTCCTGGTCGTCGATCACCTTTGCGGTGCCGCGCACCTGCACGATGGCGTAGTTCCAGGTCGGCACCACCTTGCCGGTCTCGCGCTTGGTCTCATACCAGGAAGGCGTCACATACGCGTCGGCGCCCTGGAAGACGATCAGCACGGGCGACGCCGGATTGTCGGCAATGAGGCGCCAGTGCGGGTTGGCCTTGGCCAGGTGAGCCCGCAGTCTGCCGTTCGACAACCCTTCGGCGTCGAGCAGGAAGGGAATGGCATTGGCGACCGGGCCGTCAGGCCCGTTCGAGATCAGCATGCCGAGCGGATGTGCCCTGATCAGTCCATGCAGCACGTCGGGCCGCGTTTCCTGGAAATGGGGAGGCTCGTACATCGGCGATTGCGCCTTTCCTGCTTATCTCAGCCGCTTGGGCCGCGGATCGGACAATTCGCCCGCCAGCCGGCGATCGAGATAGTCCGCGCATTCCTCGATCAAAAGATCGGCGTGGTTGGCGAAGAAGTGGTTGGCGCCGGGCAGGGTCTTCTGCGTGATGGTGATGCCCTTCTGCGTATGCAGCTTGTCGACCAGGCCTTGGACATCCTTCGGCGGCGCCACCTTGTCGGCATCGCCATGGATAATCAGGCCCGATGACGGGCAGGGCGCCAGGAACGAGAAGTCATAGGTGTTGGGCTGCGGCGCGATCGAGATGAAGCCCTCGATCTCCGGCCGGCGCATCAAAAGCTGCATGCCGATCCACGAGCCGAAGGAATAGCCGGCGACCCAGCAGCTCTTGGAATCCGGGTGCAGCGACTGGACCCAGTCGAGTGCGGCGGCTGCATCCGACAATTCGCCGGTGCCGTGGTCGAATTCGCCCTGGCTGCGGCCGATGCCGCGGAAATTGAAGCGCAGCGTGGTGAAATCGCGCTTCTGGAACATATAGAAGAGGTCGTAGACGATCTTGTTGTTCATCGTGCCGCCGAACTGCGGATGCGGGTGCAAGACGATGGCGATCGGCGCGCTCTTTTCCTTGGAGGGCTGGTAGCGTCCCTCCAGGCGGCCGGCCGGACCGGTGAAAATGACCTCAGGCATGAAATACTCCACTTGGTATACGAATGCGCGGCGCCCGGAACGAGTCTTCCTCTGGCCTTGACGCAGGGCGAGCGTCTTCTTAGAAGCTAGTTTAGAACTATTCAAAACTGAATGGCCAGACGTCGAGCCCGGCCACCCGCGCCGCAAGCCGCGTAAATAGGACGGCTCGCCTTGGAATTTCAAGGAAATAACGCCATACGACGACCGAATGGCTTCTGACGGGATCAACTGGACGAAAATGGCCGCAAAACGCGCCTATCTCGACTATAATGCCAGTGCGCCGCTGCTCCCAGCGGCGCGCGAGGCTATGGTCGTGGCGCTTGACGTGGCCGCCAACCCGTCATCGGTCCATGCCGAGGGCCGCGCCGCGCGCCGCCTGATCGAGACGGCAAGGCGCGAGGTCGCGGCTCTGGTCAGCGCCAGGCCCGAACATGTCGTTTTCACCTCTGGCGCGACGGAAGCTGCCTCGACGTTGCTCTCCCCCGAATGGCAGATGGGGCGCGGCAGCGTGCGCATGAGCCGGCTCTACGTCTGCGAGGCCGATCATCCCTGCCTGTTGAATGGCGGGCGCTTTCCGGCGGCCCAAGTGACGCGCATCGGCGTCGATGCCAACGGCATTGCCGACCTTGCCGCCTTGGCCGCGGCACTTGGCGATCACGACAAGGCCGATGGCCTACCGCTGGTCGCGATCCACGCCGCCAACAACGAGACCGGCGTCATCCAGCCGATCGATCGCATCGCCGAAATCGTCAAGGCCGCTGGCGGCATTCTTGTCGTCGATGCCGTTCAGGCCGCAGGCCGCGTTTCCATCGACATGTCAGCGGGTTACGCCGATTATTTGATTCAGTCTTCGCACAAGATCGGCGGTCCCAAGGGCGTCGGCGCCATCGTCGCCGCCGCCGATCTGATGATGCCGAAGCCGCTTATCAATGGCGGCGGCCAGGAAAAGGGCCATCGCGGTGGCACCGAAAACCTCGCCGCCATATCAGGCTTTGGTGCCGCCGCGCGCGAAGCGCTGGCCGGACTGCTCGCGATTGATGCGGTGCGCCAGCGCCGCGACGAGATCGAAGCCATCGTGAAAATGCTGGTGCCGGACGCGGAAATCTTTGGAACCGGTGCGCCAAGGCTTGCCAACACGACATTCTTCGCTATTGCGGGCATCAAGGCCGAAACCGCGCAGATCGCCTTCGATCTCGCCGGTGTGGCGCTGTCGGCCGGCTCCGCCTGTTCGTCGGGCAAGGTCGGGCCGAGCCACGTGCTGAAAGCCATGGGCTATGGCGACAGTCTTGGCGCCTTGCGTGTGTCGATCGGCTCGGCGACGGGCGCCGAGGACATTGAATTGTTCCGCACCGCGCTGGCGGGAATTGCCCAGCGCCGGGCGGGCAGGGAACAGGCCGCGTGACGCGGTGAAAAGGAATTCAGGCTTCGCAGCCTGGTAGAGCCGTGCGTTTGCAAGTGGCCGGGTGAATTTCCGGTCGAAACGCACTATATGGAACTTACGCCGCTTCCGGCGCCTCCAGGGGCTGCCGTTCGCGGTGCCATAGTTTGAAAACTGTCGGGCCTTGACCCCGGCGTGGATGGAGAACGCATATGCCTGCTGTGCAGGACACGATCGATCGGGTCCGAAAGATCGACGTCGACCAATACAAATATGGATTCCAGACCGAGATTGCTGTCGCCAAGGCCCCCAAGGGCCTGAGCGAAGACATCATTCGTTTCATTTCGGCCAAGAAGGACGAACCGTCCTGGATGCTGGAATGGCGTCTGGAAGCCTATCGGCGCTGGCTGACGCTGGAAGAGCCGACCTGGGCGCGCGTTCATTATCCGAAGATCGATTTCCAGGACATCTACTATTACGCTGCGCCAAAGAGCACGCCTGGCCCGTCGTCGCTCAGCGATGTCGATCCCGAACTCTTGAAGGTCTATGAGAAGCTGGGCATTCCGCTGCGCGAGCAGGAAATCCTGGCCGGCGTGCAGAAGACCGATGCCTCCGAACTCGAGGAGCCCAGCGACAACGTCTACAAATCGGGCCGTGTCGCCGTCGACGCGGTGTTCGATTCCGTCTCCGTCGTCACCACCTTCAAGAAGGAGCTGGCCCAGGCCGGCGTCATTTTCTGCTCGATCTCGGAAGCTATTCGCGAGCATCCGGAACTGGTGCAGAAATATCTCGGCTCGGTCGTGCCGACCTCCGACAATTTCTACGCCACGCTGAATTCGGCTGTCTTCACCGACGGCTCGTTCGTCTTCGTGCCCAAGGGCGTGCGCTGCCCGATGGAGCTGTCAACCTATTTCCGCATGAACGAGAAGAACACCGGCCAGTTCGAGCGCACGCTGATCATTGCCGAGGAGGGGGCTTACGTCTCCTATCTCGAGGGCTGTACCGCACCGCAGCGTGACGAGAACCAGCTGCACGCCGCGGTCGTCGAACTGGTGGCGCTCGACGATGCCGAGATCAAATATTCGACCGTACAGAACTGGTACCCCGGCGACGCCGAGGGCAAGGGCGGCATCTACAATTTCGTCACCAAGCGCGGCGATTGCCGTGGCGACCGCTCGAAGATCTCGTGGACGCAGGTCGAAACCGGTTCGGCGATCACCTGGAAATATCCGAGCTGCATCCTGCGTGGCGACGACTCTTCCGGTGAGTTCTATTCGATCGCCGTTTCCAACGGCTACCAGCAGGTCGATAGCGGCACCAAGATGATCCATCTCGGCAAGAACACGTCGAGCCGCATCATCTCCAAGGGCATCGCCGCCGGCTTCTCGCAGAATACCTATCGCGGCCAGGTCTCGGCGCACCGCAAGGCGACCAACGCGCGCAATTTCACCAACTGCGACAGTCTGCTGATCGGCGACCAGTGCGGCGCGCACACCGTGCCCTACATGGAAGCCAAGAATTCGACGGCGCAGTTCGAGCACGAAGCGACGACGTCGAAGATTTCCGAGGACCAGAAGTTCTACGTCATGCAGCGCGGCATCCCTGAAGAGGAAGCCATCGCGCTGATCGTCAACGGCTTCGTCAAGGACGTCATCCAGCAACTGCCGATGGAGTTCGCCGTCGAGGCGCAGAAACTGATCGGGATCAGCCTTGAGGGTTCCGTTGGGTGATGGTGATGCCGTTCCGAAACATAGTTTCTGGACTGTTTGCTGGTCTCCTCGGCGTGGCCTCGGCTGTTTTGCCAACAGCGTCTGCTTATGCGGTTGAAGAGAAAGAGGCGGGGAGCGCTGACGGCCTTCTGCTTTCAATGTCCAAGGAGTTTCTCGAGAATTCCGGATTCGTATCAGGCCTTGGGCTCGATGGTTCGAAGCTCGACTATTCCGTCGAGAGCTTGAAGCAGATCGATGCGGCCTTACAGAAGCTCCATGACGAGTTGCCGGACGGAACAGACGGAAAAGATCTTATGGCTGCCGGAGACAAGCAGCTGCAATTTGTCACCCTGAGCCTGGGTTCCTATGTCGGTGAGGTCTTGCGCAGACACCTGAAGCAAGATGCCAGATGGGAAGGTTTCGGGTCGCTTTCGGAAGATGAGAAGCAGCTGTTCGGAAATGAGAAGGACATCGGAAACGCTTATTTCATTCGATGGGCGGATGGCGTGGTTTTTCCCATGAGCAAGGTCATGAAATTCCTGGCTAACGGAGACGAAGACAGCGTTTATTTCTACGCAAAGGTCATTCTCAAGGACACCAAGCAGGTTGATGGCGATGGCACCGCAGCTTCCCGTTAACGACATCTGGTTTGCCGCCCGCTGTCGGCGGCTGTGGGCTCTGCAGCGCCGGCACACCGACTACACCGTCACTTACGACGACTATTTCAGAGAAAAGAAAAATGCTTGAAATCAGAAACCTGCACGCCCGCATCGTCGATGACGGCACCGAAATCATCCGTGGCCTGAACCTTACGGTGAAAGCCGGCGAGGTCGCCGCGATCATGGGGCCGAATGGCTCGGGCAAGTCGACGCTGTCCTATATCCTGGCCGGCCGCGAGGATTATGAGGTCACCGAAGGCGACATCCTCTACAACGGCCAGTCGATCCTCGAAATGGATCCGGCCGAGCGCGCCACGTCAGGAATCTTCCTAGCCTTCCAGTATCCGATGGAGATACCGGGCGTGGCGACCATGGAATTCCTGAAAGTGGCCATGAACGAGCAGCGCAAGGCGCGCGGCGAAGAGCCGTTGAAGATCCCGGAATTCTTGAAGCGGGTGAAGGAAGCCGCAGCCTCGCTCAACATGGACATGGCGATGCTGAAGCGGCCGCTCAATGTCGGCTTCTCCGGCGGTGAGAAGAAGCGCGCCGAGATCCTGCAGATGAAGCTGCTGGAGCCGAAACTCTGCGTGCTCGACGAGACCGATTCCGGCCTCGACATCGATGCGCTGAAGATCGTTTCCGACGGCGTCAACGCGCTGCGCGCGCCGGACCGGGCCTTCCTGGTCATCACCCATTACCAGCGGCTGCTCGAGCACATCGTGCCCGATAGCGTGCACGTGCTCTACAGAGGCCAGGTCATCAAGTCCGGCGACAAGTCGCTGGCGCTTGACCTCGAGGCCAATGGCTATGCCGGCGTGATCGGCGAAGCCGCGTGAGATGCCAGAAGGCAAGGTCAAACTGATGAATATGCACACACAACCGCAGCGGACACCGGCTGAAACAGCGTTGATCGACGCGTTCGGCGACCGGCTGTCGCTGCTGCCGGGTGACGGCGCGGTGATGCTGAAGCGCGACGACGCGATCGAGGCGATCAAGCACGGCCTGCCGACCCGGCGCGTCGAATCCTGGCATTACACGGACCTGCGCCGGCTGTTGAGCGTGGTGCCGGACTTCGACCCCGCCGCCATGGCCAAGGCCATCGCGCCGATCGTCGAAGGCTCCGCCGTTCTCCCGGTCCTGAACGGCAAGTCCGACGCCAAGGTGCCGGCGCTTGACGGTGTCACCGTGCAAAGCCTGTCGGAAAAGCTGATTGATGGCAGCATCGCGCCGGGCCTCGATTCCTATGGCAGCGACGATGCGATCGGCGCGCTGAACACCGCCTTCGTTGCCGATGGTTATTTTGTCGACATCGCCGACGGCACGGAACTCGAAAAGCCGATCGAACTGCAGAATGTGCAGGCCGGCGGCCAGACCCATGTGCGCTTGGCCGTTCGCGTCGGCGCCGGCGCCAAGGCCGTCATCGTCGAGCGTCAGGCGGGTGATGGCGCCGCGCTGGTCAGTTCGGTCAGCCAGCTGGTGCTTGGCGAGGACGCCGAGGTGACGTGGCTGATCGTCCAGGAGCAGCCGGACACGGCGACGCATCTGGCGCAGTTCAAGGCCCATATCGGCAAGAACGCGAAGCTGACGCTGTTCGTGATGAACGCCGGCGGCAAGCTTGTGCGCCAGGAGGTCATGGTCAAGACGACTGGCGAAGGCGCCGATTTCAAGCTGCGCGGCATCAACCTTCTGGCCGGCGATACCCATAGCGACGTGACGATGGTGCTCGACCACGCCGTGCCGCACACGACCTCGACCGAGGTCATCCGCAACGTGGTGACGGGCAAGGCGCGCGGCGTCTTCCAGGGTCGTATCAACGTCCACCAATATGCGCAGAAGACCAACGCCAAGATGGCCTGCAACACGCTGCTGTTGTCGGACGATGGCGAGTTCTCGACCAAGCCGGAGCTCGAAATCTTCGCCGACGACGTTGTCTGCGGCCACGGCGCGACGGTGACCGAGATCGACCACGACCATCTGTTCTACCTGATGGCGCGCGGTGTCGACGAGAAGTCGGCCCGTGGTCTGCTGGTCAAGGCCTTCGTGGCCGAGGTGATCGAGGAACTGGACGACGAGACGATCGTCGAGGCGCTGGAAGCGAGACTCGACGAATGGTTTGTGACGCATGGGTGAGGAGCGGTCGGCGTAGCCGACAAAAAGCCAACGATTTGGCTTTTTGAGCGACGAACGCCCGGAGCCATAGCGAAGGGCCGGCTGACGCGGCCGGGTATCGAAAGACAGACGATGGACCAGAAAGTCGAAACCACCCCCTACGACGTCGAGGCGATCCGCCGCGACTTCCCGATCCTGTCGCGCGAAGTCTATGGCAAGCCGTTGGTCTATCTCGACAATGGGGCGTCGGCGCAGAAGCCGCAGGTGGTGCTGGACACGATCCAGCATGCCTATTCCCAGGAATACGCCAACGTCCATCGCGGCCTGCATTTCCTGTCCAACGCAGCGACCGACGCCTATGAAAAGGCGCGCGAGACGGTGCGCCGTTTCCTCAATGCACCAAGCACCGACAACATCGTCTTCACCTCGAACACGACCTCGGCGATCAACACCGTGGCCTATGGCTATGGCATGCCCAATATCGGCGAGGGCGACGAGATCGTGCTGTCGATCATGGAGCACCACTCCAACATCGTTCCCTGGCATTTCATCCGCGAGCGGCAGGGCGCCAAACTGGTCTGGGTGCCCGTTGACGATCTCGGCGTCTTCCACATCGAGGAGTTCGAGAAGCGGCTGACCAACCGCACCAAGCTGGTCGCCATCACGCAGATGTCGAATGCGCTGGGCACGGTGACGCCGATCAAGGAAATCGTGCGCATCGCACATGCGCGCGGCATTCCCGTGCTGGTCGACGGCAGCCAGAGCGCCGTGCATATGCCGATCGACGTGCAGGATCTCGACTGCGACTTCTTCGTCTTTACCGGCCACAAGGTGTACGGTCCCTCGGGCATCGGCGTGCTCTACGGCAAGAAGGATATTCTTGCGGGCATGCGCCCCTTCATGGGCGGCGGCGAGATGATCGAGGAGGTGACGGAAGACATCGTCACCTACAATGAGCCGCCGCATCGCTTCGAGGCCGGCACGCCGCCGATCGTCCAGGCGATCGGGCTGGGTGCCGCTCTCGATTACATGGAAAAGATCGGCCGCGAGCGCATCGCGGCGCACGAGGAAGACCTCAAGACCTACGCGCATGAACGGCTGCGCGCGATCAACTCGCTGCGCATCTTCGGCGATGCGCCCGGCAAGGGCGCCATCATTTCCTTTGAACTGCAAGGCATTCATGCCCATGACGTGTCGATGGTGATAGACAGGCAGGGCGTGGCAGTGCGGGCCGGCACCCATTGTGCCCAGCCGCTGTTGAAACGCTTTGGTGTAACCTCCACATGCAGGGCATCGTTCGGCATGTATAATACCAGGGCCGAAGTCGACGCTTTGGCCGAGGCGCTTGAAAAAGCGCGAAAGTTCTTTGGGTGATGACGACCATGGACGATGTGAGCGCAACCGCAGAGACCGCGCCGGAAACGGCTGCAAATGGCATCGTATCGGCCTCGGCCATTCCCGCTGACGAACTGGCGCGGCTGACCGACGACATCGTCTCGGCGCTGAAGACGGTCTACGACCCGGAAATTCCGGCCGATATCTACGAGCTCGGCCTCGTCTACAAGATCGACATCGAGGACGACCGCTCTGTCAAGATCGACATGACCCTGACTGCGCCGGGTTGCCCCGTCGCCGGCGAAATGCCGGGCTGGGTGGAAAACGCTGTCGGCGCCGTCGAAGGCGTGTCCGGCGTCGAGGTCAACATGACCTTCGACCCGCCCTGGTCGCCCGACCGCATGTCCGAAGAGGCTCAGGTGGCGGTAGGCTGGTACTAGCGTCGAGCCTGGTGCACTTGCGCCAGGGGTAAAACTTCACCATTTTAGGTGAGGAATCATTCGGCAGGCCTTGAACCTGCATGGAATGGAGAAGGAAAGAGAATGGGACGCTTTGCCGTCATCACGATGACCGAAAAGGCCGCCGACCGGGTGCGCGAGATCGTCGCCACCCGCGAAAATGCGCATGGCATTCGCCTCGGCATCAAGAAGGGCGGCTGCGCCGGCATGGAATACACGGTCGATCTGGTGACCGAACCCAACACCAAGGATGACCATATCGAGCGCGATGGCGCGCACGTTTATGTGGCGCCTGAAGCCGCGCTTTTCCTGTTCGGCACCGAGATGGATTTCGAACAGACCACCCTGCGCACCGGCTTCACCTTCCACAACCCGAACCAGAGTTCGGCCTGCGGCTGCGGCGAGTCCGTCGAACTGAAGCCGGCCGACCTCAAGGCGCTCGCTGAAGCACGCGCCTCGGCCTGAGGCTCTCCCTTCGCCCCGTGAACGGGGCGACGAACGCTAGTCCACCCACATGCCCGTCAGCTTGTGCCAGTCGGCGATGGATTCCTCCGGGTAGACGTCGAACGTCTTGTCGCCCTTGCCGATCACGGGTTCGACCCAGTTGGCCTTGTATTTCAGCATCAGATGCACCCGGCTCGGCGGCTTCGGCAGGTCGCTGTCGATTGCCGAGGCGAAGGGGTGCACCAACTCCGGCCAGGTCGGGTCGTAAAGCCAGAGCGCCGACCCGCATTTGCGGCAGAAATTGCGCTCGCCCGTCGAGACCTCGCAATGCGGATGCTCGTCGTCCTCGATCTCGGCACGGTATACGCCAAGGCTCCTCTTGCCCCTGATGTTCAGCGTCTCATAGGCGGCGCCGAGATTGATGGCGAACCCGCCGCCGCCCTGCTGCTTGCGGCAGATCGAGCAGTAGCACAGCATGAACGGTACGGGCGTGTGGCTCTCCACCTCGAAACGCACGGCGTTGCAGCGGCAGGACCCCTTGAGCAGAAGCGGCATGACAAAAACTCCGATGGAATGGTCTTAACCTGTCAGCATGGTTCTGGTTGCGCGATGACAATGTCAAATGCCGGTGACATGATCGCGGCATGGACAATGAACGCATCGCCGAACTGTTCTCAGGGCTGGGCCCGGTCAGCATCCGCAGGTTGTTCGGCGGCAAGGGCATCTATTTCGACGGCGTCATCATCGCCATCGTGCTGCGCGGCGAGTTGCTGCTCAAGGCCGACGAGCAAAGCGCGCCCGATTTCGAGGCCGAGGGCTGCAAGCAATGGGCCTATACCGGCAAGCGCCACGGCAAGCTGGTCGCCATGCCCTATTGGAGCATTCCCGACAGCGCCTTTGACGATCCCGACGAGATGACGGTGTGGGCGCGCCGCGCCTATGAGGCAGGGCGGCGCGCAGGGAAGTGAACTACAGGGCCTTGGCTATCTCGGCCGCCAGCCGCGCATTGTTTTCGACCAGCGCGATATTAGTCTTGAGGCTGCGGCCGCCGGTCAACTCCAGGATTTTTCCCAGCAGGAACGGCGTCACCGCCTTGCCGGTCACGTTGAGCGCCTCGGCGGCCTTTTGCGCGGCTTCGATGTAGCCGGCCATCTCCTCAGCCGGGATTTCGTGGTTTTCCGGCACCGGATTGGCGACCAGCACGCCGCCGCCGAGCCCCAGCGCGACCCGCGTCCGGAAGAAATGCGCGATCTCTTCGGGCTTATAAAGTGTCAGAGGCGCGCGGAACGGCGACTGTCGCGACCAGAAGGCCGGCATCGTCTCACAGCCATGGCCGACCACGGGCACGCCGCGCGTCTCCAGCACTTCCAGCGTCTTTTCGATGTCGAGGATCGCCTTGGCGCCGGCCGAGACGACGATGACCGGTGTGCGCGCCAATTCGTCGAGATCGGCCGAGATGTCAAAACTCTTCTCGGCGCCCTTGTGCACGCCGCCAATGCCGCCGGTGGCGAACACCTTTATTCCGACCATTTCAGCCGCGATCATCGTGGCGGCGACGGTCGTGCCGCCGGTGCGTCCTTGCGCGACGGCGAAGCCGAGGTCGGCGCGCGACAGCTTCATGGCGTCACCGGTCATGGCCAGCGATTCGCGCTCGCCGTCGGAAAGGCCGATCTTGATGCGTCCACCGATCACGGCGATCGTCGCCGGCACGGCGCCGCCGTCGCTGATGATCTTCTCGACATTGGCCGCCATGGCGCCATTGTCCGGGTAGGGCATGCCATGGGTGATGATGGTGCTTTCCAGCGCCACGACAGGGCGCCCGGCGGCCAGGGCTTGCGCCACGGGTGCGTGGATGTCGATGAAGGGGCGTGCGGTTTCGGGGCTCATCTGGATCTCCAACTCGCGGTGCGGGCGTAGGGGGCACACCCGGCAACACAGCGGTACTATGAATTTGCCGGTCTCATGCCACTTCCTGCGCGTTCGGCACAAGAGCCAGCACTTCGGCGAAGCTCGCTGCGGTGAAATCGGGGATGGCGTCGGCGCTTTCGATGGCCAGCGTCGCCGCCGCAATGCCTTCGCGCAAGGCCTGGCGCAGGGGCAGGCCGTGCAGCAGGGCTGCCACCGTCGCACCCGCCAGCGCGTCGCCGGCGCCGGTGACGTTGGCGACTTTTCTGGGGGCAGGTGGTTGGATCGAAAAAGCGCCCGCTTCGTCGAAACCCAGCACCGGCGCGCTGCCTGCCGTCACGACGCCGCTGGTGAGGCCGCTGCATCTCAAGCCGTCGATGACATCTCGCTCGGCGGCATTGGCGTTGACGCCGGCCAGCGCGACGGCCTCGCGGCGGTTCATGAAGACCAGCGCCAGCGCGCCGAGCACCGGTATCAGCCGCACCACCTTGGCCGGTGAAATGGCAATGGCATAGACCGGCTTGCCGGCGGCAAGCGAAACCAGCCGCTCCAGTGCCGCCGACGGCAGATTGGCGTCGCACAGTATGGCATCGGCGGCGGCGATCGCCTCGCGGACCTTGGAGCGCCGCATCTGCTTGGGGAACGCCAGATCGTACAGCGCCATGTCGGCGAAGCCGACGATCAGCTCGCCCTCGCGATCGATCAGCGCCGTATAACTCGGCGTCGTGCGGTCGAGGAAGACCGCCGACAGGTCGGCAATGCCGGCTTGCGCGATAGCCCTCGAAATGGTGTCCGCCCCGGCATCGCCGCCGCGCATCGACATCAGCGAGCCCGATACGCCGCGCCGCACCGTGCTGCGCAGCGCGTTGAACACGCCGCCGCCGACATCCTCGCGCATCGTGCCGGGATTGGACGCGGCCGGCACGTAGGCGCCGGACACCTGGCCACGCCGGTCTATATGGGCGCCGCCCACGGCCAGTATCTCTATGGATTTCACCATGCCGGCGATATGCCCTTTGTTATTGCAACTGCACAAGCGCTACACTGCGTCGTAGACCTTCGCCAGCAAGATGGCGATTCGGCGGGTCGATACAATCGAGCAGTCTGGCCCAATGCGGGGTGTATTCCTGTTCGATCTCTTGGTACGAAAAAAGAACAAATCCGGATATCGATTGTTTTTCAGATATTTGATCCCTCTTGCCAAACGAGAACAAAAAAGGTACAAAATGACAGGGATTACGGATTGTCCGGCCTTCATTGACGACCAAGGGGTGATGTATCATGGCTCAGAATTCTTTGCGGCTTGTAGAGGATAAGGCAGTGGACAAATCAAAGGCTCTGGATGCGGCGCTGTCGCAAATCGAGCGGGCTTTCGGCAAGGGCTCGATCATGCGGCTCGGCGCGAACGAGCAGGTCGTCGAGATCGAAACCGTGCCGACCGGCTCGCTCGGCCTCGACATCGCGCTCGGCGTCGGTGGCCTGCCGCGCGGCCGCATCATCGAGATCTACGGACCGGAAAGCTCGGGCAAGACGACGCTGGCCCTCCACACGGTGGCCGAAGCCCAGAAGAAGGGCGGCATCTGCGCCTTCGTCGACGCCGAACACGCGCTCGATCCGGTCTATGCCCGCAAGCTCGGCGTCGACCTTGAAAACCTGCTGATCTCGCAGCCCGATACCGGCGAGCAGGCGCTGGAGATCTGCGACACGCTGGTGCGTTCCGGCGCCATCGACGTGCTGGTGGTCGATTCGGTCGCGGCACTGACGCCGCGCGCCGAAATCGAGGGCGAGATGGGCGATTCGCTGCCCGGCCTGCAGGCTCGACTGATGAGCCAGGCGCTGCGCAAGCTGACCGCCTCGATCTCGCGCTCCAACACCATGGTCATCTTCATCAACCAGATCCGCATGAAGATCGGCGTCATGTTCGGTTCGCCCGAGACCACGACCGGCGGCAATGCGCTGAAATTCTATGCGTCGGTGCGCCTCGATATCCGCCGCATCGGCTCGGTCAAGGACCGCGACGAGGTCGTTGGCAACCAGACCCGCGTCAAGGTGGTCAAGAACAAGCTGGCGCCGCCCTTCAAGGTGGTCGAGTTCGACATCATGTATGGCGAGGGCGTGTCCAAGACCGGCGAACTGGTCGACCTCGGCGTCAAGGCCGGCGTGGTTGAGAAATCGGGCGCCTGGTTCTCCTACAATTCGCAACGTCTCGGCCAGGGGCGCGAAAATGCAAAGCTGTTCCTGCGCGACAATCCCGATACCGCACGCGAGATCGAACTGGCGCTCAGGCAGAATGCCGGGCTGATCGCCGAAAAATTCCTCGAGAATGGCGGCTCTGAAGGCGGCGACGACGGTTTTGAGGACGAAGCCGGCGCAATGTAGGCCGCGGACAGAGTTCGGCCATAAAGTCGGTCTATGACCTGATGCTTAAGTAATCGAGTTCTTTAGTACCGCGTCCAAAACCGCCGGCCTTCGCGCCGGCGGTTTTCGTTTTTGGCGGACCAATAGACTCCCCGGATTGGCCCAGTTCCGTGTTTCTGGACAGGCTGGGGCGTGCCCGCTAAAAGGCCAAGTCTATTTCTGCAAACCAGAGACCAGTTTCCGCCGGCCGCGCCGGCGGTTTTCGCGAAAAGGCAGCAGTCATGAGTGGCGTGAACGAGATACGGTCGACATTTCTCGACTATTTCCGCAAGGAGGGCCACGAGGTCGTGGCCTCGAGCCCGCTCGTACCGCGCAACGATCCGACATTGATGTTCACCAATGCTGGCATGGTGCAGTTCAAGAACGTCTTCACCGGTCTGGAGAAGCGGTCCTATTCGCGCGCCACCACCGCCCAGAAGAGCGTTCGCGCCGGCGGCAAGCACAACGACCTCGACAATGTCGGCTACACCGCGCGCCACCTGACCTTCTTCGAGATGCTCGGCAATTTCTCCTTTGGCGACTATTTCAAGGAGCGCGCCATCGAGCTTGCCTGGAACCTGATCACCAAGGAGTTCGGGCTGAAGAAGGACAAGCTGCTGGTCACCGTCTATCACACGGACGATGAGGCGGCCGGCTTCTGGAAGAAGATCGCCGGCTTCTCGGACGATCGCATCATCCGCATCGCGACCTCGGACAATTTCTGGGCAATGGGCGACACCGGTCCCTGCGGACCGTGCTCGGAAATCTTCATCGATCGCGGCGAGCACGTCTGGGGCGGGCCTCCCGGCAGCCCCGAAGAGGATGGCGACCGCTTCCTCGAATTCTGGAACCTGGTGTTCATGCAGTATGAACAGGTGACGAAGGAGGAGCGCATCGACCTGCCGCGCCCGTCGATCGACACCGGCATGGGCCTGGAGCGCATGGCCTCCATCCTGCAAGGTGTGGAAAGCGTATTCGAGACTGACCTGTTCCGTCACCTGATCGATGCGGCGTCCTCCGCGCTCGGCCGCGCTCCCGATGCGGAAACGGTGGCGTCCTATCGCGTCATCGCCGACCATTTGCGCTCGTCCTCCTTCCTGGTCGCCGACGGTGTCTTGCCGTCGAACGAAGGCCGCGGCTATGTACTGCGCCGCATCATGCGCCGCGCCATGCGCCACGCGCAGCTGCTCGGCGCGAACGAGCCGCTGATGTGGAAGCTGGTGCCGGCGCTGGTGCGCGAGATGGGCCAGGCCTATCCCGAGCTGCTGCGCGGCGAACAGCTGGTCACCGAGACGCTGAAGCTCGAGGAAACGCGCTTCCGCAAGACTTTGGTGCGCGGCCTCGGCCTGCTTTCGGAGGCGACGGAAACGCTGCATGCCGGCGACATGCTGGACGGCGAGACGGCCTTCAAGCTCTACGACACTTACGGCTTCCCGCTCGACCTGACGCAGGACGCGCTGCGCCAGCGCAACATCTCGGTCGATCTGGCCGGCTTCACCAACGCAATGGAGCAGCAGAAGGCCGAGGCGCGCAAGCATTGGACCGGGTCCGGCGAGGCCGCCACCGAGACGGTGTGGTTTTCCGTGCGCGAACAGACGGGCGCTACCGAATTCCTCGGTTACGAGACCGAGCAGGCAGAAGGTCTGATCCAGGCGCTGGTCAAGGACGGCAAGACCGTCGACAGCGCCGGCAAGGGCGACGCCGTTGCGGTGGTCGTCAACCAGACGCCGTTCTACGGCGAGTCCGGCGGTCAGATGGGCGACACCGGCATCATCTCGGGCGAGGGGTTCTCGATCGAGATCTCCGACACGCAGAAGAAGGCCGACGGGCTGTTCGTGCATCTGGGCAAAGTGGCGAGCGGCACGGTCAAGACCGGTGCTGCCGTCGAGCTTAAGGTCGACCATGCGCGCCGCACCAGGCTGCGTGCCAATCATTCCGCCACGCACCTGATCCATGAGGCGCTGCGCGAGGTGCTGGGCACCCATGTCGCGCAGAAGGGCTCGCTGGTCGCGCCGGAGCGTCTGCGTTTCGACATCTCACACAACAAGCCGATCTCGGCCGAGGAGCTCGAAGAGGTCGAGCGCATGGCCAACGAAATCGTCGTGCAGAACAGCCCGGTGACCACGCGCCTGATGTCGGTCGATGACGCCATTGCCGAGGGCGCCATGGCGCTGTTCGGCGAGAAATACGGCGACGAGGTGCGCGTCGTGTCGATGGGCACGGGGCTGCATGGCGCCAAGGCCAACCGGCCCTATTCGGTCGAACTCTGCGGCGGCACGCATGTCAGGGCGACCGGCGATATCGGCCTGGTCCGCGTCGTCTCCGACAGCGCGGTCGCCGCTGGCGTACGCCGTATCGAGGCGCTGACCGGCGAGGCGGCCAGAAAACATCTCGACGAGCAGGACCGGCGCCTGAAGGCGGCGGCGGCCACGCTGAAAATCTCGCCCGCCGACGTGCCGGCCCGCGTCGAGGCTTTGCTCGAAGAGCGCAAGAAGCTCGAGAAGGACCTGACCGAAGCGCGCAAGAAACTGGCACTGGGCGGCGGGGCCGCAGCGGGCGCGCCCTCGGAAAACGAGACGGTCGCGGGCGTCGGCTTCCTCGGCAAGGCGGTCTCCGGCGTCTCGCCGAAGGATCTGAAGCCGCTGGCCGATGCCGGCAAGAGCTCGCTCGGCTCCGGCGTCGTCGTCTTCGTCGGCGCCGATGAAGACAACAAGGCGAGCGTCGTCGTCGCCGTCACCGACGACCTCGTCGGCCGCTTCAGCGCCGTCGATCTGGTGCGCGTCGCCTCCGCCGCCTTGGGCGGGCAGGGCGGTGGCGGGCGGCCCGACATGGCCCAGGCCGGCGGCCCGGATGCCTCGAAGGCCAATGATGCGATCGCGGCTGTGAAGGCGGCGCTCGAAGCCGCCTGAAAGCCATGACATGAATGTTCTCGTCCTCGGTGGCTATGGGTTGATCGGGGACGCCGTCATTGGCCGTTTGCTTCGCGACGGTCATCATGTGACCGGCCTCGGCCGCGATGTTCCGGATGCTGGGCGGCGCCGGCCGGCGGTTCGATGGATCGCGGCGGACATGTCGAAACTGCTTGCCGCTGAAGACTGGCTGCCGGTGGTTGCGGGCATGGACGCGGTGGTCAAATTCGGATCCGCAATCTGGCGCGGCAGGCGGCCATCGAAAACGCACCGCTGCCCGCCGAAGAGAAACGCCTGTTTCGCATCTGGTTTGCTTGCGGTTTTCCAGCCTTTGGCGCGGCGCTTGCGATCCTCTGGCCGATGGTGACCCGCCCCGAACTCGGGTTTTGAATGCGGCTTCAATCAGCCTTTTCAGACCGCGCAAAGCTCGCACGATCAGCGACGCGCGCATACCAATCCCGCATATCCGCGAACCGCGCCAACAGATCGCGCCCTTGCGTGACCTTGACGAAATAGGCGATGATCGGCGCGGCGTGCAGGTCCGCCAGCGTCAGCTGGTCGCCAAGCAGCCACGGACCTTGTGCCTTCAGCGATCTCAGCACCTTCAGCACCGTCTCAGCCTGAGCAAGGCCGCTGGCGATCAACGCCCAATCCGGCTCAACCTTTTCCAGGCGCTCGACGGCAACGTCCCAGACCATGGCGCGGTAGCCATAGGCGTCGAGCATGCCTGTCATCTGGCCCATCCTGGCGCGGCCGCGCGCATCGGCGGGCTGCAGCGCCGGACCGTCGAAAGCCTCGTCGACATAGCGGGTGATCGCATTCGTCTCGAAGAGGCGAAAACCGTCATGCTCGAAAGCCGGGATGCGGCCGAACGGGTGATGTTCCAGGTACCAGGCCGGTATGCCGTCGGCGGCGAAGATGTCGAGCGGCACCAGCTCGTAGTCGACGCCCTTCTCCTCCAGCGCCATCCGCGCGATGCGTACATAGACGCTGTAGTCCGCGCCATAGAGGATTGGCCTGGTCATGCTGTCAGCTCTTCGCTTTCGCTGGCCCAAAAAAGCGAAGGCTCCTTTCGGAGCCTTCGGCATGTGGAAATCTGGGTTCTTACGCCATCGCCTTCTGCAAGTTTTCGTCGATCTTGTCGAGGAAGCCGGTGGTCGAGAGCCAGGGCTGATCGGGACCGATCAACAGCGACAGGTCCTTGGTCATGAAGCCGGACTCGACGGTCTGGATACAGACCTTTTCCAGCGTCTCGGCAAAGCGCTTCAGCTCCGCATTGTCGTCGAGCTTGGCGCGGTGGGCCAGCCCGCGCGTCCAGGCGAAGATCGAGGCGATCGAATTGGTCGAGGTTTCCTCGCCCTTCTGGTGCTGGCGGTAGTGGCGGGTTACGGTGCCGTGCGCGGCTTCGGCTTCCACCGTCTTGCCGTCCGGCGTCATCAGCACCGAAGTCATAAGGCCGAGCGAGCCGAAACCTTGCGCCACGGTATCGGACTGGACGTCGCCGTCATAGTTCTTGCAGGCCCAGACATAGCCGCCCGACCATTTCAGACTGGACGCCACCATGTCGTCGATCAGGCGGTGTTCGTACCACAGCTTCTTCGACTTGAAGTCGGCCTCGAATTCAGCCTCGTAGACTTCCTGGAAAATGTCCTTGAAGCGGCCGTCATAGGCTTTCAGGATGGTGTTCTTGGTCGACAGATAGACCGGATAGTTGCGCAGCAGGCCGTAATTCAGCGAGGCGCGGGCAAACTCGCGGATCGACTCGTCGAGATTGTACATGGCCATGGCGACGCCGGCGCCGGGTGCGTCGAACACGTCATGCTCGATGACCTTTCCGTCTTCACCGACGAACTTGATCGTCAGCTTGCCCTTGCCGGGGAAGCGGAAATCGGTGGCGCGGTACTGGTCGCCGAAGGCGTGGCGGCCGACGATGATCGGCTTGGTCCAGCCGGGCACCAGGCGCGGCACGTTCTTCATGATGATCGGCTCGCGGAAGATGGTGCCGCCAAGGATGTTGCGGATGGTGCCATTCGGCGACTTCCACATCTTCTTCAGCTTGAACTCCTCGACGCGCTGTTCGTCGGGGGTGATCGTCGCGCACTTCACGCCGACGCCGTATTTCTTGATGGCGTTGGCCGAATCGATGGTCACCTGGTCGTTGGTGGCGTCACGATGCTCGATGCCGAGATCGTAATATTCGAGCTTCAGGTCGAGATAAGGGTGGATCAGCTTGTCCTTGATGAACTGCCAGATGATGCGGGTCATCTCGTCGCCGTCGAGCTCGACGACCGGGTTCGCCACCTTGATCTTCGCCATGGAAAGAATGCCTCGTTCAACAGTTGGGGGATGGCGGGGCCGGCCCCGCCAGGATAGGGACTTCGCCTATAGCAAAGCGATCCGGGCGGCGCAAACCTGGGCAATGCGGAAGCAGGCTGCTGCCGGCGCAATTCCAGGAAAGTGTGAAGCGGTTTTTCGTTCGAAGTTGCCGTAAAACAAGGGGACAGAGCGGTTCGGCATTTCCGCGAAACGGTGAGGCGATCCAGCAATCGTGAACAAAAAACGATGCCGCACTGCCCATCGAGAGGCAGGCGGCATCGCCTTTGTTTCATGCGCCGCACCCAGGCGGCTGGCGCTTATTGCAGCGGCGTGCCGCCAGGGCCCGGGAAGGCCGTGATCGGAGTGCCGTCAGCCACGTTGCCGGAGATCATGTTGTTCTTGAACGACTGGACGGCGCCGCTGCCGGTGTTGCTGACCCCGGTGACATTGCCGAACACGGTCGAGGCGCCGAGAAAGGCGATGGCGCTGCCGGCGCCGCTGGCGGCGGCGCCGTTGGCATTGACTCCGATGCCGGCATTGGAACTGATCGTGGTGTTGACGATCGTCGCGCGTACCGACGATGCCGCGGCGACGGACTTGACCGCCACCCCGTTGCCAGTGTTGCCGCTGACCAGGCTGTCGGTCAGTGCCATATTCATGGCGGAGGTGTTGCCGGTGCCGTCGACAAGAATGCCATTGGCGCTGTTGGTCAGTTCCACCCTGGACAGGATGGCATTGATGCCAACGGCGCCAGTCGTTTTGATAAGAATGGCGCCACCGACTGCCTCGGCTATCCGCGTATTGCTGATGTAGAGTTCGCTGGCCCCGTTGGGAAGAAATTCGACGCCATTGCTGGTCACCCGCTCGATGTTGCAGTCCTCGATATGCAGTTGACCTTGGCCGGTCATCCGCACGCCGTCGAGTCCGGTGCCCGCGCCGTCTATGTCGAGGCCGCGAAGATGCACGACGGAGCCGACAGGCGTATTGACGACGATGCCGTTCACGAGCGCCGAAAGCACACCGCCTTCGGTGGTTTTGCAGTCGATGGTGATGGATTTGGTGATGGTGACTGTGCCAAATCCGCCCGGGTCCAGACAGTTGATCTCGCCGGCCGTCGCCGTCTTCGAGATGGCGCCGGCAAACGTCTTACAAGGTGCCGTTCGGCTGCACGGATCGGCGTCGTTGCCGACGCCGGAAACCCAGGTCCGTGTCGCTTGCGCGGAAGCCGGAGCAATCAGGAAGACTGATGCCAGAAGTAACACCGCGATTGAAAGGAAAAACCGTAAGACGTTCATTTGCCCCTCCTGAAGTCTAGCCAACACCTTTGTCGGCCATTGAAAACCCGTGTCGAAACGCTTGGGGCATAGATAAATGACAGAAGCGTGCAAGACACGCTCCATCTTCAAAATGCGTTTACCGATACAGCTTGACCCCAAGCGGTTTTGATATTGCAATTTTCTAAGATGATGTCACAGAGACGGCCGGCCGCATCGCCGTATTTAACTATACATATAGCTAATAGGTTATTTCTGTAACCGGAAGATGTCGCCGATAAAAATAAGGCAGAGCCATCACGGAGTATAGGGTTGGATAGCGTGTCGTTGGCAGAGCGGCCGCGATGCCCACATCTCAACCATCTTTTGAGAAGATGCAGCACGTGGCTCGTCTGCTTGTACGGGCGCGTGACCATTTGCTCCAGCCCGCCGGTGGAGCGAATTGGGATTTTTCCCGCAAACACAGGGGTGGCGAGACAAGGCTATTTGTCGCCAGGTCACCGACAACTCTTCAAAAAGCCGTATCGATATGGCAGGACGCGGTGACCTCGTAGCGCAATCATCTGGAACACATGACCGGAAAAGACTTTCAGCGTGGCCCCGGCGGTCCGGCGATCATCCTCGTCGAGCCGCAGCTTGGCGAGAACATCGGCATGGTCGCGCGCGCCATGGCCAATTTCGGCCTGTCGGAACTGCGTCTGGTCAATCCGCGCGACGGCTGGCCGAGCGAGAAGGCGCGCGCCGCCGCGAGCCGCGCCGACCATGTCATCGATGCCGTGAAGGTGTTCGACGATCTGGCCTCGGCGCTTGCCGACCTCAATTTCGTTTTCGCCACCACCGCCAGGCAGCGCGATGGCTTCAAGGCGGTGCGCGGCCCCGTTGAGGCGGGCAGGGTGCTGCGCGCCCGCCATGGCATGGGGCAGCGCACCGGCATCCTGTTCGGCCGCGAGCGCTTCGGCCTCTACAATGACGAGGTCGGACTTGCCGACGAGATCGTCACCTTTCCCGTCGATCCTGATTTCTCCTCGCTCAACATCGCTCAGGCCGCGCTGCTGATGTCCTATGAGTGGATGAAGTCCGGCCTCGAGGACGAGACCAAAACCAATTTTTCAGGGCCGGAGATGAAGCCGGCCAGCAAGGAAGAATTGCATGGTCTGTTCGCCTATCTCGAAGGCGCGTTGGAAGCGCGCGGCTATTTCCGGCCGGCGCCGAAGAAGCCGAAAATGGTCGACAATCTGCGCGCCGTGCTGACGCGCGCCGGCTTTGCCGAGCCGGAGCTGAAGGTGCTGCGCGGCATCATTTCCTCGCTGGACAGGTTCTCGCCGGCAATGCCGCGCGGCGATGGCTCGCCGGGCGATGATCCAAGGCGGCTTCCGGCCGCCGCGCGCGCGGGGAAGGCAGACGCCGATCGCCAGGTGCGCAAGCCTGCCGGTGATGATGAGGACGCGCCGCCGCTGGGCGGCAAGGGAACCGACAATGACTGACCAGCCGATCCTGATGTTCGATTCCGGCGTCGGCGGTTTGACCGTGCTGCGCGAGGCGCGCGTGCTGATGCCGGACCGGCGCTTCGTCTATGTCGCGGACGATGCGGCCTTTCCTTTCGGCGCCTGGGAGGAACCGGCGCTACGCACCCATATACTCGATCTCTTCGTCAAATTGCTGGACCGGTTTGCGCCTGCGATTTCCGTCATTGCCTGTAACACCGCCTCGACGCTGGTGATCGATGCGCTGCGCGAGAGATTTCCGGGCCATCCCTTTGTCGGCACCGTGCCGGCGGTCAAGCCGGCGGCGGAGCGCACGCGCTCCGGCCTGGTTTCGGTGCTGGCGACGCCGGGTACGGTGAAGCGGCAATACACGCGCGACCTGATCAGCAAATGGGCGCAGAAATGCCATGTCCGCCTGGTGGGCAGCGACAGGCTGGCGGGCCTTGCCGAAGTCTATATGCGCGAGGGTTTTGTCGACGAGGAAGCCGTGCGCGCCGAGATCGCGCCCTGTTTCATGGAACATGAGGGGCTCAGGACCGACATTGTCGTGCTGGCCTGCACCCACTACCCTTTTCTGGTCAACCGCATGCGCAAGACCGCGCCCTGGCCTGTCGACTGGATCGATCCGGCCGAAGCGATCGCCCGGCGAGCCCTTTCGCTGCTGCCGCCCGTCGACGGGGCGCTGCCGCAAGGCGAGCCCGATATCGCTGTCTTCACCTCAGGCAAGACGGATTTCGCCATCGGCCGGCTGATGCAGGGCTTTGGACTGTCCGTGAGGTAATGCATGTCGCCCAAAAGTGACCTCGGTTTTGGGAAAACGACATGCATAAAATCAAGACCTAAAGCGGCGGAACGCCAGCTGCTCAAACAGGTTCGAAGACGATGCTGCGTTGATCCGGATCGGCCGAGGCCAGCTTTAGCATCACTCTGTCGCCCTGTCTGAGACCGGAGGCCTTTACGGTGGCGACGACAGGCATGTCGGCAAGCTGAACGCGCACACCATGGTCGACGAAGTCGGTGACAACGGCTTTGAACGTTTCCCCTTCGCGTCCGCTGAGCATGACCGCCTCGGCAAGGTCGATGGCCGCATGGTTTATCTGTGAAGCGCGGGCATCCGCACGTCCCATCACCTTCGGCAGCCCAGCGAACGCATCGGTGACGGCCTGCGGCACGGCCTGGCCGTTGGCGATCGCCAGCGCGCAGCGCACGACATAACGATCGGCCAACCGCCTGAGTGGCGCGGTTGCATGGGCATAGGTCGCGGCCATCGCCTCGTGCCAGGGGACAACGCCTTCCTGGTAGGGCTGGTAGGACGCGCCATTGCCCGCGCGGCGGATTTCCAGCATCAACGCCGCCTGTTTCGGATCAGCCGGATCGAGTGTGCGCTGGTAGTCGCGCAGGCTGGTCGAGGCCGGCCAGGACAGGCCGAGCGCCTGTGCCGCGTTGCGCAGTCTCTGCTCCTTGGGATCGTCCGGCCCAGACATTACCCGGAACAGCCCGGTCTTGTGCGTCAGCATGGCGTCGGCGATCGCCATGTTGGCGGCCAGCGAAAGCGCGGCGTTGTCCTGCTCTGATTGCAATATCGGCCTGAACGAAAGCCGGAATGTGCCGTCGGCGAGCCTTTCCACCTCCTGCTCGGGCGGGTCGACGCGGGAAGCGCCGCGACGCTCTTCGTTTGCCGCCATGCGCCGCGCCATTTCGGCGAAGTCGGCCGGAACGTCGGAGGCCTTTACGCTGTCATAGGCAAGCTTCGCGCGGCTTTGGATGATTGCCCGCTCCGCGCCGTCCAGTTTCGTCGCCCCGTCCTCGGCGACCCGAACGGTGAAGACAACGGCTGGACGTGGTCCGTCCGGCAGCAGGCTCGCCGCGCCCTCCGCAATTGCCGGCGGGTAGAGTCCGGCCTTGCCATCCGGCAGGTACAGCGTCTCGCCCCGCGCCCAGGCTTCGCGATCGAGCGCGTCGCCGTCCTCGACGAACCAGGCCACGTCGGCAATGGCATAATGCAGCAGAAGATCACTGCTGCTCGCCTCGATCGAGAACGCCTGGTCAAGATCGGTGGAGGCAGCCGGATCGAGCGTGACAAAGGGCATCGCGGTTCGATCGACATGCTGGTTCGGCACACGTCTGGCCGCCGTCTCGGCCGCGGCCACTACGTCTACCGGAAATCCACCCGGCACGTGGAATTCGGTGCGGATTTTCGCCAGGCCGGCGGAAAGCGCTTGCGAGGGGTCTGTCAGAGACTTCATTCAGCCGTCCTACACCAGGGCTCCGGACACGGGAAGGCTGCCGACGAAATCGTCAAAGCCAGCCGCCTGACGGGCTGCCAGCGGCCGACTGAGAACTGGGCCACTGGCGCTGGAACCGCCGCCGAAGCGCGGCGTTTCTCCTAACGGCAAAGGAGAAACCGCCATGCCAGCCACCTCGAAAGCTCAGCAGAAAGCCGCCGGCGCCGCACTCTCCGCCAAGCGCGGCGAGACGAAAAAGAGCGAACTCAAAGGCGCTTCCAAAGGGATGTACGAATCCATGAGCGAGAAGCAGCTCGAGGAATTCGCCGAGACCAAGCGCAAAGGGCTGCCGGAAAAAAAGTCGAAAGACTGAGTGTCGTTCGCGAAACATCGACCAAACAGGCAAGGCCCGCAGCGGAACTGCGGGCCTTTGTTTCTTCAAGCAAAATCTTCGGGCAAATGTTTTGCCTTACCAGCGATGGCAGCGCCGTATCCGCTCGACGATTACCCTGCGATGACCGTGCCGCCACACCACTCTCTTCTTGACGATGATGCGACAGACCTGTTTGTGACCGTGCCAATGGCGCGCCATTGCCGGCTCCGGCGCAACCGCCATCGATCCGGCAAGCACCGCGGCACCGGCCAGGGTAAGGAAGAACTTCTTCATGCTAATTGGACTCCTCTTGTTCCAGATCCCTTCCTGGTGCCGCTGGTGCAAACCTTCCGGCACACATTGCTCAACGTCGTGAACGCTATAGGGTCGCGTTGCGCCGCGCCACTGACAAGCTTGACACCGGTTAAATCTCGGTTTAACCAGCCGCCAACGCCGGGCAGCGATGTCCGGTGTTTGTTTTGTATGCGCAAGACCGGTTGCCTTGGTTTCTGATCTTGTTTGAACTGACGTGTCCCGTGGGTTTTCCGCCGCGTTGCGTGGGAAAACCCTGTCAGGTCTCGAAAACGGAGGCCAGAGGAGGGCGCGTTTCCTTCACCCGGACCATGAGGTGCCGGGTGTGTTGTTTTGAAAAGGGAATGCGATGAGCAAGCGCGAATCCGCGAAATATAAGATCGACCGCCGTCTCGGCGAAAATATCTGGGGCCGCCCGAAGTCCCCGGTCAACAAGCGTGAATACGGCCCCGGCCAGCACGGCCAGCGCCGCAAGGGCAAGCTTTCCGATTTCGGCCTGCAGCTGCGCGCCAAGCAGAAGCTGAAGGGTCACTATGGCGACGTTTCGGAAAAGCAGTTCCGCAAGGTCTATGAAGAGGCCGACCGCCGCAAGGGCGACACCTCGGAGAACCTGATCGGCCTGCTCGAATCGCGTCTCGACGCGGTCGTCTACCGCGCCAAGTTCGTCCCGACCATTTTCGCCGCCCGTCAGTTCGTCAACCACGGCCACGTCAACGTCAACGGCAAGCGCGTCAACATCGGCTCGTACCGCTGCAAGCCGGGCGACGTCATCGAAGTGCGCGAAAAGTCGAAGCAGCTGGTCATCGTTCTGGAATCGGTCGGCCTCGCCGAGCGCGACGTGCCGGACTACATCGAAGCCGATCACAACAAGATGGTCGCGACCTTCTCGCGCATCCCCGGCCTGGCGGACGTTCCGTTCGCCGTGCAGATGGAACCGAACCTGGTCGTTGAATTCTATTCGCGCTAAGCGAACGCTTTTCTGCGATACCGAAAAGGCCGCCCCTGAAGGCGGCCTTTTTGTTGGCGCATCCCGCTTTGCCGTTTCGATTTTGCGGCCGATGCGCTAATCCGTGCGGACATCACATCCCGGGGCCGCGCCATGAACATGCTGCCAGACATCGAGACGCTTGAAACGGCCGCAGAAGGGGGCTCCCATCCGCTGTTCGCCGATGTGCCGTCCTCGGTCGAGTTCAACAAATTGCGCAAGCGGCTGCTGCGGCTGACCCGCCAGGCGATCGAGGACTTCTCGATGGTGGAGCCGGGCCAGCGCTGGCTGGTCGCGCTGTCGGGCGGCAAGGATTCCTACGGCCTGCTTGCCTTGCTGCTCGACCTCAAATGGCGCGGGCTGCTGCCGGTCGAATTGCTGGCCTGCAATCTCGACCAGGGCCAGCCGAACTTTCCCAAGCACATCCTGCCCGATTATCTCAACGCCAACGGCATCGCGCATCGCATCGAATATCAGGACACCTATTCGGTGGTCACTAACAAGCTGCCGGAAGGCAGCACCTATTGCTCGCTCTGCTCGCGGCTGCGGCGCGGCCATCTCTACCGCATTGCGCGCGAGGAGGGGTGCTCGGCGCTGGTGCTCGGCCACCACCGCGAGGACATTCTCGAGACCTTCTTCATGAACCTGTTCCATGGCGGCCGTCTCGCCGCCATGCCGCCAAAGCTGCTCAACGACGAGGGCGACGTCATGGTGCTGCGGCCACTGAGCTATTGCGCCGAGATCGACCTCGAGAAATTCGCCGCGGCGATGCGGTTCCCGATCATCCCTTGCGACCTCTGCGGCAGCCAGGAGGGTCTCCAGCGCAACGCCATGAAGGCGATGCTGGAAGACATCGAAAAGCGCATGCCCGGCCGCAAGGACACCATGATCCGCGCGCTGTCCAATACCAGGCCGTCGCATCTGCTCGACAGGAAACTGTTCGATTTCGCCGCCCTGAACCAGACCCTCATCACAGGACAAGACGCTTCAGATGACATTTGACGATAACGCGATCGACTGGCTGGCCAGCCTGCTGGCCGAGGCCGCCGACACCGAAATCATGCCCCGCTTTCGCCGGCTGGGCGACGGCGATATCAGACAGAAGACCTCCGCCGCCGATCTGGTGACGGAAGCGGACGTCAACGCCGAGCGGCTGATCACCACCAGGCTGCGCCAGAATTATCCCTCGGCCATGGTTGTCGGCGAGGAAGCCTGTTCCGACGATCCGGCGCTGCTCGACGGGCTGGGCGACGCCGATCTGGCCTTCGTCATCGACCCGGTCGACGGCACCTTCAATTTCGCCTCCGGCGTGCCGCTGTTCGGCGTCATGCTTGGCGTCGTGGTCAAGGGCGAGACGGTCGCCGGTATCATCCATGATCCGGTCGGCAAGGACTGGCTGATCGGCGCCAAGGGTGGCGGCAGTCATATCCGCCATGCGCATGGCAGCCTGGAGAAGGTGCGGGTTGCCGCAAGCGCGCCGATCTCGCAGATGACCGGCGCGGTCTCCTGGCAGTACATGGCCGAGCCCGACCGCACCCGACTGGCCTGCAACCAGACCAAGACGCTGTCGCAGTTCAACTACCGCTGCGCCGCCCACGAATACCGCTTGCTGGCGAGCGGCCATGGCCATTTCGTCGTCTACAACAAGCTGATGCCGTGGGACCATCTCGCCGGTGTGCTGATCCATGCGGAGGCCGGCGGCCATGCGGCGCGCTTTGACGGCAGCGCCTATCTGCCGTCGCATGTCGGCGGCGGTCTGCTGGTCGCCCCCGATCGAGAAAGCTGGCAGGAGTTGCGCCGCGAACTGTGGGCTGGATAGGATCATTTTCCGAGGCCGGCGCTTGACTGCCGGGTTTGTGCGGCCGAAGAATTGGTGCGCAGGCGGGGGCTCTCGAATGAAATCTCGGTTCGCGATTCTTGCGGCGGCTCTTGCCGCAATCTCGTTTGCGAGCGCCAGCGGGGCGATCGCGCAAGAGCGCCCTTGCCACAGTCCCGATCCCGTCAACACCCTAAAGGAGATGTCGGAGGCTATCTATGCCTGCTGGAGGCCGCCAGCGGGAACCGCGGGCATGTCCTTGACGCTGCAGTTCTCGCTGCGCCGCAACGGCACGCTGATCGGCAAGCCTCGCGCCACCTATTCCGATCTGGGAACCGATCCGCAACTCAGCCGGGCCTTCGTGGCATCCATCCTCAAGGCACTCGACGAAGCGTTGCCATTGCCCTTTTCGGACGGCATGGGCGGAGCAATTGCTGGACGCATGCTTGCGCCTCGCTTCACGGCGGCGCTTGAAGGTGCATCCTGACGCACATCGTCTAATGCAGGTCGGTGATATGCCCTGAAATGGGTGGGTTATGCGGCTGGAACATCTTGCCGCGCTCGGCGATGAGGATCATCAGCAGCGCGGCGACCGAGACGCTGCAGAAGCCGGCGGCAAGCGGCGTCACCGTGCCGTTGAAGGCCTGGCCGATCAGCGTGCCGAGAATGCCGCCGAGAAACGTCTGCATGAAGCCCAGTATGGACGATGCCGTGCCGGCCAGCTGGCCGAGCGGTTCCATCGCCAAGGCGTTGAAATTGGCGCCAAGCGCGCCGAAGGGAAGCATGGCGCTGGCAAAGAAGGTGATGAACAGCCAGAGCGGCATCTTGATTTCCAGCGAAACGACCAGCCAAGCCAGGCTGATGACCAGAAACAAAAGCAACGCACTTTGCGACAGACGGCGCATGCCGATGCGGCCGACAAGGCGCGAGTTCAGAAAATTGGAGAAGGCGAGCACGCCGGCGACCCCGGCGAAAATGACCGGGAACATTTCGCCGACGTTGAAGATGCCGACATAGATCTGCTGCGCCGAGGCGATGAAGCCGAACATGGCGGCGAAGATGAAGGTGCTGGCAAAGGCGTAGCAGAGCGCGATGCGGTTGGTGAGCACGATGCGGAATCCGCCGAGGACGGAGGAAACCGTCAGTTGCCGGCGATATTCGGGACGCAGCGTTTCAGGCAGGCGCAGCAGCGACCACGCCGACACGATCAGCGCGCCGACGGCCATGGTGACGAAGATGTAGTGCCAGGTCGCAAACAGCATGATGAACTGGCCGATGCCCGGCGCAATGACCGGTATGGCCATGAACACCATGAAGATCAGCGACATGACCTCCGCCATGCGCCGGCCTTCGAACGTATCACGCACGATCGAGACCGCGATGACGCGCGTGGCGGCAGCGCCGATGCCTTGCACGGCACGGCATATCAGCAGCGTTTCGAAGCTTGGCGCGATGGCGGCGGCGGCGGCCGCCGCCACATAGATGATCAGCCCGGCGACGAGCGGCGAGCGGCGGCCGAACCGGTCGGAGATCGGTCCGAAGAACAGCTGGCCGCCACCAAAACCCAGAATGTAGGCGGTGACCACATATTGCCGGTGGTTTTCATTCTCGACGCCGAGCGAGGCGCCGATCTGCTGCAGCGCCGGCAGCATGATGTCGATGGCCAGCGAATTCAGCGCCATCAGTGCCGCGCACAGCGCAATAAACTCCCAGCGCGGAATAGGCAGTTTGCTTGCCGATTGCGGCGCTGTTGATTGCTGGTCCACGGCAAGTCCGATCTTCTCAAGCAAAAATGCGCCGGCGGGCCGGCGCATTGGCTCGTCTTTATCCCGATATCGGGACATAGAAATTGCCGAGGTGGGGCTGCCCCGGTGTTCAGTGCAGTCGCGACGACATGCCCAAAACCGAAATCAGGCGGCGCCTTTGACGCTGACGCCCTTTTCGACCAGGAAGGTCTGCAACTCGCCGGCCTGGAACATCTCGCGGACAATATCGCAGCCGCCGACGAATTCACCCTTGACGTAAAGCTGCGGGATCGTCGGCCAGTTGGAATAGTCCTTGATGCCCTGGCGCAGTTCAGCCGAGTCCAGGACATTCACGCCCTTATAGTCGGCGCCGATATAGTCGAGGATCTGGACGACCTGGCCGGAAAATCCGCACTGCGGAAAACCGGGCGTGCCCTTCATGAAAAGGACGACGTCGTTGCCCTTCACTTCATTGTCGATGTAGTCGTTGATACCGCTCATGGAATTTCCTTTCACGCCTGTGGGAGTCAGGCTCGAAGCATGTCTTTCAAATAAACCCATAGGTTGCCCGAAACAAGACATTAGCCACGCCATGGCCCAAATGGCGCAAAGGATGGGCGGGTTTGGGCCAAGCGGTGTTGGCCGGAATGGCCTCAGTCGGGGACACTGGTCTGCAGCGCCAGTGCGTGCAGCACGCCGCCCATATTGCCCTTCAGCGCGTCATAAACCATCTGGTGCTGCTGGACGCGGCTCTTTCCCCGAAAGCTCTCGGCGACGACTTCAGCCGCATAGTGGTCGCCGTCGCCGGCGAGGTCGCGGATCGTCACCTTGGCGTCCGGAATGCCGTCCTTGATCAGTTTTTCGATGTCGTGGGCATCCATTGCCATTGCACAATTCCTGTTTCGGGCGGGCGACGGTGTGGCCGCCCGTGCGATGAGAGTCGGGGTAAACCTAAAGCCTTTCCGGCCGCGATTGAAGCCGTTCCGTCCGCCGTCGGCGCGATTGTCGCCTAGGATGCGTTCGTGCCCGGATCGACCGCATCGGCCGCGGGGTCGTCTTCGCGCATCGAGAAGGTGCGGCCAAGGCTGAAAACCAGGATATAGAGGGGGATGTTGACCGCAAGATCGGCGATCGGCAGGTAGCTGGTGATCTGCCAGACGGGCGAGAAGAACGGTTGGCCATAGCCGTCGCAGACAAGCGACGAGCCATATTCCCACAAGGCGCCCAGAACGGCCGCGACGGCGAAGAGCTTGATGCAGGTGACGATCCGGTTTGCCCGTGCCGGGTCCGGCAGAAGCCGGTTCCAGAACACCAGACAGACGATCGGAACCGCATAGATGAGGTTCTGCAGCACCAGCATCGGCAGCGTGCCGTTGGCCGCGTCAAGGAACTCGGCGCGCGTTTCCAGCCGCGGGCAAACCTCGCTCGAGGTCGTCGACAACAGGAAAAAGACGAACGGCCCGAGGAACCAGAAGAAGAACAGCGACGGCCAGAAAACGACTGCAAGCAGCGCCCGGGCCGCCAGTGTGCTCAACTGGCCTGGTCCATGAAGCGGGGGAACCAGCCTTCATGGGCGGCCTTCAGATCGCCGACCGGGATCGCCTTGGCATCGCCGAGCTTCAGCGCATCGCCTCCGGTCGAGCCGATCCACGGCGCGAAGATGCCGAGTTCGCCCTGCTGCTTGCGGATGGCGTCCCATTCATCGCCATGCGGGTCGATCGACAGTGTCAGCAGATAGCGGCCCTGATCCTCGCCGAACCAGACCGGGATGGGATCGGTGCCGACAAGGCCGGGAACGGTCGCGCCGATGCCCGACGCCATCGCCATTTCGGCCAGCGCCACGGCGATACCGCCATCTGAAACGTCATGCGCCGCGGTGACGATGCCGGAGGCGATCAGCGAGCGCACGTGGTCGCCGACGCGCTTCTCATGCGCGAGGTCGACCGGCGGCGGCGGACCGTCGGTGCGGCCATGGATGTCCCTGAAATAGACGGACTGGCCAAGATGCGTGCCCCAGGAGGCGGGCGCGCCGACCAGCAGGATCATCTGGTCTTGCGCGGCAAAACCGGTGCGCACCATCTTCGACCAGTCGGCGATCAGCCCGACGCCGCCGATGGTCGGTGTCGGCAGGATGCCCTGGCCGTTGGTCTCGTTGTAGAGCGAGACATTGCCAGACACGATCGGGAAGCCGAGCGCGCGGCAGGCGTCGCCGATGCCTTTCACCGCGCCGACCAGCTGGCCCATGATCTCGGGCCGTTCCGGATTGCCGAAATTGAGGTTGTCGGTCGCGGCCAGCGGCAGCGCGCCGGTGGCGGTGAGATTGCGCCAGCATTCGGCCACGGCCTGCTTGCCGCCTTCATAGGGATCGGCTTCGCAATAACGCGGCGTCACATCCGAGGAGAAGGCGAGCGCTTTGGTCGCATGGCCTTCCACCCGCACCACGCCGGCATCGCCGCCGGGAAGCTGCAGCGAATTGCCCTGAATCAGCGTGTCATACTGCTCCCAGACCCAGCGGCGCGACGACAGGTCCGGTCCGCCGAGTAGTTTCAGCAGCGCGTCCGCGACATCGGCCTGCGGAATGTCGTTGGCGGCAAGCGGTGCCGGCTTCTTCGGCTCGATCCAGGGGCGGTCATATTCCGGCGCCTTGTCGCCGAGATCCTTGATCGGCAGATCGGCGACCTGGTCGCCCTGATGCAGCACGCGAAAACGCAGATCGTCGGTGGTCTTGCCGACAATGGCGAAGTCGAGGCCCCATTTGTGGAAGATCGCCTCGGCTTCCTTTTCCTTCTCGGGGCGCAGCACCATCAGCATGCGCTCCTGGCTTTCCGACAGCATCATCTCATAGGCGCTCATGCGCTCCTCGCGCACCGGCACCTTGTCGAGGTCGAGCTCGATGCCGAGATCGCCCTTGGCGCCCATCTCGACCGCCGAGCAGGTGAGGCCGGCCGCACCCATGTCCTGGATGGCGATGACGGCGCCCGATGCCATCAGCTCGAGGCAGGCCTCGAGCAGGCACTTTTCGGTGAAAGGGTCGCCGACCTGCACGGTCGGGCGCTTCTCGTCGATCTTGTCGTCGAACTCGGCCGACGCCATGGTGGCGCCGCCGACGCCGTCGCGGCCAGTCTTGGCGCCGAGATAGACGACCGGCAGGCCGACGCCCTTGGCTTCCGACAGGAAGATGGCATTGGTCTTGGCGAGGCCGGCGGCGAAGGCGTTGACCAGGATGTTGCCGTTGTAGCGGGCGTCGAAGTTGACCTCACCGCCTACCGTCGGCACGCCGAAGGAATTGCCGTAACCGCCGACGCCTGAAACCACACCGGCGACGAGATGCCTGGTCTTGGGGTGGTCAGGCGCGCCGAAGCGCAGCGCATTCATCGCCGCGATCGGCCGTGCGCCCATGGTGAAGACGTCGCGCAAAATGCCGCCGACGCCGGTCGCCGCGCCCTGGTAGGGCTCGATGAAAGAGGGGTGGTTGTGGCTTTCCATCTTGAAGACGACGCAATCGCCGTCGCCGATGTCGACCACGCCGGCATTCTCGCCCGGCCCCTGGATAACTTGTGGCCCCGTCGTGGGCAGTGTGCGCAGCCACTTCTTCGAGGATTTGTAGGAGCAGTGCTCGTTCCACATCGCCGAGAAAATGCCGAGCTCGGTAAAACTCGGTTCGCGCCCAACGAGATCGAGGATGCGCTGATACTCGTCTGGCTTCAGCCCATGCGCGGCAATGAGCTCGGGGGTGATCGGCACGGAATTGGAAATGGTCATGGGCGGCGATTTATGTCCATGGGAGCGGGGATTTTGAGTCCCCTCTTATCGCAAGCTTTGCGGCCGATACACCCGTCGATGAGCGAAAAAAGACAGAAAGCAACAAGGTGATGACCGGGGTGGGTCCGCACCTGGAGCTTTCAGGCGCCCGTGGGGCCAGCGGTGATCCGCGGGGCCATCTTGAGGAATGCAAAGGCGAATGGGAACGCTATGGCATCCCGGCCGTTGGGTTCCAACCCTTCAGGAGATCAGGACATGGCGACCAAGCAAGGCAAGAAAGACAATCGCCTCTCGGATAAGGAGGCTCTCCATATCGCGGAAACCACCGACGTTTCGCCCGGGCAGGCCAAGGAACTGGCCAAGAAGCACGGCAAGGACAAGGCCAAGGAGGAAGCCAAAAACTTCAAGGCCGAGGGCTGATCCGATTCAGGTCCCTCAGGAGAAGCTGTCATAGCCGGCGCGGCCCTCGTCGAGGAGGCGCCGGATGACGGCAACGCCGTTGGCGACATCGCCGCGCTGTCTCGGCTGCGAGGTGCCGAAGCGGACGCCGTGAAAGACCTGTTCGGAGCGGCCGGCCTTGAACTCGTCCTCGTCGTCGATCAGCACGCCGTGTTCCAGACAGGCATTCTTGAAGGTGCCGGAAAGCCATGGGTCGGGCAAAGTCAGCCAGACAAAGGGCACCTTGTCATGTGACTTGAATGCGAAGCCAGCCAGGGTCTCGCGCACGATCGCGATGCGGGCGCTGATCTCGGCGATGCAGCGCTTGCGGATATCGCTGGCCTGGCCGGAAAGCACCAGCCTTGTATTCACCTCCGCCAGCAGGAAGGGCATGCCGCCGGTCATCATCTTGTGGGCGACACGGATCCGGTGGCGATAGGCGGGAGGGCAGGAGAGCCAGCCGCCGCGGATACCGGCCGCCACCGATTTCGACAGGCCGCCGGCGACGATGGTTCTCTCCGGGGCATATTCGGCAAGCAACGGTGTCGGATCGTCGGTCAGGTGGCCGTAAAGATCATCCTCGATCAGAATGACGTTGTATTCGCGCGCAACACGCGCGATCGCCTCGCGTCGCCCGGCGGACAGTGTCGTCAGGGTCGGATTCTGCGCCGTCGGCATCAGGAAGATCATCCTCGGATGCTTTTGCGCGCAGACGCGCTCGAAATCGGCCGGGTCGAGGCCTTCGTCGTCCGAGGCCACCAGTGCGGTGCGCCGGCCGATCAGCCCGGCGCTGCGCGAAATCTGCGAATAGGTGAGGTGTTCGAAGGCGACATAGTCGCCGGGTGTTGTAAGTGCGGCGATCGCCGCCATCACCGCCGCATGGGTGCCGAGCGTCGGAACGATGCCGTCGGCGGCCGGGCGGAACGAGTTTCGCGCCAGCCAGCGGGCGCCGGCTTCGTACCAGCGGCCAGGAAAATCACGCGTATAGCTCGAGATTTCATGAGGATGATCCTGCGCGGTGCGCGACAGCACATCGGCAACAACGGCGCCCTGGCCGACATCGGGTGCCGCCGTGCTGTCGAAACGCAGCTTGTCCTGAGGCGCATCGACATAGCGCGTGCCTTCCACACTGACGTCGGGCGCCTCCGGCTTCACGCCGTCGGCGCGCCGGCCAAGCACATAGGTCCCGCGCCCGACTTCGCCGCTCACCAGCCCGCGCTCGCGCAGCAATTGGTAGGCCCGGCCGACCGTGCCGACAGTAGTGCCGATGTCGTAGGCGAGGTCGCGCTGCGGCGGCAGTTTTGTCCCGGCGCCGATCACGCCTTGGTCGATGCCCGCTTCAACGGAGTCCGCAAGGCGTTGGTAGAGCGGTCCGGCGCCGCCGGTCAGATCTGGGAGCCAATTTGTCATGGTGACAATTTTCTATATTGCACCGAATTGTGAGTCAATACATATCAATCACGCACCAAAAGGGGTGCAATTGAGAGTTTTGGCAGAAAGAAAATGGATACAATAGCGACAATCCGTCATTCCAGAGCCGCGTTTCCAAGTGAGGCGCTGCGCCCGTCCGGCCAGCGAGGCTTTGTCCGCCGTTTGGTGCGCGTGGTCAGGTCGCTCGCACGATGGATCGACCATTTGCTGGAGCGCCGGCGCGGCCGCCTGGCATTGCTGGAGATGACTGACGATCAGCTCAAGGATATCGGCATCTCCCGCTGCGATGCCCATCGCGAAGGCATCAGGCGCTTTTGGGAATAGAGGCCAATCTTAACGGACCCGTTTGGCCCCGCGATGGCCGATGCCGCGATCGATAAAAACGGCAACGATAGAGATCACCAGGAACAGCGCGGTGATGGCCAAAGCCGCAATGGCGACGCTGGCGGCACCGTTCTTGGCGACATCGAGGAAAGGGTAGGGCACCTCGCCCGCGATCGGTGCCCGTACCAGCGCGTAGACAAGATAGGCGATGGGATAGAGCACCCACCAGGAAATGTCGCTCCAGCGGGTTCTGCCGTCGGCGCCTGCTGCCAGCCACCACAGCACGAACAGCACCGGCGTCACATAGTGCAACAGCACATCGCAAAGCAGGAACAGGCCTTGCGGCTGCCAGAGACGTGCCAGAACCGTGGCATAGACGATGAAGACGAGGGTGATCGAAACCGCGACACCCGCACGCATCCGCAGCCCGGCGAAAGCCGGCAGCCAGGCATAGCCGGTGGATGACAGCAGGGATGTGTACACCAGCACAGCGCCAATGTTGGTCAGGATGGTGAAGAAGCTGAAGTAGAACACGATCGAGCCGAGCAGGCTGCGACCCGCCTCCATCGATGCCGGAACCGTGATGCAGAACTGCAGGACGAGGCCGGCCAGACCGATGGCCAGACCCACCACCTGCAGGAAGCGGCCCATGGTCAGGCGGTCGCGGCGCAGCCCGGATTGCCCGTCTGCCACCGGGCAATGTCCGAGCCGATGCGTGCGCCGAGCGGGTCGTTCATCAGCGGTCCGAACACGTCGACGCGGCTCGAATTGCCTTGCGCCTGCACGACCAGCAACGGCTTGCCGCCATAATGCTTGGCCGGCACCAACAGGAAACGCGGCGTGCCGCTGAACGAGTTCAGCTCATTGGCCATCTGATATTGCTTGAAGGCCGGGTCCTTGCTGGCGATCCAGCATTTGTGGGCTGATATCGCCACCTGTTCCATGGCCAGCAGTGCCGCACTCTTGCCCGAAGGCACGGGGGTGCTCTTCGGGGTCGATTGGCATGACGCCAGGGCGAAGCCTGCGGCGGCGACGAGAACGATCGTCTTGCTCTTGATCAAGCGGCACCCATCTCGAGTTCGGAAAGAAAGACTTTCAGGCCATCGGTCATCTCGCCCCAGACCCGCGACAAGGCCGGATGCTGCGAGGCGATCTGCTCATAGGCATCGAATTTGGGATAGGCGTCGAGCAGGTCGTGGTGGCCCGTCATGGCGCGGAAATTGTTGAAGATGAACCGGGTCGGCGTCAGCCAGGCGTCGGCAAAGCTGATGTCGTTGCCGAGCGCGAAGGGGCCTTGCGCCATACGGGCCTCGATCCCCGCCAGCCCGTGATGCAGGCGGGCGAATTGGGCGTCGATCTCGGCATTGTTGCGCTTCGGCACGAAATGCAGCTCGAAAAGCTTCATCGTCGGCGTCAGCACGTCGAGATCGGTGATGCGGGCGAACATGCGCACCAGCGCGCGGTCCTTGGAATCGGGCGGCAGCAGCGCCGGCTCCGGAAACCGCTCCTCGAGATATTCGGCGATGACCACCGATTCGACGATGGTTTCGCCGGAGCCGGTGATCAGCACCGGAATCCGGTTCATCGGCGAAATGGCGCGAAACGCTTCGGGGATCGGAAAACCCGGCGGCGGCGCGATGATCTTGAGCGGCACGTCCTTGATATAGGCCAGCGCCCGCACGATCGACGAGTAGGGCGACAACGGCCGCGAATAGAGTTTCATGACCGTCTCTCTCCCCAGAGCAGTGGACTTGATGTCCCTAAGAATTTAACCGCGTTCGCAGCTGAGATCGTCAAGCGGCGATACCGAGCGCGCCTTCGAACAGCGCACGACCGTCGCTGCCGCCATGAGCGGCTTCGATCAGGTTTTCCGGATGCGGCATCAGACCAAGCACATTGCCCTGCTCGTTGATGATGCCGGCAATGTCGTTGATCGAGCCATTGGGATTGGTCCCCTCGGCATAGCGGAACACCACCTGGCCTTCGCCTTCGAGGCGGGCAAGGGTTTCGGCGTCGGCGAAGTAGTTGCCGTCATGGTGCGCCACCGGCGAGCGGATGACCTGGCCCGGTTGGTAACGGCGGGTGAACATGGTGTTGGCGTTGGTGATCTCAAGCTTGATCTGCCGGCAGACGAACTTCAGCGAGGTGTTGCGCATGAGCGCCCCCGGCAGCAGGCCGGCCTCGACCAGGATCTGAAAACCGTTGCAGACGCCGATGACGGTCACGCCCTTGGCGGCCTTTTCGGCGACGGCCCGCATCACCGGCATGCGCGCGGCGATCGCGCCGCAGCGCAGATAGTCGCCGAAGGAGAAGCCGCCGGGGATGGCGATCAGGTCGACATCGGGGATCTCGGTGTCGGTCTGCCAGACGGTGACCGGCGGTTTTCCCGAAATCTTGGTCAGCGCCGCGATCATGTCGCGGTCTCGGTTGAGGCCAGGCAGGAGGACGACAGCGGATTTCATTTTGGTTCGTAAGGCCTCTGGGCTTCGGCTAGTTCGCACAGGTCGAGACGGCGTTCGATATGTTCGAGCCGATCATCCTGGCGAGCGAGCACAACCATAGATGTTTTTCACGTCACTTTCAGTGGCTATGAGATGACCTCGAATGGAACCAAGCTCGGATTTCGCCTCTCCGAGGATCAAGTCCATCCTGTCTAACCGAGACTGAATGGACTTGAGGGTTTCAAATATTAAGCTGCCATCGATCTCGGCCACCAACCCCTCCGACACAACCTCAGGTAAGTGTCACACTATAATTCTCAATCACCGTGTTCGCCAGCAGCTTGTCGCACATGGCTTTCAGATCGGCCTCGGCCTTGGCCTTGTCGCTTTCCGCCAGTTCGACGTCGAACACCTTACCCTGCCGCACCGCGCCGACGCCATCGAAGCCCAGACCGGACAGGGCGTGTTCGATCGCCTTGCCTTGCGGGTCGAGGACGCCGTTCTTGAGGGTGACGGTAATGCGGGCCTTGATCACGCTGGACATGCTCCTGTTCTAAGTATCGGATCGCAAGCCGCTATCAGTGCGGCTTGCCTTTGACGACATCGGTCGAGGCGACAAGAACCGGACCGGTCGGGCGCGGCGGCTCGTTCTCGTTCATGATGCCGAGGCGGCGGGCGACTTCCTGGTAGGCCTCGACGAGACCACCCATGTCGCGGCGGAAACGGTCCTTGTCGAGCTTGTCCTGTGTCGCCACATCCCACAGGCGGCAGGAGTCCGGCGAAATCTCGTCGGCCACGACGATGCGCATCATGTCGCCCTCGAACAGGCGGCCACATTCGATCTTGAAGTCGACGAGCTGGATGCCGACGCCCATGAACAGGCCGGAGAGGAAGTCGTTGACGCGGATGGCGAGCGCCATCACGTCGTCGATCTCCTGCGGGCTTGCCCAACCGAAGGCGGTGATGTGCTCTTCCGACACCATCGGATCGTCGAGCGCGTCGGCCTTGTAGTAGAATTCGATGATCGAGCGCGGCAGGACGGTGCCTTCCTCGATGCCGAGGCGCTTGGACAGCGAGCCGGCGGCGACATTTCGCACCACCACTTCGAGTGGAATGATCTCGACTTCCTTGATCAGCTGCTCACGCATGTTGAGCCGGCGGATGAAGTGGGTCGGGATGCCCATGCGGTTCAAGTGGTTGAAGATGTGCTCGGAAATGCGGTTGTTGAGCACGCCCTTGCCGTCGACAACCTCGTGTTTCTTCTTGTTGAAAGCGGTGGCGTCATCCTTGAAGAACTGGATGAGGGTACCCGGCTCCGGTCCCTCATAGAGGATCTTGGCCTTGCCTTCATAAATGCGGCGGCGATTTTTCATCTGATTTTTTCTCTGGATTTGTGGGCAGGCGGCAAGCGACCAGTTCCTGTCCGTCTGCCTATATTAGTGCGGCGACGGTTGGGTTCAATGCCGGGTCTATCCCAATCACACCGTTTGCTCAATCGGCAAATCCGCCCAATCAACCGCTTTCGGGACTGAAATGCCGCAGCGCAGCATATGACGAAGCGTATTGACCGGCTCGCGACCTTTTGGTTTGTGCTTTGGCAACACACATATCTCTTGCCAACGAATCGGATTTGACCCGGAGGGACGCCATGAGCAGCATGAAAGATCGCGAAGAAGGCTTCGAGCGCAAATTTGCATTCGACGAAGAGCTTCGGTTCAAGGCGTCGGCGCGCCGCAACAAGGCGCTCGGGCTGTGGGCCGCCGAAAAGCTCGGAAAGTCGGGTGCCGACGCCGACGCCTATGCGAAGGAAGTCGTCGTTTCCGACATCGAGGAAGCCGGCGATCACGACGTGTTCCGCAAGATCCGCAAGGATTTCGATGCCGCCGGTGTCGAGCAGTCGGACCATCAGATCCGCCGCACCATGGACGAACTGATGGCGCAGGCGATCGAGCAGATCAAGAACACCTGATCCGGGACGACGCAGGTTTCGCAAAAATGTCCCGGTTTTGCGACGGAACCTGCGGCAAAGGACTGACTGGACCAATCGACCGCCCGGCCAAGCCGGGCGGTTTTTCTTTGCCTTCGCCGTGGTTTCCGGCTGAAACTGCCGGCATTAACGAGGAAAGAGATTAGATGTCCCTGAAGTCCCGCCTTGCCGCCGATGAAACGCTGGTCACCGCCTGGTCCGGAGTGCCGGATGCCCTGACCGTCGAGATCCTCGCCAAACAGGGCTTCGATGCCATCACGCTCGACATGCAGCATGGCGGTCATCACGAGGACAGCGTGCTGCGCGGTCTTATGCCCGTGCTTGCCGCAAACAAGCCTGCGCTGGTGCGCATCCCCGTCGGCCGTTTCGACATGGCAAGCCGCGCGCTCGATTTCGGCGCCGAGGCGGTGATCGCGCCGATGGTGAATTCGGTGGCCGATGCAAAGTTGTTCGCCGCGGCAATGAAATATCCACCGCTCGGCGAGCGCTCGTGGGGGCCCACCTACGCCTTTCCGCGCCATGGCAAGGGCGACCATGCCGAATGGCTGCGCGACACCAATCAGCGCACCATGGCCTTTGCCATGGTCGAGACGCGCGCCGCGCTCGACGCGCTCGACGGCATTCTCGACACGCCGGGCATTGATGGCATCTTCCTCGGCCCATCGGATTTCTCGATCGCCTGGACCAATGGCGCCACGGTCAGTTCGACCCTGGAGAGCATGATGGAGACGGTGGCGTCGGTGGCCGAGCGCACCCGCAAGGCCGGAAAACATGCCGCGATCTATGTCGTCGAACCAGCAATTGCCGGCCGTGTCGTCTCGATGGGCTATCGCCTACTCGCCACCGGGTCCGAGCATGCGTTGATTTCATTGGGGGCAAAGACTCTGCTGAAAGATATCAAGGATTCGATCGGAGCCTGAACCCAAACCGGAGGAGCTGCCGTCACGGCGCCGGGCGATCAGGCGCTCGCTGCAGCAGGTGCCGCGGCCATAGGGCCGCCGCGCCTGAATCTGTTGAACAGGGCGCCGAGCGCCTGGACCCACCAGTTGTTGAAGGTCATCAGCGGCAACGCCGCGAGGATCGAACCCAGTATCGCGGCGGCGGCACCGAGTGCGGTGGAACCGCTGGCCAACAGAACCCATGACCCCAGTGAGCAGATAACGGGTACATGCACCAGGTAGAGCGGGAAAGAGAGGTCGCCGAGGAAACGTGCCGCCTTGCCCGAGAGCCATGCTGGAGGCTCGTCCACACTTAGCATAGCGTAGACCAGCATGATGCTTGCCGGGATGGCCACACAGGCTTGCCGCAGGCCGACATCATCGCAAACCGCGGTCTCAAGCAGCGCAAAGGGCCGGTATATGCCGACTGCACTCCCCGCATAGCCCAGCAGCACAAGGGAAACGATCATCATGGCGCCTCTTACCCAGCGATTCGGGCGCAAACCCATGGCGAGAAGCGGATAGAGCATGAGGCTGGCCGGAAAGGCACAAAAGAAGAAGCTGACTTGCAGCGCCAGGAACACGCCTGTTGCTATGCAGAACCAGGAGAGCAGCGTCCAGCGGCCCAGGAGGAAAAAGGCGATCGGAGCGAGGGCGAAGGTCAGCATGCTCCCCCAGAACTCGACCGTCATGGTCCACAGGCTGCTGTCATAATATTTGTCGCCGTAGATGAACGTGCGCCAGGCCCCTTGCTGGAACGCATCGGCGAAACTCGCTGTCTCCTGCGAGAGCACCTTTGAGGCATTGCCGAATCTGCTCAGCCACTCGGATTGGGTGACCGCAGCCGCATCCTGGAAGAAATACAGATCGAGCTTGAAGATGACACAAGATGCCAGGACCGTGACGAGCACTGGTCCGGCCAGACGAGGCAAACGCTTTGTCGCGCCCAGCAGCAGATCTTGTGCCTCGCGGGTCTGGAAATAGCGCTTCACAAGCACATAGGAAGACAGAACGAAAAACAAGTAGACGGCAGAGCCGCCATTGAAGGCGACGAAAGCCAGACTTGTCTTGAGGGATTGCGCGGCGTTGTCTCCGTCTCCGCCCGCCGCCGAAGGGGCAAAGGCACGCAAAATATGCCCGTTCAAAACGATCAGCGCTGCGGCACCCCTCAAGAATTCGAGTGAAGCGTCCTTGCGCAAGCGCTTGCCTTCGTTTGAGCTTGAAGAATTTTATTAGTAATCTCAGGTATTTACGCGTGACGAACGGAGTTCGCCGCGCGCAAAGAATTTATCGCGAGCCACCTTAAATTATTGTTTATTGGAGCTCGACGGTTTCTTCGCGAACTTTCCGCGCCGACTTTGGGCCTGAATCACAGATCCGTCAGGAACTTGGCGAAGGTCATCGAGCCTTCGGGCCAGGGGCCGAAGCCAGAATCCTGGTTGAGATGGCCGGTCTCGCCGGCATCGATGAACAGCGAGCCCCAGGCGCCGGCTATGTCCTCGGCAACATCGAAGGCACAGAACGGGTCGTTGCGGCTGGCGATCACAATCGACGGAAAAGGCAGCGGCTCGCGCGGGTACGGGCCGAAGGTCATCAGGTGCTTCGGCTTGATCCCGGGGTTGGCGACATCGGGCGGCGCCACGAAGAAGGCGCCGGCGACCGGCTTGACGAATTGCGGGATGGCCTGCACGGCGGCGGCAACACCCAGAGAATGCGCGACGATGACAACCGGCCTCTCGGCCTCGTTGACCGCTTTGGCCACGCTCGCCGTCCAGTCCTCGCGCACCGGCTTCGACCATTCAGCCTGCTCGACGCGCCGCGCCGTCGACAGTTTCGATTGCCAGCGGGTTTGCCAATGCTCTGGTCCGGAATTGGTGTAGCCCGGAACGATCAGGATATCTGCATCTTTGACTTTCATGGCGCTGAGATAGCGAGCGCGATTGCCTCATGCAACCGTTGATGGACACGTTCCTGTTCGTAATGGTGAACACCATGTTCGCTTTTCGCCGTCTTGTGTGAACGATCGCAATCGACGATCTGTCATCAGGAGAGAAACAGCCGTGAAGGACCGGGATTTTGGCACTGACACGACGTACAATGATCGGCGGCGCCGGCTTCCTGGCATTGGGAGCTTCATCAAGCGTTGCCGCAACGGAGACAATGATGAGCGAACTGCCATTTGCCGCTACCACGCCGGTGAGCGTTGCCCGCGTCGGGTTGAAGGCGCGCGACGCCGAAAGCCTCGCTGCCTATTACCGCAGGGTTGTCGGCCTGCAGGAATTGAGCCGTGCCGATGGCGCGATCACCCTCGGTGCCGGCAGCCGTCCGTTGCTGGTCCTCGAGCCGGATGCTTCCGCCAAGCCTGACGATCCGCGCAGCGCCGGCCTGTTCCACACGGCCTTCCTGCTGCCCAGCCGTGCCGATCTCGGCCGCTGGATCAACCACGCCATATCAGACAAGATCGCCATCGAGGGCGCGTCCGACCATCTGGTCAGCGAAGCGCTCTACCTGACCGACCCCGAAGGCAACGGCATCGAGATCTATGCCGACCGCCGGCCGCAGGACTGGAAGTGGAACGGCGACAAGATCGCCATGGCGACCGAGCGGCTCAACATTCCGGCTGTCGTCGGCGAAGTACCGGTCGGCGATGCAGGCTGGCAAGGCGCGCCGGAAAACAGCATTGTCGGCCATGTCCATCTTCGTGTCGGCAGGCCGGAAGAGGCGGAAGCCTGGTGGAACCAGGAATTCGGCTTCGACACGGTGGCCAAATATGGCGGTCAGGCAGTGTTCCTGTCGTCGGGCCATTACCATCATCACATCGGCGCCAATGCCTGGCAGAGCGCCGGCGCCGGCCGTCGCGACCCGTCGCGTTCGGGCCTCGCCTGGGTCGAGATGCGTTCGGACAATGTGACCGGCGAAACGACCCGTGAGGATCCTTGGGGCACGGTGATCAGGACCGTTCCGGGAAAGGCGTGATCGGCTTTGTCCTTCGCGAGTTCGGATACGAAAAGGCCCGCCGGAAAGGCGGGCCTTTTTCTTTGGCGCGTTTAGGTTCTCAAGCCTCCCCGAACACCCGCCTGAAGATCGTGTCGACATGCTTGGTGTGGTAGCCCAGGTCGAATTTCTCACGGATTTCCGCCTCCGGCAAGGCGGCGGTGACTTCCTTGTCCGCCAAAAGTTCCTCAAGAAAATCAGCGCCTTGTTCCCACACCTTCATGGCGTTGCGCTGCACCAGCCGGTAGGAGTCCTCGCGCGACAGGCCGGCCTGCGTCAGCGCCAGCATGACGCGCTGCGAATGCACCAGGCCGCGGAACTTGTTCATGTTCCTCAGCATGTTCTCGGGATAGACGACCAGCTTGTCGACGACGCCGGTCAGGCGTGACAGCGCGAAATCCAGCGTCACCGTGGCGTCCGGACCAATCATGCGCTCGACGGAGGAGTGCGAGATGTCGCGCTCGTGCCAGAGCGCCACATCCTCCATCGCCGGCAGCGCCATGGAGCGCACCATGCGGGCAAGGCCGGTGAGGTTTTCCGTCAGCACCGGATTGCGCTTGTGCGGCATTGCCGACGAGCCTTTCTGGCCCGGCGAAAAATACTCTTCCGCTTCCAGCACCTCGGTGCGCTGCAGGTGCCGGATCTCGGTCGCCAGCCGCTCCATCGACGAGGCGATGACGCCGAGCGTGGCAAAGAACATGGCGTGGCGGTCGCGCGGGATCACTTGCGTCGACACCGGCTCCGGCTTCAGCCCGAGCTTTGCCGCGACATGCTCCTCGACATAGGGTTCGATGTTGGCGAAGGTGCCGACCGCCCCTGATATGGCGCAGGTGGCGATGTCTTCGCGTGCGTGCACCAGCCGCTCGCGGCAGCGCGAGAATTCGGCATAGGCCTGCGCCAGCTTGATGCCGAAGGTTGTCGGCTCGGCATGGATGCCGTGGCTGCGGCCGATGGTAACGGTGTCCTTGTGTTCGAAGGCGCGGCGCTTGAGCGCGGCAAGCAGGCCGTCAATGTCTGCGAGCAGAATGTCGCTGGCGCGGGTAAGCTGGACGGCAAAGCAGGTGTCCAGCACATCCGAAGACGTCATGCCCTGGTGGATGAAACGCGCATCCGGTCCGACGAATTCGGCAAGATGTGTGAGGAACGCGATGACGTCATGCTTGGTGACGCGTTCGATCTCGTCGATCTTCTCGACGTCGAATTTCGCGGCCCCGCCCTTTTCCCAGATGGTCTTTGCCGCTTCCTTCGGGATGACGCCGAGTTCGGCCAGCGCGTCGCAGGCATGGGCCTCGATTTCGAACCAGATGCGAAACCGGGTTTCGGGCGACCAGATGGCGACCATTTCCGGCCGGGAATAGCGAGGGATCATCGGTCAGTCCTGATGTCTCTAGAACAATTCCAGGAAAAGTGTGCAGCAGTTTTCCGTCCGGAATTGCGAAAAAGAAGGAGTTAGAGCGGGTCGGCGGTTCTACCAAACGCTAAACCGCTCTGGGTTAGCCCGCCTCCTAACAGAGACAGACAAAATGCTCAACGCCGCTGCTGTGCAAACCAGAGGCTGGCGGCAAACAAGGCGATGAACCCAAGCGGAAAATAGAGCCTGATGCCCAGCACCATGAACTGATAGGACGCCACCGCCATCGTGAAGGCGAGTTGAAACCCCCAGGTGAGGGTGAAGACCGGTGCATGCCATTCGGCATAATAGGACCGGTATTGCAAGGCATAGAGCCCGTCGGTCAGCCCGATCGTCGCGGCGGCAAGGCACACCATTGTCGCCGCGAAGGCGACCTCCCGGCGCCTTCCGAGTGAGACCAGCCGTGCCACGAACAGGCCGACCGGAAAGGCCAGCGCGCCGCCGCCGGCAAACAGCAGCGACACGGTGCGGATTTTCTCCGGTGTCACCCAATTGTCCAGCAACAGGTTGATGAGCGCGCTCGTGCCCATGGTTGCGGCCCAAAAGAGCGAGCCGAAAAGTGTCGCGCGCCACCCTGGCAAGGCGCGGCGCACGAAATTCAAATTGCGGCTGAGTATGGCGGCGTGCGGTGTCACAGGCGGCCGGTCACGGCGATCCAGCGGAAGTCCGGACCCTCGAAGCCATATTGGCGCACCGCGATCAGCACCGCATAGGCGCTGAGGCTATCCATGGAGAATGTCTGGACCGCGCCGATGCGGTAGCCGTTCGGGCAGCTACGGCTTTTGGGGATAGACTTGTCCTCATGCAGCAATTTGGTGGTGCCGCCATCCTGCGCTTCTATGCGCAGCAGCCGGAAGCCATTGATCTCGCCCTGGCTGTCGCAGCCTTCGGTGTTGTTCATGCCGATCTCGTCCAGCCGGAACTCGAGCGGTTGGTCGACCGGAGAGAAGATCGGGCGTGGATTGACCGCCATGCGGTGCGGATCGGCCGAAAGCTCGGTCACCGGGTTGAAACCGGCCGTGATGCCGCGGTTGGCGCTCAACTCGGCCTGGCTGACAATGGCCTCGCCCTTTTGCCGGGCCTGGAGGCGCGCCGCATCCAGTTTGGCGTTCTCGTCGTCGAGCCGCACCCGGATCGGCGTGCCCTTGAGAAAGCTGTCGGTGCTCGTGTCGATGTAATAGCGGTTGGCATAGGGGAAGCCCGACCCGTCCTGGACGCCGTATTCCTCGAAGGCGAACACGCCGCCGTCCTTGCTGAAGCCAAGGATTTCAAGCTCGGCGACATCGCCGGCCTGGGCGACGATCAACGCGCCAAGCTGTGCGGCCAGGGAAACGGCAAACAGGAAGAGCATTCGCATTGTTTTACTCCGACAGGCGATCGTTCAATCCCTAGCACGGCCGAATCAAAACGTCGTGCAGGCCGAAAGCCGATGCATCCAATCGGTTCGTCATTTGTTATTGTCGGCAGTCCCAATGGAGAACCACCATGACCGACACCAGCAAAATTCGTGAGCATATGGAAGTCGTCGGCGCCGATGGCGTGCATCTCGGCACTGTCGACAAGGTCGACGGCCAGCGCATCAAGCTGACCAAGGCCGACAGCGGCGAGGGCGCTCACAAGGGTCATCACCACTACATTCCTCTGGCCCTGGTTGCAGAAGTCGATGGCAAGAAGGTGTGGCTGTCGGCGAATTCCGACGTGGCGGTGACGTTCGAGGAAGAAAAATCCGATCCGGTCTGATCGATCGATTCAGCCCAACCGCGACGACCAGACGGGAAACAGATCGTTGTCGGCTGGCGTCGCGGCAAACACGCCACGGCCGATGGCGCGCGCCATGGTGGCGCCGGCCGCGGCATAGAGGTCGATTGCCGCATCGGCCTCGAGCCGGATGCCGCTCGTTCCCGTCGCCAGTGCGAACACCAAGTCACCATCGGCCGGCGTGTGCGTCGGCCAGATGGCGCGCACGAAGCCGTCATGCGCCGACATTGCCAGGCGTTTCGCCGCGGCCTTGGTGAGAACCGCATCCGTGGCAATGACGGCGATGGTGGTGTTGCCGCCGGTTTCCATCTGCTTGCCCGCATGCTTGTCGCGGTATTTCAGCAAGATCTCCTTCGCATCGGCCGGCATGGGCGAGGGATAGCCGAGCCCGCCGAATTCGTCGCCGATTTCGAAGGGCGCTGCCCACAAATGGCGGGTGCGCCCGACGGTCACCGATCCGGTCGGATTGACGGCGGCCAGCGCACCGATGGTAACGCCTGTGTCGAGCAGCGTAGAAGCGGAGCCCAGGCCGCCCTTCAGCCCGGCGGTTAAGGCACCGGTGCCGGCACCGACCGTGCCGAGCTGGAAATCGGTCGCGGCGGATTGCGCTGCCTCATAGCCGAGGTCGCGATATGGGGGATAACGGCCCCAGTCCTTGTCCCCACCATTGCGCAGGTCGAACAGGATCGCCGCCGGCACGATCGGCACGCGAAAGCCGCCCACCTCGAAGCCGACGCCGCGCTCGCGCAGTGCCGCCTGCACGCCGGACGCAGCGTCGAGGCCGAAAGCCGAACCGCCCGACAGCACCACAGCATGGATCGCCTCTATCGAATTGTGCGGTTCGAGCAGGTCCGTCTCGCGCGTGCCCGGCGCGCCGCCCAGGATCTGGACACCGGCCACCGCCGGTTCGTCGCAAAGGATAGTCGTCACGCCGGATTTCAGCCGGGCATCGGAAGAATTGCCGACGCGCAGGCCGGCAACGTCGGTGATCAGATTGCGCGGACCGGTGTGGAACATCAATTGCTTTCCAAAGGCACGAAGCGCGCGCCGTCGAAGCGGAAGACGCGGTAGGGGCTCTGGCTGAGGTCGCCCTTGGCGTCGAAGCGGACCGGGCCGATCGCCGTGGCGAAATCATGCCCGCTCAGCACTTCGGTCAGCGGCTTGCCCGGGGACAAGGTCGATGCGGCCTTGGCGATCTCGACCGCCGCAAAGGCCGGCAGCGTATAGCCGTCCGGCACGATTTTCTGCACGGAGAAGCTTTCCAGCACCTTTGCGTCGGCGACATCGGCCCATTCGGGCGGCGCGATCATCAGCGTGCCTGTCGCATAGGGCACGTCGCCGGGCGGCGTGCGCAGATTTTCGCCGCCGGCAAAGACGATGCCGGCCTGCAGCTGCGCGGCATCGCGGCCCATAATCGCGATGTCGTCACCGTCGCCGCCGGCAAAGACATGCGTGGCGCCGGCCTTCTTCAGCCGCCCGATCATCCCTATCTGGTTGTCGAGCTGCGGCCGGAACGTGTCGACGAACACCGGTTTCAGCGCCGCTTGCTCGGCCGCCGCGCGAAATGTTTCCGCCATCTCGCGGCCATAGATGGTGCCGTCATCGATGATGGCGAACAGCTCCTTCTGCCACAGGTGGGTGAGGGTGGAGGCGACGGCGTTGCGTTCATCGTCGCCGCGCGGCCCCAGGCGATAGACCGGCCAGCCGGTCTTGGCGCGGCGGTCGGTGAGGCTTTCGGTACGCACGCCGACGGTGATGACCGGGATATTGGCGTCCTTGAGGATCGGCATCGCCGCCTCGATGGCTTCGGTGCAGAGGAAGCCGATCACGACACTGACCTTGGCCGCAGCAAAAACCCTGGCCGCGGCTGCCCCGCCATCGGCGGTGCAGGCATCATCCTCGGTCTTGAGTTCGACGCCGTCTGCTTGCGCCGCCAGCGCTGCACCGGCCTCGATCTGCTTGCCGAGGATGGCCGACGGTCCCGACAACGGAGCAGCAACGCCGATCGTCAGCGTCTGGGCGCTAGCGGCGCCGGCCAGGAACAGCCAGGCCAGCGCGGCCGATATCGTTGCCCCGGGTCGCATTCTGCCGAAGAGTTCCTCCCAAGCCCGCGATAACAGCGCGAGCGCCAATTCCGCCAAGACCTAAAGGCTGCCCGGCCTTGGTGCAACACGCGAATTCGGGGATATGGGCCAAGCACTTCGCTTGTGGCATGTCATGTCTGGCCATATATAGCGGTAGGGTTCTGGCTATGGACAATTTCCGGTGCTGAAGAAGAATGATATTGGACCGCAGGCCTATCGCGACGCGATGAGCCATTTTGCCGGCCACGTCCATGTGGTCACCACCGACGGGCCCGCCGGCAAGCGCGGCACGACGGTGATCGCTGCCTGCTCGGTGTCGGACACGCCGCCGACCATTCTGGTCTGTCTCAATCGCGAAAATGCCAATAATGAGCTGTTCGTGAAAAACGGCCGGTTTGCCCTGAACACGCTGGCTTCGCACCAGGAACCGCTGTCGATCGGCTTTTCAGGCATCACCGGCCTGCCGGTCGAGGAGCGTTTCGCGCTCGGCGAATGGGACGTGATCTCCACCGGCGCGCCGACGCTGAAGGGCGCGCTCGCCGTGTTCGACTGCGAATTGATCGACACCAAGGATCTGGCCACGCATCGTGTGCTTTTTGGCAAGGTGACAGGCCTTCGCATGGGCGATAATTTGCGGCCGCTGATCTATCACGCCCGCGGCTATCATGTCCTGGACAGCGGAGCGGCGGCGTTCACGGAGAAAGAATGACCGAACTGAAACCGCGCCCCGTACCGCGGACGATCGACGAGACGCTCGATCTCCTGACCGGCGCGGACTATGTGGCGGACCGGTCGCTGGCGACCGTGCTTTTCCTGTCGTTGCGTATGAACCGGCCATTGTTCCTCGAGGGCGAGGCCGGCGTCGGCAAGACCGAGATCGCCAAGGTGCTGGCGCAGGCGCTTGGCCGCCGGCTGATCCGCTTGCAGTGCTATGAAGGGCTCGACGTTTCGTCTGCCGTCTACGAGTGGAATTACGCCGCGCAGATGATCGAGATCCGCATGGAGGAGGCGGCCGGCAAGGTCGACCGCTCCGCCATGGAGCGCAACGTCTTCTCGGAAAAATACCTGATCCGCCGCCCGGTGCTCGATGCGCTGACCGGCAAGACCGGAGCGGCCCCCGTCTTCCTGATCGACGAACTCGACCGCACCGACGAAGCTTTCGAAGCCTTCCTGCTCGAAATCCTTTCCGACTACCAGGTGACGGTGCCGGAGCTCGGCACCATCAAGGCGCAAGAACCGCCGATCGTCATCATCACCACCAACCGCACCCGCGAGATCCACGACGCGTTGAAGCGGCGCTGCCTGTATCACTGGGTCGATTATCCCAATGCTGAGCGCGAATTGGAGATCGTACGCCGCAAAGTGCCGCGGGCCAACCAGCGGCTTTCGGCGGAGGTGGTCTCCTTCATCCAGAAACTGCGCCAGATCGAACTGTTCAAGGTGCCGGGCGTCGCCGAGACCATAGATTGGGCCGGCGCGCTGACCGAACTCGACAAGGTGGCACTCGACCCGGAAACTGTGTCCGACACGATCGGCGTGCTGCTGAAATACCAGGACGACATTGCCCGCATCGGCACGGGCGAGGGCCGGCGCATCCTCGACGAGGTCAAGGCCGAGCTCGCGGCGGCGGAGTAACGCGATGAAAGCGCCGGGTGCTTACCCCAAAGAGGCCGACCCCAAGGAGGCGACGGCGGACGGACGCATCGCTGACAACATCGTCTATTTCGCCCGCACCTTGCGTAAAGCAGGCATGCGGGTCGGACCGGCCTCGGTCAAGGACGCCATCGAGGCGGTGCTGGCCGCCGGCATCGGCTCGCGTGACGATTTCTACTGGACGCTGCATGCGGTGCTGGTGTCCAGGCACGAGGACCACCCGGTCTTCGACGAGGCCTTCCGGCTGTTCTGGAAATCGCGCGAACTGATCGAGAAACTGCTGGCGATGTTTTCGCCGGTGGCGCCCGACGTCAGGGAGAAGCAGAAGCCGCGCGCGGCCGAAAACCGCGTCAGCCAGGCCATGTTCGAGGGCCATCAGAAGAATCAGCCACCCCAGGAGGTCCCTGAGATCGAGGTCGATGCCCGCTTCACCTTTTCCGGCAACGAGGTGTTGCGGGGCAAAGATTTTGCCCAGATGAACGTCGCCGAAATCGCGGACGCGAAGAAGGCTATCGCCGAGCTGCGGCTGCCTTTCGACATGGTGCGGACCCGGCGCTTCAAAGCCGATGCGCATGGCCGCCGCATCGACCCGCGCGCCATGATGCGCTCGGCCGCGCGCACCGGCGGCGAATTGATCCTGCCGAAATTCCGCTCGGCCCGTGAAGTCCACCCGCCGCTGGTGGTGCTGGCCGACATTTCCGGTTCGATGAGCCAGTACACCCGCATCTTCCTGCATTTCCTGCACGCGCTGACGGAAAAACGCCGCCGCGTCCACACCTTCGTCTTCGGCACGCGGCTGACCAATCTGACCCGGCAGATGCGCCACCGCGACCCCGATGCCGCGCTTGCCGATTGCTCGGCGGCGGTCAAGGACTGGTCCGGCGGCACGCGCATTGGCGACACACTGGCCGAGTTCAACCTGGCATGGTCGCGGCGCGTGCTGGGGCAGGGCGCGGTCGTGCTTCTGATCACCGATGGGCTGGAGCGCGACGATGTCGCCGGCCTTTCGCAGGAGATGGAGCGGCTGCACAAATCTTGCCGGCGGCTGATCTGGTTGAACCCGTTGCTGCGCTTCGACGGTTTTCAGGCGCGCGCCCGCGGCGTCAAGGCGATGCTGCCGCATGTCGATGAATTCCGCTCTGTGCACAATCTCGATGCGCTCGCCGACCTCTGCGCGTCGCTGGACAAGAAGTCGGCACAGTCCGTCGATCCGCGCCGGTGGATGGAAGCTGGCGCGAGGCAGGCCGCGTAGCCATATGTTTTCCAGGCTCCCTGGAAAAACAGACCCTGAGAGAGGCAACGATGAACGACAGTCTTTATCTCGATGAGGCCCGCGATCCGCTGATCATCGCGGAAGGTTGGATGAAGGATGGCAAGGATGTCGCCATTGCCACCGTGGTCGAGACCTGGGGTTCGGCGCCGAGGCCTGTCGGCAGCCATCTGGTCATCGATGCGGACGGCAATTTTCACGGTTCGGTCTCGGGCGGCTGCGTCGAGGGCGCGGTGGTGAGCGAGGCGGTCGACGTCATCGGCTCGGGCAAGGCCAGGATGCTCGAATTCGGCGTCGCCGACGAAACCGCCTGGCAGGTCGGCCTGTCCTGCGGCGGCCGCATCAAGGTGTATGTCGAGCGGTTGGGCTGATCTCAGATGGATCCATACGCCCTGAAAGCTTTGAATGCCGAGCGCCGCGCCCGCCGTGCGGCGATCCTCGTCACCGATCTCGGTGATGGCCGCGACCGCATCGTGCGTGAGGGCGACCAGGTCGCCGGTGATCTTGGAGCCGCGATCGCCAAGGCCTTTCGATCAGGCAATTCCGGTTCGGTCGAGGCTGAAGGGCGGACCTTCTTTCTCAACGCGCATCTGCCGCAGCCGCGCCTCCTGGTGATCGGCGCCGTCCATATCAGCCAGGCGCTGGCGCCGATGGCGAAAATCGCCGGCTATCCCGTCGAGATCATCGATCCGCGCACCGCTTTTGCCACGCCGGACCGCTTTCCCGATGTCGCTCTGCATGCCGAATGGCCGGAAGATGTGCTGAAGCGCCAGCCGCTCGACAGCTACACCGCACTTGCCGCCGTCACTCATGACCCGAAGATCGACGATTTCGCGCTGAAGGCCGCGCTAGACGCCAATTGCTTCTATGTCGGTGCGCTTGGCAGCCGCAAGACGCACGCCAAGCGGGTCGAGCGCCTGCTGGCGCTGGGCGCTGCTGCCGACCAGATCGCCCGTATCCATGCGCCGATCGGGCTCGATATCGGTGCCGCGAGCCCCGCCGAGATCGCGGTAGCCATTCTCGCGCAGACCATCTACGCCTTCCGCTCGCGCGGCCTCGATGTCTCCGCATCGGCGCAAAGATCGGAATCGATTTTGGAGAAGCACGATGCGTAGATTCAAAGCAGCAGAGCGTCCTTTGCGCGTCCAAGTGGACGCGCGGCGCTCTGCGGGCGCGGTAGCGTGAAATTCGGTCCGATTGCGATTGAAGAGGCCGAAGGCGCGGTGCTGGCGCATTCCACCACCGCTGGTGAAAAGCGCTTTCGCAAGGCGCACAGGCTGAGCGCTGAAGACATCTCCGTACTCAAGCGGGCAGGCATCGTGCAGGTCGTTGCGGCCGTGCTTTCCCCCGATGATCTGGGCGAGGACGCCGCGGCGCAAAGAATTGCCGAGAGCATGAGGTTCAGCGGCATCGAGGCGAGGCCGGCCGCCACCGGCCGAGTCAATCTCCACGCCAAGGCATCAGGCATCTTCACGGTCGATGCTGCGATGATCGACGCCATCAACGCCGTCGATCCCGCCATCACCCTTGCCACGCTGGCGCAGCATGCGCCGGTCGAAAAGGGTCAGATGGTGGCGACGGTGAAGATCATCCCCTTCGCGGTCGCCTCCACCTTGGTCGACACTGTTGTGAAAATCTGCGCCGGCGGCGAGATCCTTGCCGTCAACGCCTATCAGCCGGTGCGCGTCGGCGTCATCCAGACGGTCCTGCCGGGCATCAAACCCAGCGTGCTCGACAAGACGCTGCGCGTCACCGAAGCGCGGCTGGCGCGTTCGGGCGGCAGGTTGACGGCGGAGCGCCGAACGCCGCATGAGATCGCACCCGTGGCGGAGGCCGCCGCCTCGCTGGCGCGCGACAATGACCTGGTGGTGATCTTCGGCGCCTCGGCGATGAGCGATTTCGCCGATGTCGTTCCAGCGGCGATCGAGAGGGCGGGCGGAACAGTTGTCCGCGCCGGCATGCCGGTCGATCCCGGCAATCTGCTGGTGCTCGGTACACTCGGCGGCAAGCGCATCATCGGCGCGCCGGGCTGCGCCCGCAGTCCCAAGGAGAACGGCTTCGACTGGGTCCTTGACCGTCTTGTTGCCGGCCTCGACGTCACCGCGAAGGATATCGCCGGCATGGGGGTCGGCGGGCTGCTGATGGAAATCCCGACGCGACCGCAGCCGCGCGAACCGCTGCCGGCCAAGAGCCGGCTCAAGGTCGGCATCGTGCTTTTGGCAGCCGGCCGGTCGAGCCGCATGGGCGGGCCGAACAAACTGCTGGCGCTGTTCGACGGCAAGCCGCTGGTGCGCCGCACCGCCGAGCGCGCGCTCGGCTCGAAGGCGTCAGGCACGATCGTCGTCACCGGCCATCAGCGCGAGCGCGTACGCGCGGCTTTGTCTGGCCTCGACGTCACTTTCGCCGACAATCCCGATTTTGCCAATGGGTTGTCGACCTCGCTGAAGGCCGGCATTGCCTATCTGCCCGAAGACACCGCCGGCGCGATGATCGTTCTGGGAGATATGCCTGGTGTTGTGTCAGGCGATCTCGACCGGCTGATCGATGCCTTCCGCAAGGCCGGTGGCAATTCCGTCGTCCGCGCCTCGCATCAGGGCAAGCGCGGCAACCCGGTGCTCCTGCCGCGCGCGCTGTTCCCGGCCATCGCTCATCTCGAAGGCGATACCGGCGCACGCCATCTGGTCGAGGCCGAGGGGCTCGACGTCGTCGATGTCGAGATTGGCGAGGGCGCCTCTGTCGATGTCGACACCCGTGAGGCGCTCGAAGGCGCCGGCGGCGTGCTGCAGGATTGACAAACCCGGGCCGAATTACGCAAGCCTGCAATATGGCTTTTCGTTTCCTTTCTCCCCTCCACGGGTTTCTGGCTGCGGTATCTGTTCTTTGCCTTGCCGGCCAGGCCAATGCTCTCGAACTAAAACCCTTCAAGGACGATCTCTTCGCCTATCCGGCGACATTGTCGACCGGCGACGGCGGCGCTTACACGGTCATCGACTATCGCGAGATGCGCGATATCAACCAGCGCGACGTGGTGCCGGAAAAGCGCGTGCATCCGCAATATACCGACACCGGCGTGCGCAAGGTGCAGCAGGATCTGATGCTGAAGACCGATGCCGGCGATGTCAGGCATGTCGCCGTCGGCAAGACGGAAGGCGCCGCCCTCATCGTGCTCTACCTGCACGGGCAGGGCGGCAGCCGCAAGCAGGGCGTCGACGACTTCACTTTCGGCGGCAATTTCAACCGGCTCAAGAATTTGATGGCCGACAATGGCGGGCTTTATCTCTCGCCGGATTTCCCCGATTTCGGCGACAAGGGCGCTGCACAGGTCGCGGCCTTGATCGACCACTATGCCGAACAATCGCCTGGCGCGAAAATCTTCGTCGCGTGCGGCTCGATGGGCGGCGCGCTGTGCTGGAAGCTTGCCGCCCGCAACGATACTGGCCGGCGCATCAACGGGCTGCTGCTGCTCGGGTCTTTGTGGGACGAGAGTTTTCTCGCCAGTCCCGCCTTCAGGCGCCATATCCCGGTCTTCTTCGGCCAGGGCAGCCATGATGTGGTGTTTCCCGTGGTGAACCAGGAAGCCTTCTTCCGCTCCATCATCGCCAGGTCGAAGGCCTATCCCTATCCGACCCGCTTCGTCCGCTTCGAGACCGGCACGCACGGCACGCCGATCCGCATGGTCGACTGGCGCAGCACGCTGAACTGGATGCTGTCGAAGGCGCCTTGACTGGCGCTGCTCCGACGTCCTTCAAGGCGCCGTGTTGTAGTCGACGACCGTCTGTGGGTTCTCCTGCCCGTCATAGGAGGCATCGACGTCATACTGGACCAGCGAGAAATCGCCGTTACGGAACAGATAGGTTCCCGAATCGGAGGCATCGCCGACGCCTCGCCACTTGTCGAAGGTGGTGATCGTATGGGTGTCTGGGTCATAGTCGGAATTAACCGCCCAACCGGTCGTCTCGAAGCCGACGATGCTCATGCCCAGCAATTTGCCGTCGCTGTTATTGTTCTCGTAGCGGATGTCCATCTTGGGTTCGGCGAACTGCAATTGCCGCACTTCAGACAATTCGTCGGTCATGTAGTAGACCGAACTTTCATTGTAGGCCGCAGCCGAACAGGAGAAACGGAACAGCCGGGCTTCCTTATCGGGATCGCCGGGCCGCGCATCCTTGTCCTTGTACTTGATCGAAAATACCTCCGGCTCATTGCCCAGGAACTGCTTGTCGCACTGGTCGCCATAGGTCGCCAGGAAGGCTTTCCTGGCCTGCTCGAGTGCCGTATCCTTCTTCGGCGGTGGCGGGCCGTCGCCGCAGCTTGGCGGCAGCGCCGCCTCGAAATCCGCCGTTGAGGGTTTCAACGCCCCCTTTTCGATGTGGATAGGATCGAAGGGCGGCGCGGCCTGGGCCTGCGCATTGACCTGGCGCAGCGTGTAGCAGCCGGCAAAGACCTTTTCGCCGCCGCTCTTGTCCGTGGCACGGATGGCGACCGGGACGTTGTAGAAGATGCTGCCGGCGGCTCCGTCGTCCGAAATAGCTCCGGTCGTGACTTCCACCTTGTCGGTACCGTCATAACCCTTGACGAAGCTGTCAAAATCTTTAGCCGGCTTCGTATCGCCATAATATCCCCAAGCGCGGGCGAATTCGTGCCGGTTGATGGCGCTGTAGAGCGAGCGAATAACCGCCTCCGCGCTCGATCGGTCGTCGACATAGGGTGCTTCGGGAGCGTCGTCGGCGGCCAGCGCCGCTTGGCCAGATATGGTAAGGGAGAGAAAGGCAGTCGCTGCGAGAAGGACGCGTCTCATCGGGAATCTCCGCTCGATAACGGAAATTCTACCACGGCGATTGCGGCGGCGTGGTGACGCGGTGCCTACGGCGCTTGAAGAATCGTGTGCGCAGGCGCTACGTCGCTTCGCCGGCGTTCCGACCGGACAGGAGATCTGACGTGACGATATCGATGTATGAGGCATCCGTGCCGGTGTTTTCAACCAGGCTGAAAGCACTTTCCAATGTGCTGGCGGCTGCCGAACAGAATGCGCTTGACCGCAAGATCGACCCGCAGGTGTTTTTGACGGCGCGGCTTGCGCCCGACATGTTCGCTTTGACCCGGCAGGTGCAGATCGCCACCGACCACGCCAAAGGCGCGCCGTCGCGGCTGGCCGGCCGAGAGGTGCCGAAATATGAGGACAATGAGGCAAGCTTTGCCGATCTCGAGGCGCGGATCGCCAAGACGCTCGCGCTTCTGGCAACGTTCTCGGCCGCCGACATCGACGGTTCCGACGACAAGGTGATCGAACTGAAACTCGGTGGACGCGAAACCACGTTGGCTGGCATGCAGTATCTGCTGCATGTGGCCATGCCCAATTTCTACTTCCACCTCACCACCGCTTACGACATCCTTCGCCACAATGGCGTGCCGCTTGGCAAGGCGACATTTTTGGGATCGCGTTAAGGGGCAGATATTTCGAGATGTCCCGGATCGTCCGGGACATCTCGGAAGACGCATCTAGCGAATGGACATTTCGCGGGCGACGCGCGGAAAATCGGCGGGCTTGATGCCGATATCGGCGCGGTCGGCATTGCTCATCGAATGAAGCAGGGCGAGCGCCGCGCGGTAGCGCAAATGTTCCTGCGGGCGCGGCCGGGCGAACATTTCCGTGAAGAAACCCATGAATCAGGCTCCTGGTTGGTCCTCCACGCCAGCCAGTATAGGTGAATCATGACAATTGTGCAGTGCAGCATTTGCATGCCTGCTATGTCCGGATAAGTTTCCTAAAATTTTTTGCAGCCCACTGAAACTTCCGCGCCGCACGAACCGTAGGCTTCGACGCTGGCACGTGGCCAGTTTTTCCTCGCCACTCCTGGCGAATTTCCGGACTGCATGAAAATGCAGTCCGGCTTTTTGTTTTGAGGGACCGGTCGCGATCCTCGAATGGCTAAATTCATTAAGATCGGTGGTATGTATTTTTAACGAGCCGATTCTATGGTCTGGCAACCTGACGGTCAGGCAAGGAGGAGGCTGACATCGCTACCAGCGCCAAGCGTGATTTCGCTTCGCTGCTCGACGACCTCTTCGTTGCCTCCGACAAGGGCGATGGCATAGAGGACGACGAGGCCGGTGCGCGTCCGTCCATTCCATTCGATTATCTTTCGGTCGCCGATGAACTCCATTCCGGCCGCATCAAGGTATCCGCCGCCGAATATCGCGAGGCCGGTGCTGATCTGGCGAGCGAATTCGCCGCCTTGCTCGAACACGCCAAGCTGGCGCTGGCTGCCGAGGACCCGAAGCCCGAGGAAAAACTCCCGCCGATTGATCCGGAATCGATCGCGGCGGAACTGGGACTGAACCAGCCCAAAAGCGCTGCCGATTTCGGCCGTATGCGCCGCAGCTTTGCTTTCACCAACCATCCCGATCGCGTCGCCCCGCATCTGCGCCAGCGCGCCATGATCCGCATGCAAGTGGCCAACATGCTGATCGACGAGGCCAAGCGTCGCGCCGTGGCCGGCGCCCGCCGCTAGCTAAGCGCTGGTTCACGCAAAAGTCGGCCTGGTGAGGGTTGGAGAGCGCCGTGGCTTTCCCTATACATGCGTCTCCCTCCCGCGCAGACTTTCCCTCCGGAGCAGAATTCCATGCACAAACGCCGTCTCGGTCGGACCGATCTTCTTGTTACCCAGATCTGCCTTGGTTCGATGACCTGGGGCCAGCAGAACACCGAGGCCGAAGGCCACGCGCAGATGGATCTGGCTTTTTCGCGCGGCGTCAATTTCATCGACACCGCCGAGCTCTATCCGATCCCGCCCAAGGCGGAGACGCAGGGGCGGACGGAGAAGATCATTGGCAGCTGGATGAAGGCCAAGGGCAATCGCGACAAGGTGATCCTTGCCTCCAAGGTCGTCGGCCGCACCGCCAACAGCTGGTTTCGCGGCGACAGGCCGTCGCAATTGGTACGTGCCGATATTTTTGACGCCGTCGACAAATCCCTGGCCAAACTCGGCACGGACTATCTCGACCTCTACCAGATCCACTGGCCGGAACGGGATATCCCCTGGGGTGCCAACCCGACGCGCATCGGCGCCGTGGCGCGGCGCGCCGATGCCGACGGCGCACCGGCCAACGAAACGCCGATCGCTGAGACGCTTGGCGTCTTCGATGAGTTGGTGAAGGCAGGAAAGATCCGCCATTTCGGCCTGTCGAACGAAAGTTCCTGGGGCGTCATGCGGTTTCTTGCCGAGGCCGACAAAGGCGTTGGCCCGCGCGTAGCGTCGATCCAGAACGCCTACAATCTCGTCAACCGCACCTTCGAGGTGAATCTTGCCGAGGTCTGCGAGCGCGAACAGGTGTCGTTGCTGCCATATTCGCCGTTGGCGCAGGGCTACCTGACCGGCAAATACGACCATGGCGCCCGACCGCAGGGCTCGCGCTCGCAATTGTTCAATCGCGGCCAGCGTTACGAGACGCCGAATGCAGCCGAAGTGCTGCTCGAATACAATGAACTGGCGCGCTCCTTTGGCATGGAGCCGGCGCTGTTTGCCAATGCCTATGTATCGAGCCGGCCGTTCGTCACCTCCAACATCATCGGCGCGACGACCATTCCACAGCTCGAAATGGCGTTGTCTTCGGTGGATGTCGTCTGGACAGAGGAGATGCAGAAGGCGGTGGACGCGATCCACCAGCGGGTCGGCAATCCCTGTCCCTGATCGGCGTGAATTATCAAGGAACAACGGAGGGGTGGAGACGATGGTGGATTTTCCGATCGAGGCCGTGCGCGGACAATTTCCAGCGCTTTCCCTGACCGACAAGGGCCGCCGTCGCATCTATCTTGACAATCCCGCCGGCACGCAGGTGCCGCAGGCCGTCGCCGATGCGGTGTCGCGCTGCTTGCTCACCACCAATGCCAATCTCGGTGGCTATTTCGAAACGACGATCGCGGCTCAATCCGTCGTCGATGACGCGCATCGGGCGATGGCCGATTTCCTCGGTGCGGCGAGCCCGGAGGAAATCATCATCGGCGCCAATATGACGACGCTGACCTACCACATGTCGCGCACGCTCGGCCGCACGCTGAAGCCCGGTGACGAGATCATCCTCACCCGCATGGACCATGAGGGCAACGTCTCGCCGTGGCTGCAACTGGCCGAGGATTTGAGCCTCGTCGTGCGCTGGCTGCCATTCGATGAAAAGAGCTGGCAGGTCGAGGAGGCGGCGCTGACCGGGCTGCTGTCCGACAAGACACGGCTGGTCGCGCTGAATTATGCCTCGAACCTGACCGGTTCGATCAACCGGGTTAAGGCCCTGACCGCCATCGCAAAACGGGCCGGCGCCCTGGTCTATGTCGACGCCGTGCAGTTCGCGCCGCATGGCCTGATCGACGTGCAGGACCTCGGCTGCGATCTCCTGATCTGCTCGGCCTACAAATTCTTCGGTCCGCATATGGGCATTTTGTGGGGGCGGCGCGAAATCATCGATGGCCTGAAGCCCTACAAATGCCGCTGTTCGTCAAATGGCCTGCCGGAGCGGTTCGAGCTTGGCACACCGCAGATCGAACTGATGGCCGGCCTCATGGCGGCGGTCGACTATTTTGCCGGGCTGGGTGTAGCAGCGGGCGAGGGTGGTTCGCGCAGGCAGAAGATCGCCAGGGCGTTCGAGGTTTCCATCGCCTACGAGAATCCGCTGGCACAAAGGCTGATCGATGGCCTGTCCGACATTCCAGGCCTGACTATCCATGGCATCACCGATCGCAAGCGGCTCGCCGATCGCGTGCCGACGGTGTCCTTCACCGTCGACGGCATCGTACCGGAGACGATCGTTCGACAGATGAATGCCGAAAACATCTTCCTGTGGTCCGGCCACAACTACGCCTGGGAGATCGTCCACCAGCTCGGCATTCCGGCCGAGCAGGGCGTTGTGCGCATCGGCATCGCGCACTACAACACGGCGGCCGAAATCGACGAGACGCTGGAGAGCGTGCACCGGGTCATCGCCATGCTCAGGCAGCAGCGCTCCTGACGTAAGAAGAAACCGTCACCGCACCTTGCCGCCAAAACCTGTGAGGAAGGCGGTGAGATTGTCGCTGAGTGCGTCGCAGAGATAGCCGCCTTCCTGGACGACGACGCTCGGCAGGCCGAGTTTGCCAATCGCCTCGCCAATGCGGGAGAAGCCGGGCGTCGTCACCGAGAGCCCGCCGAACGGATCGCCTTCGAAGGCGTCAAGGCCAAGTGCCACCACCAGCGCATCCGGTGAAAAGGCGCGGATGCGCTGGAACGCAACGCCAAGCGCTTCCAGAAACGCCGCGTCGGCGGATTTGCGCGGTAAGGGCAGGTTGAAATTATAGCCGAGGCCGGGGCCTTCGCCGCGCTCGTCGGCATGACCCCAGAAGAACGGGTAGAACCGCACCGGATCGGCATGCAGCGAGACGGTGAACACGTCGGGCCGGGCATAGAAGATGCCTTGCGTGCCGTTGCCATGGTGCAGGTCGACATCGAGAATAGCCACCCGCGCCGCCTGCTTGCGCAGCACCTGCGCGGCGACCGCCGAATTGTTGATGAAGCAGAAGCCGCCGGCGACATCGGCAAAGGCATGGTGGCCGGGCGGACGGCACAGCGCATAGGCTGCCGGCGCGCCAGCCATCACTGCTTCCGCCGCTTCGACCGCACTCCAGGCGCTCCACAGCGCGCTTTGCCAGGTTTCGCCTGAGATCGGGCAAGCGGTGTCGGCCATATGGTAGCCGGCCTGGCCAACCGCCGAGGCCGGATAGGAGCCGTTGCGCGCGATCGGGTGGATGTTGGGGATCACTTCCGCCGAAGCGCCCTCAATCCGCTGCCAGCGCTCGAAAATATGTTCGAGGAAGTCGAGATATTCCGGTGTATGCACTGCCGAGACCGGGCCGAGCCCGTGATTGCGCGGCTGCTCGATCATGCAGCCTGCAGATTTTGCGCCGGCTAATAATTTCTCGACGCGCTCGGGCTTTTCCGGATTGGGCTGCGCCGCACCACTGGAAAGAAAGGCCTTGGGGTCGTGACGTTTCTGTTCCTCGGCGTAAAAGGCCTTCATTCCTGCTCCTCCGGCGCGTCGGCGAAGGCAAAAAAGGCATCGCCGATGATTTTCTGCGTCTGTTCGTAACTCGACCAGGCGATGCCCAGCCTTTCATAGAAGGCTTTGGCACCTTCATTGTCGGTGTCGACCGACAGCCTGAGATAGACACCACCTTCTTTGCGGCATTCCGCGGCCACACGCCGCAACAGCCGCTCGCCGATCTTGCGGCCGCGGAACCTGTCCTCGACATAGAGGTCCTGCACATAAACGCCGGGCCGCCCCATCCAGGTCGAAAAGATCGGGAAATACAGGCAAAGACCGGCGAATTCGCCGCCAACTTCGGCGATCAGCGTGGAGAAGGCCGGCTTGTCGCCGAAGCCGTAGCGGCGGAGATCATCTGAAGTGGACGTGATCTCCTGATGCGCGCCGATATGGGCGCCGAGTTTGAGAAGCGCGGCGTGGATGGTTTCGGCGTCATCGATTCGTCCGGGGCGGATGACGATATCGCTGGTCTTGGTCTGGACCTTGTCTGTCATGGATCAGGCCGTAGTCTCCACTGAACCGGGCCTATTCAGGAGAGCATCAAGGTCGCCGATACTGTCTTCCGAAAAGACGCGAATGCCATTGGCCTCCAATAGAGCGGCGGTCGTGCCGCGACCGGCTACGCGCTTGCCTGAAAAACTGCCGTCGAAGACGAAGCTGCTGCCGCAGGACGGACTGCCGTCGGTAAGAACCGCATAGCGGCATCCCGTTTCGCGCGCGAGTTCGAGTGCAAGCTGCCCGGCTTCGAGATAAAGTGCAGTCACATCGCTTCCCGTCTGCTCGACCACTCGACCCTGGCCGTCGAGCACAGCGTCGGCTGTACCGTGAATTTCCGCTGCAGGACGCGGCGTGGAGAAGCCTGCGGCGACCTCTGGACAGATTTGCACAACCCGTCCTTCCGCCTGCCACCGTGTCAGTACCGGATGGCCGTCCAGCCGGTAGGAGCCGTTATAGCGGACATGGCTGCCGAGCAGGCAGGCGGAGACGAGAACCCTTTCCATGTCAGCTCCCTCCCTTGCTTCTAGAAAGCCACCCGGTCGCCACCCTTTAGCGCCAGCATCTCACGCGCTTCGGCCGGCGTGGCAACCTCCAGCGACAGGCCGTCGAGAATGCCACGGATGCGGCGCACCTGGTCGGCATTGGATTTCGCAAGCTGGCGGCCGTCGTAGAGACTGTCTTCAAGCCCGACACGGACATTGCCGCCCATTGCCGCGGCGATCGAGATCAGCGGCATCTGCTGGCGGCCGGCGGCCAGCACCGAGAACTGATAGCTGTCGCCGAACAATTTGTCGGCGATGCGCTTCATATGGACGAGATTGTCCGGATCGGCGCCGATGCCGCCCAGAATGCCGAGCACGAACTGGATGAACAGCGGCCCCGACACCAGGCCGCGGTCGCGGAAATGCGCCAGCGAATAGAGATGGCCGACATCGTAGCATTCGAATTCGAAGCGCGTGCCGCAACCCTTGCCCAGTCTTTCGAGCACGCCTTCCATATCGGCGAAGGTGTTCTTGAAAATGGTGTCGCGCGTGGCTTCGAGGAGCTTCGGCTCCCATTCGTGCTGCCACTCCCGTGGCTTGTCGAGCATCGGAAACAGCGCGAAATTCATCGAACCCATGTTGAGCGAGCACATTTCGGGCTCGGCGCGCAATGGGGCGGCCAGTCGCTGGTCCAAGGTCATCAGCGACGAACCGCCGGTGGTGATGTTGATCACCGCATCGGTCGCCTGCTTGATGCGCGGCAGGAACTGCATGAACACGTCGGGATCGGCGGTCGGCCGGCCGTCTTTGGGGTCGCGGGCATGCAGATGCAGGATCGAGGCGCCCGCCTCGGCCGCTGCGATCGCATCCGACGCGATCTGGTCCGGGGTCACCGGCAGGTAGGGCGACATCGATGGGGTGTGCACCGAGCCGGTGACGGCGCAGGTGATGATGACTTTGCGCGGCGCCATTCCTTACCCCCGGCCTTCGACCGGCAGGTCGAGCTCTGAAGCCAGAACCTCCAGCGAGTCGCCGATGATGGAAATGATCTCGCCGACCTGTTCGCTGGTGACGATCATCGGTGGCGCGACCATGAAATTGTCGCCGTCGACGCCGCCCTTGACCCGGCGGCCATAGATGATCAGCCCGCGCTCATAAGCGAGGTCGAGCAGGCGCTGCGTGGCTTTCTTGCCTTGCTCGATCGGCCTCAGCGTCTCCGGATCGGCGACCATCTCGGCACCGGTCAGCAGGCCCTTGCCGCGTACGTCTGCAATGAACGGGAAGCGCTTCGCCAGCCCCTTCAGCCCGTCCATCAGCACGTCGCCCATGGCGGCGGCATTGGCGATCAAGTCGAGCCGGTCCATTTCGCCGAGCACGGCAAGCCCAGCGGCGCAGGCCAGCGGATTGCCGGCATAGGTATGGCCATGCTGGAAGCCGCCGGAAGCAAGCAGCGGCTGCACCAGCCGCATCGGGGCCGCCAGTGCGCCGAGCGGGGCATAGCCAGAACCCAGCCCCTTCGACAGCGCGACGATGTCGGGCTTGCAGTTCCAGTGGTCGCCGCCGAGGAATTTCCCGGTGCGGCCGGCGCCGCACATCACTTCGTCATGGATGAGCAGGATGCCGTAGTGGTCGCAGATCTCGCGAGTGCGCGCATAGTAGCTGTCCGGCGCCACCAGCGCCGCAGTCGCCGCACCGCCGATCGGCTCCATGATGAAGGCGACGACACTTTCCGGTCCTTCCGCGAGGATTTTTTCCTCCAGCATGTCGGCATAGCGGACACCGCGCTGCTCCATCGAAAGATTGTCGCGGTCGCGCCAGGCGGTGGGCGCCGGCACGGTCGGCATCACCCGCATCATCGGCTCGAAGGTTTCGGCCAGGGCGTCGTCGCCGGTGATCGAGAGTGAACCCAGCGTGCCGCCATGATAGGAGGGGAAGCGCGTGATCACCTTCCAGCGGCTGGCCTGGCCGGTGGCAACAGCCCATTGCCGTGCCAGCTTGATGCAGGATTCCGTCGCTTCCGAGCCACCGGAGACGAAGAAGATGCGGTCCATGCCCTCCGGCAGTTTCTTCGCGAGTTCCCGCGCGAGTTCCTCCGCCGGCTCGTTTTCGAAGTGCAGGCGATAGGCGAAGGTGGCGCGGTCCATCTGCCGCTTCATGGCATCGAGCACATTGCGGTTGGAATGGCCGATATTGGCGACCATCGGGCCGCTTGATCCGTCGATGAAGCGGCGCCCGTCTTGCGTCCACATGTAGATACCCTCGGCGCGATCGATCAGCGGCCGGCGCAGGCTGGACAGGTAGAACAGATGCGATTCTCGGCGCGCCTCGGTGATTTGGTCGGCGGTCTGGGTCTTCGACATGTCAGGACTTTCCAAGGTAGCGATCAAGGACATTGCGGGTGACGCGTTCCACCATCGGGTCCTGCCTTAGCAGGCCGGCTACCCATTCGCAGCTTCCCGCATGAAAGACCTCGCCTTTGCCGCGTGGGAAATTGACGATCATGCCATTGCCGCGTTTGACTTTTTCCAGATTGGCGTCGCTCGCCTCGCCGAACAAAGTCTCGGCGGTGAAGCGGCCATCCTCGTCGGTCAAAAACTGATCCTCGATCGGAATGTCGGCGCTTTCCTCGACCTGGCTGGCCATGCCCACGGCAAGAACCTGCAAGCCATCTGGCGCGCCGCTGGTCGCGGTGGGGTAGGGCAGGCCGCCGCGTATCTCGAAGTCGAGCCCGTCGACCTCATAGCCATAGACATGGCCGTCGGCGCCGAGCAGGTCGCCATAGTAGATGCCGGTGCCGGCAAAGGCCCAGTGTTCCGGCCGGTAGACCGGAAAACCACGCACGCCGCGCGGCGCGCAGCCGCCCCAGCCGGCATAGACCCCGCGCGTCGCGTTGAGGCCGAAAGTCGCCGAACCCGGCCGGCCGATTTCCGGGGCTTCCCAGGAATTGGTGGCGCGAGTGACGTCGCCACCGCGATAGGCGGGATCTTCCGCGCGGGCGCGGTATTTGTAGCAGACCTGCCGGCGGCCCTCGCCCTCGAGCCGCGTCTGCCACATGAAATTGCCGGCGAAGCGCGCCGCATGGCCGCCGCGCTCAACATAGTTGTCGACCGCGTCGCGCATTTCCCAGGTCCAGTACTCGTCATGGCCGACGAAGACGGCGCAGTCATAACCGTCGAGAATGTCGGGCGAGAAATGCAGATCGTGCTGGCTGGCGAGATCGACGGCATAGCCGGCCTGCTCGGCGAAGCGGAGGAAGTGGCTGTCATAGCTCGCCCAGCCCGACGAGGCGTATTTCTTCGAATGTCCGGTGGCCAGCGCCCATTCCATGTGGGGGTAGCGTGGTACCGTCTTCGGCGGCACGGCGACCTTGAGCGGCACGCGCGGCGCATCTTTTGGCAGCACGACGAAGCCGCGGCACCAGGGGCGTTGCGTCGACACAACAGGCGAGTACTGGTTGCGATCCGGCCCGGTGATGCCCTGATAATGGTTGGAGCCGCCCCAGGTGTTGTAGGCAAGCCAGGTGCCCGTCGCCGCCACCTGCAGCACACGGCCTGGCTTCTTGCCGGGTTGGGGTGAGACGATGAAGAGGTGGTAGCCATGGATCGGCCTACCGTCATGGCCAACGGAAGTCAGCGTTACCCGATAGGCACCGGATGGCCAGTCGCTCCCGACACGGAATTCAAAGGACGCTTCCCAGCCGCACCCCTCGGCGGAACATTGGTCGGGCGTGTCCTGCCAGCACGCCGCAATGCCGGATTTCTCGAAAACTTTCGTCTCGGTCCCGCCGTCGCGGATGATCGCCATGCTGAAGGACGGCGCTGTCGAGCTGACATGCAGCGTCACCATCTCGCCGGGGCGATAGGAAAAGCGATCCGAGTAGCACCAGATTTCGCCGCGCTCGCCATCCATGCCTGGCCACTCATAGTAGTGGCCGCGCACCGCGTGGCGGCGCTGCTCGGGCGTCAGCCCGAAATCGGGGAATTCGGTCGGCAGCTGGGTCATGAACACCGGAAAGGATCGAAGGTCGCCATTTCGGCCATCTGCCGGCCAAGCGTCAAATGGAAACGATCGGGCCAGCAATTGCTTGGCCGCCCTTGGCCGCACAAGGCAAAGCGACTATTTCAGGCGAGGCGGTATGTTCCGCCTGGGGAGCCAGCATGCTGAGAGTGCAAAAGGTCAAGGTCGACGAGATCTACGTGCCGACGGCGCGCAAGAAGACATTGCACCCAGAGACCGTCCGCCATCTGGCCGAGGACATATTGGAGAACGGCATGAAGACGCCGATCCAGGTCCGCCACGACGGCAAACGCCATATCCTTGTCGAAGGTCTGCACCGGCTGGAAGCGGCCAGGTGGCTCGGCGAGACCGAGATCGACGCCTATCTGGTGCAAGCCAAGCGCCACTGACACCTCCTTCGTCCTCGCAGCATGGAAAGCCTGTCGATAATTTTTCGCTGGTTTGTCGGGTTGCGTTCTGTCGGCTCGTCCTTAGGGCGGAAGCCAGATCAAACCGAGGAGACCACCTTGACCACTAAGCTCGACATCGCCCCCGCCAATGACCGCGAACTGGTTGTCGCCCGCATCATCGATGCGCCCCGCGAGAACGTCTATCGCTGCTGGACCGACACCAGGCTTTTGACGCAATGGTTTTCTCCGAAACCTTGGACGACGCCGCGTGCCGAAATGGACATGCGCACTGGCGGGTCGAGCCTTGTGATCATGGCCGACCCCGACGGCAATGAATTCCCCAACCCGGGCGTCTTCCTGGAAGTCATTCCCGGCAAGAAGATCATCTTCACCGATGCCTATACCCAGGCTTGGGAGCCATCGGAAAAGCCGTTCATGACCGGCGTGCTGACCTTTGAGGACGAAGGCGAAGGCCGGACCCGCTATATAGCGCGCGTCCGCCACTGGAGTGTTGCCGACCGCGAACGACACGAGGCGATGGGTTTTCACGTGGGCTGGGGCCAGTGCACCGACCAGCTCGAAGATCTCGCCAGGACGCTTTGATACAGCACAGCCCCGCCGACGATCGCGCCCAGGCTCAGGAAGCCTTGGCGCGGCGCGGTTGCCTGAGATGCTTGATACCGGCCATCTCCACGAAATTAGTCGCCGCCTCCCACAGATAGTCGCCGTAGAGAAACGGCTCGAAGGGCTCGGCGCCACTCAGCGGCAGCGGGGCGATCTCGGCGTCGACACGCGGTTCGTAGAAAAACGGGATCGAGAACCGCGCCGTCTTCGGTGCGATCACCCGGTGCCGCGTCGCCCGCACACGCCCGCCGGTCCAGCGCTCCAGCAACTGGCCGAAATTGACCGCCAGCGTGCTGTTGGCGGGCGGCACGTCGATCCATTCGCCGGCGAGGTTTTTGGCCTGCAAGCCTTCGACGCCGTCCTGCGCCAGCAAGGTGACGAACCCGGAATCGGCATGCTCGCGGCCGATGATCGTACGCGTCTCGCCCTTGTGGACCACCGAGAACTCAGGCCCGCTGATGTCGATGCCTGCATTGGCGTCGCGCAGGGGATAGCGGATCAGGCGCAGGGTCGAGATGCCATGCTCGAAATACGAATCGAAGATCGTTTCCGGCAGGTCAAGCCCGCGCGCGATCGACCGCATCAACGCATTGCTGACCGTCTCCATCGCGCGATAATAGTCCGCCGCCGCCGCGCGCCAGCCGGGCAGGGCATCTTCAGTCGGCAATGGCGTCGGCTCGCACAGCGGATCGTCGGACGCCGAAACGCCGGCTGCATCGGCGATATCCGGCCCCATGTCGATGCCTTCCTTGTAGGAAACGGCTGTCGGCTGCAGTGAAAACCAGCCGCGATAGACATTCTTCCTGGTGCGGTCGAAATTCCAGCGCAGCAATTTCTGCTTCTCGGTGTCGGGAAGGGCGAAGATGTGCAGCAATTGCGCTCGGCGTTCCGGCATCAGCCAGGCGTCTCCGGGAAAATCCCGAACCGCCATGAAGCCAATGCCCGAGGCGGCGGCCATGATGCTGATGTCGGCGCGGTCGCGGCCGGGCGAGGGCGGCCCGAACAGATCCGCAATGCCGATGGTTTCAATGTCTTGCGTCACGGCCGCCCCATCACGGTAATCGATGAAACTGTATCAAAGCTTTTCAATTGACCCAATCGGTCCCGCCATTTACCTCGATTGCATACTCTCATCATGGATCACGGTGATGGCAAAACATCAGGGCGGGTGCCTGTGCGGAGCGGTGCGCTACAGCACCGACGCGGCGCCCATCAACGAACGCATCTGCCATTGCCGGCTTTGCCAGAAGGCAATCGGCGCCGCCTTCAACGCCCGCGTGCTGTTTCGCATCGATGATGTGACCATCGAGGGGCCGCTGGCGACCGTGAACACCTCGCCCGATCTCAAGCGCGGTTTTTGCCCGGACTGCGGCACGACGATGTTTTCGCGTCGCGATTCCGCCGGCATCATCGGCATCACCACCGGCTCGCTCGACGATCCCACTTTCTTCAGGCCGCAGATGCATATTTTCACCGCCTCGAAACAGCCCTGGGTGGTGCTCGATGACGGCCTGCCGCAATATGAAGGCGCTCCGCCGCCAGGCTAGCTCTTCCTTCTCCCGCAAGGGGAGAAGGGAAGGTGAGACCATGACCAAAAATTGATCCAAATCATCACGCGATAGCCGGCAAAACGTCATTGGCGGGCCATCATTGTCTTCCTATCTATGCTGCGCGGGCCGGCATCGAGGAGACGACGGATGAACGACAGCATCAGCACCCTGGACGAGCTTTTGAGCGATCCGATGGTCCTGCTTGTCATGGAGCGCGACCGTGTGCGCCCGGAACAGGTACGAATGCTGCTCGAGCGGGCTCGCAACCGGGCGCCCGATGGCGCACGCGCCGATCAGCCGGTCGTTCCGCCGGCCCATATTGTGGCCAGAGGTTGTTTCCAGCAATGGCTGCGCGGTTAGGCGCGGTCAGTTGGAGCTAGGCGGCAAATAGCTGTAATGGCTGCGGAAATAGGCAATCCTGAAGCCCAGGCGTGCGTAATTGCGGTAGGCCGGGCCGTCGCGTTCCTCGTGCGGCGCCTCGATGTCGGCGACGAACAGTTTCGCGCCGGCCGCAATCCCGTCGCGCACCAGCGCTTCGCCAAGCACCGCGTCGAGATCGAAGCTCGGCGCCATGATGCCCGGCACCGGCGCTTCGATGCCGCTCCAGGCCGCGCCGTCCACGCCGATGAACAGCGAGCGCACCGCGGCCACTGCGCCATCCCGCTTGGCCATATAGTGATGCCAGCCCTGTCGGTCGACCAGAGCCAGCAGCCAAGGTGTGGTGGGCAGCCGGTAACTTTTGTCGATGAAGCCGGCCCATTCGCTTGCCGATGCCTTCGTCACGCGCTCGACTGAAACCCCGTCAACCGTGAAGAGCGGCTCGGACGACAGCGGTTCGGCGTCGCGGTAAATCCGCTCCCAGCCGCCCTGGCGCTGCAGGCCGCGCGCCTCGAGCCAGCATCTGAGGCGTGATGGTTCGGCGTGTGGATTGACATAGAACCAGGGCCGCGAAATGCCAGCGGCACGGTAGTGCGCCAGCAGCGCGTCGAGCTGGCTTTCCGAGGCCGGGCTGTCGACGCCGAAATTCTTCACGCAGTTGAAATGGACGAACGGGATCGTCGTGCAGGTGGTCCAGGCGAGGTCGCCTTCTCCCGCTATCGAAAGGCCTTGCCTTGCGGCGAAATCGGCCGGTGCTGCGGCATAGAGGTCGAGCCAGGCGTTCACCTCGGCGCGCTCGATAATCCGGCTGAGGTCGCGCGAGACATCCTCGATCGCGATGGCTGGCGAGTGCGGTTCGGGCAAGGGCTGTAATTCTGACAGGGCGGTCAGCATGGCTCTCCTCCGTCATTTAACTTACAGTGTAAGATTAGCGAAGGATAATATGAATGCGCGGCTTGTCAAGCGGCGCCTTACAAATCCGTAAATAGGAATCCGGGGAGCGCCAGACTATTGCTCGGCGGGGATCGCCCTCATGATTATTCGACAGAAAGGCTCGATATGGCTGACATCTGCACTCAAGGCGTAGACACCGGCTTCGTCGGCCTGGGATTTGCCAAGGTCGCCTTTCTCGGCCTGGTGCAAGGCATCACCGAATTGCTGCCGATTTCCTCGACTGCCCATATGCGCATCGTGCCGGCGCTACTCGGCTGGCAGGACCCGGGCTCCGCCTTCTCCGCCGCCATGCAGCTTGCCGCCCTTGCCGCCGTGATCAGCTATTTCTGGGGCGATGTCAGGGATCTCCTGTTCGGCTCGCTCGATGCGCTCACGAGGCGCGATTTTTCCGACCGGCATTTCCGGCTAGCGTCCTGGATCGTGCTGGCGACGATCCCGATCGTCATTGCAGGCGTCGCGCTATCGGGCGTTCTCAATGCCTGCAATTCGCCGCTGCGCAGCCTGACCGTGATCGGCTGGTCCTGTATCGCCATGGCGATCCTGCTGGCGCTGGCCGAGATTTTCGCCCGCCACAAGCGCACCATCGCAGAAGCGTCGCTCGCCGACGCGCTGCTTGTCGGCGTAGCACAGATCGGCGCGCTGATCCCCGGCGTCTCGCGCTCGGGCTCGACCCTGACGGCGGCGCTTGGGCTCGGCTTCAAGCGGGCCGAGGCGGCGCGCTTCTCGTTCCTGCTCGGGCTGCCGGCGATCGCGCTTGCCGGTCTCAAGGAACTGTGGGAGCTGCACAAGGTTCATCTCGACGCCCATGGCTGGTCGGTTCTTGCCACCGGGCTGGTCGTCGCCTCGATCTCCGCCTTCTTTGCCATCTGGGGCCTGATGCGAGTGCTGGAACGCTTCTCCGCCTGGCCTTTCGTCATCTATCGCGGCCTGCTCGGCGTGGTCTTGTTGCTCGGCCTGGCGATGGGATGGCTGGCTTGACAGCAGTGTTGCGTGCCGGCACCAGTTGAGTGCATGAGTCGATCCCCTCGCAGATGTGATCGCTAGGGTTGATTGACTTCGGAATATAACCGCCCTTAACATTCTGTTAACAAAACAGGTGGGTGGGGCCGGATGGCATCCTCGATGGGTTGGCGCCGCAAGGCGAAGGGGCTGGCGGTTGCCTTGGCCGTTTTCTGCGCGGTGGCGGGTTCGGCCCATGCCGCGCCTGCTTCCATGGTTGTCGGCGGCTCGACCTCCCAGCCGATCGGCCACTATGATTTTTGCAAGATCCATGTCGCCGAATGCTCTATCCGCTCGCCCGACAGTGTACCGGAACACCTGACCAGCAAGCTGCTGCACGATATCTCGGCCGTGAATCTCTCGGTCAACACGCGCGTCAAGCCGATGAGCGACATGGACAATTACGGCAAGGACGAATGGTGGGCCTATCCGGACAATGGTTTTGGCGACTGCGAGGATTACGCGCTGGAAAAGCGGCGTGAGCTCAACAGCCTGGGCATTGCCATAGCCAATCTTTTGATGACGGTGGTTCGCAAGCCTGATGGCGAGGGTCACGCCGTGCTGACGGTGCGCACCGACAAGGGCGACTTCATCCTCGACAATCTGACCGACAAGGTCCGCCTCTGGAACCAGACGAGCTATCGCTACCTGAAGCGGCAGGCGAGCGACAACACCGGGCACTGGGTCTCCATTCTGGGCGGCGACGAACAGCTGGTCAGCGCCGTCAAATAGTCGGGTCGGCTCCATCGCGTCCCGACCGCGGATGCTGGCGTGCGCCCATTCCAGGCCGATCTTCCACAATGCCCGTCGGCGATGTTATCCACGGCGGCTCGGCGAGGCTGGCAATCTGGTAGACGCATGGATTTTCTGACGTTTTTCAGCTCGGCGCCCCTGCTGCTGGGCGCGGTCAAAGCCGCGCTGCCGCAGGCCGTCGCCAGCACGATGGCCTTCAGCCAATGGTTCGTGTCGCTGCCGCCGTGCCGCGACTTCGCCTTCGAGGCGACCAGCTATCTCATTTGCGAGGTCGATCCGAAGCTCTATTCGATCGAACTGTTCTGGAAGGATCCGGTCGGCAAGCCATTTCAGTCGCTGCACAATCTCGACGCTGCCCAGCGCGCGGCCGGCCGCACCATGCTGTTTGCCATCAATGCCGGCATGTATCATCCCGACCTCAGGCCGGTTGGCCTCTATGTCGAGCGTGGCCGGGAAATGGCCGGCGTGAGGACGGGATCGGGAAGCGGCAATTTTTCACTGCAGCCGAATGGCATCTTCTACATCAGCGGCGGCAAGGCCGCGGTCCGGGCGACCAGGGACTTCGTCAGGAAGCGGCCGTCCACCGACTATGCCACGCAATCCGGGCCGATGCTGGTGATCGACGGCCAGCTTCATCCGAAATTCCAGTCCGACGGCACCTCGCGCAAGACCCGCGACGGCGTCGGGGTGCGCAAGGACGGTGTCGCGGTCTTTGCCATTTCGAACGGCACGGTGAATTTCCATACATTCGCCCGGCTGTTCCGCGATGCGCTCGGCTGCGACAATGCGCTGTTTCTCGACGGCACGATATCGAGCCTGTTTGCGCCCGCCATCGGCCGCAACGACGACTACTGGAATCTAGGGCCGATGATCGGCGTGTTCAGGAAGCGCGGCTAGGCGCGGCGGTTCGCTTACGCCGAAGCTTGAGCGCGATCACTGCTATGATAATCAAGGCGACCACGCCGATCGCCGCCAGCCCGAACAGGCTGGTCACGTCGAGTTCGGGGATGCTGCCGGCGCCCTTGGCCACCAGCCATCCCGGCGACAGCACGACCGGCGCCCAGATGATCGCCGACAGGATATTGGCGATCTGGAAGCGGCGCCGGTGCATGCCCATCATGCCGGCGACCAGCGGCACGGTGGCGCGGACCGGGCCGAAGAAGCGGCCGACGAAAACCGCTGCGAAACCATAACGGTGGAAGAACAGCCGCGCCCTGGCGACCTCGCGGCGGTAGCGGTTGAGCGGCCATTTGTGGACGACACTGCGCCCCAGCCATTTGCCGAGGAAGTAGGAGATGGTATCGCCGAGCGCCGCCCCGACCATCGCGGCCAGAAGCACCGGCAAAGGCTGGACGATGCCGGCCCCGACCAGGCCGCCGACGATGATGAGCACCGTGGTGCCGGGCAAGAGGATGCCAACCAGCACAAGCGACTCACCGAAGGCCAGCAGCCCGACCACGAGGCCGGCCCATGCCTGATGGTTCTCGATGAAACAAACGCTCTGGTCGATGAACGCCTGCACGCAAGCTCCTGTTGAAAGCGTTTCTCAGCTGCCGCTGTCGAGCAGGCTTCTGAGTTCGTCGAGCTTGTCGTTGACGAGCCAGCCGTAATAATTCTCCGCCGGCAGCTTGCGGCCTTTGCCGCTGGCGAGCGCTGCGCGCAGGTCGGCCGCCCGCTGCCGGGGCTGGCCGACATTGTAGAGCGTGGCCGTGATCCCCGGATTGTCCGAGACGTCGAAGCCCTGTTCCTTGTAGGCGTCGATGGCGTCGCGCACGATCGCGGCGATGTAGACGATGCTGCGGTCGGGATCCATGACATCGCGATAGATCGCCTGCGGATGATCCGGCGTGAGCTTGTCGTAGCCGCTCACCTTGTTGACCAGATCGGTCACCTCGAGCGCGGTCAGCGGGCTGATCTGGCCGAGGCCGAATGTCTGGCCGGCGAAGAAGGGCTGGAAGAAGGCCTGCTGGAAGGTCATTGCGTCGTAGGTGACGCCGTCGACCGTCTTGCCTCGGAAATGGTCGACCCAGACCCTGTCGCGGCAGCTCCAAAGGGAGGCACTGTCCTTGGCCTGCGCGCAGCCAGCGAATTCCGGCCGCTGGACAAAGGTCTGAACCGGCACGCCCTTGTAGCGGAAGGCAAAGTCGAGGCCGGAATAGGACAGCGCCTTCACATAGTAGGTCTGGACCGAGCCGACAGCCGTCACATTGTAGGTGTGTTCGCCGACCAGCGCCCCGACAATATGGATAGGGTCGATATCGTAAGCTGCCGCGACCTGCTTGATATGCGCCACCAGCTTCTTCTCGCGTTTCAGCAGCGCGACGATCTTCTCGTATTTTTCCGCGTAGGTGGTCTTGAAAGCGCGGGTTCGCGTCGCCGACGCATCCGGGATTCGCGGTTGCGTTTCCGAGCGATTGCCGGGGGGAACGACGATCAGCGCGCTGGCATGCGCGGCCTCGGCCAACAGCGCGCCGCCGCAAGAGAGGACCGCGAGCAGGGGGACCAGGAGAAGCCGCTGCAACGCAATCATCGGATGCCTTTTGTAGAAATCGTGGGAAATGCCTGCGGCCAAAGCCGCTCTCGTCTCAACAGCCACATCATGGCGCTGTCAAGGCTGGGCCGGCGGCGTCGACGGCGAATGTCTGAAACGGGTCACAGTCATGGTAAAAAACTTGATTCAAACTTTATTGGTAATTTCTCGTTCATAACTGGCCCGGTTGTCCGTCGGCCATTGCCTTCGGTCTGTTGTGTTTTGAGTACAGGTCCAGATGCGGTTACCAGGCGCCATCAGTTTCGTGATCGCATCGCTGTGCCTCGCCGGCTGCTCGTCGACATCGGGCATGGACGCGCTCGACATGCAGAAGCCGTCGAACGAAACCACCAGTTCGGTGGTGCGGCCAAGCGCACCGATCGCATCCGTTCCGGTGAGCAAGGCCAGCAATGCGCGCAAGCCGGCGGAGATCGCGCCTGAGGATGGTCCTGACCGGCCCTTCGGGCTGGCGGAGGAAGAAACCGTGGCGCTTTCGGCGCCCGCATTGCCGGACAATGTCGATCCGCCCGTTGAGCCCGCGGCCCTGGTCTCGCCACCGAAACTCTTGTCGCGCGCCGCACCGGCGATGCTTGCCGGGCCGGTCACGCGCTATGGTTTTCGCGATGCCAAGCCGATCAATTTCGGCCGCTCCTCACCCCGCCACCTTGCCGTGCACGGGGTCGACGTGTCGCGCTGGCAAGGCGACGTGAACTGGGAAAAGCTGCGCGCGCAGGGCGCCAACTTCGCCTACATCAAGGCGACCGATGGCGGTGACCATCTCGATCCGATGTTCATGAGGAACTGGCGCAATGCCGATGCCGCCGGGCTCAAGCGCGGCGCCTATCATTTCTTCTACTGGTGCCGCACCGCCGGCGAGCAGGCCGACTGGTTCATCCGCAACGTGCCGAAGGTCGATGGTGCGCTGCCGCCGGTGATCGACGTCGAATGGAACGGCGATTCCAGCTGCAAGCGGCGCCCGTCACGTGAAAAGGTGCTGGAGAAGATGCAGGTGTTCATGGACAAGCTTGAACGCCACTACGGTCAGCGTCCGATCATCTACACCTCCCCCGATTTCTATCGCGACAACCTCCAGGGCGCTTTCCTCGACTACCCGTTCTGGCTGCGCGCGGTGGCACGGCACCCGTCAAAGGTCTATCCCGGCCGCAAATGGCTGTTCTGGCAGTATTCCGGCTCCGGCCTGTCGCACGGCGTGACCGGCCGCGTCGACCTCAACGTCTTCCATGGCGACGAGCGGCAATGGCGCGCCTGGGCAGGCGGCGGCGGCCGTCAGATGATGGCCGACGCGGATTAGGGTTCGCGTCGCCATTCGTTCAGGTCCTGCTGCCTATTGCAGCTGGTTGCTCCCGCCATTCCTGTCCTCGCTCAGCCGCAGCTTTCTCCTCAACGCCATGATCTCGGCTATCGCGGCATCGATCATGGTGAGAAGTGTCAACGTGTCGTGCTGGGTTGGGTCGGCTCTGACATAGGCGAGCTGGTTGACGATGTCGGTGTCGTCGTCGGGTTCGTCACTCATGGCCGTTTTCCGGTTGTTATCTTCCAGACGTTCCCATTCGATCCGATCCGTCGTCAAATTGTACCTATATCACTTCGTCGTGTGAATGGTCGCCCGACCGCCCATCCAACCGGTCCGACCGCCTTATCTTGGATGACGGCGACGCGATTCGTCGAAGGTGGCAAAAGCCAGAACCGCGGAAAATGATGCGAAACTGAGCAGGACGGCGGCGATAACCATGAGGTCGTAAGTCGACACGTTCGTTCTCCCTGGGATGGTAGCCAAGGAGCAACGAGACAGCACGGACGACGCGTCCGCGTTGATCTGGATCAACCGTCGGCCGATGCCGGCGCCGTGCGCAGCAGGGGGTGACTGTGGCCGAGGGCGGAGAGAGGCGAGATTCAGATCGCCCCTCATCCTCGGCTCGTATTGGCGCCCTAGGATGAAGCCGCGGGCTCGTTGATCATTGCCTCGATGTTGTAGCCATCGGGGTCGAGCACGAAGCAGGCGTAGTAATTCTCCGCATAATCGGGACGCGGGCCGGGCGCGCCATTGTCTTGGGCGCCGGCTGCCAGCGCCGACTGGTGGAACGCATCGACCTCCGCCTTGCTGCCGACGCGGAAGGCAACATGCAGATGGGTGAGCGGCGGCGCCTCGCCGGTTCGCTGGATCTCGAACAGGCAGCCATTGCCGACATCGAAGGCCCAGAACACGCCCTCCTTGCCGAAGGACAGGCGATAGCCCAGGGGCGCGAAAGCGCGTTCGTAGAAGAGCTTGCTCCTCTCCAGGTCGGGCACTTCGATGGTTATGTGATCGATCATCTGGTCCTCTGTTGCGAGTGAACCTTGTAGGCCTAAGTCTGGCGCCCTTCTTGCGCCCGGATCTCGGCGGTCTGGGCCAGCACCCAGTCGCGGAACACCTTGATCTTCGGCACGTTGCGGCGGCTTTCCAGGTGCACCAACCAATAGCCGTCACCGTCGGATCCCAGGACGTCAAATGGCTGTATCAACTGACCGTTCGCCAGCAGGGCGCTGTAGATGTTGCGGGTGAGGATCGCCGCGCCCCGATCGGTCAATGCCGCCATTGCGTCGTAGGCCTGCGAACCCAGCATCGGGCCCGCAATGACGCGATCGGGCTCGAAGGGTACGCCGGCTGCCTCGAACCAGATTTTCCACCAGGGATCGTCGGCGCAGCATAGCGGCACCTTGTAGAGATCCTCGGGGCGGCGGATGCCGCCCACGCTCTCAGCCAGTTTTGGACTGAGCATGGGCGTGTAGTCGGCCTTGAACAGATAGTGCGCGGTCAGGCCGGACCAATTTCCGGTGCCGGTCCGGATGCCGATATCCATGTCCTCGCGTGTGAAATCGACCAGCCGGGGCGATGTATTGACCTTCACGGCAAGATCGGGATGCATCAGCTGGAATGTTCCCAGCCACACGGCTAGCCAGTTCGTTGCGAAGGTTTCCATGGTCGTGACAGACAGCACGCCTGTCGCTCCACCCTTGGTGGCGACCCAGGCATCCGCCAGGGCCGAGAACGCGCCGGATGCATGCGGCGCCAGCTGCTGTCCGGCTTCGGTCAAGGCGATCTGCCTTGTTTTTCTTATGAAAAGCGGCGTTCCTGCGCGTTCTTCCAGAACCTTGATCTGATAGCTGGCGGCCGACTGGGTCATGCCGAGTTCTTCAGCCGCCTTGGTAAAGCTGCCCAGCCGCGCGGCGGCTTCAAAGACTCTGATAGCCCCTAATGGCGGTAGCTCCCAACTCATGATGCATCAATCCTCCTGATGCATAGTATGCGACGTTCGATTGGAATCCAAGGCCGTGAACAGGCATGATCTGGTCATTAACCCGAACCCGAAAGGACCACGGCAATGACCACCACCCTCTACAACACGCTTCGACGTCCGGTGCTCGATCTCTTCACCGCGCCGTTCAGGTCCCGCAGCCGCGGCCTGCTTGACCAGCGTTCGCTGTCGGATCATTTCCTGCGCGACATCGGCGTCCTCGACGGCCACGTGCCTCCCGGCACCCTTCGCTGAAGAAGCTTTTTTGACTCACAGGACGCAAGGGAGGGCAAGATGGATGTGTCGCAGACTCTGGCGAAGAGCCGTCAAACGATCAGCGCTTATGAGGACTATGCGGATCGCTACGATGCCATCGTGCGGCATGTTCCCAACGAGAGAGAGCAGGCATCGCTGAAGCGCCTTGTGGCGATTGCCGGCACGTCAGGCCGGATTCTGGAAGTCGGGTCGGGAGCGGGCTACGATGCGGACTTTCTGGAGGGCCTGGGCGTCAAGGTTCGGCGCACCGACGCGACAAAGCGGTTTCTCGAACTACAGGCCGCGCGCGGCAAGCACGGTGACCTTCTCGATCTCCTCACCGACGATCTCGGCGGTCCCTATGACGCCGTCCTGGCGCTCGCCGTCCTGATCCATGTGCCGCGGGACCAGACCGACCAGGTGCTTGCCAAGATAGCCCGGTCGCTGCGGCCAGGCGGTGCCTTCCTCGTATCGATGCGCAACGGCGACGGTGAGACGGACAGCAACTATCATACGGTCTTGTGGCGTCGCGACGACTTCGCGGTCCGTCTCGAAGCCGCCGGGCTGGTCCTTCTCAGGGACGATTTCAACGTGGGCCGCAACAGCGAGGAATGGAACACCTTCCTGGCTGTCAGGCCGTCATGACGGGAGAGGGCGCGCGTTACGCCCGACCGCTCATCTCTCGACTTTGCGAATAAGCGAGACATTGCCGCCGCAGTGCTGTCTAGTGCCTGTTCCTGCACTCCGGGGGGATCAGGGTGGAGCTGGAACTCAAATTTCTGCTTGTCGGCTTTGCCTGCGCGGTCTCCGGCATGCTGTCGCTCATCACCTTCGTGAAATGGCGGGAGGTGCAGGCGCTCAGCCGCTGGTTGCCGACGCCGGGAAAGATCATCTCGTCGCGCGTCGAGGCGCGTGAGGTCAGAAGCTCGGGCGCTGGCTCGGACAGCACCGATACCACGGAAATGCGAAATTTCCCGGCAATCACCTTCGAATACAAAGTCGGCGGCAAGAAATTTCAAAGCTCGCGCTACAGCGTGAAGGAAAATTTGGGGAACTTTGAAGTCCGCGAAACCCTTGCGCAGTTTCCCCGCGGCGCGGAGGTGACCGTCTTCTACAATCCGGCTGATCCGAGCAAAGCCGTCATCGAGCGCACCATGCCGGACGGCGCCTTCAAGTTCATGTTCCAGCTCTCGGCCGGGTTGGTGATCGGCACGGCGGTTCTGGTGTTTTCCGTTGGCGGCGTGCTCGAGGCGATCCGGCCGCATCTGCCCAAGCCGCAGAATCTCGGCGCCGCCGCACTGCTGCTGTTCATGGGCCTGTTCGCCCTGCGCATGGGCTTCGCCCAGAAGTCGCTCGCCGAGCAGGCGGCAAAATGGCCGGTCGCCGCCGGCCGCATCGATGCGTCAGGCCTGCAGGCGCTGCGGACCCATTCAAGCTATCAACGCTGGCGCACCGTTTTCAAATCCCGCATCGTCTACAGCTATGGCGTCGCCGGCCAGTGCTACAGCGCCGACCGCGTCACCTTCGGCGCCACGGTCACGGCCTCGCTGCCCGGCCTCGTCAGCGCTCAGGCACGAAACTATGCCGAGGGCGGCAAGGTCGACGTGCACTACGACCCTGCCAATCCTGGCTCGGCGGTGCTCGAATGCCGGGTGCGTGGACTCTGGCTGCTATGGGTCTGTTCGGCAGGATTTCTCGGCGGCGCTGCCTGGCTCGTCGGGCTGGTGTGAGGACAGGTTTTGGCTTCCACAACGCTTTCCCGGAGATATCCAGTGATCGTTCGCAAACTGGCCTGCGTTTTCCTGGGACGGCCCGATCCAGCTGGCGAGCGCCAAGGAATGCCTGCTGAGCCACGCCACCTACCGCGAGCCGCGCTCGGGTCCACCGAATGGGCCGATTTCGCCAACGCCAATCCGGACGGCTCGGCCTGGGATGCCTTCACTCTGACGAGATGCAGCGATGACTAGCGCCGTGAGATCGATCAGTTCGCGTTGCGTGCAGGCGCCTAGACCAGTGCTCCTGCCGCTGGCGACCCACCTCCTGGACCCGCCCCCGGAGGTTACGCTAAGTCCGCGCCACTGGGCGGTTCCTTCTGGCGTACGCGGATCCTGCTGATGCGATGTGATCGATGGCGGACGTCAAACCGCGGATAAGCGGCTTGCGTAGCGGGGTTTCGACAAAACGCCAGATCAAGAAGGAGGCAAGGAGCACCGCGAGCAAAACGACAAAGAACGCAGCGTTCTTGCCGATTAACGGGGCCAGTGCGTTGAGAGAGAGATAACCTATGTACTGGTGTAGAAGATAAAGCGGGTAAGTCAATCCGCCGAGCATGAGGACGGTTTTCGAAGGGGCCACGAGGGAGCGGATCAGGAGTGCGCCTGCGAAAATCCCAAAGACAACTCCATTGGCGACCAAGAGAGCGGGATAGGGAATGGCCATTCCGTAATGTTCCTGCATCCAGCCCTGATTGAATGTGATCGTCTGGCACGACAACAGGAATGCCGCGACAAGAAGGATGAGCGCCGCCGGCGAACGACCTTTTGCAACAACCTGTTGGGCCAAAATACCGACGGCAAAAAAAGGCGCGTAGCTTGTGATAAGCAAAATTCGTATCGCCGTGTTCCCGAAGAAGAGCTCATTTCCTGCCGAAATCACGAGCCAGATGGCAACGATCGCCAACTTCCAACGCTGGAAGGCACCCGCAAAAATAAGCGCCGCAACCCAGCCATAGAATACGATCTCGAGCATGATCGACCAGTAGACACCGTCCATGGACGGCCTACCGAATGCGCGAGCGAACATGGAAAGATTGGCGACATAGGTCGAAAAATTTGTCGGAAATCTAGGGTTGTTGGCGATTGAGAGAACGACAAACGTCAACGTCATGCAGAGCAGAAATCCAGGATAAAGCCGCACGAAGCGCGCGACGGCGAAATCCTGCCACTTTCGCCCCTCAGCCGACCACGTGATGACAAAACCGCTGATAAGGAAAAACAGACTGACACCGAGATAGCCATAGATAGCAAACGGAGCAGCCGCAGGATATCCAGCGTCGATATCTCCGGCAATCGGCCCCCGATAAAGGTAGTGAAAGCACACAACCGCCAAGGCTGCGATCAATCGCAGAAGGTCGAGTGATGCCAGGCGCGATGAGTTGGTGTTGCCAACCATTTCCATTGCCCCTCTTCGCCATACAGGGCCCTTTGACCCAGACTAAAAGCCTGATCCCAAGGCTTCAGCGTCACAGAGAGGTCTATCGAGCGCGCTTCGATAGTGCTTGTCGCCTCGGGCTAAATCATCGTGCGTTTGCATGAGTTCGGCCTCGCCAGAACTGGACCAAAGGTCCACAACGCTCTCAGAATAGAATGCGCGTGGCGATATCACCGTGACCGCTTGAAGCCGATCAGGGTCAAGGTAAGAACCAATACCGTTGCTGGCCCTTGACCGTGCGCATGTTCAATAATGTCAACAACGCATAGATCAGTCCAGGCAGGATCTTCAGCCGCTTTCGGATGTAGACCGCCATTGCAACGTTCCACACAACCGGAGCAAGCGCGAGCCCTATCGCGGCACCCAATGGGCCTTAGATCTGTATCCCGATAACGCAGCCGATGACGCTAATAGCCGCGCCCGCCGTCATCGTCCCAGCGGCCGCCCCCTCGTTCCCAGTCATGGTCAAGAGATTCAATTGCAGTCCGCATAAAGCCACGAATACGCACCCGGGCATGAGTACACGCGCGATGGGCGCCCCGGTACCGAAGTCGTCACGCACCAGCTCAAGAGCGGCGAACAATCACCGGCAAAGGGATTGCCCATTGCCATTGCGGCGCCGCCGGCTGATTCCGAGCGCTCACCCCCGGCTTCAGCCTAGACGTGAATCAGGAGGCCCGGACATTGATCCAGGCCTCCTGCCATTTTCCGTTTGCTCACCTCTCAAAAACGAGGGTGAGCAAACTTCGTGTGTCGAATGAGCAGTTTACCTTGACGTCGAGCGAGATACAGTGACGCGTCAGGGCGCTTCAAATTCTCAGCTGCACCCGCTCGTGGCGCCGCACGTATCGCACTTCTCGCAAGTCCCATTCCGCACCATCGTGAAATTCTGGCACTCGGAGCAGGAATTGCCGGTGTAGCCTTGCAGCAGCGACTTGGCGCGGCGGTCGGCGGCGAGTTTCTTCGCCTCGGCGGCTTCGTTCGCTGCCGCGTCGGTGAACAGCGCCGCCGTGGTGTCCGAAGTCTCCGAAACCGTTTCCTCGAAGGCGATGTCCTCGGCCAGTTCCTTGGCCCGCTCCTCATAGTCGCGCTTGTAGGCGACCGCCTCGTCGCTGGCCGGCTTCAGCGCCAGCACGTTGGAGCCGGAGAAGGCGGTCGGCGCGGAGCGGGCAGGGGTGCCGGCGCCGGCAAAGCCCTTCGGCTCGTTGCCGATGGCCCTCGACACCAGCTTCACCGGCGAACCACGGGTCAGGCCCTTGGAGACGGCGTCGGTCTTGCCTTCGCTGATGCCGCGACCAAGCGCGGTGTTGGAGAAGTCCGACTGGTCGACATGGGCGAGGTCGTTGCGGCCGAGATAGGAGATGGCCAGTTCGCGGAACACGTAGTCGAGGATCGACGTCGCGCTCTTGATGGCATCGTTGCCGATGACCATGCCGGCCGGCTCGAACTTGGTGAAGGTGAAGGCGTGCACATATTCGTCGAGCGGCACGCCGTATTGCAGGCCGAGCGAAATGGCGATGGCGAAGTTGTTGAGCAGGCCGCGCAGCGTGGCGCCTTCCTTGTTCATGTCGATGAAGATCTCGCCGAGGCGGCCATCATCATATTCGCCGGTGCGCAGGAAGATGGTGTTGCCACCGATCTTGGCCTTCTGCGTGTAACCCTTGCGGCGGCCAGGCAGCTTTTCCTGCTCGCGCGACACGCGTTCGATGATGCGCTCGACGATCCGCTCGGTGATCTGCGCCGCGCGCGCTGCGGCCGGGGCCTGGATCAACTGCTCGACGGCTTCGTCCTCATCCTCCTCGCCATCGGCGAGCAGCGAGGCGTTCAGCGGCTGCGACAGCTTCGAGCCGTCGCGGTAGAGCGCGTTGGCCTTCAGCGCCAGCTTCCACGACAGCATATAGGCGCCCTTGGCGTCTTCCACCGTCGCATCGTTGGGCATGTTGATGGTCTTGGAGATGGCGCCCGAGATGAAGGGCTGTGCGGCCGCCATCATCTGGATGTGGCTGTTGATCGAAAGCGAGCGCTTGCCGATCTTGCCGCAGGGGCTGGCGCAGTCGAACACGGCGAGGTGTTCAGCTTTGAGGAAGGGTGCGCCCTCCAGCGTCATGGCACCGCAGACATGGATGTTGGCGGCCTCGATGTCCTTCCTGGAGAAGCCCATCGCCGGCAGCATCTCGAACGAGAAGTCGTTGAGCTGCTCGTCGGTGAACCCAAAAGTCTCCTTCACCCAGTCGGCGCCGAGCGTCCACTGGTTGAAGACGAACTTGATGTCGAAGGCCGACTTCAGCGCCGCATTGAGCGCGGCGATCTTGTCGTCGCTGAAACCCTTGGCCTTGAGCGAGCCGGGGTTGATGCCGGGCGCCTGGTTGAGATTGCCGTGGCCGACCGCATAGGCCTCGATCTCGGCGATCTGGCTCTCGGAATAGCCGAGCGTGCGCAGCGCTTCCGGCACGGCGCGGTTGATGATCTTGAAGTAACCGCCGCCGGCGAGCTTCTTGAACTTCACCAGCGCGAAATCGGGCTCGATGCCGGTGGTGTCGCAATCCATGACCAAGCCGATCGTGCCGGTCGGCGCGATGACGGTTGCCTGCGCATTGCGGTAGCCATGTTCCTCGCCGAGCTCGATGGCGCGGTCCCAGGCGGCTTTGGCATGCTCGGCAAGCGCCTGCTGCTTGAGATCGGAGGCGACCAGCGGCACCGGGTTGACTGCGAGCTTCTCGTAGCCGTCCTTGTCGCCATAGGCGGCGCGGCGATGGTTGCGCATGACGCGCAGCATGTTCTGGGCGTTGCGGTCATAGTCAGGGAAGGCGCCGAGTTCGGAGGCCATTTCCGCCGAGGTGGAGTAGGCAACACCGGTCATGATCGCGGTGAGCGCTGCGCAGATGGCGCGGCCCTCGTCGGAATCATAGGGAATGCCCGAGGTCATCAGCAGGCCGCCAATATTGGCGTAGCCGAGGCCGAGCGTGCGGTATTCGTAGGAGAGCTTGGCGATCTCTTTCGACGGAAACTGCGCCATCATCACCGAGATTTCGAGAACGATGGTCCACAGCCGCACGGTATGCTCGTAGGCGGCGATGTCGATCGTGCCGTCGGCGTTGCGGTAGGGCAAAAGGTTGATCGAGGCGAGGTTGCAGGCCGTGTCGTCGAGGAACATGTATTCCGAGCACGGGTTGGAGGCCCGGATCGCACCGGCCGAAGCGCAGGTGTGCCAGTCGTTCATCGTCGTGTTGAAATGCAGGCCCGGATCCGCCGACGCCCAGGCGGCGTAGCCGATCTTTTCCCAGAGGTCCCTGGCCTTCAGCGTCTTCAGCACCTTGCCATCCTTGCGGGCGGTCAGGTGCCAGTCGGCATCGTCTTCGACGGCGCGCAGGAAATTGTCCTTCAGCGACACCGAATTGTTGGAGTTCTGGCCCGAAACGGTCAGGTAGGCATCCGAATCCCAGTCGGTGTCGTAGGTCTTGAACGACATCGACTTGTAGCCCTGCTTGGCGAACTGGATGACGCGGTAGATGTAGTTCTCTGGCACGGCCGACTTCTTGGCTGCCTTGATCTCGCGCTTCAGCGCCGTGTTGATGGCCGGATCGAAGCAGTCCTCGCCATTGCCTTCGCAATTGACGCAGGCCTTCATGATGGCTTCGAGATGTTTCTTGACGATCTTCGAGCCCGTCACCAGCGAGGCGACCTTCTGCTCTTCATTGACCTTCCAGTCGATGAATTCCTCGATATCGGGGTGATCGGCGTCGACGATGACCATTTTGGCGGCGCGGCGCGTCGTGCCGCCCGACTTGATGGCGCCGGCGGCGCGGTCACCGATCTTGAGGAAGCTCATCAGGCCGGACGAGCGGCCGCCGCCCGACAGCTTTTCGCCTTCGCCGCGCAGCAGCGAGAAGTTCGAGCCGGTGCCGGAGCCATATTTGAACAGGCGCGCCTCGCGCACCCACAGATCCATGATGCCGCCCTCGTTGACGAGGTCGTCCTGCACGCCCTGGATGAAGCAGGCATGCGGCTGCGGATGCTCGTAGGAGGACTTCGACTTGGTCAGCTTGCCGGTGAAGGGGTCGACATAGAAGTGGCCCTGGCTCGGACCGTCAATGCCGTATGCCCAGTGCAACCCAGTGTTGAACCATTGCGGCGAATTCGGCGCGACACGCTGGGTGGCCAGCATATAGGCGAGCTCGTCGCGGAAAGCCCGCGCGTCTTCCTCCGACTTGAAGTAGCCGCCCTTCCAGCCCCAGTAGGTCCAGGTGCCGGCCAGACGGTCGAAGACCTGGCGGGCGTCGATCTCGGAACCGTAGCGCTCGGCTTCGGGCAGCTTGGCCAGTTCGGCTTCGTCGGCGACGGAGCGCCACAGGAAGGAGGGGACGTCGTTCTCCTCGACCTTCTTCAGCCGCGCGGGCACGCCGGCCTTGCGGAAATATTTCTGCGCCAGGATATCGGCGGCGACCTGGGAGAACTGCGCCGGCACATCGATGTTGTCGAGGCGGAACACCACCGAGCCATCCGGATTCTTGATCTCGGAAAGCGCCTTGCGGAATTCGATCTCCGCATAAGCCGATTGCCCTTGCTTGGTGAAGCGACGCTCGATGCGCATTGGTCCGGTCCTTTTGTCTATATATAGCGCTTTTCCCCAGGGATTTCTCCCCCTGATGCGAAACGCGCATGTCCGCCGTCTGCCGGCGTTCGAAAACGGCCGGCTCTCCATTCCGCGATCTCCCCCAGCATTTGCAGCCTGGGCTTCTCGTGAAGCCTCTGTCACAACGCGCCGGCGAACCCCGCGGGTCCCTCAAATCTGATTTTTTCGATTCCCTCACTCGAGGGAAATTCACACTATCTAGCGTCGAACCTACCTGCAAACACTAAATATAGTATTAACAGACAATTTATTCCAGTCCGACAATTCTCCCTTTCGTCGCCCCACCACCCCAAGATCCCAACGCTTCCGCCGGCCTCGTAAACGGGCGGAAATGCGGGCAAAACGCACATAATCCGGGAAAAAGACCGGGCTCAGAACTTTCCGGTCGCGCTCTCAACAGGAGCACATGGCCTATAAAAGGCGACTCGTTTTGCGCCGTCAAGGATTCGTTTGCGTAGCTTTTGTGACCCCAACATCTTGTGTGCCACACATGTGGATAACGGGGATAGAAATGCGCCGCCGCGATTGCCGTTTCGAACGGTGGATCTGCGGCCTTTGACCGCCGGGAGGCGTCGATCGTGAGCAATCTGGTCGGCCTCGAAAAACCTGTCGGGCCGATATGCCAGATATCAGCCGTAATGCAGCTTCGGCTTCGGCTCGGTGCCGGTGAACTGCACGCCGACCCGGTCGTTGCGGCGCCAGCGGACCTCGCAGCGATAGGCGACGCCGTCGAGCGGCACATAAAGCAGGAAACGATCGGGCACCCGCGCCTCGATCGGTATTTTCAATTCGGCGCCGCCCGCATGCTGGTTGCGCAGCGTCACGGCGATTTCCGAGTTTTGAATCCCGGTGATAACGGTTCCACCCTTGAGCACGCGTGGACGGTGCTCGCGCTCGGGCTCGCCGGTATGTTGCTGAATTGGGTCTACAGGATTCGCCATCGATCAAACGCCAGATTGGTCGATTCTTAGCGAAGAAGGATTAGCAAACCTTTCATGCTCGACACATCACAGGGTTGTTAATATGCCCTGGAGGTCACCTAGGAGAATCTGTGCGGGTCGGCGCAGAAATAGGCGATGATCTGGCAAAGGTCCGGCTCATTGATCATGCGCACGGCTTCGCTGGAACTCACCCACTTGCGGGTGCGGGAGTGCTTTTCCTTCCAGCGGTCGGCGATCTTGTCGACGTGCAGCGGAAACACCAGCACCTCGCAGGGCACTTCTTCACCCGAAGCCAGAACCTTGGCATAGAAGTAGCGGCCGGCTTCGAGATGCGAGACGGTTCCGCGCAATCCGGCTTCCTCGCCGGCTTCTCGCGCCGCCGCCTCGCAGAGCGGCTCCTTGGCTTCTGGCCAACCCTTCGGCAACACCCAGCGGCCCGTGTCGCGGCTGGTGATCAGCATGATCTCGACGCCATTACCGGTATCGCGCCAGGGCAGCGCGGCAACCTGCAGACGGCACGGCGCGGTGCCGAAGAGTCGCCGGACCCTTTCGGCCAGATGGTTGTGCGTCGTTGGCCTTGTCAACATCGGAGAAGCTAGCCCCAGCCTCCAGAATCGTTTGCCGCCTTACGAATCTTACGGCTAATTCTGACCAATAAAAGTAAAAACTTTGATCAGCCTGGCCGATTCCCGCCAATAGAGGTCGATTTCACAGGATATCCTGCCCCAGGGAGCCGTCCACGGAAGCAAATATTGTCGTCGGTGGCTGCTTAGTTGGAAAAAGCGGCGTGTCGCGAATCAGCCGGCGTGGTCGTCGGCGATCGGCTTCTGGTAGGTGAAGCCCATGTCCCAGGGGAAATAGATCCAGGTATCCTGGCTGACCTCGGTGACGAAAGTATCGACCAGCGGCCGGCCCTTCGGCTTGGCGTAGACGGTGGCGAAATGCGCCTTGGGCATCATTGCGCGCACGATGCCGGCGGTCTTGCCGGTGTCGGTCAGGTCGTCGATGATCAGCACGCCGGCGCCGTCGTCGGCGAGCAGTGCGGGCGTTATCTCCTTCAGCACCTGCAACTGCCCCTGGCTGGTGTAGTCGTGGTAGGAGGCGACACAGACCGTCTCGATGACGCGGATGCCGAGTTCGCGCGCGATGATCGCCGCCGGAACCAGCCCGCCGCGCGTGATGCAGACGATCGCCTTCCATTGCCCCTTGTTGGCGCCTGAAAGCCGCCAGGAAAGCGCGCGGGCGTCACGATGGAACTGGTCCCAGGAGACCGGAAAGGCTTTTTCGGGAAGGGACATTTTTCGCGCACTCCGCAGCACGCGAAGACCGCGTGCACAAAAACAGGGGAATGCGCGCGGAATTAACTGGAAAGCCTCGGCTTTGGCAAGGGCGGCTGGCAGCGATGGCTGTGGACTTATCGCGACAGGAAGGCCGCCACCTGTGCTGTACGCAGCACCGTGCGCGTCACTCCGCCGAACAGCAGCTGGCGCAGCCAGGAGTGGCTGTAGGCGCCAAGCACCAGCAGATCGGCGCCGGTCTCGGCGACCCGGTTCTGGATCATGTCGTCGACCGAGGTGCCGCCCGATTTCTGCACCGAGACGCTGACATTGGCGCCGTGGCGTGACAGCGCCGACGCGATTTCGGCGCCGGCGGCCTCCGGGCTTTCGTCGAACGTATCGGGCGGATCGATGACCAATATGTCGGTCTTCTCGGCCTCGATGATGAAGGGCAGGGCGTCGAAGGCGGCGCGGGCGGCCTCCTTGCTGCCGTTCCAGGCGAGCAGCACGCGTTTGAACGTGGTGACCAGCGGACCGGCACTCGGCACCACCAGCACCGGCCGGCCGGCGTCATAGACCAGCGTGTCGACATCGGCGCTCGGATCGCCGCCGGTTTCGCGCTGGGCGGCAATGATAAGATCGGCGGCGCGCACGCTTGAAATGCCGGTCAACGCGCTGTCGCCGGAGAAGCTCTCCAGGCTGCGCCACTCGAAAGAGAGGCCGGAATCCTCGATGCGCCTGAGGAAGACGGCCTGCAGCTTGTCGGCCCGCTCCCGGCTCATGTCGGCCGAGACCTGCAGGAACTCGGTATCGGGAAAGCCGGTCGCCGACGTGTAGGGCACCGGAAGCGCCTCGGCATGGATGCCGATCAGATGGCCCTGGAAGCGGTTGGCGAGCGGAATGGCGCAGTCGAGCACGCGCTCGGCGTCCTGCTCGTTCTGCAGAATGGCAACGATGGTCTTGAAGCGCATGGTGATCCCTCAATCTGGCGAGTGTTTGAACTCGCGTGAAAGCAACGCCGGCGCGCCACGCTTTGTTCCGGCCTGGACCCGCTCAGCTCGCCTTGGCGGCGAACCCCGCCACCATTGCCTCGACATCGGCGCGCGCGGCGTCCAGCGCTTCCTGGCTGCGGGCGCGAACGACCAGTTCGGTCCAGAACTTGCCGTCGCCATACTTTGGATAGGAGCCGATGATCGTGTCCGGATGCGCTTTCTGGATCTCACCCAACGGTCCACCGACAAGGCCTTCGCCGAACGGACAGTGCACGGTCGCCGACAGCATCTTCGTGCCCGTCTTCAGCGTCGGCACGACATTGTCGAGCATGGCCTGGAAGATCGAGGGCACGCCGGCCATGACGTGGACGTTGCCGATGCGAAAGCCGGGCGCCACGGACACCGGATTGTCGATAAGGTCGGCGCCGCGCGGCATTCGCGCCATGCGCTTGCGCGCCTCGGTGTATTCGATGCCGCGCGCCGCATAGCTTGCCTCCAGCAGCGCATAGGCCTTGGCATCGTATTCGCAGGGCACGCCGAATGCCTTGGCAACCGAATCGGCGGTGATGTCGTCATGGGTCGGGCCGATGCCGCCGGTGGTGAACACATAGGTGTAGCGCGCACGCACGGCGTTCACCGCCGCGATGATCTCGTCTTCTTCGTCGGGAACAATGCGCACTTCCTTCAGGTCGATGCCGATGGCCGTCATCATGTCGGCGAGGTGGCCGATATTCTTGTCCTTGGTGCGGCCGGAGAGAATCTCATCGCCGATGACGAGCATGGCGGCGGTAACGATTTCGGTCATGGAGGGCTCCGGCAGGACGGGTTGCCTGAGATAGCGCGGCGCGTGGCTGTCGGCAATGCCGCCAGGCGGTGAACAATCCATGCCTGGACGCGCCCGTTTCGAAGCGAGGTTGCAGCATGACCGGATGCGGGTAAGCTCAAACGGGTTCTGGTCCGGGTGAACAATGCTGATATCGATCCTGTCATGGCTGCTGGCCGTGCTGTTCCTGCTGGCGGTCCTGGGGATCGCCTGCCTGGCGCTGGCGACGCTTTGGATCGCCATGAAAGCCCAAGCACTGGTGCCGCCGGTCGGAAAATTCATCGAGATCGACGGCAACCGCATCCACTATGTCGATGTGGGCGAGGGGCGGCCGATCGTCTTCCTGCACGGGCTTGGCGCGCAACTCCATCACTTCCGGCGCACTTTGTTCGGACATTTCGGCCCGGGTTATCGCCTGATCGCGCTCGATCGTCCGGGATCGGGCTATTCGACGCGCGCGAGCGGCACCACCGGCCGCTTGCCTGAACAGGCGGCGCTGGTGCGCCGCTTCATCGAAAAATTGCAACTGGAAAGGCCGCTGGTCGTGGGCCACTCGCTGGGTGGCGCCGTCACATTGACCCTGGCCGTGGAACATCCCGAGGCAATTTCGGGCATCGCCTTGCTGGCGCCGCTGACGCATCTGGAAACCAGGGCGCGGCAAAGATTTGACCTGCTGTACATCCCCTCCCGCGTGCAGCGCTGGATCATGGCCTATACCGTGGCGATACCCCTGAGCCTGCGCTATGCGCGGCCGACAATGGAATTCATCTTCGCGCCGCAGGCTTTTCCGACGGACTACATGGTCGAAGGCGGCGGCTGGCTCGGGCTGCGACCAGTCCATTTCCAGGCGACATCGGCCGATGTCGTGGCCGTCGAAGAGGATCTCGGCCGCATCGAGCAGCGCTACGGCGAGATTGTCATGCCTGCCGGCATCCTCTTCGGAACCGCCGACCGTGTCATCGACATCCGCATCCATGGCGAGCCGATGCGAGGCAAGATCGCGGGGCTCGATTTTGAACCCGTCGACGGCGTCGGCCATATGCCGCAGTTCGTCGAACCCAAGCGGGTGATTGGCTTCATCGAGCGGATTGCCGTCCGCGCGTTTCCATCACCGCAGCCTCACGACAATTTCAATGAACCAACCGGCTGACTGCCGGGTTTACCCCGTGTCGCACCCCAAGGCGACCAAGACACGGAGTAATGCAATGTACAGGAGATTTCTTGCAGCATCGGTTCTGACGATCGGTCTCGCCACATCGGCGATGGCGCAATCGTCCGACGGCGCATATTCCAACCGTCACAACTGGTGGCCATTCGGCAACGAACAGTCCTCAGGCGTCGACCAGAACACGACCGGTAGCATCAATGGCGACCGCTCTGGGCTGGACAGCCTTGGCAATTCGGGTCCTGCCGGCCCGTGTGCATACGGCACAGCGGGTCCTGATGCGAATGCTCAGGGCAATGTGAACGACCAGTATTGCGGCAAATAATTCAGCCACCGGGCAGCCGTCGACCGTGGGACGTCGTCTCTCCTGACGTCCGCGGCCGGCGCCCTGCCTCAGTCTGTTGGCAAGTTCTCTTCTTCGGAAAGTCTATTCGGACACTTCGGTCTGCGGCCGGTCGCGGCCATCGGCCAGTTCCTCGTGCCATTTGCCGTCGGCATCCTCATATTGGATACCGTCCGTCGCGCCTGCCACCTGCTGCTCGGCCGAGGCGATCTCGGCGGCGCGCAACGCATCCTGATGGGTGGGAAATGTCTCCGAGAAGGTCGAACCGACCTTATAGGCCCAGCCGCCGTCATGCTCGACGATCTTGTAAGTCAGCTTCGCCATAAAAACCTCCGGTTGAAAGGTCCGCCTGCTCAATGCAGCCGGTCGTCGGATAGCTTGTCGTCGGGCACCAGCACTTCCGATTCCCTGGCGGCCTCGATCAATGCCCGTCGCGCCTCCGCTGTCGAACGATAACCTTCCAGCACTTTGAGGCAAGTGTCGAGGGCATCACGATGACGCGGGCCGCGATTGAGCGGCCAGACCGTCATCAGACACTCCGCTGCTTCCTGGGTGCTGCGGATATGGCGATATTTGCCGACATGGCCGAGTTCGACCACGACCGGCGTTTCAAAAGGTTTGTTGTCCATCATGGCCGCAACGCAAAGCAGCCAATTTGGTTGCAAAAGTGGCCCGAAACCTGCGCCCAAAAGTCGCGTCGCGTTTTGCGACGCTTTTTAGCTGACATGCATCGGCGTCAGTAGCGGCAGTCGTTGCGCAGCCAGCGTGCATTCGCCCAGCCGGTCGAGCCGCCGATTTCGACCTGATACCAGTTGCCGCGGCGGTCGAAAATCTCGACGTGATCACCATTGAACAGCTGGCCGATCATCCGCGATGACGAGTTCGGCCGTGTCCGCACGGCGAGAAAGCCACTACCGGTCGCCAGATTGTAGCGGCCGGACAGGCCGTGCACCGTCCCCTCGCAATATTGCGCGACGCCCGGCGTCGATGCGCCGAGCCAAAAGCCGGCGACAGTCACAAGCATCGCAGCCGGCAAGAATGCCCTGAATGACATGATCTTCTCCCAAGCCCGGCCGCGCCCGCCGCAGCCTGACCCAACGTAACAGTTTGCGACCAGAATTGAAGCGGGCTGTGGCAAACGAGCCGGTCAGGATCGCGCTGGTATCGGGAGAATGGGCGGTTCAGCCCGCCGCCTTCATCCAGTGCTCCATCGTCGTCACCGAGCGCGCGAGCTGCGGCGCCGGATGGATCTTTTCCTTGAATGTGGCGGCCGCACGCCAGCCCCAGCGCGGATCGGCGAGGAAGGCACGCGCCAGTGCCACCATGTCGGCACGGCCCTCGGCGATCACAGCCTCGGCTTGCTGGGGATCGTCGATCAGGCCGACCGCGCGGGTCGGGATGCCGGCGCCCTTGCGCACGGCTTCTGCCAGATGCACCTGATAGCCGGGGCCGGTGGGCAATTTCTGTAACGGCGAATTGCCGCCGCTGGAGCAGCAGAGATAGGCGATGCCCTCGGCCTTCAAGGCCTTCGCCACCTCGATCGCATCCTCGACGTCGAAGCCGCCGTCGACCCAGTCCTTCACCGACAGCCGGGCGCCGAGCATCAGCTTCGGCACCGCCTTCTTCACCGCCCTGGCGATTTCGACGACAAGACGCATCCGGTTTTCCAGCGAGCCGCCCCAGCGGTCGGTGCGCTGGTTGGACAGCGGCGACAGGAACTGGAAGATCAGATAGCCGTGTGCTGCGTGCAGTTCGATGAAGTCGAAGCCGGCGCGTTCGGCCCGCCTTGCCGCTTGGGCGAACCGTTCGATGAGCTGCAGGATCTCTTCCTCATCGAGCGCGCGCGGCACGTTCCAGCCGGTGTCGTAGGCCATGGCCGAGGCCGAGACGGTCTGCCAGGGGTCTTCGTTTGGCTGCAGTGGCCCGCCGCCCTCCCAGGGCTTGCGATTTGAGGCCTTGCGGCCGGCGTGCGCCAACTGGGTGCCGAATTTCGTGCCCGGCGCGGCGACGCGTCGTGCCGCGTCCAGTGTGCGGCGCGCGGCGGCTTCGTTGTCGTCGGAGTAAAGCCCGAGGCAACCATGGGAGATGCGCCCGCGCCGCTCGACATCGGTCATCTCCACCGTGACCATGCCGGCGCCGGACATGGCCAGGTTCATCCAGTGGTAAAGATGCCAGTCGCTGGCCGACCCGTCCTCGGCGGAATACTGGCACATCGGCGCCACGGCGATGCGGTTGGGGAAGGTGAGGCCGTCGAGGGTGATCGGCTGGAAAAGCGATGCAGTCATGAAGAGGGCTCCGGGAGAGGGAACGCGTTATCTAGGCGACAGATATCTTGCATACCACACACGAGAGAGTGAAACGCTTGCTGGACCAATCGCTGCCCCAATTGCGCCGGCGCCGTTTCGCGGCTACGCCTGCGCCGGCCGGCAAATACCGAGGTATCCAATGGAAGATCGTATTCGTATCCGTTCGGAAGAGGTTCTTTCCGACGACTGGGCGGTGCTGAAAAAGACCGTGCTCGACTATCGCCGGCGCGACGGGCAATGGGAGACGCAAATCCGCCAGACCTACGATCGCGGCGATGGCGCGGTGATTTTGCCTTACGACCCCCAGCGTTCGACGGTGCTCCTGGTGCGCCAGTTCCGCTATCCCGCCTACGTCACTGGCCACCGCGAACCGCTGATCGAGGCCTGTGCCGGGCTGCTCGACGAAAACGATCCGGAAACCGCCATCCGCAAGGAAGCCGAGGAAGAGCTCGGCTACCGGCTGAAGGATATTGAGCGGCTGTTTTCGCCTTATATGAGCCCGGGCAGCGTCACCGAGCGGCTGTGGTTCTTCATTGCCCGCTATTCGCCCGCCGACCGCATCTCGGCCGGCGGCGGCGCTCCGGAAGAGGGCGAGGATATCGAGGTTCTGGAAATGCCGCTCGACGAGGCGCTGGCCGGCATCGCCGACGGTCGCATCGTCGATGCCAAGACGATTATCCTGATCCAGCATCTGAAGCTGAACCCGATGAAGGCCTAGTCTCTCGAAGCTCGCTGGGTATTGCCTTGCTAGCTGTGCTGCGGACAGGCCGGCACGTCCATTTCGCGGATGAAGGTGCGCAAGGCTTCCATATCCCGGGACAGAGGCCGATCGTCGGAATAGTGCGCGATATTTTCCCGGACCAGTTGGTAGATGGTGTCAGTACCAGGCGCGCGGGCACCGCGCCGCGCCAGAAAATCATGGGCCTGCGCGGCTGCCATGAGTTCGATCGCCAGGATGTATTCGGCGTTGTCGATAACCGCCAGCAGCTTGTTGGCTGCGACGGTTGGATGCGCAAGAAAATCCTCTTGCAGGCCGGATGTGACGCCGCCGTCGGTCGCCGCCGGGGCGGCCAGACGCCGATTGACGTTGCTGAGCGAGGTGGCCGTGTACTGGGCGATCATGAAGCCGGAATTGGCTCCGTCCTCATCGGCAAGGAAGGCCGGCAAATTGTTGACAAGCGGATTGACGAGACGATCGATCCGACGCTCGCTCATTCCGGCCACCTGAGCCAAGGCGATGGTCAGGCCGTCGGCGGCCTGCCCGAGGGCGGGCGCTACCGCATGCGCCTCTGAAACAACCTGAGGATCGCTCAAGGACCCGAATACCGCGGGATTGTCGGTGACGGCAGCCAGTTCGCGGTCGACCAGCTCGGAGGACCGGTCCAGCACCTCCCGGGCGGCGCCATGAACATGCGGCACGGCGCGAAGACTGAGTGCGTCCTGCGTGCGACTGCCATGGGCCAGCGCGATAAGTTCGCTGCCATGAAGCCAGCCGCGCAGTGATCTGCCCACGTCCTGAATGCCGGGTGAGGGCCTCATCGCCAGGATTTGTTCGCCAAAAGCCGGCATTTGCGCGCCCGCGGCTTCGAGCGTCAAAGCCGCCGCCGCGTCAGCCCATCCCAACAAACGCTCCGCGCGCAGCACCGCAATGCTTGTCAGGCCGGTTGCGCACGCCGTGCCGTTGACCAGGCTCAAGCCTTCCTTGGCGCCAAGCTCCAATGGCTCCAGACCCATTTCAGCCAACGCCTCGAGCCCGCTCATCGGGCGGCCTGCCACGGTTGCACTGCCTTCGCCGATCAAGACCAGTGCTACATGCGCGTTGTGCGTCAAATACCCGGCCGATCCCCGGGAGGGCACGTCGGGAACGCAGTCGCGCTCGATAAAGGTGAGCAAATTGCGGACGATCGCAGGGCTAACGCCCGAACGGCCATGCGCGAAATTAGCCACTTGAGCGGCAATGATGGCGCGCACGCCGCGTCTCGGCACGAGGTCACCTACGCCGCAGGCGTGACTGCGAATGATATTGCGCGACAGTTTCTTTTGCAGGGCAGGCGCCACGACCTTGCTTGCCAAGGCGCCGACCCCGGTATTGACGCCATAGGCGCGGATGCCTTTTTCGACGATGGCCGCGACGATCTGGTGCGCAAAGGCGATCCTCTCCCATGCTGCCTGGCTAAGCGCCAGGGATTCGCCTTCGCTCACCCGCGCGATGTCGCGCCAGCTGGCGTTTGTATCTATCGTTATTGTCATTGCCCGTTCCGAAATAGCTTTGCGAATGCGCAGGCGCTGTTGGCTCGCTCGAAAGGCGGCGTGAGACCGCTGCTTCGGCCCCTTACCGCACATCAGCGGGCATAATGGCGATGGAATTGCCGGCTGATGCGACTGTAGCGACCTCGTCGGCAACAAAAGACATGCCGACTGCGATCCGACGATCTTCTGGAGCCCAAAGACGCTTCCCGGGAAGGGTATATTAGCAATAAACAATATATTAATGGCTATAATGCAGCCTTGGCACAGGGATGGAAATACCATCGACGTTCCGACACGCGCCCTGGAGCGCCGGAACGCTTGACCAATGCGGAGCAAAACGCATGAGTGTCGGAACCGCTCTCGAACAATTGCTCCGGCTGATTCATCGCCGAGCCATGAAATTGGCGATGTTGCCGGAAGATGAAAGGGATTCTCACTACGATCGCATCCGCCTGTCATGTTGTGCGGCCGCCGAGCACATTGGGCAAGATCCCGACCAGGCAGCCATCACGGCGAACGATATGGTTGAGTTTGTTCGCGCGCTGGTCGGAATCATTGAAATGGGCTCTGGACCGGATCATGAGCGAAACGCCGATCAGCGGTCGCCGATGCTGCCTTCGGGCGGTCAAGAGCATGTCACCACGCGCATCTAGCAAACAGACAAGAACGCCACCTTGGGGCAGCGGGAACGGGGCGGCTAGGGCTGGTGCTGTACGATGTAGCTGCTGGTGACGGCGTCGTCGCCGTGGCCGCGCGTTACAAGAACTTTTGTATAGCCGAGCGGCAAGCCCTCTGTGACGGTCGCATCAACGAGACGACACCGCCCGACGGTTTCGCCGTTCGGAGCGCTTGCCAATCTGTCTTTCAGCGAAGCCATGCATAAGTCGAGCGACGCATACATGGTCGGCCCCATATCGACGGGTTTGCAGACAGAACCCTCAACCGGGCTACACTGGAGCAAAACCATCACTGCCGCAGTTGCCGGATCCATTTTCAAAAATCTCTCGTTTGGACGTACCTCAACGTGGAAATGCATCCTTTGTTTCACTTTAGCTAAAAAACGAATGGAATGGCCGTTCTCGACACGGCTGCCTTGCGGCCATCCTGCCAAGCCTCTTCATGGCAGCCGCCCATGCCAACCAGCCAAACTCTGCTTTGATTTCAATCTGGTGCGGACGACGGGAATCGAACCCGTACGATCAGAGATCGAGGGATTTTAAGTCCCTTGCGTCTACCAATTCCGCCACGTCCGCAGGCCAGCCCTTTTCAGATGCCAGACACAGGTCGTCAAGTCGTGTTTCTTAAGCCGCCTGAACGCGCACCCCCGAGGAGGTGGCGTGGCGATACTGGTGTGATCGCGGAATTTAGCGCGGCGCGTGAAATGCGTAGGGTGTTTGCACGGCGGATCTGATCCGCCGAGGCCGGCGTCTACCAGGCCCAACCCATTCCCCCGCCCACTGGGGGCGCCGGCCGCCCCTCTCATCGAAATCGCGGATTACGTCACAGCCGTCGCTCTGCGACCGCAGTTGGCAAGGCTCAGAACTTGTAGCTGAGATTGATGCCGACGGTGTTCAGCTTGGTATCCTGGTCGCGGCCGACGAAGTCGCTGGATCCGTCATAGTGTTCGGAGCCGAAATCGTAGTAGCGATACTGGGCGCCGACGACGAACTTGTCGGTCAGCGCGTAGTCGACGCCGGCGCCCAGGGTCCAGCCGACATTCGCGCGTGTCTCGGAGAAAGCGGAGCCCGCCGATTGCGAGGTCTCGATCCCGGCAAAGGCAACGCCGCCTATGCCATAGACCAGCACGCGATCCATCGCGTATCCGGCCTTGGCGTTGACCGATCCGAACCATTTGATGTCGGTGCCGAAATTGTTTCCGGGTTCCGCTTCGGCCGTGCCGTTGACCGAGGAATAGTTGAGGTCGGCTTCGGCGCCGATCACGGCCTGGTCGAACTGCCACAGCCCGGCGATATGCCCGCCGACGAAACCGCCGTTTATGTCCGGCGAGACGGAAAACGGCTCGCCCTCCGTTCCTGAGATGTCGGACTGGCCCCAGCCATAGCCCGCCTGCAGGCCGGCGTAGTATCCGGTCCAGTCGAAGCCGGGCGCGGTCATCGGCACGTCGACCGTCGGGTCGGCTGCGAGAGCCGGCACGGACAGGACGGCAAGAAGACCGGCACTTGCGACCACAAGGCGATACACTCGAACTCCCCGGACGAAGAGTCAGAAGAAATCTTGGCGACCAAGCTAGACCGATTTACGACAAAACGGAATCCTGTTTCTGGCTGCAACCGTTTGCCGTTGGCAGAACCGCGGCCTGCAAGCGCAGGACAGCCGGCATTGCCGGGAAAATGTCGGCGTGCAAAATGGCCGTCTTGCAAGGAAAAATCGTGATGAACGGCCTGACTCGTCTCATCGCTGGAACAGCCATCACACTGTTCGCCTGCGGTCTCGTCATGGCCGAGCCATTGACGCTCGCCATCGCCAAGGCCGCGGTCGTATCCGATCAAGCGTCGGGACAGAGGGCACTCAACCTGAAGATGACACCGGACAGCGCAAAGGCATTCGCCGACTTCACCAAGGCGAATGTCGGGAAGGTGGTCGATCTCAGCGTCGACGGTGCCGTGGTGGCGTCGCCGCGCCTGGTCGAACCCATCCTAGGCGGTGAGGTGATGCTCAGCGGCGCCTTCGCCGCGGGCGAACTCCAGCGCCTCGCGGAACGGATTTCGGCGGGAGGTGCGAAAGTCACGGTCGAGGTGAAGGCTGAACAGCCTTTGTGAAGGCTGGGCAGGCCCGTTCGCTGTTTGGCGCTGGTCAAAACCAGGCAGGCTTGGCACAGTCGCGCAAACAGGAGTCCCTTCATGGCAAAGAAGCCGGCGGCGCATGCGACGAAACCAAAACCCTGGACCGAGATGGCGACGCATCTGGTCGACGTCGCCATGGGCCGCAAGCCCGCCGATCTCGTCATCCGCAACGGCCGCTGGGTGAACGTTCACTCCGGCGAGATCATCGCCGGCACCGATATCGCCATTGCCGGCGGCCGCTTCGCCTATTGCGGGCCGAATGCCAGCCACGCCATCGGCCAGGGCACCAAGGTTGTCGATGCCGGCGGGCGCTATCTGGTGCCAGGCCTCTGCGACGCGCACATGCATGTCGAGAGCGGCATGGTGACGGTGACCGAGTTCTGCCGTGCCGTCATCCCGCACGGCACCACGTCGATGTTCATCGATCCGCACGAGATCGCCAATGTGCTCGGCTTGCCGGGCGTGCGGCTGATGCATGACGAGGCGGTGGCGATGCCCATCAACGTGCATGTGCAGATGCCGTCCTGCGTGCCGTCGGCGCCCGGGTTGGAACATGCCGGCGCCGAGCTGACGGTCGCCGATGTTGCCGAGGCCATGACCTGGGAAAACATCATCGGGCTCGGCGAAGTGATGAATTTCCCCGGTGTCGCCGCAAACGATCCTGTCATGTCGGGCGAGATCGCGGCGACGGTTCGTGCTGGCAAGACGGTCGGCGGCCACTATGCCTCGCGCGACCTCGGCCTGCCGTTCCATGGCTACGTCGCCGGCGGACCCGAAGACGACCACGAAGGCACGCGCGCCGAGGATGCCATCGCACGTGTCCGCCAGGGCATGAAGGCGATGCTGCGGCTGGGCTCGGCCTGGTACGACGTTGCCTCGCAGATCAAGGCGGTGACCGAAGGCGGCATCGATCCGCGCAACTTCATCCTGTGCACCGACGACAGCCATTCCGGCACGCTGGTGCATGAAGGCCACATGGACCGGGTGGTGCGCCACGCCATCCAACAGGGGCTGAAGCCGGTGACGGCGATCCAGATGGCGACGATCAACACTGCCCAGCATTTCAGGCTGGAACGCGAAATCGGTTCGATCGCACCGGGACGGTTGGCCGACCTGCTGATTGTCTCCGACCTCGCCGCAATGACCATCGATGAGGTTTATGCGCGCGGTGTCAGGTTGGCCAAGGGTGGCAAGCTCGACATTGACATTCCGGCCTATGATTACCCGAAGACGGCGAAGAACACCGTCAAGTTGGGCAAAAAACTCAGGGCCGGCGATTTCGACATCACGGCGCCCAAGGGTGCCAACGAGGTGCGGGTGCGCGTCATCGGCGTCATCGAGAACCAGGCGCCGACACGGGCGCTGGAGGCCGATCTGCCGGTCGAGGACGGGCTGGTCGCCATGGACCGCCGCAACGACGTCTGCCAGATCGCGCTGGTCGAGCGGCACAGGGGCACGGGCGGCGTCACCAACGCCTTCGTCTCCGGCTTCGGCTATATGGGCGATTGCGCCATGGCCTCGAGCGTGGCGCATGACGCCCATCACATCATCTGCGTCGGCACCAACAAGCAGGACATGGCGCTGGCGGTCAACCGGCTGGGCCAAGTCGGCGGCGGCGTCGTGCTGTTCTCCAAGGGCAAGGAACTGGCGCTGGTCGAAATGCCGATCGCCGGCCTGATGTCGGACGAGCGCGCCGAGATCGTCGCCGCCAAGGCCGAGAAACTGACCGAGGCGATGCGCAAGATGGGGTGTTCCCTGAACAACGCATACATGCAGCACTCGCTGCTGGCGTTGGTGGTCATTCCGGAGCTGAGGATTTCCGACGTCGGGCTGATCGATGTGACGACGTTCCAGAAAGTCGATCTGTTCGTCTAGACCAAAGCCGCCGCCGGCGACTCGCTCACCCGCCGGTGACGATGGTCAGCACCTTGAACGGCGTGGTGATGACGACCTCGGCGACCGATCCGACGGCCTTGCCGAGGCCCTGGCCGAGATTGTTGAGTTGCGCCGGATCGGGTTCGTCGGAGGCCAGGCCGGCAGGGGTACGCAGCCGGTTGCCGAGCAACTGCACCAGGATCGGATTGTCGGCGAATTTCGCGTGGTTTAGGCCACCGTCGCCGCCCTTGGCCTTGGTCAGGTCGACCACGGAGACGCCATAGCTGGCGAGATCGGCCGCATTGCCGTAGTCGCCCACACGCGGCTTGTCGCCGGAGATAAATGAAGACAATTTGAGCGCCCGGTCATCGCCTGACAACAGCACGGCAAACGGCTTGTCCGGCTTGCCGTAACGCATCATCTGCTTTTTGAACACGTCGACATCGATGTCGGGCGAAGCCAGGACGACATAGCCGAGCTTGCCGCCGAGATCGCGGTCGCCGGTGATGGCGAGCTGGCGCAGCGCCTCCATGGTCAGCCAGGTTCCCATCGAATGAGCGATGATGTCGATGCTCTTGACCCGCGTCTTGGCGAGCATTCTGAGCGTCGCCTCGAGGTCGTCACGGGCGGCGTTGGCGCTGTCCTTGTCGTAGATATAGCCCGTCGTCTTGGCGCTCGACGCCCAGGAGAACAGCACCGGCGTACCGGGATATTTCGTATCATGGGCGATCTGCGTCAGCCGGTAGACGCCGTCGTCGAAGCCGTTGTTGAAGCCGTGCACGAACACCAGCGCGCGGTCGCCGCGCATGGCGATGTCGGCGCCGACCGCCTTGGCGAATTGCGGGGCGTCGCCATAATGGACGACATTGGTGGCCGTGAATTGCTTGGCCGGGTTCGAGTTGGCCGAGCCCTTGGCCCGCTCGATGGCGCCGACCTGGTGGACCTTCGGCACGGTGACGTCGACGCGGGCGTAGCTGGTGGTCAACGAGCGATCGCCGTTAAATACCTGCCGCGGATCCTTGGTCGCCTGCTGCCGGGTGGTGGCGACGAAAATTTCGTGCGTGGCCGCGATGTCGGACGCTGGTACCGAGACCGTCGTCTTGTTGAGCAGATCATGCGTGTTCTGGCCGGCACAACCGGCAATGGCGAGCGCCAACGCGACGACGAAACTGTTCAAGCGCAAGCTCAAGCGCCGGCTCCCGTAACGGGGGACGTCAAAGGCATGACGTCACCGCTATTCCGATAGAGCCAGAGACCGGCGCGGTCCAGTTCAAAATGGACCAAGGCCTCCGCAAGGCTGGATTGGCATGGCAAACGCGTGGCGCCGCATCTACTGCCCGAGCAGGCTGATGCGGTCGGTCACGTCCCGGTCGCTGGCAAAGCCGTCATCTTCGCGCAGCCGCTGGCCGATCATCTTCACCAGGACCGGATTGTCGGCGAATTTGGTATGGTTGAAGCTGTCGCTGCCCTTGACCTCGGAGAGATCGACCACCGTCACGCCATAGGAGGCAAGATCGGCTGCATCCTTGTAGTCGCCGACGCGCGGCCGTGAACCGGCGATCAGGCCGGAAAGCCTCAGCGCGCGGTCGTCGTCGGACAACAGCAGGATGAACGGCTTGTCGGGCTTGCCGTAGCGGCGCATCTGGCTCTTGAACACGTCGACATCGATGTCGGGCGAGGCGAGCACCACGTCGCCGAGCTTGCCGCCGAGGTCGCGGTCGCCGCTGATGGCCATCTGGCGGAGCGTTTCCATGGTTACCCAGGTTCCCATCGAATGCGCGACAATGTCGATGCGACGCGCGCCGGACTGCTGCAGCATGCGCAACGTCACTTCGAGCTGGTCGCGTGCCGCGCTGGCACTTTCCTTGTCATAGACATAGTCGGTGGTCTTGGCGCCCGACGCCCAGGAAAACAGCACCGGCGTGCCGGGATAGCCGGAATCGTGGACGATCTGGGTCAGGCGGTAGACTGCATCGTCGAAACCGGTGTTGTAGCCGTGCACGAAGACCATGACGCGGCCGCCACGCGCCGCGATGTCGGCGTTCAGCGCGCTGGAGAATTTCGGCTGCGTGTCGTAGCCGACAACCTCGGAAGCCATGAAATATTTGGCCGGATCATCCGACTTGCCGCGCGAGCGCCGCTCGATCTGGCCGGTCTGGTGGAGTCCCGGGACGGTGACGTTGACGCGGGCATAGTTCAGCGTTGCCGAGCGCTCGCCGTCGAAAACCTTGTTGGGATCGTCGGATTTCTTGCGCGTCGTGGCGATGAAGATCGAATGGTTGCCGGCGATTTCCGTCACCGGCGCGGCGACGATGGCGCTGCCAAGCAATTCCTGCGTTTGCGGGCCGGCGCAGCCGGCGACGAGCACGGCGAGACAAACAGTAACGATCTTCTTCAAAGGCACGTCTGAAATTTCCACTCCGGCCAAAAGGCCCATCTACCCCTGCGACACCTCCCGGACAGGCAGAGTGCGGCAGAACTAAGTCGTGTCCAGCCGAAATGTGGTCGGCGCCTGGTTAAGGCCATCATACTGTTGCGCGAAAGCCAAAGTGGCGGAAGAAACGCTGAGAAACGGCTCGAAGCGGATGCCGGGTGCGTCCGCGCCGAAGACTGGCATCGCTTCGATTTCGCGGCCAGCCGATACAAAGGTGTGAACAGATGCGTCCAAGCGATTGCAAATATTATACGAATTTCGGTCGAAGAGGGCTGTAAGCGGTCGGCCAATGGCGTTGCGAGGCCGGATATGCAATAGGCAGGATCGGCTGCGAGAGATCAGCATGCAATAAACAGACGTTGTGCGGCCAGGTTGATGACAGGGGGGCCGCGCAGACATGCGGCACAAGGTGGCTTTCCGATGAACAGTTTTTCCTCCCGCGTCGCCACCGCTGCGGCGGCGATCCGCCAGATCTTTCCGGAAACGCCGCTGCAGGAAAACGACTATCTGTCGAAGAAGACCGGCGCGCGGGTGCTGCTGAAGCGGGAGGACCTGTCGCCGGTGCGCTCCTACAAGATCCGTGGCGCCTTCAACTTCTTCCGCAAGGCGCTCGGCGAGGGCAACCAGGCAGAGCTGTTCGTCTGTGCGTCCGCCGGCAACCATGCCCAGGGTTTTGCCTTCGTCTGCCGCCATTTCGGCAAAAAGGGCGTGGTGTTCATGCCGGTGACAACGCCGCAGCAGAAGATCGACAAGACCAGGCTGTTCGGCGGTGATTTCGTCGAGATCAGGCTGGTCGGCGACTTTTTCGACGACTGCTATCGCGCCGCCTTCGAATTCACCGAAAGGTCGGGTGCCCACATGGTGCCGCCCTTCGACCACAAGGACATTATCGAGGGCCAGGCGACGGTCGCCTATGAGATCGCGGCCCAGATGGCGGGTGCGCGCATGCCTGACATCGTCATGCTGCCGGTCGGCGGTGGCGGGCTCGCCGCCGGCGTCACGCACTATTTCGCCGATCAGGGCCGCGAGGCGCGTTTTGTCTTCTGCGAGCCGGCCGGCGCGCCGAGCCTGCACGACAGCCTCGCGGCCGGAAAACGGCTGAAGCTCGCCAAGGTCGACAACTTCGTCGACGGCGCGGCGGTGGCCGAAATCGGCCGCGAACCCTTGCGGTTTCTCAAGGAATTCGCTGCTGACACCGTGCGGCTGATCCCGGAAAACCGGCTCTGCGCCACCATGATCGAGATGCTCAATGTCGAAGGCGTCGTGCTCGAGCCGGCCGGCGCATTGGCCATCGACGCATTGAAGGATTTTTCCAGGAAGGAGATCCGTGGCAAGACCATTGTCGCCGTGGTCTCAGGCGGCAATTTCGATTTCGAGCGGCTGCCGGATGTCAAGGAACGGGCGCTGCGCTTCGAAGGCCTGAAGAAATATTTCATCATCCGCTTCCCGCAGCGGCCGGGCGCGCTGCGCGACTTCCTCGAAATGCTGGGACCCGACGACGACATTGCCCGCTTCGAGTATCTGAAGAAGTCCGCGCGCAATTTCGGCTCGGTGCTGATCGGCATCGAAACCAAGGACCGTCGCAATTTCGACCTGCTCAAGGCAAATTTCGAGGCCGAGGGCGTCCAGTATCAGGACATCACCGACAACGAGACATTGGCGGGCTTCATCATATGAGCGCAAAGGTTTTCATCGCTCTGTTTTCCGGCATCAATGTCGGCGGCAACCGCATCGTCAAGATGGCGGAACTGCGCTCCTTCTTCGAGGATCTCGGCTTTTCCGACGTCGCCACCTATGTGCAGAGCGGCAATGTCGTGTTCCGGGCCGGCAAGGGCGACGCCACGGCGCTGACCAGACAGATCGAAGCGGCCTTCGAGAAGAAATGGGGTTTTCATTCGCGCATCTTGGTGCGCGATCTCTCCTGGTTCGAGCGGCTGGTGAGCGAAAATCCCTATCCGGAAGCGGCCGCCGACCACACCAAGCTCCACGCCTATGCGCTGGATCGTGAGCCGACCGCCGAAGAGGTGGCGCGGCTGGCTGAAAAATGCACCGGCCCCGAGCGCTTCGAGGTCAAGGGAGACGTGCTCTACCTCAGCGCGCCGGACGGGCTCGGCAAATCGGTCTTCGCCAACCTCATTCCGCGCGTTCTGAAGGTGCCGGGCACCGCGCGCAACTGGCGCTCGGTGCTGGCGCTGCTGGAGATGGCCGGTCAGGCCGGTAAGAACTAGGCTGGTTACGTCGCTGCCGGCTTCCAGTCGAAGGTCAGTTCTTCGCGGAAGGCAAAGCGCTTGATGTGGTCGGCGACGACACTTTCCAGGCGCTCGAGCGATCCCGCTTCGTCGCTTGATACCACGATGTGCAATGCTGCCGCGTCCGCATCCATGACGGTGCGGCCCAGCGACGTCAGGTCGATGGTGCCGTGGGTCGGGTTGAACTCGACGGGAAATTTGTGCGCCCAGTGCTTGCACAGCTGCTGCAGGTAGCGGCTGGCGTGCTCGGTGGCGACGTCGGCACGGCTGGATGGCATGAATGACTTCTCCTGGTCTTGGCGCTGGCCTGCCGGCCAGGCGTGATGACCGGTCAGATAGGTAGCGTGGTGCGAAACGGCAAAGGCGGCCGGCTTTTACCCCGGCCGCCTCGCTTCAAGATGGCGTGATTGCTACCAGCTTCCGGTGTTGGCCATCGAAGCCCAGGGTTCGGCCTTGGCTTTCGCCGGGCCCTTCTGCAGAAGCTCGATGGAGATGCCGTCCGGCGACCGGATGAAGGCCATATTGCCGTCGCGCGGCGGCCGGTTGATGGTGACGCCATTGTCCATCAGATGCTGGCAGGTGGCGTAGATGTCATCGACCTCATAGGCGAGGTGGCCGAAATTGCGCCCGCCCTTGTAGTCTTCCGGATCCCAGTTGTAGGTGAGTTCGATCAGCGGCGCCTTGTCGTTGATGCCGCTTTGCTCGTCTTCGGAGGCGGCGAGGAAGATCAGCGTGAAACGGCCCTGCTCGTTTTCGTAGCGGCGGACCTCCTTCAGCCCGAGCTTGTTGCAGTAGAAATCGAGCGAGGCATCGACGTCGGCGACGCGGACCATGGTGTGCAGATAGCGCATGAGTTTTCCTCGATCTGTTGGGGTGCGGCGCAACATAGAGTCGGCCCGGCGAAAGGGCAATCTCCCGCGGTCGGCGACGCCGGCAAAGAACAAATCCGGTATTCCCGCAATGAACCGTGAAAAAAGGCAGGGAAGGTCTTGCACACACCGGAAGCCGCGGTGTTAATCTGGTGTCAAGAATCAGTTGCGGTGTTCTTGAAAAAAGGGGGCATTCTTATGGGGGAAAAGGCCTCTTTGACGGGGCGGGCCGGAACCCTTGGCGACGCCTTGAAGCGCGACGAAGGCGGCGATGCCGCCGACCTGACCGAAATTGCCGGCGCCATCAAGTGGTTCGATGTGGCCAAAGGTTACGGGTTCATCCTACCCGATGACGGTGTCTCGGGCGATATCCTCCTCCATGTGACATGTCTTCGACGGGACGGTTTCCAAACTGCCCTGGAGGGCGCGCGCGTGGTCTGCCTTGTCAAGCAGGGCGATCGCGGTCTGCAGGCTTTCCGTGTGCTTTCCATGGATGTCACCACCGCCGTCCATCCCGCGGAAATGCAGGAACAGCGCACGCATGTCGCGGTGACGCCGGAGAGCGGGCTTGAACGCGCTTTGGTCAAGTGGTTCAACCGCACCAAGGGCTTCGGCTTCCTGACGCGTGGCGAAGGCACCGAGGACATTTTCGTCCATATGGAGACCTTGCGCCGTTATGGCATCACCGAGCTTCGGCCGGGGCAGGTCGTGCTTGTCCGTTTCGGCCGCGGTGACAAAGGCCTTATGGCCGCCGAAATTCACCCCGATATGGGCACCTTGCCGGTTTCGCACTAGGACGATTTCGGCCGAGGATCTTGGATGACTCGCAGGAACTGGCTGACGGCGGGCGTGTTTTGCGCCATTGCTGCGGTGATCGTCGCCGCAGGTGCTTTCTTCTATTCAGAACGGCCGACCTCGGCCGACAGCCGGGCGATGATCCTTCCGGTCGACCCGGCGCCGCTGGTCGTGGTGACGAAAGACGGGAATCGCTCTTTTTCCATCGAAATCGCCGACACCGATGCGGAGCGCGAGGCCGGCCTGATGTTTCGCCAGGACATGGCGGACGATCACGGCATGCTGTTCGTTTTCGAGATACAGCAGCAGGTCAGCTTCTGGATGCAGAACACGCCGATGCCGCTTGACCTGATCTTTGTCGGCCAGGATGGCAAGATCCGCGCCGTCAAGCATGGCGAGCCGCAATCCCAGGCCATCATTTCACCTGGCGTGCCCGTGCGCTTCGTGCTCGAGCTCAAGGCTGGCGCCGCCGCCAAATACGGCATCGGATATGGCGACCTGTTGCGCCACCCGGCAATCGGCACCGTATCCGGACCAGGCATGCCACCGCCGGACAATGGCGATGCACCCAACGGCGGCGGCTGAACGCGAGGTAGGGCAGCCGATGCAGTTCTTCTCCCATGGCGGGTTCGATCTTGCCTTCCTCGACCGCCAGCCGGCGTCGGGGCAGGGCGATCCCGTGCTCATGATCCACGGCTTCGCCTCGAGCCACTACGTCAACTGGGTGTCTCCCGGCTGGTTCAAGACGCTCAACGATGCCGGCTATCGCGCCATCGCCTTCGACAATCGCGGCCACGGCTCGTCGTCGAAGAGCTATGAAGAGGCCGATTATACGCCTGCGAAAATGGCCTCGGATGCCGCCGCCTTGCTCGATCATCTCGGTATCGAACGGGCCCATGTCATGGGCTATTCGATGGGTGCTCGCATCGCGGCGTTTCTGGCTCTGTCCGATCCGGACAAGGTGGCGACGCTGGTCTTTGGCGGCCTCGGCATCGGCATGATCGACGGCGTCGGCGATTGGGATCCGATCGCCGCGGCCCTGCTTGCCGACGATCCGGCCACGACCACCCATCCGCGTGGCCGCTCTTTCCGCGCCTTCGCCGACCAGACCCGCAGCGATCGCCGGGCGCTTGCCGCCTGCATCGCCACATCGCGGGAGTTGCTGAGCGAGCAGGACGTTGCCCGCATCGCCCAGCCGACGCTGGTCGCGGTCGGCACCACGGACGACATTGGCGGCTCGCCGGACGACCTCGCCGCCCTGATGCCGAACGCCAGGGCTTTCCACATCGAGGGCAGGGATCATATGCTGGCGGTCGGGGACAAGACCTTTAAGCAACGCGTGCTGGAGTTTTATGCTGAATATCCGCTTTGATCGGACGGCGCGGGGAAGCGGGCGACACTGGCACAGTGGGGAGAAGCGTGCCCGCGACACCGGGCGCGGTCGCGCGGGGTAATCTCGGCAAACGTTCCTGTCCTTGATGGCTGGGGCTGGCTCTCCTGGCGGCAATGACATCGATGATTGGGCGCTTTTGACTGATTGCTCTAACCGGCGGTGAGAGCCTCCAGCGACCGCGCCATGTTCAGCCTGGCCTGCGGCTCGAAGCGCTGGCGAAATTCCTCGGTGTGGAAAATGCGCGGGCGGGCGAGGAAATCCTTCAGCACGGCACCTCGCCCGGCACGCCACATCGGCTCCTCCACCCAGCCATATTCGCGGCGGACCGCGCGTTCATAGGCGTCGAATGCATGCGGCGCGGCGCCCAGGATCGAAAGGTCCATGTCGAGGAAGAGACTGGCGTCGCGTGTGGCCGCGTCGTCATGGAACCGAGGCACCTGGTGGGTGGCAGTGGCGAGGATCATCGCGCCGATGCGATCCAGGCGCTCCGGGTCGGTTCGGCTCGCGAGCTTTTGCGCGGCAAGCGCGGCACTTCTTGCCTCATTGTCCTTGGCCTTGCTGTCATAGATCGCGTCGTGGAACCAGATCGCCGCTTCAACAGCCTGGGGATCACTGAGCAGCGCTCGATGGTCTGCGGCCAGCGCCAGCATCGCCTCGATATGGGCGAGGTTGTGATAATGGCGATCCTCGGCTCGGTAGAGCGCCGAGAGTTCCTGTTTCAGCAGTTCGTCGATCAAGGGCTGGTCTTTCATTTTCGTCATCCGCCCAGTTAATCGATCTCAGCCTCTTCGAGCCAGTCACTTCGAACCCTTGCATGGGCCGGGGCTCTGAGGAATGTTGCCGGTCCAGGAATATCCAACCCAGGAGGCTGACATGACCAATACGTCCGGCAGCGAGAACCCTAGACCGGGGACGATTGACATGAAGCTGGAGGCCGTCATCATCGCCGTTGCGGATGCCGACCGGTCCAAGCGTTTCTACAGCGGCCTGGGTTGGCGGCTCGACGCGGACTTCGTCGTCGGCGATGCCTTTCGGGTCGTGCAGTTCACGCCCCAGGGTTCGCCGTGCTCGATCCATTTCGGCAAGGGCCTGACATCAGCCGCGCCGGGCTCGGCGAAGGGACTGTATCTCGTGGTGTCCGATATCGAGGCGGCGCATGCCGAACTCGTGGCGCGCGGCGTCGAAGCGAGCGAGGTGTTCCACCGCGCGGGGCCCGGGCAGCCGGCGATCAGCGGCAGGCATCCGGAAGGGCGCAGCTATTCATCCTATGTCACGTTCAGCGATCCGGACGGCAACAGCTTCATACTGCAGGAAATCACCCAGCGACTGCCTGGACGCGTGGATCCCACCGACACCCTATTCACGTCGTCGCGCGAGCTTGCCGCGGCGCTGCGCCGTGCGGCGGCGGCACATGGCGAACACGAGCAACGAACCGGCGGACAGTATGACGTGAACTGGCCCGACTGGTATGCCGAATATATGGTGGCGGAACAGGCCGGCACGCCACTGCCGACTTGAACCGAGGTCCATCGCAGCGCGGTGTCATCGGCACCGCGCTGACCTTGAGCCCGCCATTAGATCGTCCGGGCGGCTGGGCGCGGAAGGCCGCTTCTGACGGCTCGGCGATCAAGGGTTCGTTTTCCATGGCTGCTTGAATTCCTGCGAACCAAATCCATTTGACACAGCACTAAGGAAAATTGAGTTCAATCATGCTATGATCTGGCTTATATGTGCGGCCGGACAACAGGCAAGCCAGCAGGACGCAGGACGAGACGTCGATGAACAGCATCAGCATTTCCCGCCATAGCGCGTTGCAGCCGGTCGATCCGATCTGGCGTTCGATCCGCGACGAAGCGATGGACGCGGTCAACCGCGACCCCCTGCTGGCCGCTTTCCTCTATTCGACGATCCTCAACCAGGAGAGCCTGGAAGAGGCCGTCATCCACCGGATCGCCGAGCGGCTTGCCCATCAGGATATCGGCTCCGATCTGATCCGCCAGACCTTCAAGACCATGCTGGCCGACGACAAGGAATGGCCGACCACTGTGCGTGTCGACATCCAGGCCTATTACGACCGCGACCCGGCTTGCGACCGTTTCATCATGCCGGTGCTCTATTTCAAGGGCTTTCACGCCATCCAGACCCACAGGCTGGCGCATTGGCTGTGGAATCAGGGCCGCAAGGATTTCGCGCTCTATCTGCAAAGCCGCTCGTCCTCGGTCTTCCAGACCGACATCAACCCGGCCGCGCGGATCGGCAAGGGCATCTTCATCGACCACGCCACCGGCCTCGTCGTCGGCGAGACCGCGGTCATCGAGGACGATGTGTCGATCCTGCATGGCGTGACGCTGGGCGGCACCGGCAAGGCTGGCGGCGACCGCCATCCCAAGATCCGCCGTGGCGTGCTGATCGGCGCCGGCGCCAAGATTCTCGGCAATATCGAGATTGGCCATTGCTCCAAGGTCGCCGCCGGGTCGGTGGTGCTGTCGCCCGTGCCGCACAACAAGACTGTGGCCGGCGTGCCGGCCCGCGTGGTCGGTGAGACCGGCTGCGACCAGCCTTCGCGCCAGATGGACCAGCTCCTGCCGTCGCAGTCGATGGACCAGGTGGTCAGCTTCGATATCTGATTTCAGCGCCGGCGCGCCGTCCGGCGCGATTGCGATTTTGCCCGGCGGCGCTGCCGCTTCCGGTGCAATACGGCTGGCTTGCCTTTACATCGCCATTGTCGACGTGCCAGAAGCGCCCTTCAAACCAGCAAGCCCGATGATCGGAGAAGACTGTCGAAGCCGGACGAAATCAGAAAGCTGGACGCCTATTTCAAGCGCGTCTTCCAGAACCCCAAGCTTGAGGTCAAGGCACGGCCGCGCAAGGAAGATTCGGCCGAAGTCTATGTCGGAGACGAATTCCTTGGCATCGTCTTCAAGGACGAGGACGACGGCGACTATAATTTCTCGATGGCGATCCTCGACATCGATCTGGGCTGAGCTCGTATCAAATGGCAGGCCGCGCCTGACGCGGCCTGCCATTGTCTCTCAATGTCCGGTCTTCAGCATTCGCCCGGCCTCTGCCATCATCGCCGCGTCGAGTGCCTGCCAGTCGCCAAGGAATTCCTTGGGAAAGCGGTAAGTGAGGCTGAGATCGTCGCCGACATGGACGTCCCGTTCGCACGGCGCCAGCGATTGACCGGCATTCGGCCCGCTCAGGCAGCGGGCCACGAAAGGGTCCTTTCCCGCCCGCTTGCCGACCACCAGCACCTCGTTCAGATAGCCTGATTTCTCGTTGAAGCCGTAGACCGTCGTGCCGCCCGCTCCCGGAACGCCGGGCTGGACGATCAGCGCGCTGTAGATCGGCGCAAACCGGCCGCTCATGTCGCGCGACATCATCTGCTGTTCGAAGGACAGGAAGATGATGCTTCTGTTGGCTTCCGAGTGATTGAAATCGTCGCGGGCCGCCTCACTGTACCCGTCCATCTGGGGATAGCGCAGATAAAGGTCGAGACGCGAAGCGACGCCGTCACGCCGGGCCTGTTCGAAGCGGATGAAATTGGCCGGCACGGAAATCACATTGTTGCCGATCACGACCCGGCGCACCGTCGTGTCGTCGGTGTATCCGGCCATGGCGATGGCATGGCCGAACCATTTGCCGCCAAGGCTGATCGCCACCGACAGCAAGGCAAGTGCGGCGAAGGCATAGAACACCCGCTTCATCAGCGTGGAATCGACCACAGTGAGTTCAGGGCCGTCGGCGATCGCTGCCTGCTTCATCTCGGTCCTTATCCCAACCGCCATTCCCGGTGTCCCCCGGCGGCACACATCGCGCGGCACGGCTCTTGCAGCCTTCCAGAAACGACTGTGCGATTTCATGGTAAATGCAAGGTTAAGATGGCTCAGATGGAACTCTTCCTGTTTGCTTTTGTCGTCGGGCTGACGGTGTGCGGGCTGACAGGCTCGACCATGGAACTGGTCTCGGGCCGCAAGGTCGCCTTCGCCGAGCCCTATGTGTCGTCCGCGCATGTGCTGCGCTCGCTGGCGGCCACCGCTGGCGCAGGGCCGTTCATGCTGGTCAACGATGCCCTCGATGCCCGCCGCGAGAAGCGTATTTCGACGATGGCGCTCTTGTCATGCGGCTGCACGGCGATTGCCTGGTCCCTGGCGCTGGGCATCGTCGTGCTTACCATTGCCTCATGGGCGATCGGTCTCCTAGGGTCCGGCATCTGAGACGATTCGGAGGCCGACAATGCCGCTTTATGCGATCGATGGAGCGGAGCCCAGCTTCGCCGATGCCGGCTCGAACTGGATCGCGCCCGATGCAACGCTGATCGGCGACATCAGGGTCGGCCGCAATGCCGGCTTCTGGTTCGGCGTCGTCATTCGCGGCGACAATGAGCCGATCATTGTCGGCGCCGACACCAATGTGCAGGAACACACGGTCATGCACACCGATCCCGGCTTTCCGCTGACCATCGGCGAGGGCTGCACGATTGGCCATCGGGCCATGCTGCATGGCTGCACGATCGGCGACAACAGCCTGATCGGCATGGGCGCCATCGTGCTGAACGGCGCCAGGATCGGCAAGAATTCGCTGGTCGGCGCCGGCGCGCTGGTCACCGAAGGCAAGGAGTTTCCGGACAATTCGCTGATCGTCGGCTCTCCGGCCAAGGCGATCAGGGTGCTGGACGATGCGGCCGTCGAAAGATTGCGCGGCTCGGCCGCGCACTACGTCGCCAATGGCAAGCGCTTCAAGGCGGGGCTGAAGAAGGTCTGAGGCAGTCTCGGCCGATCCGTGTCGCCTGCGGTCTCATAGCGGGTCGAGCAATTATCTATTAAAGCCGCGCCTTGCTATGGCATCACGCAGCAATGAAGCACCGGCTTCAAAGCCGGCTTTGTCGGCTTCCTCGAAGGCTGTCGTATAGTCATCGATGCGGGTTGCGAGAGTCGGGTCGGCGCCAGCCGCCAAAAGCAGGTGGATCGCCTCGGCGCTACGAATGCCCACCGAATAGTGAAGCGGCGTCCAGTCGTTCACGCCCCGCATATTGGGATCGGCGCCAGCCTCGATCAACACCCGCACGACTTCCAGCCTGTCGGCCCGGTCGGTGGACAGCGCCGCAATGATTGCCGGAAACCCGCCGTGATCCTGATAATTCGGATCCGAACCTGCATCCAGCAACGTCGAGATGAAGCCGACCGGGCTCCAATAGATCGCGTACTCCAGCGGATGTCCGAGGCCGAGTTCGAACGGCATGCGCTCGTCGAACCAGCCGGGCGAACCGCCCAGCGCTTTGCCAAGGCCATCGAAGTCACCGGCCTTGAAGGCATCGTCGATCGCCTTGAACAGACGATGACGCTCGCATCGATCTTCCGGGATCTCCAACATCGCCGTGGTCCAGAGGACGAAACCAACAGCCTATGATGCCCCGATCCGCCGTCCGTGCAAAGGAGGCGCTGGATGGTCGGATGCGCCTGCCCAGCCCTGATTGGGTTTCGAGCTTCCGCCAGAAATGGCGGAGCCGGCCCGGGGACAGGGCCGGCTCCTTAGACCCGGTCGTTGGGGACGGGGAGGGTGGGGACTCGACCGGGTTTCTCCTCAAGCGTGTCGCGTCGATGCGGCGCGCTTAACCTCCGTTGCATGCATGTCGCAAACCACTGCCCCTGTGGGCGACATGCATTGGCGTCCTAGCGGACGCTGGCGACCGCGTCGGAGCGGCCGTCGTTGATCGTCACCCAAACGCCGGAATTCTCCGTCGATTGACGCTTGAGATAGGTGTAGTCGGTGTCCGTCCAGGACAGCACCTTGGTTTCCAGATTGTCGAGGATGAACTCGCCGAGGCTGGTGCGCACTGTCAGCACGGCGTGGCCGTCGCCATTCGGCTGGCGCGCAACCGTCATCAGGAGATCGCCCGCCGGCACGCCCGCGTCCATCAGTTCGCGGCGCTTCTCCAGCGCATAGTCCTCGCAATCGCCATAGCCATTGTCGGGATAGGCCCAGTACTCCTCGACGCCGTAGTTTTCCATGTCGGTGCGCGGCTTAACGCGGGTGTTGACCGAATTGTTGATGTTGACGATCGTCGCCCAGAGCTTGCGGCTCAGGTCGACCGGCGCGCCCTTGGGCGTCTTCTCGTTGCATTCGCCAGGGATGCGCTGGCAGAATTCATAGTGGCCGACAGGCTGCGTGGTACGGCCGCCCGTATGCATATAGGCCGGTCCCGCGGCATATGCTGATCCCCAAGCGGAAAGCTGCATCGCCATTGCCATCAGCAACAGCTTGCCCCTCGTTTTTTTCATTTTCTAGTCTCCCCGTTCGAAGGAGACATTGCCACAGCTGGATTTATTTGACGCAAAAGCGCGAAGCAGACTTTAAGTAAAACGCCAATAGAATAAACATAAAATTTGAATCATTTGAGTATTGAATTGTTTGGATTGCCCGGGTTGGCATCGGCGCCCGAGGCGTCGTGCCCGGCGCCTCGAATGGCAGCCTCGGCCTGTCCGAAGCGAACCCGCCCACTTGCGAAGAGACAGATCGCTGTCGCCCGGAAATAAAAAACCGGCCATGCAGGGCCGGTTTGATTGCAGCGTCCGTTGGATCCGGTCAGGCGCGCGGCGTGTTGAATTCGGAATCGAGCGTTTCGGGGCGCTGGATGACGGCGAACTCGATGGCGACGCCATCCTCGAAATGACGAACGATCTGCCCGCGCATGGTGCCGAGCATGACCTGGACGCCTATCGCCGGCTTGACGTCGATCTCGATCGCGGCGCCGGACAGCGACAGGTCGATGATCCGGCACTGGTATTGGCGGCCATCGGTGAGCTGCAGCACGCTGGTCGGATTGCGCGGCGCGACGCGCTCGTGGCGGCGGTCTTCCGGCAGGTCGAGTTCGTGCTTGTTGGCAAGCCAGGTCAGCTGCGCCGCCAGCTTGTCCTTCTTGCGGTCGGACGCGATCACCGTCATGGCGAAGCCGTCCTGCAGCGTGCGCGTGACAACGCCTTCGATGCGGCCGATATGGTCGATATAGGCGATCACCTTTTCGCCGGGCATGCCGATGCGATCGGTGCGGAACGCGACATTGCCGGGTGACATGTCGACAACCTGGCAAGGATGCTCGGTGCGGTCTTCCAGCATGAATCGCCCGTATATCTTGACCCGGACGCGCTGAAAGTTACGCCTTTCAGCTTGGGACGGCGCGTAGTCGACCGCCGCTGACCTCATGACTGCCTACACCCCGTTTGGCATTCCCACGCGTCAATGCGAGGAACTTCATCACAGAAGTACAACAAAGCGGGTTAACAAAGGGGAAAAACGAGCCTGCGAGACCGTGCGATCATCAACTATTCGTCGCGCCCGCCGTCGAAGACGACGAGATGGCGGATGCGGCGCGCCCGGCCAAGCGCCGAGATCGTATCGGGCGCCTCGAGTTCGGCTGGAACAAGCGAGGGAACGTCGATCGCCGGACGGTTGTTGAGCATCTCTTTCTCCGGGTCGATGACACGAATCGAATCGATCATTGCGTCCGTGATCGGGTCGGCGCCCAGCCAGAACGGCTTCTCAGCGGCACTGATCACGCCAAGGCAACGCGGGTTCTCGACGCCGCCGTCAAGCGGCAAGGCAAGCAATTCGAACTTGTTGGAGCGGCCATTGCGGCTGAAGCCCTCGAAATTGATCAGCACCACCGATTTCTGGTCGAAAACCCCGTGAATCAGCCGTGAGACCAGACGCTGATCCTTCTCGCGCCACAGCGACGGGAAGGAGAATCCCTTGAGTTCGCGGCCATAACAGGCGCAAAGCCTGGTGCCGGCCAGGCGGAAGACAGGTTGGCCGCGTGTGTCCTTTTCCAGGATGAACGTGTCGGCCAAAAGCGACTTGATATCGGCCGGCTCGACTTCCGAACGCTTCGGAGCGGGGCGTCCGTCACGCAGGCGATTCCAATAATGGAACAGCGTGATCGATCCGTTTTGGTTCATGGTATGCTGCTCCGCGCATTCTGTCGTCTGATGTCCCATCGGTGAACAGAAGGGCGCCCTCCGATGACCTACATGCGTTGCGGAGCAGGAAGCGTGCCAGCGTCGTTAACACTTGTTCACGGGTCGGGGCCGTTAAGGTTAACAACTGGTTTACGTTGCCCCCGAGCAGGCCCTGTGGCACACCAAAACCACTCCAGAAGCGGTCGTTTCGCGACGATCGGCAGCACTTCAGTCAAGAGTTTTAGGGGAGCAGGGGGCTCGACCGGCCGTTCAAGGGAAACCTTGGACGGCTTCTTTTTGATTCGCACTGGGGCGATTCGCCGTTTGCGGTTCCAATTGCCGTGATCTAGATGCTCGCCAGATCGAACTAGCCCAAGATCGAACCACCACCGAGTGCGATTGCAGATGAGCGAGCCGCAAAATCCAACCGAGGCCGAACCGGCCGAAAGCATGCCGCCGCCTGCGCGCGAACCGGTGTTCAATCTGCCGCCGATCGTACTGGCGGTGATCGGCATTTGCGCGGCCGTCTTCCTGCTGCAGCAATATGTGCTGAACGACGCGCAGCAGATAACGCTGCTCTACGATGGAGCCTTCATTCCAGTCCTCTATACCGGGCAATACGGCTTCGACTGGTTCCTGTTCACACGACCCTTCACCTATGCCTTCATGCATGGCGGGTTTGCCCATATCGCCATCAATATGGTGTGGCTCGCCGCCTTTGGTTCGCCACTAGCCAATCGGCTCGGCGGGCTCCGGTTCGCTCTGTTCTTCGCTGTTACCGGACTGGCTTCCGTGGCGCTCTTCTGGGCCATGCACCCCTATGGTGAAGCACCGCTGGTCGGCGCCTCCGGTGCCATATCAGGCATGATGGGTGCCGCGGCGCGCTTCGGTTTCCGCACCGACCGTTCGGCCGGCAAGGCGGCCTTCGCCGGCCCCGTGCTGCCGATCTCGCTTGTCGTGCGTTCGCGCGGTGTCGTGGTCTTCCTTGCCGTGTGGATGATCATCAACCTCGCCACAGGCCTGCTCGGATTTGCGCCTGGAGTAGATGGGCAGATCGCCTGGGAGGCTCATATTGGTGGCTTCGTCGCCGGCTTTTTCGGCCTGCGCTGGTTCGATCGGCGATGGCCGCCGCCCGAATGGGAGACCGCCGACCGTCGCACTTGAAATGCAACCGATCACGGCGCACGATGTTCACTCTTACGTGAAAACCGGTCTGGGCAGGGACCGGCAGGCGAAGCAGAGGAGGACGCCATGACGGTTAAGGCAATTCTGGAAAAAAAGGGCCACGACGTGCTGACGCTCGGGCCGAACGAAAAGCTCAGCGAAGCCATCCGCATCCTGGCCGAACACAAGATCGGCGCGCTGGTCATCACCAATGGCGATCACAAGATTGTCGGCATCCTGTCGGAACGCGACATCGTGCGGGTTGTCGCCAAGGAAGGTGCCGCCGCGCTCGATATCGCTGTGCGTTCGGCAATGACGCCGAAGGTGAAGATCTGCAACGAGAACCACACCGTCAATGAGGTGATGGAGATCATGACCAGGGGTCGTTTCCGCCATCTGCCGGTGGAGAAGGACGGTCTGCTCGATGGCATCGTCTCCATCGGCGACGTGGTCAAGCGCCGCATCGAGGATGTCGAGCGCGAGGCCGACGAGATCAGGGCCTACATCGCCACCGCTTGAGCGGTGAAAGGAACCGCCGGCCGGAGACCCGACCGGCGGAACCGTAGTCTATCGGTTGTCGAGTTCGGAGCGGACGAGTTCGAGGCCGCGCCGGGTGATGCGATAGGGACCGCCGCCCGACGACGAAACCGCCTTCTTGCGTTTCAGCTTTCGAAACAGGTCGAGATCGACGCCCGGATGGTGCCAGCCATCGCGGGTCAGGCATTTGACGGAGGCGATCCGTTTCTTCTGGTTCTTTTCGATTTCAATGCGTCCGCCCTGCGCAAGCATGTGCAGGATGCGTTGTCCCACAGCGCCGCGCGTCCTCTTGGACGCGCAAAGGACGCTGTGGCAATTATAATGTGGCACATGATCCTTTCCGAAAATCAATTCCGATTTTCGGGGTCATGTGCTGCGCGAAATATCCATGTGGAGAGTTTCCGGGAAACGAAAAATGCCGCCGCCGCGAAGCTTCGCGGCACGGGGTTTCAGGTTTTCTGCCCTGCCTCGCTACGAGGTCAGGGCCTTACCGGGACTGAGCGTAAGTGGACATCCACTCTCCATTGGGATGGGCGTCCTATAGGCAAAGGCGGCTGAAAAGGCCAGCCTGCGGCTTTGCGCTTGTCTCTTTTGGCGGTTTGCACTAGCGAAGCGGGTACGATTTGTGCCCCTGAATGTGTAGTGACATTCAGCATCCATCCCGAATTTGACGGCAGGCCATGACCATCATCGATACCCGCACGCCCGACGCAAAACGCCTGATCCCCGGCGCCACCGGTGACTGGGAAATCATCATCGGTCTCGAAGTGCACGCGCAGGTCATCTCGGAAGCAAAACTGTTTTCCGGCGCCTCGACTGCCTTCGGCGCGGCCCCCAACGCCAATGTCAGCCTGGTCGATGCGGCAATGCCGGGCATGCTGCCTGTCATCAACGAGGAATGCGTCAAGCAGGCGATCCGCACCGGGCTCGGGCTGAAGGCGCAGATCAACCACAAGTCGGTTTTCGACCGGAAGAACTATTTTTATCCCGATCTGCCGCAGGGCTATCAGATCTCGCAGTTCAAGCAGCCGATCGTCGGCGAGGGCACCGTCATCGTTTCGGTCGGCCCCGACCGCCAGGGCGAGTTCGAGGACATCGAGGTCGGCATCGAGCGGCTGCATCTGGAACAGGATGCCGGCAAGTCGATGCACGACCAGCATCCGACCATGTCCTATGTCGACCTCAACCGCTCCGGCGTGGCGCTGATGGAAATCGTCTCCAAGCCCGACCTGCGTTCCGGCGACGAGGCCAAGGCTTATGTCACCAAGCTGCGCACCATCATGCGCTATCTCGGCACCTGCGACGGCAACATGGATGAAGGCTCGCTGCGCGCCGACGTCAACGTCTCGGTGCGCCGGCCCGGTGGCGAGTTCGGCACCCGCTGCGAGATCAAGAACATGAACTCGATCCGCTTCATCGGCCAGGCCATCGACTATGAGGCGCGGCGCCAGATCGCCATTCTCGAGGACGGCGGCAAGATCGATCAGGAAACGCGGCTGTACGATGCCGTCAAGGGCGAGACGCGCTCCATGCGCTCGAAGGAAGAAGCGCACGACTACCGCTATTTCCCTGATCCCGATCTTCTGCCGCTGGAATTCGATCAGGCCTATGTCGATGCTTTGGCCAAAGAGCTGCCGGAACTGCCCGACGACAAGAAGGCGCGGCTGATCACCTCGCTGGGTCTCTCGACCTACGACGCTTCGATCCTGGTGTCGGAAAAGTCGGTCGCCGACTATTTCGAGAAGGTGGCCGCCGGCCGCGACGGCAAGCTCGCCGCCAACTGGGTCATCAACGATCTGCTCGGCCAGTTGAACAAGGTCGGCAAGGACATTGAAAATGCTCCCGTTTCGCCCGACCAGCTCGGCGCGATCATCGACCTGATCAAGGACGGCACCATCTCCGGCAAGATCGCCAAGGACCTGTTCGAGATCGTCTGGAGCGAAGGCGGCGATCCACGTGCGCTGGTCGAAAGCCGTGGCATGAAGCAGGTCACCGACACCGGCGCCATCGAGAAGGCGGTCGACGAGGTGATCGCGGCCAATCCCGACAAGGTGGAACAGGCGCGCGCCAAGCCGACCATGGCCGGCTGGTTCGTTGGCCAGGTGATGAAAGCGACGGGCGGCAAGGCCAATCCGCAGGCGGTCAACGACCTCGTCAAGGCCAAGCTCGGCATCGAGTAAGGTCATGTTCGTCCGCACCGCAGGCGAACGCGATCTCGTTGCCATCCGCGCGCTGCTGGTCGAAACTTGGCATGCCACCTATGACGCGATCTATGGCGCTGCCAAGGTCACCGAAATCACCGATGCGTGGCACTCGATCGCCTCGTTGAAGGCGCGGCTGATCAAGCCGAACAGCGAGTTCCTCGTCGCCGATGACGGCAAGCGCATCGGCGGCGTGGCCTTTGCCGAGGGCATTGGTGGCGGAGAAGAAGTTGTCCTGAAACAGCTCTTCGTGTTTCCAGCCCTGCAGAGCAGGGGCATCGGCGGCATGTTGCTGGACGAGATCATCGAGAGTTTTCCGGAAGCCCGGGCCATCCGTCTGGAAGTGGAGGCGCAAAACGCCCGCGCCATCGCCTTCTACGAAGCGAACGGCTTCGTGCGATCCGGCGATGCCGGCGAACACGCGGATGCCTCCGGCGAGCCGACATTGGTCTACCGCCGGTCTCTTGCCGGCTGATTCCTTCGAAGCGAGCCTCTCTTGTTCACCTTCGCGCGAGCGGCGCTGCATGCGCCCGTTTTCGTTTGACGGCCTGAAGGCCCCACACCAAAGCTACCGGTGCTGGCCGCGCGGAAGCCGGAATGGACCGGAACGCTGGGCAGCGCTGGGGGGAACCATGCCAAGCTTGCCGGAACTGATGCCGACGCAGGTGTCGGACGAAACCTTTGGTGGCGTCACCTACCACATAGCGGGCGAACTGGTGCCCGTGCTTTCGGTCGATGTGACGCAAATGCCTGTCTATTTCGAGCACCACATCCTGTTGTGGAAGAACTCCACCATCACCATCGGCCTGAAAACGCTGAAGGGCGCGCTGAAGCGTATGATGGCCGGCATGCAGATCTTCGTCACCGAGGCGTCGGGAGCGGGCATCATCGCCTTCAGCCGTGATGGACCCGGCCACATCGTGCCGATCCATCTCAGGCGTGGCGAGGAGATCCAGGTGCGCGAACACCAGTTCCTCGCCGCCACTGGCAATGTCGACTACACATTCGAGCGTGTGCGCGGCCTGGCGACGATGCTGTTCGGCCAGAGCGGCTTCTTCATCGACCGTTTTCGCGGCGATGGCGGCGACGGCATTGTCTGGCTGCACGGCTACGGCAATGTCTTCGAAAAGACGCTTGCTGCTGGCGAGACCATCGACATCGAGCCGGGCGGCTGGCTGTTCAAGGATGCCTCCGTCAGGATGGAAACCAAGATCGATCGCCTGTCGAGCGGCTTCTTCGGCGCCAATATGAACTTCATCGTCAACCGCTTCACCGGCCCGGGCCGCGTCGGCATCCAGTCGATGTATCTGCATATGCCGACGGAGGAGTAAGCGTGTGCCGGAGATCGCGGATGGGTGGCGCCAGGGCACAAAGCGTGGCGTAGCCCGATCCGCTCAGGCAACGGGAACGTCCACATTGTCGATCAGTCGCGTCTTGCCCAGCCAGGCGGCGGCGAGAACACGGCCCGCGCGGTCGCGGCGCCAGGGCGCAAGCGTCAGGCTTTCGCGGGCCTCGACATAGTCGATCTTCTGGAAGCCTGCAGCGATGAGCGCGCGGTTGGCTTCTCCGGTTGCGTCATCTTGATGGGTGCCTGCCGCCAGTGCCGCTGCCGCCTTGTGCAGGATCACGTTGAGCCGGCGGGCGACAGCGAGTTCAGCCTCGTCGAGATAGGCGTTGCGTGACGACATTGCGAGGCCATGCGCGTCGCGTATGGTCGGGGCGCCGATGATCTCGACGGGAAGGTCGAGGTCGCGGCAGAGCTGCCTGACGACGCAAAGCTGCTGGTAGTCCTTCTCGCCAAAGACCGCACAGTCGGGCGTCGCCTGCAGAAAAAGCTTGGCCACCACGGTGGCGACGCCCTCGAAGAAGGTGGGGCGGAAGTCCGATTCGAGCCCGGCGGACGGGCCGCCGACCGAGATCCTGGTGGCAAAGCCGGCGGGATACATCGCGCCGACCGTCGGCGTGAAGGCAAGATCGGCCTTGACCCTTGCCAGCAGGTCGAGGTCGCGGGCGAGCTGGCGCGGGTACTTGTCGAGATCCTCGCTCGGCGCGAATTGCGTCGGGTTGACGAAGATCGACACCACGCAGCGCTCTGCTTTTTCCCTGGCGATCCTGATCAGGGAGAGATGACCCTCATGCAGCGCGCCCATGGTTGGCACCATGGCAACGCGCAGGCCGTCGCGCCGCCAGTCACTGACCTGCGCGCGAAGTGCAGCGACGCTGTTGACGACCTCGGGACGGCTCATGATTCATCCCCGCCGTTTAAGTCCGAAGAGGCTTTTGAACCCGAAAAGACATGGCTAGGGCCGGGGAAAGTCCGGTCTCGCACCTCCGCTGCGTAGCGCTCGGCGGCGTTCGCGATCACGCTGCGCAGGTCGGCATATTCCTTGACGAATTTCGGCACGCGATCGACGGTTAGCCCGACCATGTCGTCGATGACCAGAATCTGGCCATCGCAGTCGCCGCTGGCACCGATGCCGATGGTTGGAATGGCGATGCGGCGTGTGATGTCGGCGGCGACCGCCTCGATGGTGCCCTCGATGACCACGGAGAACGCGCCGGCCTTTTCGACGGCGCGCGCGTCCGCCATCAGCGCCGCGACAGTCTCATCCGTGCGGCCCTTGATCTTGTAGCCGCCGTCCTTTTCCACCGATTGCGGCAGCAGGCCGATATGACCCATGACCGGAATGCCGGCGGCGGCGATTGCCGCAATCTGCCCGGCCATGTCGACGCCGCCTTCAAGCTTCACCGCCTGGCAGCCGGTCTCGTCAACGATGCGCCGCGCTGAGGCCACAGCCTGCGCCGCCGAATCCTCGTAGCTGCCGGCCGGCATATCGACGACCACGCAGGCCCTGGCCGAGCCGCGCATCACCGCTTGCCCATGCGCGATCATCATCCCCAGCGAGGCGCCGAGCGTCGTCGCATGGCCATGCAGGACCATGGAGACGCTGTCGCCGACCAGAAGCAGGTCGACATGCGGGTCGAGCAGGCGGGCGACGGGATAGGTGTAGGCGGTCAGGCAGACCAACGGGACGCCGCCCTTACGGCGGCGAATCAGCTCCGCGCCGATGCGAATGTCGGTGGTCGGCAGTTTCGTGGCCAATCGTCACCTCCCTCGGCCCATGGCTGGATTGGATATCCGCATGGGCGCGCTGAGCTTTAGAAAGAGCGCAAAGGCTTGGCAAGCGCACATCCTGTCGCCTCTGCGGATCGCAGGCCTGTGTCGGCACCCCGGCGCGCCATTTGCGCGCTCCCCGTGGCAAAACCCTTGCCTTCCCGAAGGCCTGACGCCATAAGCAGGAAACAGGCGCCGCCAGCGCAAAGGGCTCTGAGATGAAGACTTTCCTGACGCAGTTTTTCACCTGGTGGAACAGCCAGACGCTGGGAACACGTCTGCACACCTGGCGGTACGGCAAGAGGGTTGGCCAGGACGAGGTCGGCAATGTTTATTACGAAGGTGGCATCGATTCGGAAGGTCGCACGCGCCGCTGGGTCATCTACCGCAACTATTCGGAAGCTTCGGCCATACCGCCGGGCTGGCATGGCTGGATCCACCACCGCGTCGATCTCGCCCCGGCCAGCGAGGACTACAAGCCGCGCGACTGGCAGAAGCCGCATCAGCCCAATCTGACCGGCACGCCGGCGGCCTACCGCCCGAAGGGCTCGGTGCTGACCAATCAGCATCGCCCACAGGTTACCGGTGACTACGACGCCTGGACGCCAGGGTCGTAACGGCCCCGGCTTGTACGATACTCCGACTTGTCACAGCACGAAGTGCAGGCCGGTCCTTTGTCGCCACAATTGGTGTTTAGCTGCTTGCTGATCAGAAAACGGCGACTAGCCTTGGCGATCGACGGAATCACCCGGGCACGAACCACCGGTACCCCTATATGAGCTTTTTCAATCGGATATCGACGGGCGGTCTGACGCTAGCCGCCGGCCTCGCCGTCAGCACCGCGGCCTTTGCGGCGTCGCCCGCACCGGCGACACCCGCCGCTCCCGCACCAGCCGCGCCCGCGGGATCGGATCGCATCACCAACCCGGTTGCCGAGTTTGCCGGCATCGACAAGATCACCGGCCGCATCATCACCTTCGACGTCTACATCGATGAGACGGTGCAGTTCGGCGCTTTGCAGGTGACGCCGCGCGTCTGTTATTCCCGGCCGCAGAACGAGGAGCCGAAGACCGATTCCTTCGTCGAGGTCGACGAGATCACGCTCGACCGCAAGATCCGCCGCATCTTCACCGGCTGGATGTTCGCCGAAAGCCCGGGCCTCAACGCCGTCGAGCATGCCGTCTATGACGTCTGGCTGAAGGAATGCAAACAGAAGTCCGATGTGCCGGCGCCGGATGCCACCAAGGCTGATGCACCCAAGGCCGATGCTTCGAAGCCGGTCGCGACCAAACCAGCCGCCGCCAAGCCTGCGGCCAGCCCGGATGCGGAACAGCCCGATCCCACGCAACCGGATACATCAGACGCCAACTGATCCCTGGGAACCGTCGTGGCCACCATGCGTTGGACCACAGACGACCGCGCATCGACGCGCCCGGAGGATATTTCGATGTCGGACACCAAGCGAATCACGGCCAGCAAGAAAGAACTGCTGGAACTCGAAAAAGGGTTCTGGACCGGCGACGCGGCCTATTACGCGGCCAATGCCGATACGGAATGCCTGGTGGCCTTTCCGCAAATGGCAAAGGCGATGGACAATGCCGACTTGGCCAAGACCGCGACCAAACCCAATCGCTGGCGCGATCTCGATATCGAGCTCAAGGGAATAATCGAGCCTGGCAGCGACATCATCATGCTGACCTATGAGGCGCATGCGACACGCGAGAACGGCGAACCCTACGCCGCGCTGGTCAGCACCGGCTATGTCCATCGCGTCAACGGCTGGAAGATGATGTTCCACTCGCAGACGCCGATCGAGGTAGCGGCCGCGAAGTAGGGCCCAATCCCTACGGAAAAAAGATAGCCTCGCCCTTCAGTGCTTCGGCCAACATCTTCTCATACTTGCCGCGCGGGACGTCGACAGCGCCGAAGCGCTTGAGGTGCTCTGTGGTGAATTGCGTATCAAGCAGAGCGAAGCCACGTGCCTTCAAGCGCTCGACAAGATGCACGAGGCAGATTTTCGACGCATCCGTCTCCTTGGAAAACATGCTTTCGCCGAAGAAAACCCGTCCAAGCGACACGCCATAGAGGCCGCCGACCAACTGGTCCTCGCGCCAGGCCTCGACCGAATGGCAATGGCCCATTCGGTGCAACTGGACATAGGCCTCGCGGATCGGCGCGTTGATCCAGGTCGAGCGCCGCTCCTCGCGCTTTTCGGCACAGCCGTCGATCGTCGCCTCGAAATCGAAGTCGAAACGGATGTCGAACAGGCTTTTGCGGATCGTCTTCCGCAGGCTTTTGGGCGTGTGGAACCCGTCGAGCGGGATGATGCCGCGCGTCTCCGGCCGCACCCAGAACACTTCTGGGTCGCTGGCGCTTTCGGCCATCGGGAAGACGCCCGAAGCGTAGGCCTTGAGCAGAAGGTCGGTAGGGATGCGATAGCCAGGCGCGTAAGGGCGGGTCATCGCGTCCCCGGACTACTCTTCCTTGGCCAGGTATTTTTCCAGCCAGTGGATGTCATAGTCGCCATTGGCGATGTCGGCATTGCCGACCAGATCGCGAAACAGCGGCAACGTCGTCTTGATGCCGTCGACGACGAATTCATCCAGCGCCCGGCGCAGCCGCATCATGCATTCGACGCGGTTGCGCCCATGCACGATCAGCTTGCCGATCAGGCTGTCGTAATAGGGCGGGATCTTGTAGCCGGAATAGACGCCGGAATCGACGCGGATGCCGAGACCGCCTGGCGTGTGGAAATGCGTGATGGTGCCGGGCGAGGGGGTGAAGGTGCGCGGATCCTCGGCATTGATACGGCATTCGATGGCGTGGCCATTGAACTTGATGTCTTCCTGCTTGACCGAAAGACCGCCGCCGGAAGCGACGCGGATCTGTTCATGCACGAGATCGATGCCGGTGATTGCTTCCGTCACCGGATGCTCGACCTGCAGGCGCGTGTTCATCTCGATGAAATAGAACTCGCCATTCTCGTAGAGGAACTCGATCGTGCCGGCGCCGGAATAGCCGAGATCGGCAATGGCCTTGGCGCAGATGCCGCCGATGCGGGACCGCTCCTCGGCGTTGAGCGCCGGCGAATTGGCCTCTTCCCAGACCTTCTGGTGACGCCGTTGCAGCGAACAGTCGCGCTCACCAAAATGCACGCCGCGGCCAAATCCGTCGCCGAACACTTGCACTTCGATGTGCCGCGGCTTCTGCAGGTACTTCTCGATGTAGACGGCGTCGTCGCCAAAAGCCGCGCCTGCTTCCGAGCGCGCCGTCTGCAGGGCGACCTCGAGGTCGGCCTCGCTGTGCGCGACCTTCATGCCGCGCCCGCCGCCGCCGGCCGAAGCCTTGATGATCACGGGATAGCCGATTTCGGCGGCGATGCGCTTGGCTTCCTTCTCCTCGGTCACCGCGCCGTCGGAACCGGGCACCACCGGAATGCCGAGGCGCTTGGCGGTGCGCTTGGCCTCGATCTTGTCGCCCATGATGCGGATATGATCGCCGGACGGGCCGATGAAGGTGATGTTGTGCGCGGCCAATATGTCGGCGAACTTGGCATTCTCAGACAGGAATCCATAGCCCGGATGCACTGCGTCGGCGCCGGTGATCTCGCAGGCCGCGACGATCTGATGGATGTTGAGATAGCTGTCGCGCGATGGCGGCGGGCCAATGCAGACGCTCTCGTCGGCAAGCCGCACATGCATGGCGTCGGCGTCGGCGGTCGAATGCACCACCACCGTCTGGATGCCGAGTTCCTTGCAGGCGCGCAGCACCCGAAGCGCGATTTCGCCGCGATTGGCGATGAGGATCTTCTGGAACATCCGGCCCGCTCTACTCGATCACGACGAGCGGCATGCCGTATTCGACCGGCGTCGCATCCTCGAACAGGATCGCCGTCACGGTGCCGGCGCGCGGCGAGGGGATCTGATTCATCGTCTTCATTGCCTCGATGATCAGCAGCGTCTGGCCTTCCTTGACCTTCTGGCCGACCTCGATGAACGGCTTGGCATCGGGCGACGGCGCCAGATAGGCGGTGCCGACCATTGGCGAGGCTACCGCGTTCTTCGACACGTCGACCGTGGCCGGAGCGGCCGCGACCGCAGGCTGGGCTGCTGCCGACGCATAGCTGGGCTGGGATGCGGCGATCGCATGGACGGCAGGGGCCTGCCGCGACACGCGCACCTTCAGGTCGCCCAGTTCAACCTCGATCTCGGTCAGGTTGGTGTCGTTCAGTATGCCCGCCAGATCGCGGATCAGTTGCTGGTCAACACCGGTCTTCTTTATCGACATTTTCGAGCCTTCTGTTTGTTGGCCAGTCATAGGCGTGCGGCCAGCGCCTGTAGCGCCAGCGTGTAGCCGAGCGGCCCAAAGCCACAGATCATGCCGACGGCGACCGGCGCGACCATGGAGACGTGGCGGAATGATTCCCGCGCATGGATGTTGGAAAGGTGAACTTCGGCGACCGGCAGCGGCGCGATCGAACGGATGGCGTCGTGGATCGCGATCGAGGTGTGGCTGTAGGCGCCTGGATTGATGACGATGCCGGCAGCCTTGTCGCCGGCTTCCTGGATCCAGTCGACGAGGTCACCCTCGTGGTTCGACTGGCGGAAATCGATCCCGAGCCCGAGCGACGCGCCGGCCTGCTTGCAGTCGTCAGCGATCGCGGCAAGCGTCTTGCCGCCATAGATGCCCGGCTCGCGCTTGCCGAGCGCGTTGAGATTGGGACCGTTCAGGACGAAAACCGTTTTCAAAAAACCCGACCTTTTCCGGCGCCGGTATCAAACCGGCGCGCTGGGCCTCTATACCGGGCATAGTCGTCCGCGAAAAGAGCGCAAGTGCGTTCTTTCACTGTCCACAACAGGCCGAAATGCGCCGGTGAAGGAAACCCCGGGCTGATCAAAGCGCGGCTTTCGCCGCCTTGATCTTTTCCGCCAACACGTCCTGCCCGAGAGCCCCGAACACGACCTCGTTGCCGACCACGTAGGACGGCGTTCCGGTGATCGCCAGCTTGTTGGCAAGATCGTAGGTCTTGGAGAAGGCCTCGGGGATCGAAGCATCCTTCATCTTCTCGCGCAGCGTCGCCTCGTCGGCGCCCAGCGAAAGCGCGACCTTGATCGCGGCCGCCTCGGTGGCGCGTCCCTGGCCGCCGAGCAGCGCATTGTGGAACTCGCCGTACTTTTCCGGCATCATCAGGTGGAACGCCATCGAAACGACGCTGGCTTTCTGCGAATCCGGGCCGAGGATCGGGAATTCCTTGAGCACGAAGCGCAGATCCGGATCGGATTTGGTCAGCGCCCGCATGTCCTCGATGGCGCGTTTGCAGAAGCCGCAATTGTAGTCGTAGAACTCGACGATCGTCACCTTGCCGTTCGGATTGCCGACGACGCCGTCGAAGGCGGAGTTGAAGATCTGGTCCTTGGCGCCCTTGATGACGCCGAGCGAGGCGATGCGCTGCTCTTCCTTCTGCTTGGCCTCGAGCGCGTCCTGCACTTCGAGCAGCACCTCAGGGTTCTTCAGGAGATAGTCACGGATGATCCCTTCGACCTCGGCACGGTCGATCTTGGTATCGGCGGCCGTCTGGACAGGCTGCGCCGTACCGGCCTTGGCCATCTGTGGGCTGCCGGCCACGAAACCGAAAGCCAGCATGGCAAGGACTACAGCGACCCCCGTGGTGCCCAGCAGCAGTGCCTTTTTCATCGTTTTCGTTCCTTTTGCCTGTTTCCTGGTCCGGCTGTGTCGCAGTGCGTGACCGGAAGGTTCACTAGATCTTGTTTGACGATTTGTAGTTTATGATGTCCTGGGCGCGTATCCAGCGCGGCTCGCCGCGCTTCATCTGCTGCTGCGCCCGCATGGCGAAGATCTTCGCATCCTTGTAGTTACCGGAATAGAAATGACCTTCCGCCGTGGCCAGCTCGGCGCCCGGTATGTCACCCAGCTCGCCGTAAGCCTGGGCCAGGTAGCGATAGCCTTCGGAATTTTCCTTGTCGCGGCCCAGGCCATTGTTGATCTGCACGACGGCTTTCTTCAGCGAGTCTGGCGTGCCGACCGCCATCAGCGCCTGGCCGAGCGAGACAGGCAGCAAGCCGGACCGCGCCGGATCGAGGCTGACCGCCTTGGCGTAGGCTTCCGCCGCGTCCTTGGGCTTGTTCGCCTTCATCAAGATGTCGCCGCGCAACTCCTGGAAATAGGCATTCTTCGGCTGCGCCTTGATCAGGGCATTGGTCTTGGCGAGTGCGCCGGCGATGTCGCCGTAAAGGTAGGTCGATTGGGCGTCGCCATACTGCGCGGCGAGGCTGCCTCTCATCTTTTGCAGCAGCCGCGCCGCGGCGGCCTGGCCTTCCATGTAGACGGCGATCTTCACCCGCATCATGTCATGGCGCTGCTGCAGCGTCGGCGGGTCGAGCTTGTCGACATTGGGGCTCTGCTTCACCAGCACTTCGAGATTGGCGATGCGCTCCTGCGGCATCGGATGGCTGATCCGATAGGGATCGACTTGCGCACCCGACAGCGACAGCGCGGTCTGGAACCTCCGGAACGTCTTCAGCATGCCCATGCCGGACTGGCCGGTGGCGTTGAGATAGGTGATGGCGGAGCGGTCGGCCGTTATCTCCTCGGTGCGCTGATAGGCGAGGATGCTGCGCTGTGCCATCTCGCCGCCGCCGGCGGCCACGCCCATGCCGGCGCCGGCAAGGCCGCGGCTGTTGGTGGTCGCGCCAGCGACGATCGCGCCCGCGCCAAGCAAGGTCGCAATGATGGCCATCGTCTTGGCGCGCTCGAGCTGGTCACGCAGTTTCTGCTGGTGGCCGCCGGCGATATGGCCGGCCTCGTGCGCGATGACGCCGATGATCTCGTTGGGCGTTTCCGCCGTCATCAGCGCGCCGGTGTTGATGAACAGCCGTCGCCCGGTGACAAAAGCGTTGAAGCTGGAATCATTGACCAGCACGATGTCGATGCCGTCATTCGCCAGCCCGGCTGCCTTGAAGATCGGCCGTGCATAGTCGCGCACCAAAGCCTCGATCTCGGCATCGCGCACCACCGGAACGCTCTGGGCGAAGGCGGTGACCGAACTTGCCACGGCAACGGCAAGGCCGAGCGAAAGCGTCGTGAAAACACGCGCGATCCTGGCAATCGTCGATCTGGGTCGGCTCAACATGACGTGTTCACTGGTAGACGAGCGGGCGAAAGATGAAAAGTCGGCACCGGAAAACTTCCTCAACTTGTGATCCTCACATCAATCGGGCATTTGTGCGGCGCATGTATTCGGGGGCGTGGCGCGCCCAACCGTCGGGATAGGGATAAAATGGTCGTTTCGCTCTCGCGTCGTGGCAATGTCGAGCCGTTCCACGCCATGGATGTGCTGGCCGAAGCGAACCGGCTGAAAGCGCAGGGTGTGCCGGTGATCTCCATGGCGGTCGGCCAACCGTCCGATCCGGCGCCCGTACGGGTCCGAGCCGCCGCGGCCAGGGCCTTGCAGGACGGTCGCATCGGCTACACCGACACGCTGGGGCTAGCTGGCCTGCGCAAGGCGATCGCCGAGCACTACGCGGATCACTATAGGCTGGAAGTCGAGCCCGCCCGGATCGCGGTGACCACCGGATCGTCCGCGGCCTTCAATCTCGCCTTCTTGGCTATGTTCGATCCGGGCGATCGCGTTGCCATCGCGGCACCCGGCTACCCTGCCTATCGCAACATCATGGCGGCGCTCGGCATCGATGTGGTCGAGATCGAGCTCGGCGACGCGGCCTATCTGCATGCCGGTCATCTTGAGACCGCGCATCGCGAGAAACCGCTGAAGGGTGTGCTTTTTGCAAGTCCGGCCAATCCGACCGGTGCCGTCATACCGGCCGACGAACTGTCGGCGCTGGTCAATACGGCGGAGGCACTGGGGATCGCCGTCATTTCCGACGAAATCTACCACCGGTTGGCCTATGGTGCGCCTGACACCACCGCACTTGCCTTCGGCAACAGCGTCACGGTGATCAATTCCTTCTCGAAATACTACTGCATGACCGGTTGGCGCATCGGCTGGATGGTGTTGCCGGAAGAGCTGGTGCGGCCCGTCGAGCGCATCGCCCAGAGCCTCTACATTTCGCCGCCGGAACTCTCGCAGATCGCCGCGATCGAGGCCTTTGCCGCCACCGAAGAGCTGGAGGCGGTCAAAGGCCGCTATGCCTGGAATCGCGAACTGCTGATGAAGCGCCTGCCGGAACTCGGCTTTCCGCTGGCCGCGCCCATGGACGGCGCCTTCTATGCGTTTTGCGATGTCACCCGCCACAGCAATGACAGCATGGCCTTCGCGCGCAAGATGCTGGCCGAGGCGCATGTCGCGGCGACGCCCGGCCGCGATTTCGACACCCAGGCCGGACATCGCACGATGCGGTTTTCCTACGCCGGCAGCCATGACGACATGGTCGAGGCGATGGCGCGCATCGAACGCTGGTTGAGGTAGCGCCATGCCGGAACTCGAACGGGCCCCCAAACTTGATCAAGCATTGGCCGAAGTCGCCGCCGAAATGGCCGAACGCACCGATCGCGGCGATGTCGCCACCTACATTCCTCAGCTGGGCAAGGTCGATCCAAGGAAATTCGGCATTGCCGCCGTCACCAATGACGGCCGCGTCCTGGTGGCCGGCGATGCCGACCAGGCTTTTTCGATCCAGAGCATCTCCAAGGTGTTCACCTTGACGCTGGCGCTCGGCAATGTCGGCGACGCGCTGTGGCAGAGGGTCGGGCGCGAGCCGTCGGGCAATCCGTTCAATTCGATCGTCCAGCTCGAACACGAGAACGGCATTCCGCGCAATCCGTTCATCAATGCCGGCGCCATCGTCATTTCCGACATCCTGCTTGCCGGTCATCAGCCGCGCGAGGCGATCGGCGAGATCCTGCGCTTCATCCAGTTCCTGGCCGACGACGACACCATCATCATCGACCGCGAGGTCGCTGCCTCCGAGCGCGCCACCGGCTATCGCAACTTCGCGCTCGCCAACTACATGAAATCCTTCGGCAATCTTCATCATGCACCGGAACTGGCGCTGGGCGTCTATTTCCACCATTGCGCCATCGCCATGAGCTGCCGGCAACTGGCGATGGCCGGCCGCTTCCTCGCCAATGGCGGCAAGAACCCGGCCACCGGTCATTCCGTGGTATCGGCGGAGCGAGCGCGGCGCATCGGCGCCATGATGCTGACCTGCGGCCACTATGATGGCTCCGGCGATTTCGCCTTCCGCGTCGGCATTCCGGGAAAAAGCGGCGTCGGTGGCGGCATATTGGGCATTGTGCCGGGTGTGGCGTCGCTTGCGGTGTGGTCGCCCGGGCTCAACGCCAACGGCAATTCCAAGCTGGGTTCGATCGCGCTGGAGAAGCTGGCCAGGATGATGAACTGGTCGATCTTCGCGCCATAAATTTTTGCAGCCTGCCGCACGTGAAAAATCCCGCGCCGTCTTTCGATCGGCGCGGGATTTTCTTATTAAAAAGTCACATCAACCAGTTGAAAGGCTTAGAAAAAGCCCTTCCGCTGCCACCAGCCGGCGCGCTTCGGCTTTTCTTCGGTCTTGGCTTCCGGCTCATCGGCGACGGTCGACGACACCACAGGCACGACGGGCGCATCGATGGCCGCCGGCTTGCGCCTGGACGGACGGGCCTTGGAAGGCTCTTCCGCGACGGGCACAACCGCTGTCTCTTCAACAACCGTCACCGGCGCCTCGACCGGCGTTTCCGCGGCCGCTTCCACAACAGGGGTTTCGGCGGCGGCTTCGGCGGCTGCCTTCTTCGGCTTGGCTGCTCGACGCGGCTTCTTGGGCTTCTCGGTGCTTGGCACCTCTTCGCTCACCGCGGCCACTGGCTCTTCCGTCACCGCGGCAACAGCCGCCGGTTCGATCGAGGCAGGCTCGCTTTCGGAAGCATCGGCTTCGGAAGCCTCGGTCGCCTCGCCGGCGCTTGCTTCGGTCTCGCCTTCGCCGTCTTCACGACGGTTGCGCTTGCCGCCGCGCTTGCCGCGCCGGCGCTTCTTGCCCTGGCTGTCATCCGCAGCCTGCACCGCCTCGTCGGAAGCGCTGGCAGCGATCGGGGCAGCGTCGTCCTGTTCGCCGTCATCGTCGCCTGCCGCGTCTGCCGCGCCGACGAATTCGCCGGCCGGAGCCGAGATGGCTGAGCCGTCCGCCGGAGCGCCATGCTCGCGGTCGCGATCCCTGCCGCCGCGCCGTCTGCGGCGCTTGCGACGCTTGCGGTCGCGGCCTTCGCCATCTTCGCTGCCGGCAGGCCGCGGCTGCTGGTGCTGCTGCGGCTGCTGGCGTGGCTGCTCGGCCTGGACCACGACCTCATCGTCTTCCTCGACGACGGCAATCTCGTCCTCGGGTTCCTCCGGCTCGACATAGGCCGGCAGGCTGCGCGCCTCGACGAAGCCCTCGGGCTTCTCGGCCAGCGCGCCGCGGAAGATTGCGTAGTGCTGCGCGCCAACCGTATCGTCGGCCTCGATGGTGATGGTCAGGCCGAAGCGGCTTTCCAGTTCCACCAGCGTGCCGCGCTTGTGGTTGAGCACGTAGAGCGCGGTTGCCGCCGGCGTGCGCACGGTGATGTGGCTGCGTGAATCCTTGAGCAGGAATTCCTCGATCGCCCGCACCACCATCAGCGCGACCGACGAATCGGACCTGACATGGCCGGTGCCGCCGCAATGCGGGCAGGGCTTCATGGTCGATTCCAGCACGCTGGCGCGGATGCGCTGGCGTGACATCTCCATCAGGCCGAAATGCGAGATTCGGCCGACCTGGATGCGGGCCCGGTCGTTCTTGAGGTGATCCTTCAGCCGCTTCTCGACGGAACGGTTGTTGCGGTTCTCCTCCATGTCGATGAAGTCGATGACGATCAGGCCGGCGAGATCGCGAAGCCTGAGCTGACGGGCAACCTCCTCGGCCGCTTCCAGATTGGTGTGGAGTGCGGTGTCCTCGATCGAGTGCTCCTTGGTGGAGCGGCCCGAATTGACGTCGATGGCGACCAGCGCCTCGGTCTGGTTGATGATGATGTAGCCACCGCTCTTCAGCGTCACCTGCGGCTGCAGCATGCGGTCGAGCTGCGCCTCGATGCCGTTGCGCACGAAGATCGGCGTCGTGTCGCGGAACGGCTGAACCACCTTGGCGTGGCTCGGCATCAGCATGCGCATGAAGTCCTTGGCTTCGCGGTAGCCTTCCTCGCCGGAGACAAGGATCTCGTCGATATCCTTGTTGTAGAGATCGCGCACCGAGCGCTTGATCAGGCTGCCTTCCTCATAAACGAGGGCAGGGGCCGTCGATTGCAAGGTGAGACTGCGGACATTTTCCCAAAGCCGCATCAGATATTCGTAATCGCGCTTGATCTCTGCCTTGGTGCGGCTCTCGCCGGCGGTGCGCAGGATGACGCCCATGCCTTGCGGCACTTCGAGGTCGGCAACCACCTCCTTAAGGCGCTTGCGGTCGACCGCGCTGGTGATCTTGCGCGAAATGCCGCCGCCGCGCGCCGTGTTCGGCATCAGCACCGAATAGCGGCCGGCAAGCGACAGATAGGTGGTGAGAGCGGCACCCTTGTTGCCGCGCTCTTCCTTGACGACTTGAACCAGCAGGATCTGCCGGCGCTTGATCACTTCCTGGATCTTGTACTGGCGGCGCACCGGCTTGCGGCGGTTGCGCACCTCTTCCAGCGCATCCTCGGCGCCCACCGATTCGACCTCGTGATCATCGGGATGCGAGGACTGGACTTCCTCCAGCATGCCGCGATCATTGTCGCTGGAGGAGGCTTCAGTGGTCTGTTCCGTGTGCGAGACGGGTTCGGAAATCACATCGCCTTCGACCGCGGCGGCGATCGATGTCGGGCCACCCTCGCGGGTTTCGGTTTCCTCCTGTTCGGCGGAACCTTCGTCATGGCCTGATGTATCGGCATGCTCCGAGGGACCTGAATGTTCCGATGTATCGGCTGCGTGTTCGATGATCTCGGAGGTGTGGGAAATCTCCTCGACAACGATGTCGCCATTGTCGCCGCCTTCGCCTGGCTCGCCGGCGCCTTCGCCTGCCTCGCCAGTATCGCGCTTGTGCTCACCGCGCTCCCGGCTCTTGCCGCCGCGCCGGCGTCCGCGCCGTCCGCGATCGCGGCTCTGGCGGTCATCGCCGTCACCATCCTCGTCCTCCTCGTCCTCGGCCTCCTGCGCTTCGGCGCGCAGCAGTGCCTGACGGTCGGCGACCGGGATCTGGTAGTAGTCGGGGTGTATTTCACTGAAGGCGAGAAAACCGTGACGGTTGCCGCCATATTCGACAAAGGCTGCCTGAAGGGAGGGTTCGACGCGCGTTACGCGGGCGAGGTAGATATTTCCTTTGAGCTGCTTCTTGTCCTGGGATTCAAAGTCGAATTCTTCGATACGGTTACCGCGTACGACGACAACGCGTGTTTCCTCCGGGTGGGAGGCGTCTATCAGCATTTTGTTGGGCATTATTTCGTTTCCCCCCGGCAGCCGTCAGCCGCAGCTGGCGGGGCAAAGCCCGCTGCTGTGTGTCTGGAGAGTGGGTGCCGGATAATTGAATGTCCGCCGGACGGTGCCTGCGTGTCATGGCGGTGCCGCCCGCTGCCATACTGGCGCGGTTTGATGCGGACCTTTCCATGATTGCGCTTGAAGCCATCGTCACCAGCAGAACCTTTTGAACCAAAGCCCGGAAACCGGACCAGCTTGTTTGCTCATACAGAGCCGGCACGGGGACAAACCCGGCCGTTTTCCTCACGCAGGTGATTCCCCCGCCACGGGAGCACACCTGCGAAATTCGTCGCAATCACCTGAAGCCTTTTCGCGTGAAGCGAAAGGAGCCGCCTTTCATCTGACCCTGTAGCAGGAAGCTGCGGAGGAGGGCGGTTCCAGGATTGCAGTGATCCACTATCGCTTTTATGATTTGGCGGGTTGGAAGGCAACCCCGATTTCCGATGCCGGCAAAAAGCAGTTCCGTAACGTAAGCCTGGGGTCCAATCCTTGCGTGAAAAGGCTTGGTTAACCTTCTCTGGATACCAATCGTTAATCGAGTTCGCGGCCTAACCGGCACTTCGACGAAACGAGCGGGCGCCTGGCGCCAAACCGGGAGCGACTGTAAGAGAGATGGGACTGGCGGACTTCACAGACAAGGGATGTCGTGTTGGTGGCCGGATTCTTGGTGCTCTATTTCTCCTGCTGCTGGTGGCGATTTCCCAGGGCTTTTTCTCTATTGCCAATGCCGCCGATGCGCCGCTGGTGGCAAAAGGCTACAAGATGGCGGGCGATGCCACCAAGATGCGCATCGTCATGGATTTCGATCGCGAGCCTGACATCAAATGGTTCCTGCTGCGCGGACCCAATCGTCTGGTCATCGATCTGGCGAATACCAGGCTGGCCATCGACGCCAAGGATTTGAAGCCACGCGGCCTGGTCAAGGGCGTGCGCCTGGGCGCGCTCGGCGACGGCGTTTCGCGGCTGATCCTGACCGGCAAGGGACCGTTTGCCGTCGACAAGCTGGATGTGCTCAAGAATGAGGACGGAACCGGCTACCGCATTGCCATCGACATGTCGGCCGCCTCCGAACGGGAGTTCGACGCCGCCCTTGCCAACCAGGCGCTGACCACCGGCTCGACGGTTTCGACCGACAAGGGTGGGCGGGTTGGCACCGGACCGGTCTCCAATCCGGGCCACCGCTTCACCGTCGTCATCGATCCCGGCCATGGCGGCGTCGACGGCGGCGCCGAGGGCCTGAACGGCACCATCGAGAAGAACGTCACGCTGGCCTTCGCCACGGAACTGCGCGACAAGCTCGCAGCCATCGGCAAATACGATGTCTTCATGACCCGCGACACCGATGAATATCTGCGCCTGGACGACCGTGTGCGCATCGCCCGCCAGCATGAGGCCGACCTGCTGATTTCGATCCATGCCGACACGATCAGCGTCAAGGGCATTCGCGGCGCCACCGTCTACACCGTCTCCGAAAAGGCATCGGATCCGCAGGCGCAGGCGCTCGCCGACCGCGAAAATCTCTCCGATCAGTTCGCTGGTATGGTCATCAAGGACGACAACAAGGAAGTGACCGATATCCTGATCGACCTGATCCGCCGCGAGACGCACACCTTTTCGATGAGTTTCGCCCACACCTTGGTCGGCCAGCTGTCGACCAGCGTCGGGCTCATCAACAATCCGCAGCGTTCCGCGGGCTTCAAGGTGCTGAAGGCACCGGACGTACCATCCGTGCTGGTCGAACTCGGCTATCTCTCGAATGCCAAGGACGAAGCGCAGCTGCTTAACGCCGAATGGCGCGGCAAGGCCGCACAAAGCATCACCAATGCCGTTGCGCTGTTCGCGTCCGCCAAGGCAGGGGCTAGAACCGGAGGTTGACATGCCTTGCGGTGCCTGCAACCAGAGGCGGCGTTGCTGGATGACAACACCCGGTGCCTTTATTTCCTGCGCGCGGTCACGAAATCAGGCCTTGCCGTATTTTGTCCACATGATGGCGACATGGGTTTTCGAATACGGATTGGGACCAGCTCGAAAGCTTGCGTGGAAGGCGGCTTCGTTTAGGAAATTCCCGAACCAAGGACTGGAGCGGGTATGATTCGTCTCATTGGCTATTTCTTCGGCATCGGCACGACGCTGGCCCTTCTGGTCGCGGCGGGCGTTGCCATTTACATCAGCCATCTGTCGAAGGATCTGCCCGACTACGAGGTGCTGGCCAAATACGAGCCGCCGGTGACCACCCGCATTCACGCCTCGGACGGCTCGCTGATGGCCGAATATGCGCGCGAGCGGCGGCTATATTTGCCGATCCAGGCCATCCCGGATCGCGTCAAGGCGGCCTTCCTGTCGGCGGAAGACAAGAACTTCTACAATCACCCCGGCATCGACGTGACCGGCCTTGGCCGCGCCATCATCGTCAACCTGCAGAATTTTGGCTCGGGCAGGCGCCAGGTCGGCGCCTCGACGATCACCCAGCAGGTGGCCAAGAACTTCCTGTTGACCGCGGACCAGACCTACGAGCGCAAGATCAAGGAAATGATCCTGGCCTTCCGCATCGAGCAGGCCTACCCCAAGGATCGTATCCTCGAGCTCTACCTCAACGAAATCTTCTTCGGTTTCGGCGCCTACGGTGTCGCCGGCGCGGCGCTCACCTACTTCGACAAGTCGGTGAACGAACTGACCGTGGCCGAGGCCGCCTACCTGGCTTCGTTGCCGAAGGGCCCCAACAACTACCATCCTTTCAAGCATGCCGATCGCGCGATCGAGCGCCGCAACTGGGTCATCGACCAGATGGTCGAAAATGGCTACGTCACGCGTGAGGAAGGCAACAAGGCCAAGGCCGAGCCGCTCGGCGTGACGCCGCGCCGTACCGGCACCTATCTGTTCGCCGGCGAATACTTCACCGAAGAGGTGCGCCGCCAGATCATCGCCCGTTACGGCGAGAACGCGCTCTACGAAGGCGGCCTGTCCGTCCGCACCACGCTTGATCCGAAAGTCCAGCTCATCGCCCGCAAGGCGATGCAGAACGGCTTGATCAAATACGATACGCTGCGCGGCTATCGCGGGCCGGTGACGTCAATCGACGTGTCCGGCGACTGGGGCGTCCCGCTGGGCGCCGTCAAGGGACTGGAGGACGTCCCCGAATGGTCGCTGGCCGTCGTGCTCGACTCCTCCGCGTCAGGTCTCTCGATAGGCCTGCAGCCCGCACGCCAGGCATCGGGCGACATCGTCAAGGAACGCGTCGAAGGCACTGTCAGCAAGGACGACATGGGCTTTGCCATGCGCCATATGGTGGACGGCAAGACGGTAAAGGCCAAGTCGCCGGCCGATGTGCTGAAGCCCGGCGACGTCATCTTCGTGCAGAAGAACGAAGGCTCCGACAACACCTACAGCCTGCGCCAGGTTCCCGAGGTGGAAGGCGGCCTGATCGCCATGGATCCGCACACCGGCCGTGTGCTGGCCATGGTCGGCGGTTTCTCCTATGCGCAGTCCGAATTCAACCGCGCCACCCAGGCGATGCGTCAGCCGGGCTCCTCGTTCAAGCCGATCGTCTACTCGGCGGCGCTCGACAATGGCTATACGCCGGCCTCGGTGATCATGGACGGACCGATCACCATACAGAGCGGCAACACGACCTGGACGCCGAAGAACTATGACGGCACCGTCGCCGGGCCGGCAACGCTGCGTTCCGGCATCGAGAAGTCGCGCAATTTGATGACGGTGCGGCTTGCCAACGACATGGGCATGAAGCTGGTCGTCGAATATGCCGAGCGCTTTGGTGTCTACGATCATCTGGCGCCGTATCTGCCGATGGCGCTGGGCTCCGGCGAGACCACCGTGATGCGCATGGTTTCGGCCTATTCGATCATGGCCAATGGCGGCAAGTCGATCAAACCGTCGCTGATCGACCGCATCCAGGACCGCTACGGCAAGACCGTGTTCAAGCAGGATGAGCGTGGCTGCGAAGGCTGCAACGCGCTTGAATGGAAGAACCAGCCAGAGCCGGAACTGGTCGACAATTCCGAGCAGGTGCTCGATCCGATGACCGCTTATCAGATCACCTCGATGATGGAAGGCGTGGTCCAGCGCGGCACCGGCGCCACCATTGGCGAACTCGGCCGCCACATTGCCGGCAAGACAGGCACCACCAACGACGAAAAGGACGCCTGGTTCATCGGTTTCACGCCGAACCTCGTGGTTGGCCTCTACATGGGCTACGACACGCCGCGCGGCCTTGGCCACGGCGCCACCGGTGGCGGTCTCGCCGCCCCGATCTTCAAGGATTTCATGCGCGTTGCGCTGGACGGCACGCCCAACGTCGACTTCAAGGTCCCAGACGGCATGAACCTGATCGCCATCAATCGTAAGACCGGCATGCGTGCCGCGTCGGGCGATCCGGGCACCATCATCGAGGCCTTCAAGCCGGGCACCGGTCCCGCCGACAGCTATTGGGTGATCGGCATGGGTGCCGACGGCTCCAACGCGTCGGGCGGCGCACTGTCACCGCAGGCCAACCAGGCCATCCAGGACGGCGGCGGCGGCCTCTACTGACGGGGCCGGATGCGGATCGCTGGGCTGGCTGGGGGCCGGCCCATTTCGCTTTACACATGGCGGCGCCGTCCCTATGTATCGCGCCGACCGAAGTGTCACTTCAGCAACAGGACAAAATACCAGGCCATGCGCGCGGAAACGCAGAATATTGTCGACGAGATCAGGCAGGCGATAACCCTGCTGAGGAGGCATCTTTGACTGGGATCAGGCCATAAAGCGGCTTGAATACCTGAATGTGCGGGCCGAGGACGCCAGCCTCTGGAACGAACCGCTGGAAGCGCAGAAGCTGATGCGCGAGCGTCAGGGCCTCGAGGAAGGCATCGCGGCGGTCAAGGGCCTGACCCAGGCGCTGGAAGACAATATCGGCCTGATCGAGCTCGGCGAGGAAGAGGGCGACGAGGGCGTCATCACCGAGGCCGAAGCGGCGATCCGCTCGATGCAGGGCGAGGCCAAGGCCCGCCAGGTCGAAACGCTGCTGTCGGGTGAAGCCGACGCCAACGACACCTATCTCGAAATCCATGCCGGCGCCGGCGGCACCGAAAGCCAGGACTGGGCCTCGATGCTTTTGCGCATGTACACGCGCTGGGCCGAACGCCGCCGCTTCAAAGTCGAAGTGCTGGAAGTGCATGACGGCGAAGAGGCCGGCATCAAGTCCGCGACGCTGATGATCAAGGGCCACAATGCCTATGGCTGGCTGAAGACTGAATCCGGCGTCCATCGCCTGGTCCGCATTTCGCCCTATGACAGCAATGCGCGCCGGCACACTTCCTTCGCCAGCGTCTGGGTCTATCCGGTCATCGACGACACGATCGAGATCGATGTTTCAGAATCGGACGTGCGCATCGACACCTATCGCTCGTCGGGCTCTGGCGGCCAGCACGTCAACACCACCGATTCGGCTGTGCGCATCACCCATATCGCCACCGGCATCGCGGTCGCCTGCCAGGCCGAGCGTTCGCAGCACAAGAACCGGGCGAAGGCCTGGGAGATGCTGCGCTCGCGCCTTTACGAGGAAGAGCTGAAGAAGCGTGAGGCCATCGCCAACGCCACCGAAGCCTCGAAGAGCGACATCGGCTGGGGCCACCAGATCCGCTCCTACGTGCTGCAGCCGTACCAGTTGGTGAAGGATCTGCGCACCGGCGTCGAAAGCACCAGCCCGTCGAGCGTGCTCGATGGCGACCTCGACGACTTCATGGAAGCCTCGCTGTCGCAACGCATCGAAGGCGGCGCAGGCGAGGCCGTGGCGGATCTGGACTAGCACCGTCCGCCGCCATTGCGCCCGCTCGCATTTTCTGCGGACCAGGTGGGCCGCCTTGGGCGGCCCGCGGCTCCACGCAGCAATTTCTTGCGCCGACTCACATTTCGGCTCACCATTTGCCGCAGGAGGAGACAAAAGCATTTATGGCCGGTCGCGGCATATCTGCTGACGATTGGCCGCTGGGAAGACACGTTCCGGGAACGGGCAAGCGAAACGCTTGAACCTCGTTTGAAAGGAACGTTCCCATGTTTGCCGCCAATTCCAGATCGGCCATCGCCGTTCCATCGGTTGGCCAGCTTGTCCTCCCCCTTTGCGCGGTGATCGCGCTCCTGTCGGCGCCGGCCATGGCGCACGACGCCAAGCCGACCGCGGCCAAGCCGCAAGGCTGGAGTTATCCGTTCGCCTGCTGCGCGAATTACGATTGTCACGAGGTGTCGCAGACCTCGATCAGCGAGCGTCCGGAAGGCTATGTCATCAAGGACACCGGGGAGGTGCTGGCCTACAGCGACAGGCGCATCAAGGATTCGCCGGACGGTGAATACCATTGGTGCGCGCATGAGGCCGGGCTCGACGCCGGCAAGACCATCTGCCTGTTCGTGCCGCCATCGTCCTACTGAGTTCGTTGCCTGCCGTTCAGAGTAGAACCTGCTGACAGGCAGTTGTCAGGATCACTTCTTTATGGTGCCTTGCCTCGTGGGCGGCCGACAATGGAGAGGTGATGTTGATGACCATCAAGGGAAGCTGCCACTGCAAGGCGACGACATTCGAGGTTTCAGAGGCACCGGAAACGGTGACGCAATGCACCTGCTCGTTCTGCTCGAAACGCGGCTCGCTCTGGGCCTATTATACCCCGTCGCAGTTCAAGCTCATCACGCCACTGAAAAACGTCTCCTTCTATGAGTGGGGCTCGAAAACCGTGAAACATGGTTTTTGCGCCAACTGCGGCTGCGGCACGTTCACCGAGACGCCGGATTGGTCGACCGGCGAGCCGGATTTCGACAATCCGAAGATCAGCGTCAACTCGCGGCTGTTCGACGACTTCAATCTCGACAAGGTGGAAGTGGTGGTCATTGACGGCAAGAATCTCTGGTAACTGATCCCGGGAAAAGCCGTCGCGGGCGCTTTTGCCGTTCCGTTTTTCGCCGCAATTCATGGTACAAGTCGCGGGAAGGGCTGATTTGGCGCCGTCGAAAAAGGCGCGACTTGGAGAGGGACCATCTATGAAGAAGACCGTGCTCGTCGCCGTGGCGACGGCTTTGCTCGTGAGCGCATGCACCACCACCGATCCGTATACGGGCGACCAGAAGATTTCCAACACAGCCGCAGGTGCCGGTCTCGGCGCCCTGGCAGGTGCCAGCCTTGGTCTGCTTGCCGGCGGCAACGACCGCCGCAACGCGCTGATCGGCGCCGGCATCGGTGCGCTTGCCGGCGGCGCCATCGGCGCCACCATGGATCAGAACGAAGCTGAACTGCGCCGGCAGCTCGAGGGCACCGGTGTCAGCGTCACCCGCAGTGGCGACCAGATCATCCTCAACATGCCGTCGGACATTACCTTCAATGTCGATCAGGATGCGGTGAAGCCCGGCTTCTATCCGGTGCTGAACTCGGTTGCGCTGGTGTTGAAGAAATTCAAGCAGACCACGGTCGATGTTTTCGGTCACACCGATTCGACCGGCGGCGACCAGCACAATTTCGATCTGTCGCAGCGCCGCGCACTCGCGGTTGCCAACTATCTGTCCGGTCAGGGCGTCGATCAGCGCCGCTTCGCCGTCACCGGCTTCGGCAAGACGCGACCGATCGCATCCAATGCGACGGCTGCCGGCCGCGAGCAGAACCGTCGCGTCGAGATCCAGTTGTCGCCGCTCACCTGACGATCTGTACGGCAACGAATGTGAAAACGGCCCCAATGCGGGGCCGTTTTTGTGTGAGCGGCCATCGCACCCCTGCAGCTGTCGCACCTAAGAATTAGCAACAGCTAAATAACAGCTTTCCTACAGTCACGGAAAGGAATAGCATCATCGCTGTTCCAGAGGGGATGAGGCGGTACAACTGGCCGCGTAACAAGCATTTTCCCGCCTCGGTCTTGCACGGCCAGATGAAATATCTGGGAGGAATGCATGACAAGAACAACCTGCCTCGGGCGCTGCGGCGTCCTCGCTTTGACTAGTATTGCAGGTCTGTGGTTGGGTCTCGCCACGGCTCAGGCCGAGGACGCCAACAAGGCCGACATCGAAGCCTTGAAGAAATCATTGGCCAAGTATGAAGACTATACCGCAGCTGTCCGCGACCTCTATCTGTCGACGGTCGGCTGCGTCTTCTACAGTGGAGAAAAGATACCGGGCTCGATGGATTACCCGAAAGGCGCCATGGGCGTCCATTTCGTCAACGTCCCAAGCGTCGGCCAGAAGCTCGACCCTATGAAGCCCAACGTGCTGATCTACGAGCCGACCAAGAAAGGCCTCAAGTTGGTCGGCGTGGAGTGGCTGGTGCCGTTGACACCGAACGTCAAGGAAGTCCCCACACTGTTTGGCCAGAAATTCATGGGTCCGATGGAGGGACACTATCCGCTCATCCCGAGGGAGTTCGTCCACTACGATCTTCACGCTTGGCTGTTCAGGGACAATCCGAACGGCATGTTCAGTCCGACGAACCCGAACGTGAAATGCAGCAAGGCCGATTTTCCGATGCTGGAGAAGCCGACCAAGATGATGCCTGGGCCGATGTAAGCGGCCGGCCAAGCCAATACATGTCGGCGCTGAATTCCGTTGCGTCGGTCCTGAAGACGTTGCGCCGGACTATTTCCGGCTTGGCCCAGTCAGACCTTGGCGACGATGCGCATGAAGGCCGGCATGTCGTCGCCGAAGCCAACGGTGGTGTCGTTGTCTTCCTGGTGGCGATGGCGGGCAGGGCGGCTGTTGTCGCGCTGCGGCCGGGTGTCACCCCGTTCCGGTGCGCGCGGTTCGTTGCGATCGGAGGATTTGCGTTCGGTGTTTTCCGAACGGATCGCCTCCTTGCGCGCGCGCCGCTCGCTGATATCGGCGACGGCCGTCTCAGCCACATCGGGCTGTTCTTGCTGTGCGACCGCGGCATCTTCCTCGCTGTGTCTGGCACGGCGTTCGCCGCCCTTCTTGCGCTCGCCCCTGTCCTTGCGATCGTCGTCCTTGCGGCCGGCGCGACGCGGTGCGCCTTTGCCCCGGCGCGGAGCATCGTCCTCGCCTTCGCTGGCGACCACGGTCGACAGGTCACCGTCATGCCATTCGATCTTGTTGCCGATCAGCCGTTCGATGGCGTCGATATATTTGGTGTCGGACTTGGTCGCGATAGTGAAGGACTTGCCGGAGCGCCCGGCGCGGCCGGTGCGGCCGATGCGGTGGACATAGTCCTCGGCATGGATCGGCACGTCATAGTTGAAGACGTGGCTGACATCGGGGATGTCGAGGCCGCGCGCGGCAACGTCAGAAGCCACGAGGTAGCGAAGCTTGCCGTCACGGAAATTGGCCAGCATCTGCATGCGGGCGCGCTGGTCCATGTCGCCATGCAGAGCGCCGGCATCGAAATCATATTTCAGCAGCGAGCGGAACAGCTCCGACACCTCGACCTTGCGGTTGCAGAAGATGATGGCGTTCTTCAACTCCGCGTCTTCAGCTTTGATGAGGTTGCGCAACGTCTCGCGCTTGTCCCAGGGCTTCGAGCCGGATTTGACCAGCCGTTGGGTGATGTTGGTGGCAGCCGACGCGGCCTTCGAAACTTCGACACGCACCGGCGCGTGCAGAAACTTCTCCGTCAGCTTGGTGATTTCCGGCGGCATGGTCGCCGAGAAGAACAGCGTCTGCCGGGTGAACGGGATCATCTCGCAGATGCGCTCGATATCGGGAATGAAGCCCATGTCGAGCATCCGGTCGGCCTCGTCGATGACGAGGATCTCAACGCCGTTGAGCAAAAGCTTGCCGCGCTCGCGATGGTCGAGCAGACGGCCAGGCGTGGCGATCAGCACGTCGGCGCCGCGCTCCAGCTTCTTGTCCTGCTCGTCGAAGGAAACACCGCCAATTAACAGCGCGATGTTGAGCTTGTGGTTCTTGCCGTATTTGACGAAGTTTTCCTCGACCTGCGCGGCAAGCTCACGCGTCGGTTCGAGAATCAGGGTGCGCGGCATACGGGCGCGGGCGCGGCCCTTTTCCAGTCGGGTCAGCATCGGCAGCACGAAGGAGGCTGTCTTGCCGGTGCCGGTCTGGGCTATGCCCAAAATATCCTTGCCGAGCAAGGCGTGTGGGATGGCGCCCGCCTGGATCGGCGTCGGCACGGTATAGCCGGCATCGGTGACTGCGGAAAGGACCTTCGGCGACAGGCCGAGGTCTGAAAAGGTCAACGCTTCTGGAGCGATCGTGGTGTCTGAGGACAAGTGTTGTTGTCTTTGGCTGGTTCGGGGAAGCGCAACAGCGTGTGTCGCGGCAAGCGCCACGCGCCTGCAAGATTGGTATTGCGATTAGGCGCAAGCCCGCGATTTGTCAACAGAAACGGGCGGGATTGGCACGATTGTGAAGTTGTAGCCTTAATCGCGATGCTTAATCCGGCCGTTTGTCACTATCGGCTCAGTAACGGAACTGCTCGGCCAGGATGCGCTCGTTCCAGGAGTGATTGGGGTCGAACAGCAAGGTTGCCGTCGCTGTCGGCGACTCCCGCACCGTTACCGAGGTCACCGCCTTGACCTCCGTATGGTCGGCGGCGGCGTTCACCGGCCGCTTTTCCGGCTCCAGGATGTCGAAGCGCACAGTCGCCTTGTTGGAAAGCAACGCGCCACGCCAGCGGCGCGGGCGAAACGGACTGACGGGTGTCAGTGCCAGAAGCGGCGCGTCGAGCGGCAGGATCGGACCATGCGCGGAAAGATTGTAGGCGGTGGATCCGGCCGGCGTCGCGATCATGACACCATCGCAGCTGAGTTCCTCGAGCCGTATCTGGTCATCGACGCTGATGCGGATCTTAGCCGTCTGGTAGGATTGGCGCCACAGCGCAACCTCGTTGATCGCCAGCGCCGAGACGGTTTCGCCTTCCGAGGTGACGGCCAGCATCTCCAGCGGCCGGATGGTTTCGGCGACCGCGGCCGCGATGCGCTCGGTGAGCCCCCCCGAACGGTACTCATTCATCAGGAACCCGATGGTGCCACGGTTCATGCCGTAGACCTTCTTTCCCGTTCCCATCGTGTCACGCAAGGTCTGCAGCAGGAAGCCGTCACCGCCCAGGGCCACCACAACCACGGCCTCGGCGACCGAACACTGGCCATAGCGCGCCGACAGACTTTCCAGCGCCGCCTTGGCGTCGGCTGTGTCGGACGAGACGAAGGCGATGCTGTTGGCGGCTGTGCTCATGGCTTCCCGATCGCGACCGATTGGCGGCGGCAGGTCTGGCCGCGCCCGCGCCGGGGTAGCACGGGGTGGGCAGCTCTGCAAAGAGAGCCGTTGCGGCGGCGTGCAAGGCTGCGGCGACAGCATCGTGCGAACCTGCGGATCGCGCTTCATGACAGGGCACGCGCGAATGTGATGGTTAAGGCTGGGCTTAAAGTCTCGTAAAGGCGGATCGATCATGTTAGCCGGCATGAATGGCGTGGGGGCGCCCGCAGCACGCTTGTATCCTTCGGGATGCCAAAAGGATGCTGCGGCACTTTTGATTAGTGCGCATGATCCCCGGGAAATCTGAAGTTCGGGGCACGCACCAACCAGACGAGGCCGACATATTGCCGGTAGCACGCCTGATCATCGTCTTTGTCATGCTGGGTAGCTTCGCGCTGGTCTTCGCCGAGCTTGTGCGCCAGTCGGAAAACATGAGCATGAGACCGCTGCCGACAGCGTCGCGCTGCGGCGATGCCACCGGAATGCCTTGCCCGCAACGGGCACTGTAGGTCGCCGCAATACGCTTGCTCGTCTGTAGGGACAGCCGACGCCCGGCCTAAAGCGCCTGAGAAACCAAAACTTGGCGGCTCAGGCCATCATGCCGAGTGCGAAAGAGATCGATTCTACCCCGCGCCACCTGCCATTCCATCCGCAGCTTGCTGTCTGGTCCAGGGCAACTGGCGAACCGCGGCAACACCTGAGAATAGATATTGACTGTATAGTTAGTTATAATTAATCCTAGCGCAGATCACCAAGTTGGCCAGCTGGCATCCGCCGGTGAATGGCCACGAAAAGGGGAATATTTTGACAGCCAGCCGGCCCACCTTGGGCCGAAGGGCAGAGCCAGGCTTGTTCATCAGCAGGAGACGGACCGAGGCGGCGACGCAGCCGGTCCCAACAATGGGAGCACTAGCATGAACTGGAAACTGACCGCGGCGGCCGCCGGGCTGTCGCTGCTCGCCGCAACCGGCGTTGCCCGCGCCGATGGCGAACTCAACATCTACAATTGGGGCAACTACACCAGCCCGGACCTCATCAAGAAGTTCGAGGACACCTACAAGGTCAAGGTCACCGTCACCGACTATGATTCCAATGACACCGCATTGGCCAAGGTCCGCCAGGGCGCGTCCGGCTATGACATCGTCGTGCCGTCGGCCAGCGTCGTGCCGGTCTGGATCAGCGAAGGTCTGCTCCTGGAGACCGACCCTAACAAGATGGAGAATTTCAAGAATGTCGATCCGCGATGGGCCGACGTTCCCTTCGATCCAGGCCGCAAATACACTGTTCCATGGCAGTGGGGCACGACAGGCATTTCGGTGAACAAGTCGGTGTATTCCGGCGACCCGAACACCTCGGCGATTTTCCTCGACCCGCCGCCGGAGCTTGTCGGCAAGATCAATGTCGTGCCCGAAATGGGGGACATCATGTTCCTCGCCATCGCTTATGAAGGCGGTAAATATTGCACCAACGATATGCAGGTGCTGAAAAAGGTGCACGACAAGCTGGTCGAGGCGAAGGCGAAATGGCTCTCGCTCGACTACGCGGCCGTAGACGGCCTGGGCCGGGGCGACATTGCCGCCGGCGTCAACTGGAACGGCATATCGCTGCGCGAGCGGCTGCAGAACAACAAGATCGTCTACGGCTATCCCAAGGAAGGCTTTCCGATCTGGATGGACAATGTCGCCGTCCTCAAGGACGCCAAGAATGTCGAGAACGCCAAGCTGTTCCAGAACTTCATCATGGACCCGAAGAACGCGGCGATGATCTCGGCTTTCGCCCGCTACGCCAACGGCATCAAGGGCTCCGAGGCTTTCATGCCGGACGACATGAAGACGGCGCCGGAAGTGGACGTTCCGGCTGAATTTGCCGCCAAGGGCCAGTTCATGCCGGCCTGTCCATCGGATGTGCAGGCGCTCTACACGAAGATCTGGACCGACCTCCAGAAATAGCGTCGCCGGACCACCCAACCAATAGCCACCGGACCGCGACGCGCGGTCCGGCAACCCTTCATGCCAGGTGCGGTCTCGCGATCGCGGGAGATTTCCGATGTCCGATCTCGACCTTTGCTACATGCCGGCCCATGAGGCGCTGCGGCTGTTCAAGGCGAAGAAACTCTCGCCTGTCGAATTGATGCAGGCCACTATTCGCCGCGCCGAAGCCACCAGATCGTCGATCAACTGCTTCACCTTCACGCATTTCGAAGAGGCGATGAAGCTGGCCGCCAGGGCCGAGGCGAAATACGCCAGGGGCGCCAGGGCCGGCGCGCTCGAAGGCCTGCCGATCGGCATCAAGGACGAGAGCTACATCAAGGGCAAGCCGACCTCGCATGGCTCGCTGCTGTCCAGGGATGCAATAGGCGGCCACACCTCGACGATGAACGAGCGCATCATGAAGGCCGGCGGCATCGTGCATGCCCGCACGGCGACACCCGAGTTCAGCTGCGCGGGCTATACCTGGTCGAAGCGGTGGGGCGTCACCCGCAACCCGTGGAATCCAGACTTCACGCCGGGCGGTTCGTCGGGTGGTGCTGCGGCAACGCTCGCTTCCGGAACATCATCGATCGCCACCGGTTCGGACATTGCCGGATCGATCCGCATTCCCGCCTCAGCCTGCGGTCTCGTCGGCTACAAGCCGCCTTACGGCCGCAATCCCGATGAGCCGCCCTTCAACCTCGATTTCTACTGCCACACCGGGCCGCTGGCGCGAAACGTCAGGGATGCGATCCTGCTGCAGAACGTCATGGCCGGACCGAGCCCACTCGACATCGCCACGCTGCGTCCCAAATTACGCCTGCCGTTCGACTTCAAGCCGATCAAAGGCTGGAGAATAGCCTTTTCCATGGACCTCGGCTCCTTCGAGGTGGACCCTGACGTGCGCAAGAACACGCTCGCCGCCTGCGATGTGTTCCGTTCGCTCGGCGCCACGGTCGAGGAAGTCGATCTTGGCTGGGATGATGGGGTGCTCAAGGCCGGGATGGCCTATCTCGAGCACCTGTTCGGCGCGTCGCTGTCGCAACTGCTCGCGGAGCACGCCAAAGACATGACCAGCTATGCCCGGCGGTTTGCCGAGGATGGGCGAAAGTCCAAGGCCACCGACTTTGTGGCGACGCTGGATGTGGCGGCCAGGATGTACCAGACGCTCGGTCCGCTGCTGGAGACCTACGATGTGCTGATCTGCCCGACAAACGCGCTGCCCGCGGTGCCGGCGGAGTTCGACCAGACCACGGACAGGGTCGAAATCAACGGCACAGAGGTGAACCCCTCGCTGGGCTGGGTGATGACGACGCCGTTCAACATGCTGAGCCGTTGCCCGGTTCTGTCCATACCGTCGGGCCACGCCGCCAGCGGCGTGCCGACAGGCATCCAGATCGTCGGCCGCACCTATAGCGACGCCGATGTCTTTCGGGCCGGGCTGGCCTATGAAACGGCCCGGGGGCAATGGTATGGGGACACCGGGACACGCCCGTCGCTCTGAGTCATTCCGGGATCAGCCGGCGTGGCATATGTAGCAAGGCAATCTGTGCGGCGGGATATGTCCGCCGCGGGTCCGAAAGGCCTGACGAACATGGCGCAACGCAAGACAACCGCGAAGCCGGAGAAACGCAAGGTCGTGACCAAGGGCGCGGCAAACGATGCCGCGCCGCCCAAGGACCGTCGGCGCGAGCGCGGCGAAGCGAGCGTACAGCGCATCATCGACGCCACCATCGAGCTCATCGCCGAGGAGGGCCTGGCAAGCCTTACCATGCAGCGCATCGCCGAACATGTCGGCTCGTCCAACGCGCTGGTCGTCTTTCATTTCCGCAGCAAGGAAAACCTGTTCCGCGCCGTGCTGCAGTATCTCAGCGATCAGTATGACGCGCTGTGGATCACCCTGGTGCGGGCGCCCGGCCTGTCTCCGGTCGAAAGGCTGCTCGGTGCCGTCGATTGTGCGCAGCGTTTCGCCCGGCAGCATCCGAAATGGGTGTCGGTCTTTGTCGTGTTCTCGAGTGACCGCAAGAGCATGCAGATCTACAACGAAATCGGCCTGCCGAGCGATCTTGCCTACACCGCCGAAGCGCGCGAACTGCTGATCGAGATTTCGCGCAGCGGCGGCTATGCCGGTGTCGACATCAACACCTTGTCGGAGAGCCTGAATTATCTGGTTCACGGCGCATGGTACTGGGACCACCTGAACCCTTCAAGCCGTGACACCAATGTGCTGCGCAAGACCATGCTGCTCCTGCTGCACCAGGCATTTCCGCGGCATTTTGAACTGATGCCGTAGCTGTTCTCAGGGCCGCTGCCGCAGATGGCAGCCGGCCCGGCGTTTCTGCGCCAGATACTCGTCGATCAGCTGGCGATAGCGCACCTTACCGAAGCTCGGGAAATGGCCACCATGCACGACAGAGACGTCAAGCTCGCGCATGGCGAGCAGCGTCGCCATGTAGTCTGGAATATCCGAATGGTAGACGTCGTCGATCAGCGGGCCGTCATAGATGATATCGCCGGACAACAGTATGCCGGTCTTCTTTTCGTAGAGCGCGATGCCGCCGGGTGAATGGCCCGGTGTGTGTATGACCTCGAAGGCGCGGTCGCCGAGATCGACGACGTCACCATGGTCGAGCAGGCGGTCGGCCGGGGCAGGCAGGATCCGGTAGCGGGAGGACTCCCAGCCTTGCGGCAATCCATCGAACATATCGTCGGTCGCATAGCGGTCAGCCACCGTCCATTCGTTGCGCGGATCGGCGAGGATTTTTGCTTCCGCCGGGTGCACGCCGCGGTCGGGAAATTCGTGATGACAGCCAATATGGTCGAAATGCGTATGGCTGGCGACGCAGGTCAGCTTGCGTTCCGTGACCAGCGGCACATGTGTGCGCAGGCTGAAATGGCCGAGGCCGGTGTCGAACAGAAGGTCGCGGTCGCGGCCGCGCACATGCCAGATGTTGCAACGGAAGAACGGCTTGATCCACGGCTCGTGGATCAGCGTGACGCCGTCGGCCATACGGATGGTCTCGTACCAGCCTGGTGCGTCGATGACCGCAAGAGATCCCATTTCAGTCCGCCAAAACGATGATCTGGTCGGTATCGCACGAAACGGCAAGCGTGTCGCCGGGCTGGACGGTGGCGGACGCCGGCAGCTTGGCGATGAACTGCAGTGAGGGGTCTTCGACGGAGACGGCAAGCACGCGTTTGAAACTGCCCTGGAAGACGACATCGCTCACTTTCGCCATGCCGAGGCTTGCGGTTCCGGCGGTCCCGCCGAGCATGAGATGCTCCGGCCGGATGGCCAGTGCGACGGCCGAACCGACAGGCAAGGCGCTGCGCACCAAAACCGGGCCGGCCGGCGTCGTGACCGTGCTTGTCCTGTCCCTGGTCTCTGCCACCCTGCCGGCAAGGATCGTGCTTTCGCCCATGAAGGTCGCCGAGAAACGCGTCGCCGGCCTGGCGTAGACGCGTTCGGGCGGGCCTTCGTCCTCGATGCGGCCGTCATTCATCACCACGCAATGGTCGGCCAGCGCCATCGCCTCTTCCTGGTCGTGGGTGACGTGGATGAAGGCGGTGCCGACGCGCTTCTGGATCGCCTTCAGCTCGTCCTGCATCTGCCGGCGCAATTTCAGATCAAGCGCGCCGAGCGGCTCGTCGAGCAGCAGCACCGCCGGCTCGATGACCAGCGCCCGCGCCAGCGCCACGCGCTGCCTTTGCCCGCCGGAGAGCTGGTGCGGCTTCTTGTCGAAGGCGGAGGCCAGCCCCACAAGTGCCAGTGCCTCGCGCGCCTTTGCGGCCCGCGTCGCGCCGTCGACGCCCTGCATCCGCAGCCCAAAGCCGACATTGCCGCCGACGCTCATATGCGGGAACAGTGCATAATCCTGGAACACGGTCGTCGTCGGGCGCCTGGCAGGCGCCACCGTGGTGCAATCCTCGCCGCGGATGAACACCTTGCCTTCACTGGGCGTGACGAAGCCGCCCAGGATGGACAACAGCGTCGTCTTGCCCGAGCCCGACGGCCCAAGCAGGATGGTGTAGCTGCCGGGCTCGATGCGCAGCGACACGTTCTTCAGCACGGCCAGCTGCCCGAAACGGTGCGAGACCGCGCGGATGTCGACTAGAGGCGCGGTCATGTCTTTCTCCGGCGCAGCAATGTCAGTTCGAACAGCACGACCAGCACGATGGAAACGGCGAAGACCAGCGAGCCGACCGCGTTGGTCTTGGGATTGAGGCCCGAGCGCAGCAGGTTCCAGATCTCCACCGGCAGCGTGGTGTCGAAGCGGGTCAGCAGGAACGAAATCACGAACTCGTCCCAGGAGAAGGTCATCGACAGGAAAAAGCCGGCGAAGATGGCCGGCGCCATGACCGGCACGGTGATCAAGAGCAGCACCTTCCATTCCGGCGCGCCGAGGTCGCGCGCGGCGCGCTCGATGTTGATCTGGTGGTCGCCCATCTGGCTGTAGATGATGGCAAAGCATAGCGGCAGGTTGATCACGACATGGCCGATGCCGGCGGCAAGCAGCGATTTCGGCACGCCGGCCCAGTTGAACAGCACCAGCAGGCCCATGCCGATGATGAGATAGCTGACCGTCAGCGGCAGCGTGATCAGGCCGCGCAGCAGGCCGGAGCCCGGCAGCACGAAGCGGGCGAAACCCCAGGCCGAGAGGAAGCCTAGCGTGACGGCGGCGGCGGAGGAGATTGACGCGACCAGCAGAGAATTGACCAGCGCCGAGGTCAGCCTGACATCGGAGAGCACCGCGTCGTACCAGCGCAGCGACGGGCCGGTGAAGGGCGGAATGGGGAAGGAAGTCGCCTGCAGCGAGAACAGCACCAGCACGACAACAGGCAGGAAGATGAAGCCGTAGACGGTAAGCGCGTAGAGCCAGGAAACGACACGGACCAACTGGCGCATCTCAGGCCCGCTCGATCTTCAGCCAGCGGGCGCAGGCGAGGTAGGCGACAGTGACGACCGCCATAAGGATGATCGACAGCGCCGAGGCCAGCGGAAAATCGCCACGCCGGCCGATCTGCATCATCACCAACTGCGGCATCAAAAGCTCATTGTTGCCGCCCAGAATCTGCGGCGTGATGTAGTCGCCGATGCACAGCACGAAGGTGAGGAAGGCACCGACCATGATGCCGGGCAAGGTCAGCGGCAGGATGACATGCAGGAAGGTGCGCACCGGCCCGGCGCCGAGATCGGCGGCGGCCTTGCGGTAGCTCGGGCTGAGCTGCTTGAGGTTGGCGAAAATGGTCAGCGTCAGGAGCATGACGAAGAAGTGCACGAAGCCGGTGACGGTGGCCAGGCGCGTGTTGGCAAGCTGCAGCGGCTCGGCGATGAGACCGGAACCGGTGAGCGCGCGGTTGATGACGCCGTTCTGCGCCAGCACCAGCAGCCAGGAATAGGAGCGCACGACATAGGAGGTCCAGAACGGCAGTACGGCCAGCATCAGCGCCAGCCGCTGCCAGCGTTCCGGTACCTGCTCAGCGAGGATCCAGGCGAAGGGATAGGCAAGCAGCACCGAGAGCAAGGTGACAATCGCCGTCACCTGCAGCGAGTTCACCATCGCCTGCCAGTAGGAAGGGTTGGTGAAGAACTGGCTATAGTTGGAAAGCGTGAAGCCGCCGCCCTCATGCGCCGTCAGGCTCGAAAACCCCATGGCGATGAAAGGCAGCACGAAGAACAACAACGTCCAGCCGAGCGCCGGTGTCACCAGCGCCCAGGGCAAGGCGCGGCCCGCCCGGGGCAGGGCATTTCCGCTGTTACCGTTTGAACTCACGAGCGGTATCAGCTCACTTCGCCTGCAGCATTTCGGTCCACATATCCTGCATCTTCTTGTCGAGATCGGCGTTCGGCGCGGGATAGGCTTGCGCACGGGCGAGGAAGCCCGGCTGCTCGTCGAAGCGCAGGACCTTTTTCTGGTCGTCGGTCAGCGCCGCCTTGCTGTTGGCGGGCATGCCCCAATAGCAGGACGAGGTGGCAAGACGCGCCTGGCCCTCGGGGCTCATAATGTACTGGATGAATTTCAGCGCCAGATCCTTGTTCTTGGACGCCTTGAACATGGCCAGCGACTGCGACCACAGCACCGCGCCCTCCTTGGGGATGGAGAAGTCGAGCGCCGGGTTCTCCTTGGCCAGCCCCGCCGTCACCCATTCGCCGCCGCCGACCAATATGTCGACCTCGCCGGTAGCAAGCGCGGTCTGGCTGGCGGTGACTTCGCCGACCAGCTTAGCGTTGGCCTTCATCTTGAGCAGCTCGGCCTTGAGGGCGGGCAGGTCGGCTTCGGTCAGATCGGCCGTCTTCTTGCCGATGGCGAGTGCCGCCATGCCGATGACCGGCAGGTAATAGTCGTAGATGGCGACCTTGCCCTTGTATTTATCGCTGGTCAGCGACGCCAGGGACTGCATGTCGGCCGGGTCGACCTTGGTCTTGTTGAAGCCGATCGTGTTGTAGCCGAATTTTTCGGTGATGCCGTAGCGCTTGCCGCCGACCACGGTCGAGCCGTCCATCTTCACTTGCGGGAAGAGATCGGCGAGGGGCAGCTTGTCTTCGGGCAGTGGCTCGAACAGGCCCTTTTCGACGCCGCGCGGCACGTCGATGCTATCGATCACCATCACGTCCCAGTCGCCGGGCTGCGACTGTTCGACGATGGCCAGGCCAGCACCGGTGCCTTCGAACTCCTTGACGTTGACCTTGACGTTGTTGGCTTCCTCGAAGGGCTGCAACAGGGCCGGATCGGAATGGTCGCACCAGATCAGCGCGTTGAGATCGGCGGCCTCGGCGAGGCTGCCCACGCCAAGCAGCAGTGCCGTGGCGGCGCAGGCGGCGCGCAGATGGCGCTTCAGGATGGAAAGCGGATTCCCGGATGCGGATTTGACGGACATCGAGTGTTCTCCCTTGCCTTTGTGGCTTCTTGCAAAAAATTGAACCAATTCTAAAATTGAGTCAATTCTGTTTTTGTGGCAAGAGGCTGCTATGAGCGGATTGCGGGCAAGGCAAAAGGCGGACCGGCACAGGCGCATCATCGAGGCGGCGGCAGCACTTTTCCGCGAAGCCGGCTATGAGGGCGCCAAGATCGAGGCGATCGCCGCGCAGGCGGAAGTGTCGATCGGCACGATCTACAATTACTATGAGAACAAGGGCGACATCCTGGGCGCCATCGTCTCGCTGGAGGTCAACGAGGTGCTCAATGCCGGGCGCGGCGTCGTCGCCAGGCCGCCGGCCAATGTCGGCGACGCCCTGGACACGCTGATCGGTATCTATATCGAGCATTCGCTTCACTATCTCAGCAAGGAGATGTGGCGCCAGGCCATGGCGATCTCGACGCAATTGCCCGACAGCCCCTTCGGCCAGGCCTACACCGCGCTCGACCGCTCGCTCACCGAACAGATCCGCGCCCTGATCGCCCGGTTGCAGGAGATCGGCCTGGTGCGCCAGGACATAGACGGCGCGGCACTCGGCGAACTGATCTTCAACAACATGAACATGATGTTCATCGAATTCGTGAAGCGCGACGAGGCCAGGATACCGGAGCTGCGCGCGGCGATACGCCGGCAGAACCGAATTTTGGTGGCGGCGATCGGGGTGTGATTGGGTAGCCTCACCCTGGCAACCGAACTGTCCGGCGAGACTGGTGCCCCCGGACGGGATCGAACCGCCGACCTTCGGTTTACAAAACCAAAAGCGCGTTCAGCACAGCCTTCAAGAGGGTCATGGGCTGTACACCACGCCAGTATGGCCGTGCCGGGAAACCGACTTCATCCTAAAAACGGGGAGGCGCCTGGCCGGCAGGACAGGTTCTGGTTCAGGGTGCAGAAACGAAAACTTTGGTGGGAAATGCTCTCTCCATCACATCCAGGAAAGCGCGAACCTTCGCACCGATAAGCCGTCGCGAACTTTGGAGCGCCCAGATCTCGACAGGCGGACCGGCATCAGTTCCCCAACAAACAAGGCGGCCCGCCTCGATGTCGCCTGCGACAAGAAGCTTCGGAAGCAATGCCGCGCCCGCACCAGCCAGAACGGCATCGCGCACCATCAGCAGAGACGAGAAGCGCAGGATTGGCTCGGGCTTCAAAAGGATTTCGTCCTCAAAATCGAATTTGAGGCGCCAAACCACGTTCAGCGACGTTGCGCTCAGCAAAACGGCCTTTACCGGGCTCGGTCCGCCGCCCGGCGCCGGCTGAGGGCGCGGCATATCCGGCAAGGCAACAATCAGCCGCTCGTCATTGAGAAAACGGCGACCGATGAGCCGTTCATCCGGTGAAGGATCGATCCGGATAACTAGGTCGTAGCCATCCTCGACCGGATCGACCTTGCGATCCTCGGCAACAATCTCAAGCTTCACCTCCGGATAGGCGAGAGCGAAACGGGTGCCGATCATGGGAAGCGCAACATGCGCGAAAACCACGGGAGCGCTCACCCGCAGCCTGCCCCGGGGTGTGGACGCGCCTAGAACAATCGCCTCTCCCGCCTCCGCGATTTCCGCCATCAATCCGTCCGTGCGCTCGTAAAGCGCTCGCCCTTCGTCCGTCAGTCGCAGACTTTGGGATCCACGCTCGATCAGCCTCACGCCAAGGCTATGCTCAAGTTCGTTCACATGGCGCGACAATGTCGCCTTGGATCGGCCGGAGATGCGACCGGCCCGGCCGAAGCCGCCGTGGGCGGCAACGAGATTGAAGTCAGCCAAGGCTTCGAGATCCATGATGTGTTCCAATATTGAGACGAGTTGTTTTGAACATGCCATCTCCCGCTCAAGATTGGAACGTCTATCTTTCCCTGGACACGCACAAACACCACAAGGAGTTTTCACAATGGCTATTTTGGTAACCGGCAGCACCGGGACGATCGGCTCCCAGGTCCTGGCCCACCTGCAGGGGCACAACGTCGAGGTTCGCGCCCTGACACGCTCCCCTGAGACGGCGCAATTTCCTGCTGGCGTGACGGCGGTTCGCGGCGACCTCGCCGATCCGGACTCGGTCCGCGCGGCGCTGCGGGGCGTCAGCACTCTGTTCCTGCTGGCCCCGAATGTCGCCGATGAACTGACGCAGGCCATGCTGACCCTGACGGTCGCCCGCGAGGCGGGCGTCAAAGGCATCGTCTATCTCTCGGTGTTCGGCGGCGACGGCTATGCCGACGTGCCGCATTTTGCGGGCAAGTACACGGTCGAGCGCATGATCGAGGCGCTCGACCTGCCCGCGACGATCCTGCGGCCCGCCTATTTCATCCAGAACGATCTCCGTCAGAAGGACGGGCTTCTGAAGACCGGCGTCTATGGCTCGCCGATTGGCAAGAAAGGCGTCTCGATGGTCGATATCCGCGACATCGGCGAAGCAGCCGCGATCGAACTGCTTCGCCGTGAGCAGGCCGCGACGCCGCTCGGCCGCGAGACCTACGCCTTGGTTGGTCCGGACAGCCTGACCGGCGAAGGTATCGCCACCATCTGGAGGGAGGCGCTCGGCCGCGCGATCCGCCATGGCGGCGACGATCTCGTCGTCATGGAGCAGCGCACGAAGACGATGCTGCCCGCCTGGCATGCGCTCGACCTGCGCCTGATGTTCAGCCGCTATCAGACGGAAGGCGCGGTGGCGACCGCTGACGACATCGAGCGCTTGACCAAACTGCTCGGCCACGCGCCCCGCTCCTATACCGCTTTTGCCAGGGATGCCGCCGCCCAGTGGACGAAGGGCTGAACCCGCACCTTTACCCCCCAACCAAGGAGACCTGCCATGATGACGATCCATCCCCTCTCGCCTGAAGACGCACCAGCGCTGGCCGCGATGCGACAGGCCGCCTCGGCCCACAAGGGTGAGAAACTCGGGCCCGAGGCACGGCCGATGTTCGACGCCATGTTTGCCGCAACACCCGCTGCGGCGGATGTCCAGGTCGAGGCTGCGACGGCCGGAGGCATTGCCGGCTTCTGGCTTCGGCCGGTGAGTGCACGATCGGGCGCGCACATCCTCTATCTTCATGGTGGTGGCTATGTGCTCGGCTCAGCCGGGGCGCTCACCAACTTCGCGGGTCAGATCGCATCACGTGTCGGCGCCGATACCTTTGTCCCTGACTACCGGCTCGCACCCGAACACCCATTCCCGGCAGCCATCGACGATGCGGTCGCCGCCTATCGTGGTCTCGTTGCGGACGGTGCCGAACGGATCGTGGTTGTAGGTGACTCTGCCGGCGGCGGTTTGACGCTGTCGCTGCTGTCGGCCCTCGCTGCCGACAAAACGAACGGCATGGTGCAACCAGTCGGCGCAGCGGTGATGTCGCCCTGGACCGACCTTGCGCTCACCGGTGACAGCCTCGGGACCAGGGCGGAGGCGGACCCGATCTTCACGGGCGGCGTGCTCCAGGGCTTCGCGGACATGTATCTTCAGGGCCAGGATGCGAAGAACCCGAAGGCATCACCGCTCTATGCTCGGCTGAACGGCCTGCCGCCGATCCGGATCGATGTCGGAGATGACGAATTGCTGCTCGCGGATTCCGTGCGCTACGCCGACCGGGCGAGGGCGGCAGGGGTGGAGGTCACGCTGTCGGTCTGGCAGGGCATGCCACATGTCTTCCAGTCTTCCCTCGGCCACTTTCTCGCGGCCGAGCGCTCGGTGGACGCCATCGTTGACTTCCTCCGCCAGCGGCTCGTCGGTACTTCCCCGTCCAACAGCACAGCTTCGGAGGCTTGAAATGAAAATTCTGGTATTGGGCGCCACTGGCGCAACCGGCCGGCTGATCGTCGCTAAGGCCATCGCGGAGGGACACAACGTCGTAGCCCTCGTTCGCTCCAAGGCAAAGGCCAAGGACCTCACCGGCGCCGAGCTCGTCGAAGGCGATGCCCGCGATACCGCCGCGCTAACGCGCGCCATCGCGGGTTGTGACGCCGTCGTCAGTTCATTGGGCACCGCCATGAGCCCGTTCCGGGAGGTGACCTTGCTCTCAACGGCGACGCGCGCGCTGGTCGGCGTTATGGAGCAGCAGAACATCCGTCGGCTGGTGTGCATCACTGGCCTCGGCGCCGGCGACAGCCGCGGCCATGGCGGTTTCTTCTTCGACCGGGTGCTCCTGCCCCTGATGCTGCGTAAGGTCTACGAAGACAAGAACCGCCAGGAAGATGCGATCCGGGCCAGCACGCTCGACTGGACCATTGTCCGGCCGATGGTGCTCAACGACAAGCCGGCGCGTGGTGGCATCAAGGCGCTGACCGACCTTTCAGGCGTCCATGGCGGGACGATCGCCCGAGCCGATGTCGCGGATTTCGTCGTTCAGCAGCTCACCGCGGATACGTGGCTGCGCAAATCGCCCCTGATCACTTGGTAAAGGTCACAAGGGCGTGCCCCTGACTGGATGAATATCCTTGCCGGTCGGCGCACGCAGGCGGCAAGCCTTGCCGCCGAACGATATCCCCACTTCCGAACCCCGAAACTTATGGAGAATTCCAATGACGCGAATACTGTTTGTCGGCCAGAAACCTGAAACAGTTGACTTCTCGGACCCGTCCTTGCCGCCCGGCTTTAATGCCGAAAAGATCAACGCCGGGATCGCTTTGGGCGTTGCGAAGATTGAGGAACGGGGGTGGCAGGGCGATACCTGCATGATCACGCCCGATGCAGCCGGATTTGCTGACCTCAAAAGAGCTCTGGGCGATGGTGCGTATGATTGCGTGGTGATTGGAGGCGGCCTCAGGCTGCCGCCTAAGAGCCTACTGTTGTTCGAAACCGTGGTGAACATCATCCACAAGGCGGCGCCGAACGCCGCGATAGCCTTCAACACGAGACCCGAGGACACCGCAGATGCCGCCGCCCGTCAGCTCCCAACGGGTTGACGGGCAGCGCATCGGCTAATCCTTGATGGCCTGTGAGCGGGGCAGATGGTGCCGGACCAAGAGCGTCTACGCTGGCGAGTCGTAGGTGCCGGGGCTGTTGGGCGTGGCGCGCCACTCGGGCTGACGTTCAGGGTTCGCCTTGGCGAGCGCGCTATGGACGCCCTTGACGCCATAGTCCTTGAGATAGCCCGGCGAGCCCGGCTGCTGACGCCAGGATTCCGCGATAGTGCCGGCATCCACTGCGTCGAAGCCGATCCCGTCGATCAGCGCCATGGCTTTGGACTTGGCCCGGGCGTCATCACCCGCCACCGCCAGAGCGATGCGGTCCGCGGAGCCCGCCGGCTTGGCGCCCGGTAGGAGATGGGTCGCTTCTATCGTGTTGAACGCTTTGACCACCGGACGCCCAAGGTGCTGCTCGACCCATTCGCTTTCGGTGTTAGCGTCCTCAATTCCGTCCAGATGACCGTCGCGCTGTTGTGGATAGTAGTTGGTCGTGTCGATGACGACGACGTCGGCTGGGGTGGACGCGAACAGTTCGCGGGGCAGACCAGGGATTTTGATTGTAGGAACGGCGACGACCACGACGTCCTGGCCGCGGACGGCCTCTTCGATCGCAGCGGCCCGCGCGCCGGTTTCCGCCGACAGGCCCGCCAGAGACCCTGGTCCGCGCGAATTGGAGATCGTGACCTCGTGCCCTGCGGCCCGGAAGAGACGGGTGAGTGCGCTGCCGATATTGCCAGCGCCAACAATGCCGATTTTCATGTTTATGCCTTTCGAAGGTGTGGGGATGAGATTGCTTGTGAAGCTATATGACCCCTTGCATTAGATCGATAAATGGCGCCATGAAACCGGCTCTCCCAACCAGGAGTGTGGAATGGATCGTCTCGCCAGCATGACCGCATTCGTAAAGGCGGCAGAAAGCGGCTCCTTTGCAGCGACGGCATCGGCGCTCGGCATCTCACCGCAGATGGTGGCCAAGCACGTCACCTATCTGGAGGCACGTTTGGGCGCACGCCTGCTCAACCGCACAACCCGAAAGCAAAGCCTGACGGTGATCGGCAAGTCCTACTACGATCGGTGCAAAGTGGCGCTGGCCGAGGTCGACTGGGCGGATGCAATTGCTGATGAGGCCAGGGGCAAACCGCGAGGGCTCTTGCGCGTCAACGCGGCGGTTTCATTCGGAGCTCACTGCGTGACACCTGTGGTCGCACGATATTTGAGCAGCCACCCCAGTGTCGATGTCGACCTGGTTCTCAACGACCGCTTTGTCGACCTTATCGACGACGGGTTTGAGGCGGTGTTCCGGATCGGTCCTCTCGGGGAGTCTAACCTCGGGGCGATAGAGCTCGCACCCTTTCAGACGATTGCCTGCGGGTCGCCTGCATACCTTAAAGAACGAGGGATGCCCTCGATCGTATCGGATCTGGTCAATCATGAATGCCTGCTCTTCGGCAACTGGCCCGAACCAACGTTCAGCGATTGGCTCTTTGTACGGGACGGTCTCACCTCCAAGGCCTCAGTCCACGGCCGTCTCAAGGTCAACAACCCCGCTTCATTGCTGGAGGCGGCGCTCGCAGGTTTCGGCTTGGCGTTGATCGGAGAAGAGGCGGTGCGCACGCACCTCGCGACCGGGCGGCTCGTCCGAGTGTTGCCGAACTACGAAACGCCTCCGCGTCCCATTCACCTGCTGTTTCACCCTGATCGGCGACAAACGCCGAAGCTGAAGACCTTCATCGAAATGGTGGTGGACCAGCTGGGCCGGAATGGTCAGGACGGCCGCAGACGCCAACAGGGAGAATGACCCAGTTTGGATATTCTGCGGCCAGATATCGGTGCCGAAGATTCGTCCGAAAAGGCCGGTCTCCGTTACACAAAATCTTGCACAAACGCTCGGTGGCCCGGTCAGTGGCAGAAGCCGGGATTCCAAAGGGTGCTAAATTGCGCAGGCAAAAGAACGGCTTACGGCTTGAGAACTGGTGCCCCCGGACGGAATCGAACCGCCGACCTTCGGTTTACAAAACCGCTGCTCTACCAGCTGAGCTACAAGGGCACGGCGCTCCGGTAGCATATTTCGTGCGCCAGTAAAGACAAAACTCCGTTTTCGGTTACCCCGGCGGTGGATGACGCCGCCTCCGGCCCATGCTGAAATCCACCAACCCACTTCCTACATATGACAGAGATGCAATCGCTTCGGACTGGAGTGTCGCATGATCAGGCTTGTCATCATTCTCCCCCTCGTCGTCATCGCCTGGATGCTGCTGGTGAAGCTCATCAGCGACATAAAGAAGGCCAATGTCGACTGGACCGGCGTGACCACGATCATCGGTTTCATAGCGCTCGCCTTCTGGCTTCGGCATATCACGGGGATGGGATGAGGGAATTGGCAGCAGGGAATAGGGAATAGGGAATAGGAAATTGCATCGTTCGTATCTGCTTGGTGCCATTTCACTACTGCCTACTGCCTACTGCCTACGTTCTGAAAAACCTCCTCGACCTTTCGAACCTTTTGACAGGCCGCGCCGACTGATCTCCAGAGGCGAATGGTCGCCTCGGTCAAGGATCCAGGAGGTCATCATGTTCAAGCGCATGCTCACTTCCGCTCTCGTAGCCGTTTTCGTCGCCACAGGCGCGCTGGCCGGCACCGTCCAGTCGTCCTCGGCTCACGGCATGCATCATCACCATTATTACTACGACGACGACTATGGCGACTACTGGTGGTACCACCGCCATCATCACCGTCATCATCACCATGGCAGGGTGGTTATCATCCTTTGATGCCAAGGCCTGTCGCGTGCGAAGGGCGGCCTCGGCCGCCCTTTTGCATTTTCCGTAGGCCCACGGGCAGGAACCCGGCAGCATCTCCGCAAAAAAATCAAAAAAGCCTCGAACCTTTTGCTGCGCCGCAGCGACAGATGATCAAGAGGCGGATGGATCGCCTCGGTCAACGAAGCAAGGAGATCGTCATGTTCAAGCGCACTCTCGTTTCCGCCCTGATCGCCACCACCGTCGCCGGCACCACGCTGGTCGGCACCGTTCAGCCTTCGGCGGCTCATTCGCATCACCACGACCTCGGCATCGGCATCGCCGCCGGCGTCGGCGGGTTCGTCCTTGGCAGCCTGCTTGCCCAGCAGCCCCCGCGTACCGTCTATGTCGACGAAGACGGCGGTTCCTGGCACGTTCGCCGCTGCTTCGATCGCTACTCGAGCTACGATCCGGACTCCGACACCTACATCGGCCGCGACGGCTACAGCCACTATTGCCGGCTCTGAGAGGAGACCGTTCAACAACAGAAAAGGGGGCTTACGCGAGCCCCTTTTCGTTGTCTTACAAATACTTACGGTTGCGTGTTCAGGCGGAATCGGAAATCGGCAACCCGGCTGCGCTGCAGGTGCTATCGACGAGACGCCTCGTTTCCGAAGCGCTGCCCATGGCAACGAGATCGAAGCTGGTTGCCGAATCCGGGTAGATCCTGGCAATGAAGGCTTGCTCGCCGCCCGAGCCGCCTGACGGATCCTTGCCGTTGACGAATCCACAGACCACGATCTCCTTGCGGCCGTTCAGTGTCCGCTCGCCGGCAAGCGTCCTTCCGAGCCTGACCGAAGCAGGATCCGGCAAATGCTGACGAATACCGGTGATGACGACCTCCTCGAGCGCGAGCGAGAAGGGAATCGGATCGACGTGCTGGTCGCCGGCATCGGGTCGAGGCGCCACGCATCCGGAAAGCGAAGCGACAAGCAGAAGCTGAACCGTTTTCCTCATCCGCGCCCTTTCGCATGCATTCGAACGCCACGGCAAGAGAGTGCCATGCCGCCGGCGCTTGCTGTGTCGGCAAGGCCATACGGCTCGATTTCTTCGATATTGCGACCAGGAGCGCGCTTCCCGGGGCAGACTGGTCAGCCGACTTGCGCGCCGCCGATCATCCGGGTCACCTCGGCCGCGGCACTGCGCACCATCGGCCCGATCTCGGCCAGCCGCTCCGGCGTCACCCGCACGGTCGGCCCCGATACGGAGACGCCGCCGATCGGCTCGCCGAACTCGTTGAAGATGGCGGCCGCCACGCAGCGCATGCCGGGGTGCCGTTCTTCATCGTCGACCGACCAGCCGCGTTGCTTGATGACGGCCAGATCGTGGGCGAGGGCAGGGATCTCGGACAGCGTCCTGTCGGTGAAGCGCTGCAGGCCGGCCTTCCGCAGAATGGTGCCGACGCGCTCGGGTTCCAGATGCGCCAGCACCGCCTTGCCGATGCCGGAGGCATGAAAGGGGCTGCGCGTGCCCGGGCGGAAGAAAGCGCGGATCGCCTGGTGCGTCTCGACCTGGCTGACGAACACCACGCAATCATCCTCGGCGACGCCGAGATTGGCGGTCTCGCCGGTTCTTTCCATCAACTCCTGCATAACGATGCGGGCGCGGTCGACCAACTTGCGGCGGCGTAGAAAGGCCGCCCCCATACGATAGGTCTCGACGCCGATCGACCATAGCTGGTCCGATGTGTCGAACTCGACCATGCCGTGGTTTTCGAGCGTCGTCAGCATGCGGTAGGCGGTGGAGGCGGCAAGGCCGCTCTGCGCCGATATCTCGCTCAGCGACAGGCCGCTGCCCTCCGCCACAATGGCCAGGATGCGCAAGGCCCGATCCAGCGACTGCACAGAACTGGCTTCGGCAGGCCCGTTGAAAGCGCGCGGACGGCCGCGCTGGCGTTTTTCGGTGGTTTCCATGAAGCCAGTTTCGCCGATTTCGCCAAACTTACAATGAAAAAGTTTTTCACTGTGGAGACGTGGCAAATTCCTGGAAAACCGAAAATTCAACAAAATCAGCAAATAGTCGCCGTTTTCTAGAAATGAAAAAATATTCTGAAAAAATTGAAAAATAGCCGGCTTGCTGACATTCTCGGCCATCCAACAATAACAACCCAAGTGGAGGGCCGGAAAATGGCCAGGATGCGCGCTGTCGATGCGGCGGTTCTCGTTCTCGAAAAGGAAGGTATCGCCTGCGCCTTTGGCGTGCCGGGTGCGGCGATCAATCCGCTCTATTCGGCGCTGAAGGCGAGGGGCACAATCCGCCATGTCCTTGCCCGCCACGTCGAGGGCGCCTCGCATATGGCCGAAGGCTTCACCCGCGCCAAGGCGGGCAATATCGGGCTCTGCATCGGCACGTCCGGGCCGGCCGGCACCGATATGATCACCGGTCTTTATTCGGCCGCCGCCGATTCCATTCCGATCCTGTGCATCACCGGCCAGGCGCCGCGGGCACGGCTGAACAAGGAGGATTTCCAGGCTGTCGACATCGCCGCCATCGCCGCACCGGTCGCCAAATGGGCGGTCACCGTGATGGAGCCTTATCTCGTGCCGATGGCGCTGCAGAAGGCGTTTCACCTCATGCGCTCATCGCGGCCCGGCCCGGTGCTGATCGACCTGCCGGTAGACGTCCAACTGGCCGAGATCGAGTTCGATATTGATGCCTATGAACCGATGGCGCCGTTCAAGCCGGCGATGACGCGCGTCCAGGCCGAAAAGGCGTTGGCGATGCTCAACGCGGCGGAAAAGCCGTTGATCGTCGCCGGCGGCGGCATCATCAATGCCGATGCATCCGACTTGCTGATCGAATTCGCGGAAATATCAGGCGTTCCGGTTATTCCGACGCTGATGGGCTGGGGCGCGATCCCCGACGACCACCGGCTGATGGCCGGCATGTGCGGTCTGCAGACCTCGCATCGCTACGGCAACGCCACGATGCTGGAAGCCGATTTCGTCTTCGGCATCGGCAATCGCTGGGCCAACCGTCACACCGGTTCTGTGGACGTCTACACCAAGGGCAAGAAGTTCATCCATGTCGACATCGAGCCCACGCAGATCGGCCGTGTCTTCGCGCCGGATCTCGGCGTCGTCTCGGATGCGGGGGCGGCACTGAAAATGCTGCTCGACGTCGCCACCGAGTGGAAGACGGCCGGAAAGCTGCGCGACTGGTCGGGCTGGGCGAAGGAATGCCAGGCCCGCAAGAAGACGATGAAGCGCAAGACACATTTCGACCAGGTGCCGCTGAAGCCGCAGCGCGTCTATGAGGAGATGAACAAGGCGTTCGGCCGCGATGTCACCTATGTCACCACGATCGGCCTGTCGCAGATCGCCGGCGCGCAGTTCCTGCACGTCTACAAGCCGCGCAACTGGATTAATTGCGGCCAGGCCGGCCCGCTCGGCTGGACCTTGCCGGCAGCCCTTGGCGTGCGCGCCGCCGATCCCGAGCGCACCATCGTGGCGCTGTCGGGCGACTATGATTTCCAGTTCATGATCGAGGAACTGGCGGTCGGCGCGCAGCACAAGCTGCCCTACATCCATGTCGTCGTGAACAATGCCTATCTCGGCCTGATCCGCCAGGCGCAGCGCGGCTTCTCGATGGATTATGAAGTCAGCCTCGCCTTCGAGAACATCAACCGATCGGGCGATCCCGAGGCCGGCTATGGCGTCGACCATGTCGCCGTCGCCGAAGCGATGGGCTGCAAGGCGGTCCGGGTGCGCAAGCCCGAGGAGTTCGCCGGCGCCTTCAGAGAGGCGCAGCGGCTGATGAAGGAGCACCGGGTTCCCGTTGTGCTCGAATTCATCCTCGAGCGCGTCACCAACATCTCCATGGGTACCGAGATCGACAAGATCACCGAATTCGAGGACCTCGCCGAAAGCCATGAGGACGCGCCGACCGCGATCGTGATGTTGGATTAGGAGAAAAAGAATGCCGCGTTTTTCCGCCAATCTGTCCATGCTCTTTGCCGAGCATGATTTCCTCGACCGCTTTGATGCAGCCGCCCGCGCGGGGTTCAAGGGCGTCGAATATATCGGCCCTTACGATCATGCGCCGGAGGTGGTGGCCGCGAGGCTGAAGAAGAACGGCCTGACACAGGTGCTGTTCAACCTGCCGGCCGGCGACTGGGGCAAGGGCGAGCGCGGCATTGCCGTGCTGCCGGACCGCGTGCCGGAATTCCGCCAGGGCATCGCCAAGGCCATCACCTACGCACAGGCGCTCGGCTGCCAGCAGGTCAATTGCCTGGCCGGCATCGCGCCCGCCGGCGTCGACCGCAAGGTGCTCGAGGATGTTTTCGCCGAAAACCTCGCCTTCGCGGCGGAGAAGCTGGAACGGGTCGGAATCCGGCTGCTGATCGAGCCGATCAACACGCGCGACATTCCAGGCTTCTTCCTGAACTACTCGGACCAGGCACTGGCGCTGATCGACCGCGTCGGCTCGAAAAACCTGTTCCTGCAATACGACATCTATCACATGCAGATCATGGAGGGGGATCTCGCCCGTAAAATCGAGGCCAACCTCGGCCGCATCGCGCATATCCAGCTTGCGGACAATCCCGGCCGTCACGAGCCGGGGACGGGCGAGATCAACTATCCCTTCCTCTACGATCACATCGACCGCATCGGCTATGCCGGCTGGATCGGGGCCGAATACAAGCCGAAAGCCGGCACCGAGGCAGGGCTGGGCTGGTTCAGGGACCTGACTGGGCAAGGGAGCGCTGCGGCTTAGGGGCCGGCGCCGAAGCAGCCAATTTCCCCCCTCGTGGGGGAGATGTCCGGCAGGACAGAGGGGGGCGTGACAGAACGCGGCCTAACAAAGGACGGAGAAAAACAATGGAAACCATAGGCTTCATCGGTCTCGGCATCATGGGCGCGCCGATGGCGGGGCATCTGCTCGATGCCGGCTATAAGGTCATCGCCAGCGACCATCGCTCGAAGCCGCTGGCTGATCTCGTAGCCAAGGGCCTGAAAACAGTCTCCGGCCACGCCGCCGTCGCCAAGGCGGCCGACATCATCATCACCATGGTGCCGGATACCCCGCAGGTCGCCGATGTGCTGTTCGGCGACAATGGCGTCGCGTCCGGCCTGACCAGGGGCAAGCTGGTCATCGACATGAGCTCGATCTCGCCGATCGAGACCAAGGTCTTCGCCGGCAAGATCAACGAACTCGGCTGCGACTATCTCGACGCGCCGGTCTCGGGCGGCGAGGTCGGCGCCAAAGCGGCGTCGCTGACCATCATGGTCGGCGGCGAGGAAAAGGCCTTCGAGCGCGCCAAACCCGTCTTCGAGAAGATGGGCAAGAACATCACTTTGGTCGGCCCCAACGGCGTCGGCCAGACCACTAAGGTCGCGAACCAGATCGTCGTCGCGTTGACCATTGAAGCCGTCGCCGAAGCGCTTGTTTTTGCCTCGAAAGCCGGCGCCGACCCAGCCAGGGTCAGGCAGGCGCTGATGGGTGGGCTGGCGGCGTCACGCATCCTCGAAGTGCATGGCGAGCGCATGGTCAAGCGCACCTTCGCGCCGGGCTTCCGCATCGAACTGCACCAGAAGGATCTCAACCTGGCATTGGAGGGCGCCAAGGCGCTCGGCGTCTCGTTGCCCAACACCTCGACCACCCAGCAGCTGTTCAACTCGTGTGCGGCCAATGGCGGCGCCAGGGAGGATCACTCGGCTCTGGTCAGGGCTCTGGAGCGGATGGCGAATTTCGAGGTCGGTGGCGCAGTGGCCGAAGTGAAAGGCAAAGCGGCATAGGCCGGGAGAGGGCGGCGCAACGTTCCCAAGCCGCCACCTCTTGTCCTGCACAAGAACGGGTTCCCGCGCTGTCGCCGGAACCCGTTTCTCGTCTTTTTGTAGAGCGCTTCCGGCTCTCAGCCGCGCTTCAAGAACGCCCGTGCAGCATAAAGGCTCACCGCCGCGGCGTTCGATACATTGAGCGAGCGGATGGCGCCGGGCATGTCCAGCCGCGCCAGCGTCGTCACCGTCTCGCGCGTCTTCTGGCGCAAGCCCTTGCCTTCGGCGCCGAGTACCAAAGCGATCCTGTCGCCGGCAAAGCTTGTCTCGAGTTCCGCCGGCCCGTCCGAATCAAGCCCGATGGTCTGGAAGCCGGCTTCGTGCAACTGCCCGAGCGCGTCGGCCAGGTTCTTCACCTCGATCTGGTCGATATGTTCCAGCGCACCGGAGGCGGATTTCGCTAGAACGCCCGATTCCTGAGGGCTATGGCGCGCTGTGGTAATCAGCGCGCCGGCGCCGAAGGCGACCGCCGAGCGCAGGATGGCGCCGACATTGTGCGGATCGGTGATCTGGTCGAGCACCAGCACCAGCCTCGTGTCGCCAAGCGCGTCGAGGCGCTTGGGCTTCAGCGGCTCCGCCTCGATCAGCACGCCCTGGTGCACGGCATCCGATCCGGTGATCTTGTCGATATCCCTGGGTTCGACCAGTTCCGCCTTGAAGGTAAGGGCGGCAAGATCTTCTATCTCGAGGCGCTCGGCCGCGTTGCGGGTCACCAGCATTTTGCGAATCTTGCGGCGCGGATTGTCGAGTGCCGCCCGCACCGTGTGAAGTCCATAAAGTCGCACCAGGCCGTCGGCGGCGTTCTCGCCGGGCGACACGGGCTGGCGTGGCCGGAATGCCGGCGCGCCACCGCTCTTCTCGTCGCGGTGCGCGCGGCGCAGCTTGGCGTAATGGGTGTCTTTGGGGGTGTTGGTCTTGTTGCTCATGGCCGGCTTCTATAGCTGTCTCCACCGGCCAAGGATATGGCCCGTCGCCGCAGCCGGCGAACAACATCGAAAAACCCTTCCTGCGCGGTTGACACCCACTGGCCTTGCCGCCATAAGGCGCTTCGCTGATTTCGGAGAAGATATCCAACTCGGGCTCCGGGATCGGCAGGAATGCCTCGTTGCATGGCTCCGGCGGCAGACTGGAGAGGTGCCCGAGTGGTTAAAGGGGACGGACTGTAAATCCGTTGGCTTAGCCTACGTTGGTTCGAATCCAACCCTCTCCACCACTGCCGGCCCGGAAGCCCTGAAACGAGAAAAGCATCGGGCCGAAAAGTGCATGGCGCTTTTCGGGTGAATCCGATACTTCAGTGCAAGGCGCGGGTATAGCTCAGTGGTAGAGCAGCAGCCTTCCAAGCTGAATATGCGGGTTCGATTCCCGCTACCCGCTCCAGATTCTCGTCCCATAATCGTTAGACCCAGACACTGCGCGACCAGGCGCGCAGCGCTTCAGGGCTTCAATGCACAGCGCGTCAGCTGTTGAATGCCGACGCCACCTGGTGCTGCTGTGGCACTTGGCCGTTCGGCGTCAGCTTGTCGACGATGCCGGGCAGGGCGGCGGACAACTGCTTGAGCAGTTCCTGCTCGTCCAGCCCGGTCCGCTGCGCGATCTCGCGGATGACCTGCGGCCCGAGTGCGGCGCCGAGATCGTTGGCGTTGATCGCCTGGTTCTGCCCGGTGCCGACCCAGGAGTCGGCGACATTGCCGTGGCCGGCATCCTTGAGCTTGTCGAGCAGGCCGCCCAGGCCGCCGAGCAGGCCGCCATCACTGGCGGTGGTTGCGGCGGGGTCGACAGGTGCGGGCGCTTGAGGCTGATCCGGCTGTTCGGCACTTCTGCCGCTCAGCATTTTCCCGACCAGCAACGCGCCGAGCGCGATCATCAGCGGTTTGGTGATGTTGCCGCCGGGAACGGCGTTGTCAAAAAATCCCATAGTGGATCCTCCATCTCGACCAAGCCCTGCCCACCTTCAACAATGGCGTATCCGGGCGCAATTTCAAGCTGGCTTGAGGTTTTGACAATCATATGAAAATGTCGGGTCGGCAGGGGATGGAGAGGAAAAAATGGGTATCATCAGCTGGATCATTCTCGGCGCCATCGCCGGCTTCCTGGGCAGCAAGATCGTCAACAAGACCGGCCAAGGCCTAATCATGGATATCGTGCTCGGCATTGTCGGCGCCATTGTCGGCGGCGTGATTTGCAGCCGACTCTTTGGCGTGGGTGTCACCGGTCTCAACATCTCCAGCCTGATCGTCGCGGTGGTTGGCGCGATAGTCGTGCTGTGGGCCTACCATCAATTCAGCGGAAGGCGGACGCTTTAGAGCAATTCCAGGGAAAGTGTGAAACGGTTTTCCGTCGGGAATTGCGTCGAGACAAAAGGCCTGGAGCGGTCGCCGTGAAACGGCGGACCGCTTTTGGCGCCAGCCGCATCGTCTGAAATTTTTGAATTTATACTGAGGCAAGACCTGTGTCGGGCTTGCCTATGGCATCAACACTGCATCGGCCGCGGCGAAGAAGATCAGCGTTCCGGCGATGAACATCGCCCAGCCGACCAGCGACTTGCGGATGGCGGCCTTGTGCTCGGTGTCGGAGTTCTTGTTCCGGTCAAAATCGGTCATGGGGAGCTCCCTTGGCTGATTGATCATGGCGTCGTGGATAGACGATACATCGCCGAATAGACGATCGATCTGGCCTCCGCAACATTGGACACAGGCGCTCGGCTGCCGATGCTAGGCGACGACGGTCAGCCGGCGCTTGCGCTGATCCAGCGAGACGATGGTCAGCCCGCTGGCCACCACCAGCAGGATGCCGCAGACCGCCAGCGCATTGGGGAACTGGCCGAACACCAGCAGCCCCGAAATGACGGCCCAGACGGTGAAGCAGTAATAGAACGGCGCCACCGCGCTGGTTGGCCCGACGCGATAGGCCATGAAGATGAAGAAGTGGCCGAAGATCAGGAAAAACCCGGCGCCGGCCATCAGCAGCAAATGGCGCGCCTCGGGCATCACCCAGCGCTCGGAAACCAGATGCGCCGCACCCGCTCCGATCAGCACCACCACGACGGCGGAGATCGCCACGATCATCCCCGGCACCTCTGCAGAAACACGTCTGCCGGCAAGGTCGCGCGCGGCTGACAGCGCGGCATTGCCGAGCGCCAGCAGCGCATAGACCGAAATGCCTTGCATGGTCGGCTGCGCCACCATCAACGCGCCGATGAAGCCGAGCCCGATCAGCGCCATGCGCTGGCCGCCGATGCGCTCGCCAAACAGGATCGAGGAACCGACCAGCATCAGCAGCGGCGTGATTTGTCCGAGCGCGGTTGAATCCGCGATCTGCATGTTGGCGAGCGCCACGACATAGCAAAGGATCGCCGCCAGCTCGAGCAGGTTCCTGCGCAGCACATGGCCGTCGAAGATCAGCGGGATCTGTTTGCCGTAGCCCAGCAGGAACAACAGCGGGAAGCCCCAGAGCGCTGCCGCCACACCGCGCAGGAACAGCACCTCGTAGGACGGCAGCCCCGCGGTCGCGAGTTTCATCATCGTGTCGTTGACCAGGTACGAGCCGGTCGAAACGATCATGAACAGCGGGCCGCGGATCGAGGCAGGGATGAAATGCATGGGGTCAGGAGATCAGACCTCGGCGGCCGCCGCAATGGGCCATCAACTGGCCGTGATCGAGACAGGAATTGGCCGGCAAGAACATGGGGTGCAGCCCTCGATCGATCGGCCTGTCACCCATTCCATTTCCCCCATCGCCTTCCTATATCAGCGCCACATCCCCGCAATCGGATCCCAGGTTCGGACTGAGTGAGACGGCACCCGGCCAAAAGACGCTTGTGTTTTTTGGCCTTTGTCGCTAATCGCCCCGCATTCGACTGAACTGAAGGTCAAGGCCGTCCAAGGAAAGAGACTATGGCAAAAGGTAAATTCGAGCGCACTAAGCCTCATGTGAACATCGGCACGATTGGTCACGTTGACCATGGCAAGACGTCGCTGACGGCGGCGATCACGAAGTATTTTGGCGAGTACAAGCGCTACGACCAGATCGATGCGGCGCCGGAAGAGAAGGCACGCGGCATCACCATTTCGACGGCTCACGTCGAATACGAGACGGCCAACCGCCACTACGCCCACGTCGACTGCCCCGGCCACGCCGACTATGTGAAGAACATGATCACCGGCGCCGCGCAGATGGACGGCGCGATCCTGGTGGTGTCGGCCGCCGACGGCCCGATGCCGCAGACCCGCGAGCACATCCTGCTTGCCCGTCAGGTCGGCGTGCCGTCGATCGTGGTGTTCCTGAACAAGGTCGACCAGGTCGACGACGCTGAGCTGCTCGAACTGGTCGAGCTCGAGGTTCGCGAGCTTCTGTCGAAGAACGAGTTCCCCGGCGACGACATTCCGATCGTCAAGGGTTCGGCGCTGGCTGCTCTTGAGGATTCCAACAAGACGATCGGCGAGGACGCGATCCGCGAGCTGATGGCTCAGGTCGACGCCTACATCCCGACCCCGGTTCGTCCGCTCGACAAGCCGTTCCTGATGCCGATCGAAGACGTGTTCTCGATCTCGGGCCGCGGCACGGTCGTGACCGGCCGCGTCGAGCGCGGCGTGGTCAAGGTCGGCGAGGAGCTGGAGATCATCGGCATCCGTCCGACGACCAAGACGACCTGCACGGGCGTGGAAATGTTCCGCAAGCTGCTCGATCAGGGCCAGGCTGGCGACAACATCGGCGCGCTGCTGCGTGGCGTTGATCGTGAAGGTGTCGAGCGCGGCCAGGTCCTGGCCAAGCCGGGTACGGTGAAGCCGCACAAGAAGTTCGTGGCCGAAGCCTACATCCTGACCAAGGACGAAGGTGGCCGTCACACGCCGTTCTTCACCAACTACCGTCCGCAGTTCTACTTCCGCACGACGGACGTGACCGGCATCGTGTCGCTGCCGGCTGGCACCGAGATGGTCATGCCTGGCGACAACATCACGGTCGATGTCGAGCTGATCGTACCGATCGCCATGGAAGAGAAGCTGCGCTTCGCCATCCGTGAAGGCGGGCGCACCGTCGGTGCCGGCATCGTCGTCACCATCAAGGAATAATCGAGACCGGCATCAGCCGGATCGACAAGAAAAGGGCGGTCTTCGGGCCGCCCTTTTTCGTTTCCGTCGCCGCGTGAAATCGGAACTGCGCCCACCCTGTTGCAAGCGCCATCGCCGCAACTAGTATAGGTTGCATTGAGGGAGCTTGGCGAAAGAGTGGTTCCAGGACGCTGTTTCAATGCGAAGGCATGGTGGCCGCAAGCGCTGGCAGATCTCGCGCTGTTGGCTGTCATCGTCCTGTTCGTCCTGCCGGCGCAGGCCCAGGAGCAGTCGCTGGACATCCCGCCGATGCGGTTCGCCGTCGTGCGCAGCAATGCGCCGGGATGCGAGCCCAATTGTCCGGAATGGATATCGGCGGAAGGCACCATCGCGGCGGGCACGCCGGCGCTGCTCAAGCGCACGCTCAAAACGCTCGGGGGACGGCAACTGCCCGTCGTCGTCAACTCGCCCGGCGGCAATGTCGATGCCGCACTCGCGCTTGGCAGGATGATCCGTAAGGCCAAGCTCGATATCGCCGTCGGCGTGACGGTGTTTTCCGGCTGCCAGCCGGAGGCGAAGAATTGCAGCGACAACAAGGGCAAGGGTGCCGACTATTTCGGCGTGGCTTTTGATGACGGGGCCATGTGCAATTCGGCCTGTCCGCTGATGTTTTCCGGCGGTATCCGCCGCGTGGTCGGAGACTTCGCCTATCTCGGCGTCCACCAGATCACCACCACATATCGCCGTGAGAAGCTGCTCTATCGGACCACCTACCGGATCGTGAACGGCAAGAAGAAGGTGATCAACACCAAGGTGGTCAGCCGGAAAAATGCCGGCAGCTACAAGACCTACGAGATGAGCAAGGCGGTCGAGAAGACGCTTTCGGCCTATCTCAGGGAAATGGGGATAGGCGACGGCGTGCTGGAAATGATGAAGGCCACGCCGGCCAGCGACATCCGCCAGATCGGGCTCGACGACATGACGGCGATGAAGCTGGTGACCAGTCGCGACGCCGTGGACCTGTTGACCTCCGCAAGCTTGTGCGCGCCGCAACAGCCGGCCGCGAATTGCCGGGAAATGCCGGGCTCTGCAAACGATGCGACGCCATCGGCCGCTGCGACCGGCAGGCCCAGGAATGTCGTACCGGCTGGACCGGAAACCGCCAAGGCCGGCGCGGACATGCGCTTTGTCGTGGTTCGCGGCAGCAATCCCCTGTGCAATCCAGACTGTCCGGAATGGATCTCGGCGGAAGGCGCGATCACGAGCCAGACGCCGCAGAAGCTGCGCCAGTTGCTCGCCACGCTTGGCAATCGGCGCCTGCCTGTCGTGATCAGCTCACGGGGAGGTGACCTGGCCGGCGCTCTGGCGGCGGGCCGGATTATCCGCGAAAGGAAGCTCGACGTCGCCGTGGGCCGGACCGATTTCGTCGATTGCGACCCAGGAGCATGGAATTGCCTGGCCAAGGAAGGCGCTTATGCCGGATTGAGCATCGATGCGGGCGTCGAGTGCGATACGGCCTGCGCGCTGATGCTTGCCGGCGGCGCGAGAAGGCTTGTCGGTCCGCAGGCGCGGCTCAGCCTCTACCCGATGGGACAGAAGCAGATGGTCAAGGCGTATCTCGAGGAGATGGCGATCGGTCCCGCTCTGTTCAAAGCGATCGCGGGGCGCTCGGCCGAGCGCCAGCTCGGACCGGACATCATGCTGAAGGCGGGACTGACGACGGGACCGCAATCGGTCGACGCACTGACCGGCGCCACGATTTGCAAGGCTGTTCCCAGGCCCGATAATTGCCGCGGCCTGCCGCCTGCCAATGCGGCAGCCGACGCGCCAGCAAAGCTGTAGAGCGCGGCTTCGGAAGCTGGCCATCGAGGCAGGTTGAGCTGCCTTCGATCTTTCCGCTATCGTCGCGGCCGATGGCGCCGGGGCGGAGGATCGACAATGAGCCGGGATGTTCCGACACTCTACGAATGGGCCGGTGGCAGCGATGCCCTGAATCGGCTGACGCAGACCTTCTATGACAAGGTGGCAAAGGACCCGGTCGTTGGGCCGGTGTTCAAGGCGATGTCGCCGGATCATCCCTCCCACGTCGCGGCCTTCATCGGCGAGGTCTTTGGTGGACCGAAGACCTATAGCGAGAAATTCGGTGGCCACCGCGAGATGGTCATGCATCATCTGGGCAAGCATCTGACGGAAGAACAGCGCCGCCGCTGGATCAACCTGCTCGCCGACGCAGCCGACGAGGTCGGCTTGCCGGACGATCCCGAATTCCGTTCCGCCTTCATGGGCTATGTCGAATGGGGATCGCGGCTGGCCAAGATGAACTCCAATCTCGGCGAGACCTGCGATCCCGAAACCGAGCCGATGCCGGCCTGGGGCTGGGGTGTGCCGGGCGGGCCGTACACGCCGCCGGAAACAAATTAGCTTCCAGCCGCCTCGGAGTGCGGGACTGATGTCGGACGATTTCAAGATCGTGCGCTGGCGCGAGTGGGACGGCCCCGGTATCGAGCATCTTGAACTGCGCCAGCGCGCAGGGGAGGTTTTGGCCGACTCCGTCGTCATTTGCTCCGGCCAAACCCCTTTTGCCGTCCGCTACCGCATGGAATGCGACGCGCACTGGCGCGCCAGGCGTGTCATGGTCGACATGATCGGCAGCGGCCGGACGCTGGTTCTTGCCTCCGACGGCGATGACAGCTGGGTCCGGGACGGCCTTCCCGTGCCCGAACTCGACGGCGTGCTCGACCCTGATCTGACCGTCACCCCGTTCACCAACACGCTGCCGATCCGGCGCTTGCGGCTTTCCAACGGGCAGAGCGCCGAGATCACCACCGCCTTTATCGAATTCCCGGCGCTCACCGTCGCGAGTAACCCGCAGCGCTACACTTGCCTCGATGAGGGCAGGCGATACCTCTATGAAACGCGCGCCAGCGATTTCAGGCGCGAACTCGAGATCGACCGCGATGGGCTGGTCGTCACCTATCCCGATTTCTGGCAAAGGGGATGAAGGCGCGTTTGCATGCAAACCACTCTTTACAGAGAGCGCGGAAGCTTTTAGGAAGCCCCTGCTGCGCCGAGGCGCGCACGATACGGGCATAGCTCAGTTGGTAGAGCGGCGGTCTCCAAAACCGCAGGTCGTAGGTTCGAGCCCTGCTGCCCGTGCCATTTCAAAATGGCGATCAGAAACGATATTTCCGCGGACCGCCCTTTGAAAATCGGCGACACGCTTGCCATATTAGCCCGATTGGGGCATAAGGGCGCCATAGCCGGGACGGAACGACTGGATGGTTCCGAGGCGGCGTTTGGTCATAAAGCGGACACTTGCCACTTGCGTGGATCAAGAATCGGTTTTATGTAGACAGAACAGACACGCGACGCGTGGAGCTGGGAAGCCGGCTTTACGCGTCTGATTTGCATGGGCGAAATGATTGCGCTGATTCGGCGCGAGACTGAGCTCAGGCGGCACGTCCCGGCCAGCGGGATCATCCAGGGGGCCCGGCCAAACGGGTCTTGAAGACAGAGCGGCATATGGCTTCGAAAACCACAAATCCTTTCGTCTTTCTCCAGCAGGTTCGCTCGGAGACCGCCAAGGTGACTTGGCCGTCGCGGCGCGAAACGATGATCTCGACGGTGATGGTTCTGGCCTTCGCCGTGATTGCGATGATCTTTTTCTTTAGCGCCGATCAGTTGATGGGCCTCGCGATCGAACAGATTCTGGGCATTGGACGCTAAGTCCGGCGACTACGGAGAAGTCTAAAAAAATGGCTGCGCGCTGGTACATCGTCCACGCTTATTCGAACTTTGAAAAGAAGGTCGCCGAGGATATCGAGAACAAGGCCAAGCAGAAGGGCCTGTCCGCCGATATCGAGCAGATCGTGGTGCCGACCGAGAAGGTGGTCGAGGTTCGTCGTGGCCGCAAGGTCGATGCCGAGCGCAAATTCTTCCCGGGCTATGTGCTCCTGAAGGCCAATTTGACCGACGCCGTGTTCTCGCTGGTGAAGAACACGCCGAAGGTCACCGGCTTTCTCGGCGACTCCAAGCCGGTGCCGATCACCGAGGCGGAAGCGCAGCGCATCCTGAACCAGGTGCAGGAAGGCGTCGAGCGGCCGAAGCCCTCGGTCACGTTCGAGATCGGCGAGGCGATCCGCGTTTCGGACGGTCCTTTCGCGTCGTTCAACGGCTTCGTCCAGGAAGTGGACGAGGAGCGGGCGCGGCTCAAGGTGGAAGTTTCGATCTTCGGGCGCGCCGTGCCTGTCGATCTGGAATTCGGACAGGTCGAAAAGGGCTGATCCGAAATCCCTGATGCCGTCTGGCGATCAGGGGAGGCGGTGCGGAAACGCATGGCCTGAGAACGGTGGGAGGCGAATGTGGCTTTAGCCGGCCACGCGAACCGCACCACCAGACTGCAACCGCCGGTGTTCCCAAGATGGGGCCGGCATAGACAAAGGCAGGAAAAGAGATGGCTAAGAAAATTGCAGGCCAGCTCAAGCTTCAGGTCTCCGCGGGTTCGGCTACGCCGTCGCCCCCGATCGGCCCGGCGCTTGGTCAGCGCGGCATCAACATCATGGAGTTCTGCAAGGCGTTCAACGCGCAGACCCAGGAAATGGAAAAGGGATCGCCGGTTCCGGTCGTCATCACCTACTATCAGGACAAGTCGTTCACCTTCGTCATGAAGACGCCGCCAGTGAGCTACTTCCTGAAGAAGGCCGCGAACCTGAAGTCGGGCTCGAAGGAGCCGGGCAAGGTCAAGGCTGGCACCGTTTCGCGCGACAAGGTGCGCGAAATCGCGACCGCCAAGATGAAGGATCTGAACGCAAACGACGTCGAGGCGGCCATGCGCATGGTCGAGGGCTCCGCCCGCTCGATGGGTCTGGAAGTGGTGGGCTGAGATCATGGCAAAGATTGCAAAGCGTGTATCGAAGACCCGCGAAGGCATCGATCCCAACAAGGCTTACGCCCTGGGTGAAGCGCTGAAGCTGCTCAAGGACCGTTCCTCGGTCAAGTTCGACGAGACAGTCGAAGTCGCCATGAACCTCGGCGTCGACCCGCGCCATGCCGACCAGATGGTGCGCGGCGTGGTCAACCTGCCGAACGGCACCGGCCGCTCGGTTCGCGTCGCCGTGTTCGCCCGTGGTGACAAGGCCGAGGAAGCCAAGGCCGCCGGCGCCGACATCGTCGGTGCGGAGGACCTGGTCGACATCGTCCAGAAGGGCACGATCGATTTCGATCGCTGCATCGCCACGCCGGACATGATGCCGCTGGTCGGCCGTCTCGGTAAGGTGCTCGGCCCGCGCGGCATGATGCCGAACCCGAAGGTTGGCACCGTCACCACCGACGTCGCCGCTGCCGTCAAGGCATCGAAGGGCGGCGCGGTCGAGTTCCGCGTCGAGAAGGCCGGCATCGTTCACGCCGGCGTCGGCAAGGTTTCGTTCGACGTCAAGGCGCTGGAAGAGAACATCCGCGCCTTCGCCGATGCGGTGACCAAGGCAAAGCCGGCTGGCGCCAAGGGCAACTACGTCAAGAAGGTGTCGGTCACCTCGACGATGGGCCCGGGCCTCAAGCTCGACGTCTCGACGCTCGCAGCGTCCTGATTAAGACCATTTGGATCGGCCGCAAGAAGGCCGATCCGTGACTGAATTCCGGGCCTTGGATTTTTCCTGGGCCCGGTACCGGAAGTCGAAAGGCTTCCGGACATCCTGTCCGAGATTGCAGGCGGCCCAAAAGCCTTAATTCATGTGGGCCTGCATGAGACGGGTGAAGACCCGACAACGGAGCGAGTGCTCCAATGAAAGGTTCGAACCGTGTTTGCCTTTTGTCTGCGCACCGCCGGCTTGTCCGTCGGTGTGGCGAAAGGGGGCAGGATCCTCGAGCGTCGTTCGGGAGATCCGTTACTGGATGGCCCGGCCGGCAAAAAGGCAACCCGACGCCTGTCCTCGAAATGAGATGTTCTCATTGACGGGATTGGGGTCAACTGGAGATAGGCAGTGGACAGAGCGGAAAAACGCGAACTCGTCACGGGCCTGAACGAAGCGTTCGGAAACGCAGGTTCAGTGGTCGTGGCCCACTATGCCGGTATCACCGTCGCGCAAATGAACGACCTTCGGTCGAAAATGCGCGCCGCCGGTGGCACCGTTAAAGTCGCGAAGAACCGTCTCGCCAAAATCGCTCTTCAGGGCACGGACTCCGCATCGATCATCGACCTGTTCAAGGGACAGACGCTGATTGCTTATTCGGAGGATCCGATTGCGGCGCCGAAGGTCGCGTCCGATTTCGCCAAGGGAAATGACAAGCTCGTCATTCTCGGCGGCGCAATGGGCACCACCTCGCTCAATGCCGACGGTGTGAAGGCACTCGCCACACTTCCGTCGCTCGATGAGCTGCGCGCCAAGCTGGTTGGCATGATCGCCACGCCGGCAACCCGGATCGCCCAGATCGTCAATGCGCCAGCGGCCTCGGTCGCGCGCGTCATCGGCGCTTACGCCCGGAAGGACGAGGCGGCATGAGGCCGTTCCTCGCTATCAAAAACACACGTTCGAACCTAACGAAGGAATACAACAATGGCTGATCTCGCAAAGATCGTAGACGACCTTTCGAAGCTGACCGTCCTCGAGGCGGCCGAGCTGTCGAAGCTTCTGGAAGAAAAGTGGGGCGTTTCGGCTGCTGCTCCGGTGGCGGTTGCCGCTGCTGGCGGCGCTGCCGCTGCTGCCGCTCCGGCCGAGGAAAAGACGGAATTCGACGTCGTCCTCACCGACGCTGGCGCTCAGAAGATCAACGTCATCAAGGAAGTCCGCGCCATCACCGGTCTTGGCCTCAAGGAAGCCAAGGACCTGGTCGAAGCGGCTCCGAAGCCGGTCAAGGAAGGCGTTTCCAAGGCCGACGCTGACAAGTTCAAGGCCCAGCTGGAAGCAGCCGGCGCCAAGGTCGACCTGAAGTAAGCGTAAAAGCGGCGGGCGGCCTCGCGCCGTCCGCCACTCCCTTCGCCTGGAGGGAGGACGCGTAGCGCGAGATGTACGAGAACCTCTTTCCTGAGGGCCGCAACTGGCCTTCAGGAAACGGGTTTTCTCCCGTTTTAGCCGGCCGCCGAAAGGCGAACGGAGAACAGACAGAGAGCCGCCGCCCAGGTGGCTCGGTATGCAAGGCGGACCGCGGCGAGGTCCGCCCCGAGTTTAGAGCTAAGGAGCGACGATGGCCCAGACCCAGACTTTCAATGGCCGCAGACGCGTACGCAAGTTCTTCGGAAAGATTCCGGAAGTTGCGGAGATGCCGAACCTGATCGAGGTTCAGAAGGCATCCTATGACCAGTTCCTGATGGTGGACGAGCCCAAGGGCGGCCGTCCGGACGAGGGACTGCAGGCTGTTTTCAAGTCGGTCTTCCCGATCTCCGATTTTTCCGGCTCCTCGATGCTGGAGTTCGTGAAGTACGAGTTCGAAGGACCGAAATTCGACGTTGACGAATGCCGTCAGCGCGACCTGACCTATGCCGCGCCGCTGAAGGTGACGCTGCGCCTCATCGTGTTCGATATCGACGAGGATACCGGCGCCAAGTCGATCAAGGACATCAAGGAGCAGGACGTCTACATGGGCGACATGCCGCTCATGACCTTGAACGGCACCTTCATCGTCAACGGCACCGAGCGCGTCATCGTCTCGCAGATGCACCGTTCGCCGGGCGTCTTCTTCGACCACGACAAAGGCAAGTCGCACTCGTCGGGCAAGCTTCTGTTTGCCGCGCGCGTCATTCCCTATCGCGGCTCGTGGCTCGACATCGAGTTCGATTCCAAGGACGTCGTGCACGCCCGCATCGACCGCCGCCGCAAGATTCCGGTGACGTCGCTGTTGATGGCGCTCGGCATGGATGGCGAAGAGATCCTGTCGACCTTCTACAACAAGATCACCTATGTGCGCGCCGGCGACCACTGGCGTATTCCGTTCAACGTCGAGCGTTTCCGCGGCCTCAAGGCCGTCGGCGACCTGGTCGATGCCGATACGGGCGAGATCGTTGTCGAGGCCGGCAAGAAGATCACCGCCCGTCAGGCGCGCCAGCTCGGTGAGAAGGGCCTGAAGGCGATCAAGGCGACCGACGAGGATCTGCTCGGCAACTACCTGGCCGAGGACATCGTCAATTACGCCACCGGCGAGATCTTCCTTGAAGCCGGCGACGAGATCGACGAGAAGACCCTGAAGGTGCTGCTTGGCACCGGCGAGCAGGAGATCAAGGTTCTCGACATCGACCACGTCAATGTCGGCGCCTATATCCGCAACACGCTCAACGTCGACAAGAACGAGAGCCGCCAGGACGCGCTGTTCGACATCTATCGTGTCATGCGCCCGGGCGAGCCGCCGACGCTCGAGACCGCCGAAGCCATGTTCAACTCGCTGTTCTTCGACTCAGAGCGCTATGACCTGTCGGCTGTCGGCCGCGTCAAGATGAACATGCGCCTCGAGCTCAAGGCCGAGGACACCGTGCGCGTGCTGCGCAAGGAAGACATCCTGGCCGTGGTCAAGACGCTGGTCGAACTGCGCGACGGCAAGGGCGAGATCGACGACATCGACAATCTCGGCAACCGCCGCGTGCGTTCCGTCGGCGAGTTGATGGAGAACCAGTACCGCGTCGGCCTGTTGCGCATGGAGCGCGCGATCAAGGAGCGTATGTCCTCGATCGAGATCGACACGGTGATGCCGCAGGACCTGATCAACGCCAAGCCGGCGGCCGCCGCCGTGCGCGAGTTCTTCGGTTCCTCGCAGCTGTCGCAGTTCATGGACCAGACCAACCCGCTGTCGGAGATCACCCACAAGCGCCGCCTGTCGGCGCTTGGACCAGGCGGTCTGACCCGCGAGCGCGCCGGCTTCGAAGTGCGCGACGTGCACCCGACGCATTACGGCCGTATCTGCCCGATCGAGACGCCGGAAGGCCCGAATATCGGTCTGATCAACTCGCTGGCCACCTTCGCGCGCGTCAACAAGTACGGCTTTATCGAGAGCCCGTACCGCAAGATCGTCGATGGCAAGCTGACCAATGACGTCGTCTATCTCTCGGCGATGGAAGAAGCCAAGCACCATGTCGCGCAGGCCAACGCCGAGCTCGACAAGAATGGCGGCTTCGTCGACGAGTTCGTCATTTGCCGCAGTGCCGGCGAAGTGATGATGGCGCCGCGCGAGAATGTCGACCTGATGGACGTGTCGCCCAAGCAGATGGTGTCGGTGGCCGCGGCCCTGATCCCGTTCCTGGAAAACGACGACGCCAACCGTGCGCTGATGGGCTCGAACATGCAGCGTCAGGCCGTGCCGCTGGTGCGCGCCGAGGCGCCGTTTGTCGGCACCGGCATGGAGCCGATCGTTGCCCGTGACTCCGGCGCCGCCATCGGCGCCCGCCGCGGCGGCATCGTCGACCAGGTGGACGCGACGCGTATCGTTATCCGCGCGACGGAAGATCTCGATCCGGGCAAGTCCGGCGTCGACATCTACCGGCTGATGAAGTTCCAGCGTTCGAACCAGAACACCTGCATCAACCAGCGTCCGCTGGTGCGCATGGGTGACCGGGTCAACAAGGGCGACATCATCGCCGACGGTCCGTCGACCGAGCTCGGTGATTTGGCGCTCGGCCGCAACGTGCTGGTCGCGTTCATGCCGTGGAACGGCTACAACTACGAGGACTCGATCCTGCTCTCCGAGCGCATCGTCGCCGACGACGTCTTCACCTCGATCCACATCGAGGAGTTCGAGGTCATGGCGCGCGATACCAAGCTTGGTCCGGAGGAAATCACCCGCGACATTCCGAACGTTTCGGAAGAAGCGCTGAAGAACCTCGACGAAGCCGGCATCGTCTATATCGGCGCGGAAGTGCAGCCGGGCGACATCCTGGTCGGCAAGATCACGCCGAAGGGCGAGAGCCCGATGACGCCGGAAGAAAAGCTTCTGCGCGCCATCTTCGGTGAAAAGGCTTCCGACGTGCGCGACACTTCGATGCGCATGCCTCCGGGTACTTTCGGCACCGTCGTCGAGGTGCGCGTGTTCAATCGCCACGGTGTGGAGAAGGACGAGCGCGCCATGGCGATCGAGCGCGAGGAGATCGAACGCCTCGCCAAGGACCGCGACGACGAGCAGGCCATTTTGGACCGCAACGTCTACGCGCGTCTTTCCGACGTGCTCGTCGGCAAGGAAGCGATCGCTGGACCGAAGGGCTTCAAGAAGGGCTCGACGCTGTCCAAGGACACGCTCGACGAGTATCCGCGTTCGCAGTGGTGGCAGTTTGCCGTGGAGAATGAAAAGCTCCAGAGCGAACTGGAAGCCCTGCGTGGCCAGTACGACGACTCCAAGAAGGCGCTCGAACAGCGCTTCATGGACAAGGTCGAGAAGGTGCAGCGCGGCGACGAAATGCCTCCGGGCGTCATGAAGATGGTCAAGGTCTTCGTGGCGGTGAAGCGCAAGATGCAGCCGGGCGACAAGATGGCCGGCCGTCACGGCAACAAGGGTGTCGTGTCGCGCATCGTTCCGGTCGAGGACATGCCTTTCCTCGAGGACGGCACGCATGCCGATATCGTGCTCAACCCGCTGGGTGTGCCGAGCCGCATGAATGTCGGGCAGATCCTGGAAACGCATCTGGGCTGGGCCTGCGCGGGCATGGGCAAGAAGATCGGCGAGCTGATCGACACCTACAAGGCGGCGGGCGACATCAAGCCGCTGCGCAAGACGCTGGAAAGCTTCATGCCGGCCAATGACCGCAACGAGCCGATCCGCGAGTATGACGACGAGAGCATTGTTCGCCTCAGCGAGCAGATGCGCCGCGGCGTCTCGATCGCGACCCCGGTGTTCGACGGTGCGCACGAGGCTGACATCAACATCATGCTGGAGCAGGCGGGCCTGCACACCAGCGGTCAGTCGCAGCTCTATGACGGACGCACGGGCGAGCCGTTCGATCGCAAGGTGACGATGGGCTATATCTACATGCTCAAGCTTCACCACCTGGTGGACGACAAGATCCACGCGCGTTCGATCGGTCCGTACTCGCTCGTCACCCAGCAGCCGCTGGGCGGCAAGGCGCAGTTCGGTGGCCAGCGCTTCGGCGAAATGGAGGTCTGGGCGCTGGAAGCCTACGGCGCCGCCTACACGCTGCAGGAAATGCTGACGGTGAAGTCGGACGACGTCGCCGGCCGCACCAAGGTCTACGAGGCGATCGTGCGCGGCGACGACACGTTCGAGGCCGGGATTCCGGAGAGCTTCAACGTGCTCGTCAAGGAAATGCGGTCTCTCGGCCTCAATGTCGAGCTGGAGAACACCAAGCTCGACGACGCCCCTGTCCGGCTGCCCGACGCGGCCGAGTAAAGGCTACAGCGCGCCGCACGAAGTTGCGGCGCGCAAAGGAATTCGACGGCCGGTGGCCGACAAAAGATGGCGGGCGTTTGGCCCGCGACTAGATGCAAGGGGTTTTCGAGGACCCCGAAAAGGAGAACGGCATGAACCAAGAGGTCATGAATCTCTTCAATCCGCAGGCGCCTGCGCAGGTGTTCGATTCCATCCGGATCTCACTGGCCAGCCCTGAGAAGATTCTGTCCTGGTCGTTCGGCGAGATCAAGAAGCCGGAGACCATCAACTACCGCACCTTCAAGCCGGAGCGTGACGGTCTGTTCTGCGCGCGCATTTTTGGCCCGATCAAGGACTATGAGTGCCTGTGCGGCAAGTACAAGCGCATGAAGTACAAGGGCGTCATCTGCGAGAAGTGCGGCGTCGAAGTCACGCTGTCGCGCGTCCGTCGCGAGCGCATGGGCCATATCGAGCTCGCTGCGCCCGTCGCCCATATCTGGTTCCTGAAGTCGCTGCCCTCGCGCATCGGCACGCTGCTCGACATGACGCTGAAGGACATCGAGCGCGTCCTTTACTTCGAGAACTACATCGTCACCGAACCTGGCCTCACCGCGCTGAAGGAGCACCAGCTGCTCAGCGAGGAAGAGTACATGATCGCCGTCGACGAGTATGGCGAGGATTCGTTCACCGCCATGATTGGCGCGGAGGCCATTCATGACCTTCTGGCCGGTATGGATCTGGAGAAGATCGCCGGCGACCTGCGTTCGGAACTGGCTTCGACCACGTCCGAGCTGAAGCAGAAGAAGTATCTGAAGCGGCTCAAGGTCGTCGAGAACTTCATGGAATCCGGCAACCGTCCGGAATGGATGATCATGAAGGTGGTCCCGGTGATCCCGCCGGACCTGCGCCCGCTCGTCCCGTTGGACGGCGGCCGTTTCGCCACGTCCGACCTGAACGATCTCTATCGCCGCGTCATCAACCGCAACAACCGCTTGAAGCGGCTGATCGAGCTGCGCGCGCCTGGCATCATCGTGCGCAATGAAAAGCGCATGCTGCAGGAAGCCGTCGACGCACTGTTCGACAACGGCCGTCGCGGCCGCGTCATCACCGGCGCCAACAAGCGTCCGCTGAAGTCGCTGTCCGACATGCTGAAGGGCAAGCAGGGCAGGTTCCGTCAGAACCTGCTCGGCAAGCGCGTCGACTATTCCGGCCGCTCGGTCATCGTCACCGGTCCGGAGCTCAAGCTGCACCAGTGCGGCCTGCCGAAGAAGATGGCGCTCGAACTGTTCAAGCCCTTCATCTACGCCCGTCTCGACGCCAAGGGTTACTCCTCGACCGTCAAGCAGGCCAAGAAGCTGGTCGAGAAGGAGCGTCCGGAAGTCTGGGATATTCTCGACGAGGTCATCCGCGAGCACCCGGTTCTGCTCAACCGCGCGCCGACGCTGCATCGCCTCGGCATCCAGGCGTTCGAGCCGATCCTGATCGAAGGCAAGGCGATCCAGCTGCACCCGCTGGTCTGCACGGCCTTCAACGCCGACTTCGACGGCGACCAGATGGCGGTCCACGTGCCGCTGTCCCTGGAAGCGCAGCTTGAAGCCCGCGTGCTGATGATGTCGACCAACAACATCCTGCACCCGGCTTCCGGCGCGCCGATCATCGTGCCGTCGCAGGACATGGTTCTGGGTCTCTACTATCTCTCGATCGTCAACCAGAACGAGCCGGGCGAGGGCATGGTGTTTGCCGACATGGGCGAACTCCAGCACGCGCTCGAGACCAAGGCGGTGACGCTGCACGCCAAGATCAAGGGCCGCTTCCGCACCGTCGACGCCGAAGGCAAGGTCGTGTCGAAGATCCACGACACCACGCCTGGCCGCATGATCATCGGCGAGCTTCTGCCGAAGAACGTCAATGTGCCTTACGAGACCGCCAACCAGGAGATGACCAAGAAGAACATCTCCAAGATGATCGACACCGTCTACCGCCATTGCGGTCAGAAGGAGACGGTCATTTTCTGCGACCGCATCATGGCGCTCGGCTTCGCTCACGCCTGCCGTGCCGGCATTTCGTTCGGCAAGGACGACATGCTGATCCCGGACAGCAAGATCAAGCTGGTCTCCGACACCGAGGCTTTGGCCAAGGAATACGAGCAGCAGTACAATGACGGCCTGATCACGCAGGGCGAGAAGTACAACAAGGTCGTCGACGCCTGGGCCAAGTGCTCGGAAAAGGTCGCCGACGAGATGATGGCCCGCATCAAGGCGGTCGAGTTCGAGGACAATGGCCGTCAGAAGCCGATGAACTCGATCTACATGATGTCGCACTCCGGTGCGCGTGGCTCGCCCACCCAGATGCGTCAGCTTGCCGGCATGCGCGGCCTGATGGCGAAGCCCTCGGGTGAAATCATTGAGACGCCGATCATCTCGAACTTCAAGGAAGGCCTGACCGTGCTCGAGTACTTCAACTCGACCCACGGCGCCCGCAAGGGTCTGGCCGACACCGCCTTGAAGACGGCGAACTCGGGTTACCTCACTCGCCGTCTGGTCGACGTGGCGCAGGACTGCATCGTCAACTCCGTGGATTGCGGCACCGACAAGGGCCTCACCATGCAGCCGATCGTCGATGCCGGTCAGGTTGTCGCTTCGGTCGGCCAGCGCGTGCTGGGCCGCACCGCGCTCGACGACATCAACCATCCGGTGACCGGCGATCTGCTGGTCAAGGCCGGAACGCTGATGGACGAGCGTGACGTGGAGCAGATCGAAAAGGCCGGCGTCCAGTCGGTCCGCATCCGCTCGGCACTGACCTGCGAGGTCAGGGTCGGCGTGTGCGCGGTCTGCTACGGACGCGATCTGGCGCGCGGCACCCCGGTCAACCAGGGTGAAGCGGTCGGCGTCATCGCGGCGCAGTCGATCGGCGAGCCGGGCACCCAGCTCACCATGCGTACCTTCCACATGGGCGGTACCGCGCAGGTGGTGGATAGCTCGTTCCTTGAAGCCTCCTATGAGGGCAAGGTCGAGATCCGCAACCGCAACGTGGTGCGCAACTCGGACGGCCAGCAGATGGTCATGGGCCGCAACATGGCGGTGCTGATCCTCGACGAAGCCGGCAAGGAGCGCGCCACGCACCGTGTCACCTATGGTTCGCGTATCTTCGTGGACGATGGCGACAAGGTGAAGCGCGGCCAGCGTATCGCCGAGTGGGATCCCTACACCCGCCCGATCCTCACCGAAATCGAGGGCAGGGTGGCGTTCGAGGATCTGGTCGACGGCATTTCCGTCCAGGAAACGGCCGACGAGTCGACCGGCATCACCAAGCGTGAGGTCATCGACTGGCGTTCGACGCCGCGCGGCAACGATCTGAAGCCGGCGATCGTCGTTCAGGACGCCAAGGGCAAGGTCGGCAAGCTGTCGAAGGGTGGCGATGCCCGCTTCCTGCTCTCGGTCGAGGCCATTCTCTCGGTCGAGCCGGGTGCGCAGGTTCGTCCCGGCGACGTGCTGGCGCGTATCCCGATGGAAAGCGCCAAGACCAAGGACATCACCGGCGGTCTGCCGCGTGTTGCCGAACTGTTCGAGGCACGTCGTCCGAAGGATCACGCCATCATCGCCGAGATCGATGGCACGATCCGCTTCGGCCGCGACTACAAGAACAAGCGCCGCATCATCATCGAGCCGCATGACTCGACGCTCGAGCCGGTCGAATACCTGATCCCGAAGGGCAAGCCGTTCCATCTCCAGGACGGCGACGTCATCGAGAAGGGCGACTACATCCTCGACGGCAATCCGGCGCCGCACGACATCCTGGCGATCAAGGGCGTGGAGGCACTTGCTTCCTACCTCGTCAACGAGATCCAGGAAGTCTACCGCCTGCAGGGCGTGTCGATCAACGACAAGCACATCGAGGTGATCGTTCGCCAGATGCTGCAGAAGGTCGAGATCACCACGCAGGGCGACTCGACCTACATTCCGGGCGACCACGTCGACGTGATCGAACTGGAAGAGGTCAACGAGCGCCTGATCGAGGACGGCAAGAAGCCGGCCGAAGGTCAGCCGGTGCTGCTCGGCATCACCAAGGCCTCGCTGCAGACGCCGTCCTTCATCTCGGCCGCCTCCTTCCAGGAGACGACCAGGGTGCTGACGGAAGCCGCGGTTGCCGGCAAGACCGACATGCTGCAGGGCTTGAAGGAAAACGTCATCGTCGGCCGGCTGATCCCGGCCGGTACGGGCGGCACGATGAGCCAGATCCGGCGCATCGCCACCTCGCGTGACGAATTGATCATCGACGAGCGCCGCAAGGCCTCCGGTGTGGAAGTCGCCGAGCCGATGCTGGCCGATATGACAACCGCCGCGCAGTAAGCGCGGCGGGAGCAATCCCAGGAAAAGTGTAAAACGGTTTTCCCACGGGAATTGCGCCGGAAAAAGCAGTAAATCTCAGGCAACAAGGCCGTCGGGGTAACCCGGCGGCTTTTTTGTTTTCCGGAGCGTGGCGAAGTTGGTATCCATGGCGGCAAGAAAGGCCCCGGGGCCACATTTTCGCGTTTCGGCTTTTGATCGGAGAAGAAACGATGAGCACGAAGACCTGGGCGGCTGTCGACGACTACATCGTCGATGCCCTGTTCGACGCGGACCTCGCCCTCGACGCCGTTCTGGCCGCCAATCGCGACCAGGGCCTGCCACCGATCGACGTCTCGCCAGCGCAGGGCAAGCTGCTTTCACTGCTGGCGCGCATTCGGGGTGCGAAGAAGATCCTCGAAATCGGCACGCTGGGCGGCTATTCGACGATCTGGATGGCGCGCGCCTTGCCCATGGACGGCAAGATCGTGACGCTTGAACTCGACCCGCATCACGCCAAGGTCGCGCGGTCGAATTTCGAACGGGCAGGGGTGTCGGACCAAGTGGAACTGCGGGTCGGGCCGGCCCTTAAATCGCTGGCCGCGCTAAGTGCTGAAAATGCCGGGCCGTTCGATCTCATCTTCATCGACGCCGACAAGCCGAACAACCCGAACTACCTGTCCGGGGCCATGCGGCTTTCGCGCCCGGGGACGGTGATAATCTGCGACAACGTCATCCGCGACGGCGCGGTGCTCGACGGCGGTGGCCATGACGCCAATGTCGTAGGCGCCCGGGCGGCGTTCTCATTCATCGGCGGCGACAAGCGTCTGGATGGCACCGCCATCCAGACAGTCGGCGCCAAGGGCTATGATGGCTTCGCGATTGCGATTGTCGAGTGATCATCCCACTCGTGATTGTCTGAATGACGCTGATGTCAGACCAACTCGGTCGTGCTCGCTTGTCAGCGGCTGTTCGTTTTGACGACCGGCTTCCCCCAATCCGTCGCTGCTTCGCAGCGCCACCTTTCCCCCTTCCGGAGGGAAAGGAAGCCGCGCTGGACGAGCGTTGGCGGCAATAGGTTCGCGCCCTTCCTCTACCCCGTCAATCGGGGGAGAGGTGGCTCGGCGTAGCCGAGACGGAGTGGGGGTCGATCTGGCACGGGCGTGCATTCCAGCCGGGTCCGCGATCCCGTCGCGTGCACAAATCAGTCGAAAAACGCCTCGACCACATTGCGCTTGCCAAGCATGAAGGCGTCGGCGACATGCTGTAGCGGCGCGAGATCGACGTCTGAAGTCCCGGCGCGCACGATCTCGGCGAAGCGCTTGTAGAGCATGGGGTATTCCGCTTCTGGCTCCTCATGCACGATACGGCCGTCGATCGCGAGTTTCGAGCCGCCGCCGGAAAGCACCATCTTGCCGGCATCCGTGTCGGCCAGGATGTCCCAGCTTTGCGGGCCGGTCTGCAGCCAGTCGAGATCCATCGCCACCGGCAATCCGTTCGAGGTGCGGAAGGTGACTTGCGCCGCGACCGGGGCGGCGCGGTTTTCCGGAAAGTCGAGCACGGCCGAGGTGATGAACATCGCCGGCAGGATGTGGGTTGCGATCGACAGGGCGTTGATGCCGGGATCGAAGACGCCGAAGCCGCCCGGCGCCCAGATCCACTCCTGGTTCGGATGCCAGCGGCGGACATCTTCCTTCCAGACGATAGCCGCCGACCGAATCTGGGTCGATGCGAGAAAACCGCGCGCGGCCTCCACCGCCGGCGCATAGCGCGAGTGCCAGCTGGCAAATAGCGAGACGCCGTTTTTCCCGGCGAGCACTTTCAGATCCTCGACCTCGCTGACCGTGGCGCCCGGCGGCTTTTCCAGGAAGACATGCTTCTTTGCCTCTAGCGCGGTGCGCGCGGCATCGTAGCGGAATTGCGGCGGCATGCAGAGCGAGACGGCCTCAAGCTCCGGCACCGCGTCGAGCATCGCCTCGATGGTCGGAAAGTTCGGGATGCCGTCGACCTTGCCATGCCGGCTGGCGGCGGCGATGAGGCGATAATTCTGGTCTTTCGCCAGCGCCGGCAGGTGCTGGTCGCGGACGATCTTGCCGACGCCGACGATGCCTATGTTGATGGGGTTGTTGTTTGACGACATGGGGGCTCCGGAATGGAAGGACAGATTTTTCTAGGTGCGAAAGGAGAGTCGGGCAAGTTGTGGCCATGGCGCGGCGGTCCGGCCGGCGTCGGCCGCGACCTGACCTGATTCTCAGATCGGCGCGTCGAACGTGACGATCGAGACTTCGCCTTCGAGCGCGCCCTGGTAGGCCGACAGATGCGGCTCGTCGTCGGGCACGCCGTCCATATCGCCGATCTGGTCGAGTTCGGCCTCGGCATAACCTTCCGCCGCAAGCGATTCGAGGGCACGGCGCACCGCCGAATCGTCGTCGGGAGCGACCAGCATGACATGCACGCCTTCCGCTTTGCCGCCTTTGCGCTTCCACACCCGGCCGGTGATGATGGTGACCGGGCGTTCTTCATTGTCGTTCACGGGCTGATTCCTCTTGGCAAAGGACAGGCGAGGGGGTTTTGAGTGCTCAGGCGGCCTTTTCGCATGAAGGGGGGCTGTGCGACAGCCAAAAGCCGGTCACTTTCTTCTCCGTCCTTGCAAATTGGCGAAAGAAAATTACATGCGCCTTTCGCATGGCTGCCAAGCCCCGGCTTCAATGCAATATTTGGCACTGCGGGGTTGACGGTTCGCAGGCTTACGAGTAGAAGCCGCCCAGTCAGAACCGATGTGAGGCTCTCCTTTCCGAAGCGACACGCTTTGGAGTTTGCTTCAAACAGGGTTCGTTTTACGAGCGAAAAGACATTTCCGGCGTGCACGAAGCGGCTTCCGCTTCCTCTGCCATTTGTTCGGGCAAGACCGCGAGGCGCGGTTTGTGGCCCGAATTTGCGTATGGAAATGACGCTTTGAGCGGCCCTGACCGGGCGAGACACGGAATTGAGAGACAAGAGGGTTTAATGCCTACCGTCAACCAGCTGATCCGCAAGCCGCGCATTGCGCCGGTGAAGCGCAACAAGGTCCCGGCCATGCAGCAGAACCCGCAGAAGCGGGGCGTCTGCACGCGCGTCTACACGACGACGCCGAAGAAGCCGAACTCGGCGCTGCGCAAGGTGGCCAAGATCCGCCTGACCAATGGTTTTGAAGTGATCGGTTACATCCCCGGCGAAGGTCACAACCTTCAGGAACACTCCGTGGTCATGATCCGCGGCGGCCGCGTCAAGGATCTTCCGGGCGTTCGCTACCACATCATCCGCGGCGTGCTCGACACGCAGGGCGTGAAGAACCGCAAGCAGCGCCGTTCGAAGTACGGCGCCAAGCGTCCGAAGTAAGATTTTCCGGCCCTGGCGCTGCTTGAATGCGTCGGGCTACGAGATTGAGAGACAAAAGCCATGTCGCGTCGTCACAGTGCAGAAAAGCGTGAGATCAACCCGGATCCGAAATTCGGCGATCTGATCGTCACCAAGTTCATGAACGCCGTCATGTATGACGGCAAGAAGTCGGTCGCCGAGACCATCGTTTATGGCGCTCTCGACCAGGTCCAGTCGAAGACCAAGCAGGAGCCGGTCACCGTCTTCCATCAGGCGCTCGACAATGTCGCGCCGCATGTGGAAGTGCGTTCGCGTCGCGTCGGCGGCGCCACCTACCAGGTTCCGGTCGACGTGCGTCCCGAGCGCCGCCAGGCATTGGCCATCCGTTGGCTGATCGCGGCTGCCCGCAACCGCAATGAGACGACCATGATCGACCGCCTCTCGGGCGAGCTGATGGATGCGGCCAACAACCGCGGCACGGCCGTCAAGAAGCGTGAAGACACCCACAAGATGGCTGAAGCCAACCGCGCTTTCGCGCACTACCGCTGGTAAAGCGCGAACAGGACTGAGAGGCAGCTACGATGGCCCGCGAATACAAAATCGAAGACTACCGCAATTTCGGTATCATGGCGCATATTGACGCCGGCAAGACGACGACCACCGAGCGCGTCCTCTATTACACGGGCAAGTCGCACAAGATCGGCGAAGTGCACGACGGCGCTGCCACCATGGATTGGATGGAGCAGGAGCAGGAACGCGGCATCACCATCACGTCCGCCGCCACCACGACCTTCTGGAAAGGCCGTGACGGCAAGATGCGCCGCTTCAACATCATCGACACTCCCGGACACGTCGACTTCACCATCGAAGTCGAGCGTTCGCTGCGCGTGCTCGACGGCGCCATCGCGCTGCTCGACGCCAACGCCGGTGTCGAGCCGCAGACGGAAACCGTCTGGCGCCAGGCCGACAAGTACCGCGTTCCGCGCATGATCTTCTGCAACAAGATGGACAAGATCGGCGCCGACTTCTACCGCTCGGTCGAGATGATCGGCTCGCGCCTCGGTGCGCAGGCTGTCGTCATGCAGCTGCCGATCGGCGCCGAGACCGAATTCAAGGGCGTCGTCGACCTCGTTGAGATGAATGCGCTTGTCTGGCGCGACGAGACGCTGGGCGCCGCCTGGGACGTCGTCGAGATCCCGGCCGACCTTCAGGCTCGTGCCCAGGAATACCGCGAGAAGATGATTGAAGCCGCCGTCGAAATGGACGAGACGGCCCTCGAGAACTACCTCGAAGGCAAGATGCCTTCGAATGACGAGATCCGTTCGCTGATCCGCAAGGGCACGATCGCGGTCAAGTTCTTCCCGATGTTCTGTGGCTCGGCCTTCAAGAACAAGGGCGTGCAGCCGCTGCTCGACGCAGTCGTCGAATACCTGCCGTCGCCGGCCGACGTTCCCGCCATCAAGGGCGTCGATGCCAAGACCGATGCCGAGATCGAGCGCCACGCGGTCGACGACGAGCCTCTCTCGATGCTTGCCTTCAAGATCATGAACGACCCGTTCGTCGGTTCGCTGACCTTCGCCCGCATCTATTCGGGCAAGCTCACCAAGGGCATCTCGGTCGACAACACCGTCAAGGGCAAGAAGGAGCGCATCGGCCGCATGCTGCAGATGCATGCGAATTCGCGCGCCGACGTCGAAGAAGCTTTCGCCGGCGACATCGTCGCTCTGGCCGGCCTCAAGGACACGACCACTGGCGATACGCTGTGCGATCCGTTGCATCCGGTCATCCTCGAGCGCATGGAATTCCCGGATCCGGTCATCCAGATCGCCATCGAGCCGAAGACCAAGAACGACCAGGAAAAGATGGGCCTCGCCCTTCACCGCCTGGCTGCCGAGGATCCGTCCTTCCGCGTCAAGACCGACGAGGAAAGCGGCCAGACCATCATCTCCGGCATGGGCGAACTGCACCTCGACATCATCGTCGACCGCATGCGTCGCGAGTTCAAGGTCGAAGCCAATGTCGGCGCTCCGCAGGTGGCCTATCGCGAGACGATCACCCGCAAGCACGAGCAGGACTACACACACAAGAAGCAGACCGGCGGTACCGGCCAGTTCGCCCGCGTCAAGGTTCTGTTCGAGCCGAATACGGAGAGCGAAGAGTTCGTCTTCGAGTCCAAAATCGTCGGCGGCGCGGTGCCGAAGGAATACATTCCGGGTGTCGAAAAGGGCATCCAGAGCGTCATGGGCGCTGGTCCGTTCGCGGGCTTCCCGATGATCGGTGTTCGTGCGACGCTGATCGACGGCGCCTACCACGACGTCGACTCCTCGGTCCTGGCCTTCGAAATCGCGTCCCGCGCCTGCTTCCGTGAAGCCGCACCCAAGCTTGGCGTGCAGCTGCTCGAGCCGATCATGAAGGTCGAAGTTGTGACGCCGGAAGACTATGTCGGCAGCGTCATCGGCGACCTGAACGGCCGCCGCGGCCAGATCCAGGGCCAGGAAGCGCGCGGCGTGGCCGTCGTCATCAACGCGATGGTGCCGCTCGCCAACATGTTCAAGTACGTCGACAACCTGCGCTCGATGAGCCAGGGCCGCGCGGCCTACACGATGCAGTTCGACCACTACGAGCCGGTCCCGACCGCGGTCGCCCAGGAAGTCCAGAAAAAATACGCGTAACTCGAAAGAGCTGTCGCGGTAACGCAATTCAAAGCCCGCATGGGCGAGCAGGAAATGGAGACATCACATGGCAAAAGGTAAATTCGAGCGCACTAAGCCTCATGTGAACATCGGCACGATTGGTCACGTTGACCATGGCAAGACGTCGCTGACGGCGGCGATCACGAAGTATTTTGGCGAGTACAAGCGCTACGACCAGATCGATGCGGCGCCGGAAGAGAAGGCACGCGGCATCACCATTTCGACGGCTCACGTCGAATACGAGACGGCCAACCGCCACTACGCCCACGTCGACTGCCCCGGCCACGCCGACTATGTGAAGAACATGATCACCGGCGCCGCGCAGATGGACGGCGCGATCCTGGTGGTGTCGGCCGCCGACGGCCCGATGCCGCAGACCCGCGAGCACATCCTGCTTGCCCGTCAGGTCGGCGTGCCGTCGATCGTGGTGTTCCTGAACAAGGTCGACCAGGTCGACGACGCTGAGCTGCTCGAACTGGTCGAGCTCGAGGTTCGCGAGCTTCTGTCGAAGAACGAGTTCCCCGGCGACGACATTCCGATCGTCAAGGGTTCGGCGCTGGCTGCTCTTGAGGATTCCAACAAGACGATCGGCGAGGACGCGATCCGCGAGCTGATGGCTCAGGTCGACGCCTACATCCCGACCCCGGTTCGTCCGCTCGACAAGCCGTTCCTGATGCCGATCGAAGACGTGTTCTCGATCTCGGGCCGCGGCACGGTCGTGACCGGCCGCGTCGAGCGCGGCGTGGTCAAGGTCGGCGAGGAGCTGGAGATCATCGGCATCCGTCCGACGACCAAGACGACCTGCACGGGCGTGGAAATGTTCCGCAAGCTGCTCGATCAGGGCCAGGCTGGCGACAACATCGGCGCGCTGCTGCGTGGCGTTGATCGTGAAGGTGTCGAGCGCGGCCAGGTCCTGGCCAAGCCGGGTACGGTGAAGCCGCACAAGAAGTTCGTGGCCGAAGCCTACATCCTGACCAAGGACGAAGGTGGCCGTCACACGCCGTTCTTCACCAACTACCGTCCGCAGTTCTACTTCCGCACGACGGACGTGACCGGCATCGTGTCGCTGCCGGCTGGCACCGAGATGGTCATGCCTGGCGACAACATCACGGTCGATGTCGAGCTGATCGTACCGATCGCCATGGAAGAGAAGCTGCGCTTCGCCATCCGTGAAGGCGGGCGCACCGTCGGTGCCGGCATCGTCGTCACCATCAAAGAGTAATTTGGACTTAAACCGATCTGTCGCGGGCGCGGAAGTTGCCCGCGCCGCGCCAGAACAAGGAAGTGACGCATGAACGGACAGAATATCCGCATCCGCCTGAAGGCGTTTGATCACCGCGTGCTCGACGCCTCGACGAAGGAAATCGTGTCGACGGCCAAGCGCACCGGCGCAAACGTCCGCGGCCCCATTCCGCTGCCGACGCGGATCGAAAAGTTCACGGTGAACCGGTCGCCCCACGTCGACAAGAAGAGCCGCGAGCAGTTCGAGATGCGCACGCACAAGCGTCTGCTCGACATCGTCGATCCGACCCCGCAGACCGTCGATGCTTTGATGAAGCTCGATCTGGCCGCCGGCGTCGACGTCGAGATCAAGCTCTAAGGGAATGAGAGCGCGGTAAGGGGCGGTGCCCCTGGCCCGGAACTCTAAAGGAATTGAACCGATGCGTTCAGGTGTGATTGCAAAGAAGGTGGGAATGACCCGCATCTATAACGATGCCGGGGAACATGTTCCCGTCACCGTTCTCCAGATGGAGAACTGCCAGGTCGTGGCGCAGCGCACGCAGGAGAAGAATGGCTACACCGCCGTTCAGCTCGGCGTTGGCCTCGCCAAGGTGAAGAACACGTCGAAGGCGATGCGCGGCCATTTCGCGACCGCTTCCGTCGAGCCGAAGGCGAAGGTTGCCGAGTTCCGCGTCTCGGCCGACAACATGATCGATGTCGGCGCCGAGATCACCGTCGAGCACTTCGTCGCCGGCCAGAAGGTCGACGTGACGGGCACGACGATCGGCAAGGGTTTCCAGGGCGTCATCAAGCGTCACCACATGGGTGGTGGCCGCGCGACGCACGGTAACTCGGTCTCGCACCGTACGCACGGTTCGACCGGCCAGCGCCAGGACCCCGGCAAGGTGTTCAAGGGCAAGAAGATGGCCGGCCACATGGGCGACACCCGCGTGACGACGCAGAATGTCGAGATCGTCTCGACCGATGCCGACCGCGGCCTGATCCTGATCCGCGGAGCGGTTCCCGGATCGAAGGGCGCTTGGATCCTGGTCCGCGATGCGGCCAAGGTGGCACTGCCGGCCAATGCGCCGAAGCCCGCCGCGATCCGCGCCGCTGTTAAGAACGAGGCTCCGGCCACAGAGGGAGCGGAATAATGGATCTCAAGATCACAACGCTTGGCGGCAAGGACGCCGGCAAGGTGAAACTCTCCGAGGAGATTTTCGGCCTTGATCCGCGCGAGGACATCTTGCAGCGCGTCGTGCGCTGGCAGCTTGCCAAGAAGCAGCAGGGCACGCACAAGGCCAAGGGCCGCGCCGAAATCGCGCGCACCGGTGCCAAGATGTACAAGCAGAAGGGTACGGGCCGCGCCCGTCACCATTCGGCACGCGCTCCGCAGTTCCGCGGCGGCGGCAAGGCCCACGGCCCGGTCGTCCGCAGCCACGAGCACGACCTGCCCAAGAATGTGCGCGCTCTCGGCCTGAAGCATGCTCTCTCGGCCAAGGCCAAGAGCGCGTCGATCATCGTCATCGACGAGCTGAAGTTGACCGAGGCCAAGACCAAGGCGCTGATCGCGAATTTCGCGACGCTGGGCCTGAGCAACGCCCTGGTGATCGGCGGCGCCGAGCTTGACAAGAACTTCAAGCTGGCCGCGACCAACATCCCCAACATCGACGTGCTGCCCATCCAGGGCATCAACGTCTACGACATTCTGCGCCGCGGCACGCTGGTCCTTTCCAAGGCCGCCGTCGAGGCTCTCGAGGAGCGCTTTAAATGACCGACCTTCGTCACTACGACGTGATCGTCAGCCCGGCGATCACCGAAAAGTCGACCATGGCTTCCGAGCAGAACCAGGTCGTCTTCAACGTCGCCAAGAAGGCGTCGAAGCCGGAAATCAAGGCCGCCGTCGAAGCGCTGTTCGGCGTCAAGGTGATGGCCGTGAACACGCTTGTCCGCAAGGGCAAGATCAAGCGCTTCCGCGGCACGATCGGCCGCCAGAGCGACGTCAAGAAGGCGATCGTGACGCTGGCCGACGGCCAGTCGATCGACGTCGCGACGGGTCTCTGAGCAAGGCCGCGAGGACAGAACAATGGCACTGAAAAAATTCAACCCGGTAACGCCGAGCACCCGCCAGCTGGTCATCGTCGACCGCTCGGGCCTTTACAAGGGCAAGCCCGTCAAGGGTCTGACCGAGGGCCTGACCAAGTCGGGCGGCCGCAACAATTACGGCCGCATCACCGCCCGCTTCATCGGCGGTGGTCACAAGCGTTCGTACCGCATCATCGACTTCAAGCGCCGCAAGTTCGACGTCGTCGGCACGGTCGAGCGCATTGAATACGATCCGAACCGCACCGCCTTCATCGCGCTGATCAAGTACGATGATGGTGAGCTGTCCTACATCATCGCCCCGCAGCGCCTTGCCGCCGGCGACAAGATCGTGGCTGGCGAAGCGGTCGACGTAAAGCCGGGCAATGCGATGCCGCTGGCCTCGATGCCGGTCGGCACGATCGTCCACAACATCGAGCTGAAGCCGGGCAAGGGCGGTCAGGTCGCCCGTTCGGCTGGCGGTTACGCTCAGCTCGTCGGTCGCGACCAGGGCATGGCGATCCTGCGCCTCAACTCGGGTGAGCAGCGTGTCGTTCACGGCTCCTGCATGGCCACCGTCGGTGCCGTGTCGAACCCCGACCACGGCAACATCAACGACGGCAAGGCCGGCCGCACGGTTTGGCGCGGCAAGCGTCCGCACAATCGCGGCGTGACCATGAACCCGGTCGACCATCCGCACGGCGGTGGTGAAGGCCGCACCTCCGGCGGCCGCCATCCGGTCAGCCCGTGGGGCAAGCCGACCAAGGGCAAGAAGACGCGGTCCAACAAGGCGACCGACAAGTTCATCCTGCGCTCGCGCCATCAGCGCAAGAGCTAAGAAGAGGTAACGCCAAGTGACTCGTTCTATTTGGAAAGGCCCCTTCATCGACGGCTACCTTCTCAAGAAGGTGGACAAGGTTCGTGAAGGTGGTCGCAATGAGGTGATCAAGATGTGGAGCCGTCGCTCCACCATCCTGCCGCAGTTCGTCGGCTTCACCTTCGGTGTCTACAACGGCCAGAAGCATGTTCCCGTTTCGGTGAACGAGGACATGGTCGGTCATAAGTTCGGTGAATTCGCACCGACGCGGACCTATTACGGTCACGGCGCGGATAAGAAGGCGAAGAGGAAATAATCATGGGCAAGGCCAAAGCTCCGCGCAGGCTTGCTGACAACGAAGCGCGCGCCGTGTTGCGCACGATCCGTATCAGCCCGCAGAAGCTGAACCTCGTTGCCGCGCTGATCCGCGGCAAGAAGGTCGCGACAGCGCTTTCCGATCTCGAATTTTCGGCCAAGCGGATTTCCGGCACGGTCAAGAAGACGCTGGAATCGGCGATCGCCAACGCGGAAAACAACCACGACCTCGATGTCGATGCGCTGGTGGTGGCGGAAGCCTATGTCGGCAAGTCGATCGTCATGAAGCGGTTCCACGCTCGTGGCCGTGGTCGCGCCAGCCGTATCGAGAAGCCGTTCTCGCACCTCACGATCGTCGTTCGTGAAGTCGAAGAAAAAGGGGAGGCCGCATAATGGGCCAGAAAGTCAATCCGATCGGTCTTCGCCTCGGCATCAACCGTACCTGGGATTCGCGCTGGTTCGCGAACACCGGGGAGTACGGCAAGCTGCTGCATGAGGACATCAAGATCCGCAAGTATCTTGAGAAGGAACTCAAGCAGGCCGCGATCTCCAAGGTCGTGATCGAGCGCCCGCACAAGAAGTGCCGCGTCACCATCCATGCCGCGCGCCCGGGTCTGATCATCGGCAAGAAGGGCGCCGACATCGAGAAGCTTCGCAAGAAGCTAATGGAGATGACGAAGTCCGAGACGCACCTCAACATCGTCGAAGTGCGCAAGCCGGAGATCGACGCGACCCTGGTCGCCCAGTCGATCGCCCAGCAGCTCGAGCGTCGTATCGCGTTCCGCCGCGCCATGAAGCGCGCCGTGCAGTCGGCGATGCGCCTCGGTGCCGAAGGCATCCGCATCAACTGCTCGGGCCGTCTCGGCGGCGCCGAAATCGCTCGCATGGAGTGGTACCGCGAAGGTCGCGTGCCGCTGCACACGCTGCGCGCCGATGTCGACTACGGCACAGCCGAAGCGAATACGGCTTACGGCATCTGCGGCGTCAAGGTCTGGGTATTCAAGGGCGAGATCCTCGAGCACGATCCGATGGCTTCGGAACGTCGCGCGACCGAGGGTGATGCTGCGCATGGCGGTGGTGGTGATCGCGAACGCGGTCGTCGTCGCGAAAACGCCTGAGACATTTAGGAATTTGGAGTTAGAACGATGCTGCAGCCAAAGCGCACAAAGTTCCGCAAGCAGTTCAAGGGCCGTATCCATGGTACCGCAAAGGGCGGCACCAACCTGGATTTCGGTGGTTTCGGGCTGAAGGCGCTTGAGCCGAACCGCGTCACCGCGCGTGAGATCGAGGCGGCCCGCCGCGCGATCACTCGCGAAATGAAGCGCGCTGGCCGCGTCTGGATCCGCATTTTCCCGGATCTGCCGGTCACGTCGAAGCCGACCGAAGTCCGCATGGGCAAGGGCAAGGGTGCCGTCGACTACTGGGCGGCGCGCGTCAAGCCGGGGCGCATCATGTTCGAGATCGACGGCGTCAGTGAAGAAACCGCCCGTGAGGCGCTGCGTCTCGGCGCGGCCAAGCTCTCGGTCAGGACGCGCTTCGTACAGCGCATCGCAGAATAAGGACGGGCTGATCATGAAAGCCGAAGACATCCGGACCAAGACCCAGGACCAGCTGACCGACGATTTGGCCAGCCTGAAGAAGGAGCAGTTCAACCTGCGCTTCCAGAAGGCCACCGGCCAGCTCGAGAAGACCGCGCGCGTGAGGCAGGTCCGTAAGGACATTGCGCGTATCAAGACCATCGCTGCGGAAAAGTCCGCGGCCAAGAAGGCTTAAGGACGAAAACCATGCCAAAGCGCATTCTGCAGGGCACCGTCGTCAGCGACAAGAACGAAAAGACGGTTGTCGTCAAGGTCGAACGGCGCTTCACGCATCCCGTGATGAAGAAGACCGTGCGCATGACCAAGAAGTACAAGGCGCACGACGAGAACAACGCCCACAAGGTTGGCGATCAGGTGTTCATCCAGGAATCGAAGCCGATTTCCAAGGACAAGCGCTGGATCGTCGTGTCTTCGGACCAAGCCTGACCTCTGGGCGTAAACAACGAATTTTGGACAGACCGGGGAGGGGCTTCGAGCCCGTCCCGTTAGAAAAGAAGAAGGCGGCCAGTCATGATTCAGATGCAAACAAACCTCGACGTGGCGGATAATTCCGGCGCGCGTCGTGTCATGTGCATCAAGGTGCTGGGCGGCTCGAAGCGGAAATACGCTTCCGTGGGCGACATCATCGTGGTGTCCATCAAGGAAGCCATTCCGCGCGGCCGCGTTAAGAAGGGCGATGTGATGAAGGCGGTCGTGGTTCGCACGGCCAAGGACATCCGCCGCCCGGACGGCAGCGTGATCCGTTTCGACAAGAACGCGGCCGTTCTCGTCGACAACAAGAAAGAGCCGATCGGCACGCGTATCTTCGGACCGGTTCCGCGCGAACTCCGCGCCAAGAACCACATGAAGATCATCTCGCTCGCGCCTGAAGTGCTGTAAGGAGCCGGACCAATGCAAAAGATTAGAAAAGGCGACAAGGTCGTCGTGCTGGCCGGCAAGGACAAGGGCCGTTCGGGCGAAGTCCTCTCGGTTCAGCCGAAGGATGACACCGCGCTGGTGCGCGGCGTCAACATGATCCGTCGTCACCAGAAGCAGTCCCAGTCCCAAGAGGGCGGGATCATCACCAAGGAAGCGCCGATCCAGCTGTCGAACATCGCGCTGGCCGACCCCAAGGATGGCAAGCCGACCCGCGTCGGTTTCATCTTCCAGAAGGACGGCAAGAAGGTGCGCGTCGCCAAGCGCTCGGGAGAAGTCATCAATGGCTAAGGCTCAAAGCAAACAGGCGACCGCCACCAACACGCCGCGTCTGAAGCAGGTCTACAACGAGACCATCCGCAAGGCGCTGCAGGAGCAGTTCGGCTACGACAACGACATGCAGGTTCCGCGCCTCGACAAGATCGTGCTGAACATGGGTGTCGGCGAAGCGACCGCCGATTCGAAGAAGCCTTCGGTTGCCGCCGAAGACTTGGCGCTGATCGCCGGCCAGAAGGCCGTCGTCACCCGCGCCCGCAATTCGATCGCGGGCTTCAAGGTCCGCGAGAACATGCCGATCGGCGCCAAGGTCACGCTGCGCAAGGAACGTATGTACGAGTTCCTCGACCGCCTCGTGAACATCGCGCTGCCGCGCGTCCGCGACTTCCGCGGACTGAACCCCAAGAGCTTCGATGGCCGTGGCAACTACGCCATGGGCATCAAGGAGCACATCGTGTTCCCGGAGATCAACTACGACAAGGTTGATCAGATCTGGGGCATGGACGTCATCGTTTGTACGACTGCGAAGACGGACGACGAAGCCCGGGCATTGCTCAAGGCTTTCAACTTCCCCTTCCGCCAGTAACGGCAGCGAGAAAAGGAAAAATCTGAAATGGCAAAGACCAGCTCAGTCGAGAAGAACAACAGGCGCCGCAAGCTTGCCGACCAGTACGGTCCCAAGCGCGCTGCCCTGAAGGCGATCATCATGGATCAGTCCAAGCCGATGGAGGAGCGCTTCCGCGCTCAGCTTAAGCTTGCTGCCCTGCCGCGCAACTCGGCCAAGATCCGCATCCGCAACCGCTGCGAAGTCACCGGCCGTCCGCGTGCCTACTATCGCAAGCTCAAAGTATCGCGCATCGCGCTTCGTGATCTCGGCAACAACGGCCAGATCCCGGGCCTGGTCAAGTCGAGCTGGTAAGGAGGACATAACATGTCATTGAGCGATCCTCTCGGCGATATGCTGACCCGCATCCGCAACGCCTACGGCCGCAAGAAGTCGAGTGTCTCGACGCCGGCCTCGCGTCTGCGCACCCGCGTCCTCGACGTGCTGAAGGCTGAAGGCTATATCCGCGACTACAGCCAGACCGACTTCGACAACGGCAAGTCCGAAATCGAAATCGAGCTGAAGTATTTCGACGGTGCGCCGGTCGTACGCGAAATCGCCCGCGTCTCGAAGCCGGGCCGCCGCGTTTACGTCTCGGCCAAGTCGATCCCGCACGTCGCCAACGGCCTCGGCATCGCCATCCTTTCGACGCCGAAGGGCGTGATGGCCGATCACGAAGCCCGCGAACAGAACGTCGGCGGCGAGATCCTCTGCCAGATCTTCTGATCTGGCAGCTGACCGCAAATTGGAATCCGGTCTTCGGATCGTTCCGAAGACAGAGACCTGAAACAAGAGAAGTGACGAGGACAACAAAATGTCTCGTATTGGAAAGAAACCCGTTTCGCTGCCGCAGGGCGTGACCGCGACCGTCAACGGCCAGACCGTGACGGCGAAGGGCCCCAAGGGCGAGCTGAAGTTCGTGGTGAACGACGAAGTCCTGGTCAAGATGGAAGGCAGCGAGATCGCTGTTCAGCCGCGCGACCAGACCAAGACCGCCCGCTCCAAGTGGGGCATGTCGCGCACGCAGATCGTCAACATCCTGCACGGCGTCAAGGACGGCTTCGAGAAGAAGCTCGAGATCACCGGCGTCGGCTATCGCGCCGCCATGCAGGGCAAGAACCTGCAGCTGGCTCTTGGCTTCAGCCATGACGTCGTCTATGAGACGCCGGCCGGTGTCACCATCGCTGTGCCGAAGCCGACGGAAATCACCGTGACCGGCATCGACAAGCAGCAGGTTGGCCAGGTCGCGGCCGAGATCCGCGAGTATCGCGGTCCGGAGCCCTACAAGGGCAAGGGCGTTCGTTACGCTGGCGAGAAGATCGTCCGCAAGGAAGGCAAGAAGAAGTAGTGGGCTTGACCCGAAAAGCTGCAGGCTTTTTCGGAAGGACCAAGGAAGTGTAACGCCGCGGGGAGCGGCCGCGGGAGGCGTTTTCGCCTACCGCACATGGCGGCCCCCGTTTTTTGAAGGCAAGGAAGACCATCATGGGTACCAAGGAATCCACGCAGCGCCGTGCGCAGCGCGTTCGCCGCCAGATCAGGAAGGTCGCCGGCGAGCGTCCGCGTCTGTCGGTTCACCGCACCTCGAAGAACATCTATGTCCAGGTGATCGACGACGCCAAGGGCCACACCATTGCTGCCGCCTCGACGCTCGAGAAGGACCTCAAGGGTTCGCTCAAGACCGGCGCCGACACCGCCGCCGCCGCCGCGATCGGCAAGCTGATCGCCGAGCGCGCCACCAAGGCCGGCGTCAAGGAAGTCGTCTTCGACCGTGGCCCGTACATCTATCACGGCCGCGTCAAGGCCCTGGCTGAAGCTGCCCGCGAAGGCGGTCTCAGCTTCTAAAAAACTTTCGCCCCCGGTGACCCACAGAGGCGCCGGATCGTATCATCAACCGTGCTTCCGGAAAAAAACAAGGAACAGGATATGGCACAGGAACGTAGGGAAGGCGGCCGCGGCCGCGAGCGCGAAGAGCGCGACGACGGCATGGTGGACAAGCTGGTCCACATCAATCGCGTCGCCAAGGTCGTCAAGGGTGGCCGCCGCTTCGGCTTCGCCGCACTCGTCGTCGTCGGCGACCAGAAGGGCCGCGTCGGCTTCGGTCACGGCAAGGCGCGCGAAGTGCCGGAAGCCATCCGCAAGGCAACCGAATCGGCCAAGCGCGATATGATCTTCGTGCCGCTGCGCTCGGGCCGTACGCTGCATCACGACGTCGAGGGACGTTGGGGCGCTGGACGCGTTCTGCTGCGCGCCGCCAAGCAGGGTACCGGCATCATCGCCGGCGGCCCGATGCGCGCCGTCTTCGAGACGCTCGGCATGCATGACGTGGTCGCCAAGTCGATGGGTTCGTCGAACCCTTACAACATGGTTCGCGCTACGTTCGACGCGCTGAAGAGCCAGATGCATCCCAAGGATGTGGCTGCCGCGCGCGGCATCAAGTATTCGACCCTTCAGGCCCGCCGCGGCACCGCCGTTGCGGCTGAAGAATAGTCGATCTGACCAGGGATTTTGACCATGGCCAAGAAAGCAACCAAGACCATCACCGTTGAGCAGATCGGTTCGCCGATCCGCCGTCCGAAGGAACAGCGCGCGACGCTGGTCGGCCTCGGCCTCAACAAGATGCACAAGCAGCGCACCCTGGAAGATACGCCTTCCGTGCGCGGCATGATCGCCGCCGTTCAGCATCTCGTCCGCGTCGTGGACGAGGGCTGAGCCAAAGCGCAGGAGAACTCAGATGAAACTCAACGATCTGCGTGACAAGGACGGCGCGACGCATTCCAAGAAGCGTCTCGGCCGCGGCATCGGTTCCGGCTCGGGCAAGACCGCCGGTCGCGGTGTCAAGGGCCAGAAGGCACGCTCCGGCGTCGCCATCAACGGCTTCGAGGGTGGCCAGATGCCGCTCTACAGGCGCCTGCCGAAGCGTGGCTTCAACAACATCTTCGCCAAGAGCTTCGTCGTCGTGTCGCTGGCCCGCATCCAGGAAGCCGTCGACGCCAAGAAGCTTGACGCCAAGGCAACCGTGACAGCCGAGGCACTTGTCGCCGCCGGCGTCATCCGCCGCGTCAAGGATGGCGTGCGCGTGCTGTCCGATGGCGAACTGAAGGCCAAGCTTGCCTTCGACGTCGCCGGCGCCTCCAAGGCCGCGATCGAGAAGATCGAAAAGGCCGGCGGCTCGGTCAAGTTGCCGGAAAAGGCAGCTGCCGAGTAACGGCAATTTGAAGCGCGATCGGCGGAAACGGGATCCCTTTTTTGCTCACGATTGTGCTTTGATCTGCTCAATTAAGCGGCCGCGTCAACGCGGCCGCTTGCATGTTTAGAGCCCGGAGCTTATCTCGTGAGCTTCGGTGAAACGCGCCGCCTGACCTCACGGGCCATCAAGCGTTACCAAGCGGAGAATCAGGCATGGCTTCGGCTGCTGAACAACTAGCTTCGAATCTGAATTTCTCGGCCTTCGCCAAGGCGGAGGACCTGAAGAAACGCATCTGGTTCACTATTGGCGCGCTGCTCGTCTACCGCCTCGGCACCTATATCCCGCTTCCCGGAATCAACCCCGACGCCTTCGCCCAGGCCTTCTCCTCGCAGAGCAAGGGCGTGCTCGGCATGTTCAACATGTTCGCCGGCGGCGCCGTGCAGCGCATGGCGATCTTCGCGCTCGGCATCATGCCTTACATCTCGGCCTCCATCATCATGCAGCTGATGACCTCGGTCATTCCGTCGCTGGAATCGCTGAAGAAGGAAGGCGAACAGGGCCGCAAGGTCATCAACCAGTACACGCGCTACGGCACCGTGCTTCTGGCACTGGTGCAGGCCTATGGCATTTCGGTGGGGCTTGAGAACGGCCACGGCATCGTCAATGATCCCGGCATGTTCTTCCGCATCTCGACCGTGGTCACGCTGGTCGGCGGCACCATGTTCCTGATGTGGCTCGGTGAGCAGATCACCGCCCGCGGCATCGGCAACGGCATTTCGCTGATCATCTTCTCAGGTATTGTCGCCGGCCTGCCGCGCGCCATTTCCGGCACGCTGGAGCTTGGCCGCACCGGCGCCCTGTCGACCGGCCTGATCCTGGCGATCATCGTGCTGGCCATCGTCGTCATCGCGCTCATCGTGTTCTTCGAGCGCGCCCAGCGTCGCCTGCTGATCCAGTATCCGAAGCGCCAGGTCGGCAACCGGATGTTCCAGGGCGATACCTCGCATCTGCCGCTGAAGCTCAACACGTCCGGCGTCATCCCGCCGATCTTTGCTTCGTCGCTGCTCCTGCTGCCGGCCACTATCGCCGGCTTCTCGCAGACCACCAACATGCCCGCCTGGGCGAGCACCATCCTGGCCTCGCTCGGCCACGGCCAGCCGCTCTACATGGCATTCTACGCGGCGATGATCGTGTTCTTCGCCTTCTTCTACACAGCGATTGTCTTCAACCCGAAGGACACCGCCGATCAGCTCAAGAAGCATTCGGGCTTCATCCCGGGCTATCGTCCGGGCGAGCGGACCGCCGATTACATCGATTACGTTCTCACCCGCATCACCGTCGTCGGCGCCATTTATCTGGTGCTGGTGTGCCTGCTGCCGGAGTTCCTGATCTCGGCGACTGGCGTACCATTCTACCTCGGTGGCACATCGCTTCTGATCGTGGTCAGTGTCACGCTCGATACGGTTGCGCAGATTCAGGGCCACCTGATCGCGCACCAGTATGAAGGCTTGATCAAGAAGTCGAAGCTGCGCGGGGGGAAGAAAGCCAGATGAGGTTGATTTTGCTTGGGCCGCCAGGGGCGGGCAAGGGGACACAAGCACAAAGACTGGTAGAAAAACACGGCATACCCCAGCTCTCGACGGGAGACATGCTGCGTGCCGCCGTTCAGGCCGGTTCCGAAGTCGGCAAGCGTGCCAAGGCGGTGATGGATGCCGGCGAATTGGTGTCGGACGCCATCGTCAACGCCATCGTCGCCGAGCGAATCGACCAGGCCGATTGCGCCAAGGGATTCATCCTCGACGGCTACCCGCGCACGCTGGTGCAGGCAGATGCGGTTGAATCGATGCTTTCCGAGCGTGGCATCGGCCTCGACACGGTCATCGAACTGGTTGTCGATGACAGGGCCCTGGTCGGCCGCATTGTCAAACGCGCCGAGGATGCCAAGGCCGCCGGCCAGCCGGTACGCAAGGACGACAATCCCGCAGTGTTCGAAGAGCGCCTGCGCGAGTACTACAAGAAGACCGCTCCGCTGACCGGCTACTATTACGCCAAGGGCAAGCTCAAGACGGTCGACGGCTTGGCCAGCATCGACGCGGTGACCAACGAGATCGAAGCCGTGCTTACGGCGGCCGCCGAGGCGCGGTAAGGGAATTTAAAGATTAGGCTTGACGGGAGCGGCTCGCTGCGGTATGGCGGCCCGTCTTCCTATCAGGTGCGAACTTTGCTTGTCCGCAAGGGCAAGGCAGTCGCTTTGAACTGGAAACTCCCGCAAGGGCCGGCCTCCACCGGACGCGGGGCAACTTTGACAGCGCCAGGCCTGCCTTGTTTGAGAGGTTGGTCGGCCCACATGGAGAAGGAAAGAACATGGCTCGTATAGCCGGCGTCAACATTCCGACCAACAAGCGCGTCGTCATCGCGCTTCAGTACATTCACGGCATTGGCAAGAAGTTCGCCCAGGAGATCGTCGACAAGGTCGGCATCCCGGCCGAGCGCCGCGTCAACCAGCTGACCGACGCGGAAGTGCTGCAGATCCGCGAGACCATCGACCGCGACTACCAGGTCGAGGGCGACCTGCGTCGCGAAGTGTCGATGAACATCAAGCGTCTCATGGACCTCGGCTGCTACCGCGGCCTGCGTCACCGTCGCTCGCTGCCGGTCCGCGGCCAGCGCACGCACACCAATGCACGCACCCGCAAGGGCCCGGCCAAGTCGATCGCCGGCAAGAAGAAGTAAGTGAGCGAGTAGCCATTAGCGAGTAGGGGTCCCTATTCGCTATTCCCTACTCGCTTTCAAAGGTGGAGCCGCTGGCATTACGGCGGTGTAGAGATCAACTGAAAGGAATACCATGGCCAAGGAAGCCGCTCGTGTTCGCCGTCGCGAACGCAAGAATATCTCGTCGGGCGTTGCCCACGTCAATTCGACCTTCAACAACACGATGATCACGATCACCGACGCGCAGGGCAATTCAATTGCCTGGTCGTCGGCCGGTGCCCAGGGCTTCAAGGGTTCGCGCAAGTCGACCCCGTTCGCTGCCCAGATGGCTGCCGAGGACGTCGCCAAGAAGGCTCAGGAACACGGCATGCGCATGCTCGAAGTCGAGGTCTGCGGACCTGGCTCCGGTCGTGAATCGGCGCTGCGCGCGCTGCAGGCGGCCGGCTTCACCATCACCTCGATCCGTGATGTGACGCCGATCCCGCACAATGGCTGCCGCCCGCGCAAGAAGCGCCGCGTCTAAGAAATTACCGAACGCCGCGCGAACGCTCACAGGGGCGTTCCTCCGCGGTATTCCAGGTCGCCCGCCACGATTGGATGGTGGCGGGTCAACGGAAGGAAAGCATCATGATCCAGAAAAATTGGCAGGAACTGATCAAGCCGAACAAGATCGAGTTCTCGTCGAAGAAGAAGACGCTGACCACGCTGGTCGCCGAGCCGCTCGAGCGTGGCTTTGGCCTCACCCTCGGCAACGCGCTGCGCCGCGTGCTTCTGTCTTCGCTGCGCGGTGCGGCTGTGACCGCTGTGCAGATCGACGGCGTTCTGCATGAATTCTCGTCTATCGCCGGCGTGCGCGAGGACGTGACCGACATCGTCTTGAACATCAAGGAGATCGCCATCCGCATGGAAGGCGATGGCCCCAAGCGCATGGTCGTGCGCAAGCAGGGACCGGGTGCGGTTCTCGCCGGCGACATCCAGACGGTTGGTGACGTTGAGATCCTCAACCCCGACCACGTCATCTGCACGCTGGACGAAGGCGCTGAAATCCGCATGGAATTCACCGTCGACACCGGCAAGGGTTACGTGCCGGCCGAGCGCAACCGCGCCGAGGACGCGCCGATTGGCCTGATCCCGGTCGACAGCCTCTATTCGCCCGTCAAGAAGGTCTCCTACAAGGTCGAAAACACCCGCGAGGGCCAGGTTCTCGACTATGACAAGCTGACCATGACGATCGAGACCGACGGTTCGATCTCGGGCGAGGACGCAGTGGCCTTCGCCGCCCGCATCCTGCAGGACCAGCTCGGCCTGTTCGTCAACTTCGACGAGCCGCAGAAGGAAGTCGCCGCCGAAGCCGTCACCGAGCTCGCCTTCAACCCGGCGCTGCTCAAGAAGGTCGACGAACTTGAACTTTCGGTGCGTTCGGCCAACTGCCTGAAGAACGACAACATCGTCTACATCGGCGATCTCATCCAGAAGACCGAAGCCGAGATGCTGCGCACCCCGAACTTCGGCCGCAAGTCGCTGAACGAGATCAAGGAAGTCCTGGCGGCGATGGGCCTGCACCTCGGCATGGAAGTGCCGGATTGGCCGCCGGAAAACATCGAAGACCTCGCCAAGCGTTACGAAGACCAATATTGAGCATGAATTCCAAGGATCGGCGGCGTGGGCCGCTCGATCCGACGGTCATGCGGAAAACCATCAGAGGCCTTGGCCTCTTGAACAACTAAAGAAGGAAAAGAGCCATGCGCCACGGTTTCAAAGGCCGTCGCTTCGCCCGAAGCATTAGCCATCGCAAGTCGATGTTCGCCAACCTCGCCGTGTCGCTGCTCGAGCACGAGCAGATCGTCACCACCTTGCCGAAGGCGAAGGACCTGCGTCCGATCGTCGAGAAGCTGGTAACGCTCGGCAAGCGCGGCGACCTGCACGCCCGCCGCCAGGTGATCGCGCAGATTGGCAATGAAGGCGTCGTCAAGCGCCTGTTCGACACCATCGCCCCGCGCTACGCCAACCGCAACGGCGGCTACCTGCGCATCATGAAGGCTGGCTTCCGTCACGGCGACAACGCCGCGATGGCCGTCATCGAGTTCGTTGATCGCGACACCTCGGCCAAGGGCGCCGGCGACCGCGCCCGTCTCGAAGCCGAAGGCACCGACGCGGAAGCCGCTGCCGCATAAGGCCACGTCTTTTCGGAACGAATTGAAGGGGCCCGCGGGCCCCTTTTTCATGCCCTACGCGTACCAAGGCGCGCGTTAAACGATCTGCCGGCGCGAAAATAATCGGATTTCAGCGGCTTAGCCTTTCATTTTGCACAATCGTCGGGACAATGCGCCCGAACTTGCCTTGGAGGATTCGCGAATGCGCGCCAAAAGACTGTCCCTTGTTCTGCTCTGCGCCTTTATGGTGTTCGCAGCCGCACCGGCAGTCCGGCAGGCGTTCGCGGAAGACGCCGCAAAGCCCGCCGATCCTGGTCTCTCCGATGTGCTGACCGATCTGCTGCATGGCGTCGAAGGCGAGAATGCCACCTCCGGGCCTGACAAGCGCGTGCCGTTCGGTCGCGAGGAGGTGCAGCTTTCGTTCGCGCCGCTGGTCAAGCAGACGGCGCCGGCCGTGGTCAACGTCTATGCCTCGCAGACGGCCAAGGTCACATCGCCTTTTGAAGGCGATCCGTTCTTCGAGGAGTTTTTCGGCCGTGCCCAGCCGCGCGCGCAGTCCTCGCTGGGCTCGGGCGTGCTCGTTGATCCAAGCGGTGTCATCGTCACCAATTTCCATGTCATCAAGGATGCCGACGAGGTCAAGGTGGCGACCGCCGACGGCCGTGAGTTCACCAGCAAGGTGATGCTCAAGGACGAGACGCTCGATCTCGCCGTGCTCAAGATCGAATCCGACAAGCCGTTCCCGGTCATCGCCATTGGCGATTCCGACGCGCTCGAGGTCGGCGACCTGGTGCTGGCCATCGGCAATCCCTTCGGCGTCGGCCAGACCACCACCAGCGGCATTGTTTCCGCACTTGCCCGCAGCCATATCGGGGTCTCGGATTCGGGCTATTTCATCCAGACCGACGCGGCCATCAATCCCGGCAATTCCGGCGGCGCGCTGATCAACATGGGCGGTCAGCTGGTCGGTATCAACACCGCCATCTACAGCCGCAGCGGCGGCTCAATCGGGATCGGCTTCGCCATTCCCGCCAACATGGTGCGGGCTTTCGCCGATGCGGCAAAGGCCGGCCTCGACTTCTTCGAACGCCCCTATATCGGCGCCGAGTTCGAGGCGGTGACGCCGCAGATCGCCGACTCGCTCGGCATGGAAAAGCCGACCGGTGCGCTGGTCTCTTCGGTCGACGCGACCGGGCCAGCCGGTAAGGCCGGGCTGAAGGCAGGCGATGTCGTGCTGCAGATCAACGGCAAGCCGGTCGAGAGCATCGAGGCGCTGGACTATCGCATGGCGACGCTGTCGATCGGCACAAAGGCGAATTTCGCGGTCCTGACCAAGGGCCAGAAAGCGGCCATGGACATCGCGCTGGAGCGGGCGCCGGAAGGTGCGAAAGCCTCGGAAGTGACGCTGCATGGCCGCAGCCCGTTCTCGGGCGCCAAGGTCGCGGAACTGTCGCCGCGGCTTGCCCAGAAGCTTGGCCTGCGCACCGATCTCAAAGGCGTGACGGTGATCGATATCAACCGCGATTCGCCAGCCGCCGATTTCGGCTTCCTGCCAGGCGACATCGTGCGCGAGGTCAACGGCACCACGATCGATACCGCCGCGACGCTGGCGCAGGTAGCCCAGCAGGATACGCGCTGGTGGCGCTTTACCGTCGAGCGCGGCGGGCAGATACTGCGCCAGGTGTTGCGTTACTGAGTTCGGTCTGAAGGGATCGCGCTCCAAACCAAAAGAAGTGCATGGCCGATCTGTTCAGTGTCGATGAACCGGAAAAGGCGCCGCCCGGGCGGCCGCTGGCCGACAGGCTGCGGCCGAAAAACCTTGGCGAGGTCGTCGGCCAGGAGCATCTGACCGGCCCCGATGGCGCCCTGACCCGGCTGATCGGCTCGGGCTCACTCGGTTCGATGATTTTCTGGGGACCGCCGGGCACCGGCAAGACCACTGTGGCCAGGCTGCTCGCTGGCGAGACCAGCCTTGCCTTCGAGCAGATCTCGGCGGTGTTTTCGGGCGTTGCCGACCTGAAGAAAGTGTTCGAGACGGCCAAGCTGCGCCGCGCCAACGGCCGCCAGACCCTGCTTTTCGTTGACGAGATCCACCGCTTCAACCGCGCCCAGCAGGATTCCTTTCTCCCTGTCATGGAGGATGGGACGGTCGTCTTGGTCGGCGCCACGACCGAAAACCCGTCCTTCGAACTCAACGCGGCTCTGTTGTCCCGCGCGCGCGTCATGGTTTTCCATTCGCTCGGCGAGGAGAGCATCGCCAAGCTGATGGTGCGGGCGGAGGAGACGGAGGGCAGGGCGCTGCCGCTCGACGACGAGGCCCGCGCCATGCTGATCCGCATGAGCGATGGCGATGGACGCGCATCGCTGACACTCGCCGAGGAAGTCTGGCGGGCCGCCAAACCTGGCGAGGTCTTCGATCCCGAGGGGTTGCAGCGCATCGTCCAGCGCCGCGCGCCGATCTACGACAAGGGCCAGGACGGCCACTACAATCTGATCTCGGCGCTCCACAAATCGGTGCGCGGCTCCGATCCCGATGCAGCACTCTACTATCTCGCCCGCATGTTCGACGCCGGCGAGGATCCGCTCTATCTCGGCCGCCGGCTGGTGCGCATGGCGATGGAAGATATCGGCCTTGCCGATCCGCAGGCACTGGTCGTTGCCAATGCCGCCAAGGACGCCTACGACTACCTTGGCTCTCCGGAAGGCGAACTCGCCTTTGCCGAAGCCACCGTCTATCTCGCCACCGCGCCCAAATCCAATGCCGTCTACACGGCCTTCAAGGCGGCCACGCAGGCAGCCAAGCAGCATGGCTCGCTGCTGCCGCCAAAGCATATCCTCAACGCGCCGACCAAGCTGATGAAGGAAGAGGATTACGGCGCGGGCTATCGCTACGATCATGATGAGCCGGACGCCTTTTCGGGCCAGGACTATTTTCCGGAGAAGATGGGCCGCCAGACCTTCTACGATCCGCCTGAGCGTGGTTTCGAGCGCGACATCAGGAAGCGGCTCGACTATTGGGCGAAGCTGCGCAAGGAACGGGAATAGCTGATTTGCGTGGCCCCGTGGTCGTCACGCTTCGCAGCGAGGCCTCGCCATGGGGCATCTCAACCTCGGTCGCTCTCCATGCACTACTGGCCGCGATGCTGGCGCTGATGCCGCTGCCAAAGCGGCCGAAGCGGCTGGACGAGGAAAGGGTGTCGGTGGACATTCTGACGCCGCAGCAGTTCGAGGCCTCGACAAGGCCGCCGGCGCCGGCACCGCTTCCAGCGCCCGAGGCGCAAGCGTCCGCACCAACACCAACGCCGAGCGCTCCTCGACCTACACCACCCACCGCGCCGACCATGATTCGGCCGACCGAAATGCTGTCGGCCAAGACGCTCGCCGATCCGCGCAGCCGGCAGGCACGCGCCGATCTCGCGACCTTCGCTTCCGACGAACGCATGGTGCAGTTGTGCAATCTCGAGGCCATGGACCAGATCCGGCGATGGCGGGCGGACTTTCGGCCGGAACGCGTCGTGCCTTACGCAACGGCCGAGGAGAAGGTCCGCGGCACCACGATTGCCGCCGACGGCGCGGCTTTCCGCAGTCGCAAAAACTGGTATAGTCTGAAGTTCAAATGCCGGCTCGCACGGGACGGCGAAAGCGTCATCGGCTTTGAGTTCCTGGTCGGCGATCCCGTGGCCAGGGACAAATGGGATGAGCTCGGCTTGCCAGCGGTGCATTGATCGAAGTCTGGCAAATTCCACCAGGCAACTGCCAGGCCACGACGTCGTGGCGTTGTGCGGCGACCCAAAAAACCTTATCAAGGCGCACGGCCGGGCGGTGGTCGTTGCCGAGATTGGGCACACTCATTCGCAACAGGATCGCGCTCCGCGCGTGGAAAAATGACAAAAACCCTTCGCAAGTCCCTTCGCAAATTCGCCATCGCCATCCCGCTTCTCGCTCTTGGCTTCTACTTCATCCCCATTCTGACGACGATCTTCATCGTCTGCGGCCTGATCGACGTGCTGCGCAACGACAGGAAGGATCTGGCGCTGTTCTCGGGCTATTTCCTCGGCAACGGCCTGTTCACCTGGCTCTTGTCTCCGTTCAACCTGCTGGTCGATCTGCTCTGCTACCGCAATCCCGGCGTGTGGAAGCTGGAGCAGTTTCCGGAGGATTATCAGCGCGAGGTCAATGAGGTCCTAGACATCTTCAGGGCGCGCAAGGACGAGATCATCGCCGACATCGATGCCAATTTCGGTGTCGGCCGGCGCGGCATGTATGTCTACCAGTGGTACGGCAAGCACCGGATCGACAACGTCGCCGAGTTCAACAAGGATTTCAAATACATCAAGACCATCGCCGTTTCGGTCTTCAGCAAGCGCGAATCGACCTCCTGGCATTTCGGCCCGCTGCGGCTCAGCCTGCGCATCCTTTACAATCTGGTCCCGGTGAAAGCGGAAATCTTCGTCGAATGCGGCAACGTCAAGAACTACTGGTACGACAATCCGCAGTTCATTTTCGACGACACGCTGCTGCATCGTTCGGTCAACGAATATGACGGCCGCCGCTACTGCGTGTTCATGGACATCATCAGGCCGTCCCCGTTCCCGAGACTCATTGCCGGCATGCTCGCGATTGTCTCGGTCAGCGTCGAGCGCATCAATTCGATGTTCTACAAGAACTGGAAGATGATCGGCTCGACCAAGCCGAAGAAGGTCGAAACCACCTGAACTGAGAATCCGTCAGCGCTGCCGGCGGCGGTTGCAAGCAAGACCTCCGCCGGCTGCTTCTTCGGACGCCCCTTTTAACGCGTTTTCCATGCTTGCGAGGTGCTCGTTTAAGCAAAGGCCCGTTTGGGCTCTCAACAATTCATTATATGAATCTTGTCACAAGATTCGCCGGAGCGGCTCCTGGCGGCGTCAGGGGTGGCTCCGGCTTTGGTCCGTAGTTCTGTCTCTTCCTTCCTTGGCGGCCTCAAGTGACAAAGAACAAAATCTTCGGATTCTGGACGGGTACCTACCTGTGCACCTTGTTGCTTGGAATTGCCGTCAGCGCCGCGTACATAAATCTCGAAGAGTCCGTCTACTATTGGGACTTCGCGGCCTATTTCAACATGTTCAACCAGCAGGGCGCGCTCTTGGTCGAGAGCCCTTTCGAATGGCTGAGCCAATTGGGCACCTCCATCGCGACGGAAGATTACGGCGTGGCGATCCTGGTGCCCCTGATGCCGTTTCACCTTGTTTTCGGTGGTTCAAGGCTTTCCTTCATCGCCGGAATAGTCGCGGTCTATCTGGTCCCGGCGGTTCTTTTGATAGGCAGAATAAGCTATCAGGAGGCGTTCTCCGAGACGCCGTCCCGAAGTTGGATCGCCGTCTGGATCGCGGCCTTCCTGTACACGCCGTTCTGGGCGCCGACGCTTCGGGGAATGCCTGACATTGCCGGCTGCCTCGCCCTGACCGCGGCAACCTATTTTCTCTGGAAATCCAGGTTCCTGACCCGCGAACCGGTGATAGGCGGAATATCCGTCGGCGCCTGCCTGTGGTTGGCGTTCATGCTGCGCCGCTGGTACGCCTATGGAGCCATAGGGATCACCGTTTCCGCGGCATTTTTCTGTTTGCTGCAGATCGCAAGGGAGCGGGATCTGCCGGCCTTGCGCAACGCGGCTCTGGGCGGCGCGTGTGCGATTTTCCTTATTGCCGCGACGGCGTTGAACTTCCAGCTGCCGCTGATCGCCAAGATTCTGCAAACCAGCTACGCCGACCTTTACAGCGGATACAAGACGACCTTTGTCACCCAGCTCGGTGACGTCGGATCCCGGCTCAGCTATCTGAACTGGGCGCTGATTGTAGTGGGCCTCTACATCTCGGTTGTGCGTCGCAACAGATTTGCCGTGTTCTGTGCCATGGCCTCGGTGCTCACCTTCCTGGTTTTCATCCGGACGCAGGACCCGGAACGTCATCATTCCTTGCCGATGTTTCTTTGGCTCTTTCCCGCCTATGCCCAGGCGATCGTTTCGATCGTGTCCGTGCCGGGACTGAAATCACGATGGCCGACCGCCGCAATGACCGTTGTTGCCGGCTTCGCTTTTTTGGGCACGTTTTTTCCGGCCGGCCGTCAGCTGTTGTCCCCAGTGGGCTTTGTCTTCGCCGGGGAAGCTACGCTCCCACTTCGCCTCGACAATCTCCCCGAATACAGGCGCCTGATCGATGACCTCGTCGCCAGAATGGGACCGGAGGACCGTTTTTCGGTCTTTGCGTCGGGTCCTGTGATGAGCGACGCCCTGTTGTTCGGCATGAAACGGGACCTTGTTGCCCATGTCGGATGGATTTGTCAGGTAGACAGTCGTGACCGGTTCCAACCGGACGCATTGAAATCCAGATATGTCGTCGTGACCGACCGGCCGGTTACGCATCTGCAACCGGGCGCGCAGATCTGCGTCACGATCCCGAACCAGTATATTCTTGAAGGCAAGGGCATCGGTGCCGCGTACCGGCGCATTGCGCAGTACCAATTGTCCGGCGGTGTCGAAGGCTATCTCTACGAACAGGTACGCCCGGTCAGCAAGGCCGAGCTCGATGCCCTCTATGTTGAATTCAGGAAAAAGTATCCGGACTGGGCAGCGCCTGAATGGTGACGGCGAAGGGATTGACGCCACCGCCTCAACACGGGCAGTAGACGACGATGTTCAATCTGCTTCTCGTGGTCGTCGGCGGCGGCATCGGCGCCGGCATCCGCCATCTCACCAATATGGGCGCGCTGCGTCTTGTCGGCCCCAATTATCCCTGGGGCACGATGGCGATCAACATCGTCGGCTCCTTTGCCATGGGCCTGTTCATCGCCATCCTGGCGCGCCGCGGCGGGTCGAACGAAGTTAGGCTGTTCGTCGCCACCGGCATCTTTGGCGGCTTCACGACTTTTTCCGCCTTTTCGCTTGACTTCGCGACGCTATGGGAGCGCGGAGCCACGCTGCCGGCATTTGGATATGCGCTGGCCAGCGTCATTGGCGCGATCATCGCCCTGTTTTTGGGTCTTTGGCTCGCAAGAAGCCTGCCTTAATGCTATTGCCGCGCCAAGCGCAGGCTAAGCCCTGCTTTGGAAACGGATAAGCGAAGAAAAAAATGGCAGGCGTTGAACAGATCACGGTGGAGGCCGGCGAGGCGGGCATGCGGCTCGATCGCTGGTTCAAGACCCATTTCCCAGGCCTTGGTTTCGGCCATTTGCAGAAGCTGCTGCGCTCCGGCCAGATCCGCGTCGATGGCGGCCGCGTCAAGGCCGACAGCCGTGTCGAGCCTGGCCAGGTGGTGCGTATCCCGCCACTCGAGGTCGACAAGAAGGGCGAGAGTGCGCTGACCGGCCATTCGATCCGCAACCAGGGCGATGCCGACGTCCTGGCGAAAATGCTGATCCATGAGGATCCGAAGGTTTTCGTCTTCAACAAACCGGCGGGCCTTGCGGTGCAGGGTGGCTCGGGCGTCACCCGCAATGTCGACGACATGCTGGAAGCCTGGCGCAACCAGAAGGGCGAGAAGCCGCGGCTGGTCCACCGGCTCGACCGCGACACGTCGGGCGTGCTGGTCGTCGCCCGCACGAGACTGGCCGCCATGAAACTGTCGGAAGCGTTCCGTGCCCGCGAAACGAAGAAGACCTACTGGGCGCTGGTCAAGGGCGTGCCGCCGAAGCGCGAGGACAAGATCTCAACCTGGCTGATCAAGGAGCCGACCGAGGACGGTGACCGCGTTCGGGTCGCCGCGCATGGCGAAAAAGGCGCCGACCACGCCGTGTCCTACTACCGCATCATCGAGCAGGCGGCGCAGACCATGACCTGGCTGGAAATGGAACCTTATACGGGCCGCACTCACCAGCTTCGCGTCCATGCCGCCTATATCGGCTGCCCGATCATTGGCGACCCGAAATATTTCGAGGCCGACACCAACTGGGATTTCCCCGGCGGCATCCAGAACCGCCTGCATCTGCATGCGCGCCGCATCATCATTCCGCATCCCGACAAGGGCCTCATCGACGTCACCGCGCCAATGCCGCCGCATATGCGCCAGAGCTGGAACCTGATCGGCTTCGACGACGCCAGCGCGGAGGATTGATCTTGAGCGGCGCCACCGACGCGCTCGATCGGCGCGATACAGTCGACATGGCCGTCGCCGCCATCATGGTTGGCCTGACCTTTTCCTGGGGCCTGAACTACGTCGCCGCCAAAATCTCCTATGCCGGCTACGACCCCGTCTTCCTGTCGATCGCACGCTCGATCATTGGTGGCTTCTGCGTCTTCCTCTGGTGTCGCTGGCGCGGCATCGCTCTTTTCACGCGCGATGGCACATTGCTCGCTGGCATTGCCGTGGGCGTGCTTTTCGGCATCGAGTTCCTTTGCCTCTATGTCGGCCTGGAGCATACGACCGTTGCCCGCAACACACTGCTGGTCAATTCAATGCCGTTCTGGATGCTGATTGGCGGTCACCTCCTGCTTGGCGAACAGATCACCATGCGCAAGTTCCTCGGCCTGCTGCTGGCCTTCGCCGGCCTTGCCGCGGTCTTTTCCGACAAGCTTGGCGGCGGCGGGGACATGCTGTTCGGCGATCTGCTCAGTCTCGGCTCCGGGTTTTTCTGGGCGTTGACCAACATCCTCATCAAACGGTCGAAGCTAGTCGAGGCGAGCGCCGAAAAGCTGCTGCTCTATCAACTCGCCGGCGCGGCGATGGTCGGCATATTGGTCCTGCCTCTCGCCGGTCCGCCGGTGCGCGACCCGTCCTTGTTGCCGACATTGGCGCTGCTTTTCCAGGCGATCTACATTGTCGCCTTCACCTACGTCCTGTGGTTCTGGCTGCTGCGCCGCTATCCGGCCTCCGGCCTGTCCAGCTTCACCTTCCTGTCGCCGGTTTTCGGCGTCTTGTGCGGCGCGGTCATCTTGAACGAGCCGCTGACCATGCGCATTTTTCTGGCACTTGGCCTGATTGCGGCGGGCCTGATCATCGTCAACCGGCCGGCACGCAAGCTGACACCGGTGTGAGAGAGATTTTTCATGCGTGACATCCTCAACGACCTCGAAGCGGGCAAGTATCTTTCGGATCCGGATCCGGTGCGTCGCGCCCAGATCCAGATGAAGACGCCGCTGCCCAAGCGCTTCTACAAGACCGCTTCGGTTGCGCCGATAGACGGAGGTTTCGCCGTGCATCTCGACGGCAAGCCGGTGCGCACGCCGGGCAAGGCGCTGCTGGCGCTCCCGACCGAGGCGGCGGCTGTGCTGGTTGCAGACGAATTCGCGGAACAGGGCGAGACCATCAATCCGGTGACGATGCCGGTGATGCGCCTGGTCAACACCGCCATCGACGGTGTTGCGAGCGATCCGCAGGCGGTGCTGGAAGACATACTGCGTTTTGCCTCGTCGGATCTGCTCTGTTACCGCGCCGACGCCCCCCAGGGGCTGGTCGAGCGGCAGAACGAGCAGTGGGATCCGGTCATCGATTGGGTGCGCACTGCATTGGGGGCTCGCTTCAACCTTGCCGAGGGGATCATCCATGTCGAGCAGCCGCGTGAGACGATCGCCGTTCTGGGCAGTCATCTCAATCAACGCGCCGAGCCGCTGCGGCTGGCCGCCATCCACCTCATGACCTCGCTGACCGGTTCGGCGCTGCTGGCGCTGGCGGTCGATTTCGGCGAGCTCGACGCCGAGGCTGCCTGGGCCGCCGGCCATGTCGACGAGGATTGGCAGATCGAACATTGGGGGCAGGACGCCGAAGCGGTCGCGCGACGCGCCGCCCGCAAACGCGACATGATGGCCGTCGTCAGCCTTCTCGAAGCGCTCAAGGTCTGACCCCAAAGCGATTGCCGCACTGCACCTAATACCAAAGTCATAATCCCATCGTCGCTCTGCCGTCGGCGGTCGCTTTCTGTCATTTTTCCCGTGATGGCCCGGCATTTCCGAGTCCGCGTTCGGAGGAGAGCGCGAACATCGGCGCCCGGCATCGAGGACAGGGTCTCACGGGAGGACAACTCTATGGCAATGGCATCAACCGCCGGCAGAACGAGCCGCGGCATGACGCGGGAAGAGAAGAAGGTCATCTTCGCTTCCTCGCTCGGCACCGTTTTCGAATGGTACGATTTCTATCTCTACGGTTCATTGGCGGCCTTCATTGGCTCGACCTTTTTCAGCCCGACCATTCCGGAGGCGACGCGCAACATCTTCGCGCTGCTGGCGTTCGCGGCCGGCTTTCTTGTGCGCCCGTTCGGGGCTCTGGTGTTTGGCCGTATCGGCGACCTCGTCGGCCGCAAATATACCTTCCTCGTCACCATGACGATCATGGGTCTGTCGACCTTCCTGGTCGGCTTGCTGCCCGGTTATGCGACCTTGGGTATCGCGGCTCCGGTGATCCTGATCGCCCTGCGCATGCTACAGGGCCTGGCCCTCGGCGGCGAATATGGCGGTGCGGCGACCTACGTCGCCGAGCACGCGCCTGACGACCGTCGCGGTTTCTACACGTCGTGGATCCAGACGACGGCGACGCTTGGCCTGTTCCTGTCGCTGATCGTCATTCTGATTGTTCAGGGCTCCCTGAGCAAGGAAACCTACGCCGCCTGGGGCTGGCGCATTCCGTTCATTGTTTCTTTCGTGCTGCTCGCCGTTTCGATCTGGATTCGGCTATCGCTTTCGGAATCGCCGACCTTCCAGAAGATGAAGGACGAAGGAAAGGGTTCGAAGGCACCGCTTTCGGAAGCCTTCGGTCAGTGGAAGAATGCCAAGATCGCACTGCTGGCGCTGCTTGGCCTCACTGCTGGCCAGGCCGTGGTCTGGTACAATGGCCAGTTCTATGCGCTGTTCTTCCTGCAGAACGTGCTGAAGGTCGATGCGCAGTCGGTCAACATCATGATCGCGATCGCGCTGGCACTCGGCTCGATCTTCTTCGTCGTGTTCGGCTGGCTCTCCGACAAGATCGGCCGCAAGCCGATCATCATGGCTGGGCTTGCGCTGGCCATCGTCTGCACCTTCCCGCTGTTCAAGGCGTTGACCTGGGCCGCCAATCCGGCGCTCGCCACCGCGCAGCAGAACACGCGCGCCACGGTGACCGCGGCACCCGGCGACTGCAAGTTCCAGTTCAACCCGGTCGGCACCGCCAAGTTCACGACGTCATGCGACATCGCCACTTCGTTCCTGACCAAGAACTCGGTTCCCTTTGACGTGGTGTCGACTGCCGCGGCCGGAACGCCTGCTACCGTCAAGATCGGCAACGAGACGGTGGCGTCCTACGACGCGGTCGCCGCTGGCGACCAAGCCAAGGCCAAGGACGCCGCCTTCGTCAAGGCCGTCAACATGTCGCTTAAGGACGGCGGGTATCCGCTGAAGCGTGCGGCGATCAAGGTGGCGGACCAGAAGCTCGACGCCTTCATCGCGGCCAATCCTGAACTCAAGCTCGACGCGGCTACAATTCGCGGCGGCGAGAAGGCAACCGTGCCGACCGAGCAGGCGGTCAAGGACAAGTTGGTGACGTCAGAGGAGGCCGCCGGCGCGCCAGAGGTCACCGTCTACAACATACCGGGCGGCGGTGCCTTCGCCATGTTCGCCGATCCGGCCGCCGTGAACTGGCCGATGACGATCGGCATCCTGTTCATCCTGGTGCTGTTCGTGACAATGGTTTACGGGCCGATCGCGGCGATCCTGGTCGAGATGTTCCCGACCCGCATTCGTTACACCGGCATGTCGCTGCCCTATCATATCGGCAATGGCTGGTTCGGCGGTCTGTTGCCGGCAACGGTCTTCGCGCTCAGCGCCTACAGGGGCGATATCTACTTTGGTCTGTGGTATCCGGTGGTGATCGCGGCGATGACGCTGATCATCGGGATGATCTTCGTCAAGGATACGCTCGGCACCGACCTCCGCGCCAAGGAGTAGCCCACGGATCATCGACCAACAGAAAGCCCGGCGTGAGCGATCACGCCGGGCTTTTTCATGTTTCAACTTGAAGAAGCGGATCAGCTCTTTGGCTGATTTTCTTCCTCGATGGCCGCCTCGTGATACCAGCCGTCAAAATCGGCGTGTGTGTAACGCAAGGAGGCGATCTCTGCCGCGAATTTCGCCTTCGCGCCTAAATTTGAGGCAGATTTGCGCGCTGCCAGAGGGAACATCAGAATTTTTGCCGATGGACGGGAGGGGACGACTTCCACGGGCGGTCTCCTTTCTTTTTCAGGAGCGTGTCGATTCAGCTTTACTGCAAGATAGGTCTTGCGATTCCTTTAGGCAATATGCCTACGAAAAGATCAGTAATTGCCTAAGATTTATGCATAATCCAGGTTTGACTGATATAGGCCCAGTGATGAGGCGGCTCAGCAAATTCGACGCGATATCCCTGCCATTTTGCCGCACCCGCCGAAGTCGGAGTGGCACACGAATTGCATTTTAGGGATCGGCAGCGCCGGCTGCCGACGGCAGACGTGTGTCGACGCCGTTTGGTGTTCGGTGAACAAGCAACGAGAGGCTAGAATGACGAAATACAAGCTCGAGTACATTTGGCTCGATGGTTACACCCCGGTCCCCAACCTTCGCGGCAAGACGCAGATCAAGGAATTCGCCGAATTCCCGACGCTCGAACAGCTGCCGCTGTGGGGCTTCGACGGTTCCTCGACCATGCAGGCCGAAGGCCGCAGCTCCGATTGCGTGTTGAAGCCGGTGGCGCTTTACCCGGATCCGGCCCGCACCAACGGCATTCTCGTCATGTGCGAGGTCATGATGCCCGACGGCGTCACCCCGCATGAATCGAACAGCCGCGCGACCATCCTCGACGACGAGGACGCCTGGTTTGGTTTCGAGCAAGAGTACTTCTTCTACAAGGACGGCCGCCCGCTCGGCTTCCCGGAGAGCGGTTATCCCGCGCCGCAGGGCCCTTACTACACCGGCGTCGGCTACAAGAACGTCGGCGACGTCGCGCGCAAGATCGTCGAAGAGCATCTCGACCAGTGCCTCGCGGCCGGCATCAACCATGAAGGCATCAACGCCGAAGTGGCCAAGGGCCAGTGGGAATTCCAGATTTTCGGCAAGGGCTCCAAGAAGGCCGCCGACCAGATCTGGATGGCGCGCTACCTGCTCCTGCGTCTGACCGAGACTTACGGCATCGACATCGAGTTCCACTGCAAGCCGCTCGGCGACACCGACTGGAACGGCTCGGGCATGCACTGCAATTTCTCGACCAAGTTCATGCGCGAAGTCGGCGGCAAGGCCTATTTCGAAGCCCTGATGGCGCAGTTCGACAAAAACCTGATGGACCACATCGCCGTCTACGGGCCGGACAACGACAAGCGCCTGACCGGCAAGCACGAGACCGCGCCGTGGAACAAGTTTAGCTATGGCGTCGCCGACCGTGGCGCATCGATCCGCGTGCCGCACTCCTTCGTCAAGAATGACTACAAGGGCTATCTGGAAGACCGTCGTCCGAACTCCCAGGGCGACCCCTACCAGATCGCTTCGCAGGTGCTGAAGACGATCTCGCAGGTTGCGACCGACGCGAAGGTCTCGGCCGCCGCCTGAGTGTTTTCGCGGCGCGGATCGCAAGGTCCTCGCCGCGACCGAAACTCTGCAACGAAAAAGCCCTGGCGGAAACGCCAGGGCTTTTTCGTATTTGCGAGGTGCGGGTGCGTCTGCCGTTCTCAGCCGGCGACAGCCCCACGCACCTTCAGCGCCGCCAGCACTTTGGCATGGGGCAAGCCAGGGCTGCGGTTGCCGTCGCGGCCGATCATGTCAGAGTTGGCGACCAGCGCATTGAGCACCGCCTCCTCGGTCGCCTGCACGACGGCTGCATAGAAATCGTCCATGCAGGATAGGCGTCACCCTCCAACGCGCTGTCCTTGCGAGAACCCCGGCCTTTGCCGGGGTTCCTTTTTGTCGTGCTGGCCGGTGGAGCAAATACCCCCAAAAAAAGTCAGGTTGAAAAGGACCGGGCAAATTCGCCGGATGGAGAAGCTCTTGGCCGACGCGACTTGCCGCCACTGGTGTCGTGCGCTCTCGACTTCGTCGAAAAAGCCCGGAAAACTGCCTGTTTCAGCTCATCCGTACTCCAACGATCCTCTCTATAAGCCTCTGTTCATACATAGAAATCCGCGATTTATGCCTTCGTCCGGCGACGTTGACAGATCACGCCACTGTATGCGTATTCGTGGCCATGGGTTACGCCAAAGCGATGCTGTTCGAACGGGGCGGGGTTTCTTGAACGACGGCATTGGCGGGGGCGCCGGACGAGCGGGCATTGCAGCCTGAGGCAGTGCGCCGCTCGCTCCTGGCGTTCGATTGCTCGCTCGAAGGCAGCCCACCAGCCTTCATTGCGGTTTCCGCCGGCGGCCACAGAACCTGGCAAGCCGCGCCATAAACGATCCTTTAGAACCAAAAGAGAGTGCTCGCTGTTGCGTGGCTGGCCACGCGCGCGGCCATCGATGAGCATTGACGAACAGCAAAAGGCCCTTGAAGGGGGAAATCCTTCAAGGGCCTTTTCAATGTTATCAGTACGGGTTCTTACACCGAATAGTACATGTCGTATTCCACCGGATGCGGGGTCATTTCAAAGCGCATCACCTCGGCCATCTTCAGTTCGATGTAGCTGTCGATCTGGTCGTCGTCGAAGACGCCGCCGGCCTTCAGGAAGCCGCGATCCTTATCGAGGCTCTGGAGAGCTTCACGCAGCGAGCCGCAGACGGTCGGGATCTTCTTCAACTCCTTCGGCGGCAGGTCGTAGAGATCCTTGTCCATCGGCTGGCCGGGGTGGATCTTGTTCTTGATGCCGTCGAGGCCGGCCATCAGCATGGCTGCGAAGGCGAGGTACGGGTTCGCGCCCGGATCGGGGAAGCGGACCTCGACGCGCTTGGCCTTCGGCGACGAGCCGAACGGGATGCGGCAGGAGGCCGAACGGTTGCGCGCGGAATAGGCGAGCAGCACCGGCGCTTCATAGCCGGGCACCAGGCGCTTGTAGGAGTTCGTCAGCGGGTTGGTGAACGCGTTGATCGCCTTGGCGTGCTTGATGATGCCGCCGATGTAGAACAGGCAGCTTTCCGACAGGCCGGCATATTCATTGCCGGCGAAGGTCGGCTTGCCGCCCTTCCAGATCGACTGGTGGACGTGCATGCCCGAGCCATTGTCGCCGAAGATGGGCTTCGGCATGAAGGTGGCCGTCTTGCCATAGGCGTTGGCGACCTGGTGCACGACATACTTGTAGATCAGCATCTTGTCGGCGTTGCGGACCAGCGTGTCGAACTTGATGCCGAGTTCGTGCTGCGCGGCGGCGACTTCGTGGTGATGCTTTTCGACGCGCACGCCCATTTCCGCGAGCACGGTCAGCATCTCGGAGCGCATGTCCTGCGCGCTGTCGATCGGCGGCACCGGGAAATAGCCGCCCTTGATGCGCGGGCGATGGCCGAGATTGCCGGTCTCGTAGTCGGTGTCGTCGTTTGACGGCAGTTCGGTGGAGTCGAGCTTGAAGCCGGTGTTGTACGGGTCGGCCTTGTACTTGACGTCATCGAAGACGAAGAATTCGGCTTCCGGGCCGACGAAGATCTGGTCGCCGATGCCTTCCGACTTCATGTAGGCTTCGGCCTTCTTGGCCGTGCCGCGCGGGTCGCGGTTGTAGGATTCGCCCGAGACCGGATCGAGGATGTCGCACAGGATGACCATGGTCGACTGCGCGAAGAACGGATCCATGTGGACCGTGTCCGGATCGGGCATGAGCACCATGTCGGACTCGTTGATGGCCTTCCAGCCGGCAATCGAGGAGCCGTCGAACATGACACCATCGGCGAACATGTCTTCCTCGACCTCGACGACATCCATCGTTACGTGCTGCAGCTTGCCCTTCGGGTCGGTGAAGCGCAGGTCGACGAATTTCACGTCGTTGTCCTTGATCTGCTTCATGATGTCTTTGGCTGTCGTCATGTCATGTATCCCTGTTTGATGACGTTTTTTGATGGATGACGTTTTTTGGAGGATGGTCGCGTCAGACCGCGTCCATTCCGGTCTCACCGGTGCGGATGCGCACGACTTCCTCGATATTGGAGACGAAGATCTTGCCGTCGCCGATACGCCCGGTCTGGGCCGCTTTGCGGATGGCCTCGATGGCACCTTCGACCGCATCGTCGCCGAGCACGACCTCGATCTTTACCTTGGGCAGGAAATCGACGACATATTCGGCGCCGCGATAAAGCTCGGTATGGCCTTTCTGGCGTCCGAAGCCCTTGGCCTCGGTCACGGTGATGCCTTGCAGTCCGGCCTCCTGAAGCGCTTCCTTCACTTCGTCCAGCTTGAATGGCTTGATGATCGCTTCGATCTTTTTCATGTAAAAAGTGGCCTCCACTGCCAAAAAAACGGGTTGTGAGCCCCCGCTTGCGCCTCCATCAAGCACGAACTGTGCCAGATAGCTGGATTCGAAGCGGTTTCATACGATTTCCAAGTCACGTCGCGCCGAGGTGCAAATTCGCGTCATTCGATGCATCGGATGCGGCATGGGTTGCAAAAGCCTACACAGTGCCAGCCCTTGCGTCCGCATAAGAATTAGGCAGATCGCCCAGTGAATGGGCATCTTCGCGCCTTGATACCCCTCCTGGCGACATGGCCGCAGCTGATGATGAACTCCTCCCGTTTGCTTCGGCTCGAAAACTGGACAATGCTTGATCGAATGCGGATCGGCAATCCATGAGCGATGAACTTCTTACTTCCGCCGAAATGGGCGAGGCGGATCGGCTGACGATTGCGGCTGGCCCGCTCGATGGCTATGGCCTGATGCAGCGTGCGGGCGAGGCGGTCGCCGCCGTGGTCCTGGCGCGTTATCCCGCCGCGAGCCGCGTGCATGTGCTGTGCGGCCCCGGCAACAATGGCGGCGACGGCTATGTCGTCGCCCGCATCCTGGCTGGCAGCGGCGTTGCCACGACGATCTGGGCGTCCGGTGCGCCGAGGCCGCAAAGCGACGCAGCACTTGCCGCGGCACAGTGCCCGATCGCGTCCCGGCCACTGTCGGGCTTCGAAGCCGAGTCCGGCTCGATCGTAGTCGATGCGCTTTACGGGGCAGGACTGTCCAAGCCGCTGTCCGGTGATGCCGCCAGGGCGGTAGGCGTGGCCACCGATCGGCGTTTGCCAGTTGTCGCGGTCGATCTGCCCTCGGGCGTTTCCGGCGACAGCGGCAGAGTTTTGGGCGTGGCATTTACCGCCGCCGTCACCGTGACCTTCGCGCGCAAGAAGCCAGGCCATCTGCTCCTGCCGGGCCTTGAGCGATGCGGCGAGATCTTGCTCGCCGATATCGGCATCGGCGACGACATCATCGCACGGCTCCAGCCCCGGACGTTCGAGAACAGGCCGGCGCATTGGCTGCGTGATTTCCCGGTGCCGGCCGTCGACGCACACAAGTACAAACGCGGCCATGTCGGCGTCTTTTCCGGCGGGCCGAGCGCCACCGGGGCGGCGCGGCTGACGGCGCTTGCCGCAGCTCGAAGCGGGGCAGGGGCGGTGACCGTGCTGTCGCCGGGCAACGCCATGCAGGTCAATGCGGCCCATCTGACCTCGATCATGCTGCGCAAGACCGATGATGTCGCGGACATCAGGGAATTTGTCGGCGAACGCCGGCCTTCGGCCTTCGTTCTTGGCCCTGGCTTCGGCGTTGGTGACAAAACGCGGAGCTTTGGCCTAGCGCTCCTCGCCTCTGGACCAGCTCAGGATGCTGCCACACAGGTCGATGGCCTTGTGTTCGACGCCGACGCGATCACCGCGTTTCGCGATGAGCAAGGCGTTTTGTTCGAAGCAGCGCGCGGGCCGCATGCGCCGGCCCTGGTGATGACCCCGCACGAAGGGGAGTTTGCCAGGCTGTTTCCTGATATCGCCGATGACAATGCCTCGTCCAAGCTCGACAGGGCGCGTGCGGCGGCCGCACGTGCCAATGCCGTTATCGTCTACAAGGGTGCCGACACGGTGATCGCCGCGCCCGACGGCCGGGCGGCGATCAATTCCAATGGCGCGGCGTGGCTTGCCACTGCCGGGTCTGGCGACGTGCTGTCCGGCATATCAGCCGGTCTGCTGGCGCAAGCCATGCCGGCGTTCGAAGCGGCCTGCGCGGCGGTGTGGATCCATGCCGAGGCCGGCAGCCGGTTTGGTGCGGGGCTGATTGCCGAGGATCTGCCTCTGGCACTGGTACCCGTGTTGCGCGAACTGGTCGAAGCACGTCGCAAGGTGCCCGTCGAATGAAGCGTTTCGCGCTCGCCGTTGCGGCCGTCATCGCGCTGTTCGCATCGCATGGCGTGCGCGCCGAGCAGCCGGTGACCGTCGTCGATGATCCAGCGGTTCTCGCCACCCTCGATGCCAAGGGTTTTGGCTTTGCCGGCATTTTCGGCGCCGATGGCGCGGACGATCTGAAGACGCTCTATGCCAAGGCGCCGGCCTATCATGCGATCGTCGACACGGTGGCATCAGACATTGCCACGCTGCGCGCCGAGATGAAGGCCGGCGGGCGCACGCTCTACGAGGTGACCGACGGCAATGTCGGTCGCATCATGGATATGCGCTGGCTGAAGACGGAGGCGGCGCGCTTCCGGCTGGTCGGCGTCGTCAACCGGCTCGACCGGCGTGATTTCGCTGCCTTGGAGGGTGACAAGAGCTGCGGCGAGGTGCGCTTCATCTATCGCCTGGCGTACAGTTTCACGAAGGACGGCAAGGTCCTGGCCTCGCGGCTGCCATTCAACTTCAATGCCGTCTACAGCGCGGCACCCGATGCCGATGGCGGCTGTGTCGGCGTTTCCGGACGCTGGACACCGCAGTTGGATGAGGGCGTCGATGCCGGCTGGCTGACTGGCGGGCCGCTGGAGCGGGCCGGGCTGACCTTCAAGCAGCTTGAACTCAATGCGCAAGTCGTGCGCTTTCCCTCCGGCCAGGAGACCGAATTCGGCGGGCAGGCCGCTTATCTCATGCGGATATTCGGCATCGATGGCGCCGCCGTCGGCGAGAAGCCGCTGGAAAATACGCCGGACACCGCACGGCTCTCGCAAGACGCGGCGCTCAGGAAAAGCCTCGCCGATTATGTCAGCGCCAATGTCGCCTCCGTCGATGTCGGCGTCTACGAACTCCCCAACGAATTTCTGGCGAAGAAGGTCATCTCGTGGTCAACCTTCGGCAGCGCAAGACAGGCCAACCATCCGTTCTCGCAAATATTCCAACCCAACGAATTCGTATCGCTCGATTATTCCTCGCTGAAGCTGGTGCGCACGCCCGAGGGGCTGGTCGAGCGGCTGGACAATGGTTCCTGCCAGGGCTGTCACCAGGCGGGTTCCACGGCCGGCTTCCACTTCATCGGCCTCGACGACAGGACGACATCGCCGCTCAACCGCATCGAGGTCGGCATCTCGCCGCATCTCCATGCCGAGATTCCCCGGCGCCAGGCCTGGCTGCGTGCAACGCAGGAAGGCAAGGAGCCGAACCGCTATCGGCCGCTGTCCTTCGCGCCGCCCGCCACCTGGACCGAGACCGGCGACATCGACTATGCGCCGGCGAAAATGGCGATGCCGTGCCTGATGCCGGAGGATGCCAAGCGTTTCGGCGCGACCTGGCAATGCGGTGGCGGCACGGTCTGCACGCCGCTGGCGACAGCATCTGATGTGCGTATCACTCTGGCGCAATGTCTGCTGCCGAAGGACAGTGAAAAGATGTTCTCCGGCCATCCCTGTCTGACGGGTTCGATCGCCAGCAACCCGTCGCAGCCTTTCAACGATCGCTACAAGATCACCGGCCAGTTCGCCGCCTTCGCGCCGGGGATTTCGCGGACCGCCTATACCTGCCGGCCGCCCAAGATCGGCGTGCCGGCGGGCATTGCCTACCGTGCCTGCGACGATAAGGATCGCAACTTCGCCGCCTTCAAGAAGGGCAAGCCGATGCCGAACGAAATCTGCGGGCTGGTCGGCGGCAAGAAATTCGACACTTGCGTGGCGACCAACAATTTCGACCAGTGCCTCGGCGGTGCGGTCAATCGCGGCAACCGACCGGCCTGCTCGGCCGATCATTTCTGCCGCGAGGATTACATGTGCCAGTCGCTGCCGCCGGACACGCCGGGCGACGCTAAAGTGAAAGGCATCGGCTTCTGCTCGCCGACCTATTTCATCTTCCAGATGCGTATCGACAACCACGCGACACCCTGGGCGAGCGCTACCAGCGCGCCCAGGGACGCGGGGTTCGGCGCGGCCGGGGAGGAATGAGTGTTCGGCGGCTACCTCAGGCAGAGACCTATCGGTCGCCTCACAGCGGGATGTTGTCGTGCTTCTTCCAGGGGTTCTGCATGTCCTTGTTGCGCAGCATCCGCAGCGCCCGGGCGATACGGCGGCGGGTCGAGTGCGGCATGATCACTTCGTCGACATAGCCGCGCTCGGCAGCGACGAAGGGCGACAGGAAGCGATCCTCGTAAGTCTTTGTATGGGATGCGATCTTTTCCGCGTCGCCAATGTCCTTGCGGTAGATGATCTCGACCGCGCCTCTCGCTCCCATCACCGCGATCTGCGCCGTCGGCCAGGCATAGTTCATGTCGCCGCGCAGATGTTTTGAGGCCATGACGTCATAAGCGCCGCCATAGGCCTTTCTGGTGATGACGGTGATCTTCGGCACGGTCGCTTCGGCATAGGCGAACAACAGCTTGGCGCCGTGCTTGATCAGCCCACCATATTCCTGGGCGGTACCGGGCAGGAAGCCCGGCACATCGACGAAAGTGACGATCGGGATCGAAAAACAATCGCAGAAGCGCACGAAGCGCGCCGCCTTGCGGCTGGCGTCGGAATCGAGCACGCCGGCCAGCACCATCGGCTGGTTGGCGACGAAGCCAACGGTGCGGCCCTCGACGCGCCCGAAACCAGTGACGATATTCTTGGCGAAACTCTGCTGGATCTCAAAGAAGTCGCCCTCGTCGGCGACCTTCAGGATCAGTTCCTTGACGTCGTAGGGCTTGTTGGCATTGTCGGGAATCAGCCGGTCGAGCGACAAATCGTGGTCGGTGACCGACTGGTAGCATTCGATCTCGGGAATGTCCGATGTGTTCGAAGCCGGCAGGAGGTCGACCAGCCGGCGCATCTGCAAAAGCGCCTCGACGTCATTGTCGTAGGCGCCGTCGGCGATGGAGGATTTCGTCGTGTGCACCGAAGCGCCGCCGAGGCTTTCGGCGGTCACCGTCTCGTTGGTCACGGTCTTCACCACATCCGGGCCGGTGACGAACATGTAGGAGGTGTCGCGCACCATGAAGATGAAGTCGGTCATCGCGGGCGAATAGACGTCGCCGCCGGCGCACGGACCCATGATCACGGAAATCTGAGGAATGACGCCGGAGGCGAGAACATTGCGCTGAAAAATCTCGGCATAACCGCCGAGCGCTGCGACGCCCTCCTGGATGCGCGCGCCGCCGGCATCGTAGAGCCCGATGATCGGCGCGCGGTTGCGCAGCGCCATCTCCTGCACCTTGATGACCTTTTCGGCATGGGCTTCTGAAAGAGAGCCGCCGAACACGGTGAAATCCTTGGCGAAAAGATACACTGGACGGCCATTGACCGTGCCCCAGCCGGTGACGACGCCATCGCCGGCGATCTTGGTCTTCTCCATGCCGAAATCGGTCGAGCGGTGCTCGACATACATGTCGAACTCCTCGAACGAACCTTCGTCGAGAAAGACCTCGATGCGTTCGCGGGCGGTGAGCTTGCCCTTCTTGTGCTGGGCGTCGATGCGGGCCTGGCCGCCACCCATGCGGGCGATTTCGCGCCGGCGCTCGAGTTCCTTCAGCACGTCCTTCATCGCTCGGTCCCCAAAATAGAAGCTGCTTTTGTGGTAATGATGCCCGTCGGGGAGCGCAAGCGTCGGCTTTCGGGTCGGTTTTTGCTGCACTGCAACATGACGCCCCTTGCATTCCGGGGCGAACTCAGCCATATGCAGCCCATAGGCGCTTGGGCCGGGAGATTCCGGCCTTCTCGACAAATGAGACTGGTTGCGTCTGTTTTCCCTCTTTCCGGCAAATCGGCAAGGCGGCGAAAAAGCCCCGTGGCATGATGGCTGCGGGCACGACAGCGCAGCCGAGTGGACGCACACGTCCGCCCGCCTTGTCGTTTCATATCAAATTTTTCGACGGCAGGTTGCGCCCCGCCGCCATTGATGTTTGCGGCCAAGAAGCCGCGTGAAAGAAGATTATTTTGACCAACGAAAACACATTGCCCAGCAACGTCACCGCGGAACTCTCCGGTTTCGCAGCGCTGGGAATCACGGGTGCGCTGCTCAAGGCCACCCACAATGCCGGATTCACCGAACCGAAGCCGATCCAGATGCAGGCAATCCCGCCGCAGCTGGAAGGCCGTGACATTTTCGGCATCGCGCAGACCGGCTCCGGCAAGACCGCGGCCTTTGCGCTGCCCATCCTGTCGAAGATCATCGCGCTCGGCACCAAGCGGCGCGCCAAGACGACCCGCGCGCTGATCCTGGCGCCGACCCGCGAACTCGCCGTGCAGATCGAGGATACCATCAAGATCCTCGCCAAGGGCGCCCATGTCTCGACGGCACTCGTGCTGGGAGGCGTCTCGCGCTTCAGCCAGGTGAAGAAGGTTGCTCCCGGCGTCGATATCCTGATTGCCACGCCCGGCCGGTTGACCGACCTGGTGCGCGAGGGCGACCTCATCCTCTCCGATACCAAATGGCTGGTGCTGGACGAGGGCGACCGCATGCTCGACATGGGCTTCATCAACGACGTCAAGCGCATCGCCAAGGCGACCGCGCCTGACCGCCAGACGGCGCTGTTCTCGGCCACCATGCCGGACGAGATCGCCGAACTGGCAAAGGGCCTGTTGAAGAACCCCGTCCGCATCGAAGTCTCGCCGCAAAGCACCGCGGCGGCTGAGATCGTCCAGGGCGTCGTCTTCGCCCGCACCAAGCAGAAGCGCCAGGTGCTGTCGACGATGCTCGCAGACGAGGCGATGAAGTCCGTCATCATTTTTTCCCGTACCAAGCATGGCGCCGACAGGGTGACCAAGGACCTCGAGCGCGATGGCTTCAAGGCCGCCGTCATCCATGGCAACAAGTCGCAGAATGCCCGTCAGAAGGCGCTGAACGATTTCCGTGAGGGATCGGTCCGCATTCTGGTCGCGACGGACATCGCGGCGCGCGGCATCGACGTACCCGGCATCAGCCATGTCGTGAATTTCGACCTGCCGGACGAGGCTGAAAGCTACGTCCACCGCATCGGCCGCACCGGCCGCAACGGCATGGACGGCATCGCGATCACGCTTTGCGATCCTTCGGAGAACAGCAAGCTGCGCCAGGTCGAGCGCATCATCCGCACCAAGCTGCCGATCGTTGCCGACCATCTCGGCAGCCCCGATCCGCAGCGCAATCCGGCTGAAAAGAACGAGCGCTTCGAGCCCGCCAATGATCGCAACGACCGCAATGGCCGTCGCGACGGCAGGCGGCCGGGCGGCGAGAACAAGGGCAACGGCTTTGGCAAGAAGCGCTTCGGCGACAAGCCGGCCTTTGCCGGTGAGCGCAAGCCGGAAGGCGCCAAGCCCTTCAAGGGCAACAACAAGCGCCGTTTCGGCGGCAAGCGTCCGGCAGCGCGGGCTGCTTAACCAAGCCTCGTCGCGGTCGGCCAAGTCTTGGCGCTTGGCTGGTTGCCTAACTGATAGAGAAAGGGCGGCTGAAGCGATGCTTCAGCCGCCCTTTTCGTCTCTGCACTCTACTTCGCCACCGCCTCGACCCAGACGGCAATCCGTTGCGCGAGAAATGCCGTGGTCGATGGCGACAGCACATCGCCGGCAATGACATGGTTGTCCGGATCGCCGGTGTCGTCGACCGGCACCAGTTCGTGCGGTGCCCCCCAACGCCCTGCGATCTCGCGAGTGCGGTCTGGCCGCACCACCCTGTCCGAATCCGAGAAGATGAACAGGGCAGGGATATCAGCCTTCTCCACCGGCGCCCTATAGGCGAGTTCCGTCAATGCCTGCATCGGCAGCGTCGCGGCAACCGGATATCTGGTGGTCCAGAATTTCTGGTGCAGCGCGTTGCGCGCCACGAAACTGCGCTCCTTGCCGATCACGAGTTCGGCGATCTGTTTGCCCCAGGGCATGGTCAGGATCTCGGCGCCGGATGCCTTTACGCCGAAATTGGGCGAGATGAACGCAATGGCAGCCACCCCATTCGATGCGCCGGGCTGCGTTGCTGCCCATGCCGCCAGCGAGCCGCCGGTCGAGGTCGAGATGACGATCACCTTGTCGCCGATCGCCCGGCCGATGGCGAGCGCTTCCTCATAGTCGTTGATCCAGCCATTGACGCTGCCCTGCGTCATCGCCGCGCCGTCCTGCCCGTGACCGGTCAGGCGGGTGTAGAAGAGATTGGCTTCGAGCAGGTCGGCCACGTCGTCGGGCAGCGGGCGGACCTCGCCCTTTGAGGCCGAGAAACCGTGGATGTAGACGATCGACAGCGGCGTCTTGGCATGCACCATAGGATTGGCCCAGACGATCTCCTTCTCCAGCCCGTCGCGGATACCGGGCACGGCGGCCTCCTCCTTGGCCACATAGGCCTGCGGATCGTCACCGATGACAGAGGGGTCAAAGCGGATCGTGGTGTTGACGGGAACGCGTGGACCGTAGACGAAGGCCAATGCAAGGACGGCGACCAGGGCCAGCACAGCAAGCACGATCCGTCGCCCCATCGCAGACTCCACGCAACAACAACAAGCCTATGGCGGTGGCCATGAACAGGCAACGGCCGTTCAGGCAGTCACACCACCAAATCCTGTGGGCATCCTATTCGTTGGGTGGCTTGCGCTCGTAATGCAGCGGCCGTGCCTTCCAGCTGGTCATCAAGCTGATCACCCATCGGCTTATCGGCCTGGGCAACAAAGCGAGAAATTTCAGCGGCCAGCTCGTTCGGTAAGGAAAGGTGACTTCGAAGCCGCCAGATTTGATTGCCTTGATCATGCGGCGCGTCGCGCGGGTGACGGGCATCAGGCCCGGCATCGGCAGCATGTTCTTTTCGGTCAGCGGCGTGTCGACAAAGCCGGGGTTTATCACCTGGACGCGGATGTTCATCTTGTCGAAATCATACTTCAGCGACTCGGCCAGGATGTTGATCGCCGCCTTGGTGCCGCCATAGGCGGCAGTGGTTGGCCAGCCGAAATAGGCGGTAACCGATCCGACCAGCACGACATGGCCGCGCGATCGCACGCGCATATACTCAACGACCGGCACCAAGCCGTTGATGATGCCGAAATAATTAACTTCGAAAGTGCGGCGAAAGTCCTTGACGACGAGGGCTTCTCCAGGCGTCGAAATGTAGTTTCCGGCATTGAAGACGGCGAGCACGATAGGGCCGAGCTCCTTCTCGATCGCGGCCACCGTTCTTGCCATGCGCGGCTCGTCCGTGACGTCGCAGGGAAAGGCCGTGACGCTGCCCGGCATCTGCGCGGTCTCGACGATGAGCGTGTCGATCGGATCATCGTCCAGTGCCGTTACCGCCACCGCATAGCCCTGGGACGCCAGATCCCTGGCCAGCGAGCGGCCAATGCCGCTGCTGCCGCCCGTGACCCAGGCGACGCCGTGTTTCGGATCGGCCCGATAGAGTGTCATGTTGCGCCCTGCCGAGTTGTTGGTGCCTTGCTCTAGCGGTGAAGAAATCGAATGAAAAGAGTGCTTTTCGACCACAGATGAAAATGAACCGTGCGATATCGAGCCAGCTCTGGAGGGCGTGGATGTACAGCAGTACCCGAAATGCGACTGGACCAGGCAAATTCTTGCCTTGAAACCAAAGCTTCGGGTTTCTAGGGTTTCGGCGCACGCACACAAGGAATCCTGAATGCCCCGTTCTGTGATCGACGCGATCGGCAACACGCCTCTGATCCGCCTTAACAAAGCGTCCGAAGAAACCGGCTGCGAGATCCTGGGCAAGGCCGAATTCATGAATCCGGGGCAATCAGTCAAGGATCGCGCCGGGCTTTTCATCATCCGCGACGCCGAACGGCGCGGCCTATTGAAGCCGGGCGGCGTCATCGTCGAGGGAACGGCAGGCAATACGGGCATCGGGCTGACGCTGGTCGCCAAGGCGCTGGGTTATCGCACGGTCATCGTCATTCCCGATACGCAGAGCCAGGAAAAGAAGGACACGATCCGGCTACTCGGCGCCGAGCTGATCGAGGTGCCGGCCGTGCCCTACAAGAACCCCAACAATTACGTGAAACTGTCGGGACGGCTGGCCGAGCAGATGGCGAGGACCGAGTCCAACGGCGCCATCTGGGCCAATCAGTTCGACAATGTCGCCAACCGCGATGGGCATATCCGCACCACGGCGGAGGAAATCTGGGCACAGACCGGCGGCAAGGTTGACGGTTTCGTCTCGGCGGTGGGTTCAGGCGGCACGCTGGCCGGCGTCGCTTTCGGGCTGAAGGCCAAGAGCAAGGATGTGAAAATCGCGCTCGCCGACCCGCTTGGTGCCGCCCTCTACAGCTTTTACACCAGCGGCGAGTTGAAGTCCGAAGGCAGCTCGATCACCGAAGGCATCGGGCAGGGGCGCATCACCGCCAATCTAGAAGGGTTCACGCCGGATTTCTCGTTCCAGATCAAGGACGAGGACGCGCTTCCGATCGTCTTCGACCTGATCCAGGAAGAGGGCCTGTGCGTCGGCGGCTCGACCGGCATCAACATTGCCGGCGCCATCCGGCTCGCCAGGGAATTAGGCCCCGGCCACACCATCGTGACCATTCTTTGCGACTACGGCACGCGCTACCAGTCGAAGCTGTTCAATCCGGAATTCCTGCGCGAGAAGAATCTCCCGGTGCCGGGGTGGATGGAACTGCAGAGCAAGATTTCGGTGCCTTTCGAAAAGGTCGAATGATGGCGCACAAGACGGAAGCGTTGTTTCGCGACGATGCCTATCTCGCCACGGCGGATGCGGCGGTTGCTGCCGTCAATGATCGTGGCGGCATCATTTTCGATCGGACGATCTTCTACGCCACCTCGGGTGGCCAGCCGGGCGATACCGGCCATCTCGAACGTGCCGACGGCAGCCGCATCGCCATTGCCGCCACCATCACAGGTGAGACCAAGGACGAGATCATCCACGTACCGGCGCCGCAGCAGGCGGCCCTGGCGGTTGGCGAGAAGGTCAAACTCGCCATCGACTGGGAACGTCGGCACCTGTTGATGCGCATGCACGCGGCTTGCCATCTGCTTACCGTCGTTTGTCCGTTTCCAATCACCGGTGCGGCGGTTTCCGAGGACGATAGCCGTGTAGATTTCGACATTCCGGACGCCAGCTTCTCGAAAGAAGAGGTGACCGCGAGCCTGATGGATCTGGTGCGCGCCAATCATCCGATTTTCACCAGGCTGATCAGCGATGAGGAACTCGCCGCTAACCCCGGCCTGGTGAAGTCAAAAAATGTCCGGCCGCCGGTCGGCACCGGCAAGATACGCCTGGTTTGCATTGGTGAGAATGGCGCGGTCGATAGCCAGCCCTGTGGTGGCACACATGTGAAAAGCACCGGCGAGATCGGCGAAATCCACATCGGCAAGATCGAGAAGAAGGGCCGCGAGAACAGGCGCTTCCGCATCCGCTTCGGCCCGATGCCGGCAGCCTGAACACGCAACACTTGCTTACCCGGGATAGAGAGAACCAGAATGGCCCAGGACAGTCCTTTCACCGTCGATGCGGACTGGCTGCAGGCGCGCCTGGGCGAGCCCGGCCTGACCATCGTGGACGCATCCTGGTACCTGCCGGCGCAAAAGCGCGACGCGCGCGCCGAATATAATGCAGCGCACATCCCGGGCGCCCGTTTCCTGGATCAGGACGCGGTGTCGGATCCCGACGCTGCTTTGCCGCACACGCTGCCTTCGCCTCAGCATTTCGCGCAATATGTTGGTTCGATGGGCGTGTCCGCCGATGACACCATTGTCGTCTATGATGGTCCCGGCTTTTTCTCGGCACCCCGGGCATGGTGGATGTTCCGCATTATGGGTGTTTTCCAGACCTATATCCTGGATGGCGGATTCGACGCCTGGAAAACGGCCGGCCGGCCGGTAACGGCCGAGCCGACGAAGATCGCGCCAAGCGTGTTCCATGCCGATTTCGACGCCGGCCGCGTCGCCAGCCTCGCCGACATGCGCCGGATCGTCGAGACCAGCGCCAGCCAGATTGCCGACGCCCGTGGACCCGGCCGCTTCACCGGCGCCGAGCCCGAGCCCCGCGCGGGTATCCGCTCCGGCCATATGCCGGGAGCGCGCAACGTACCGTACTCCGCCCTGTCGGAAAACGGCATGCTGTTGTCGAAGGACCGTTTGCGCAAGGTGATCGAGGAGGCCGGCATTGACCTGTCGAAGCCCGTCGTCACATCTTGCGGCTCCGGTGTCACCGCCGCGGTGGTTACGCTGGCGCTGGAGACGCTTGGCCACACCGACAACAGGCTCTATGACGGCTCATGGACGGAATGGGGCGGGCTCTCCGACACGCCTGTCGTGACCGGCCCCGCGACGCCCGGTCCCGCTAAGACCGGCAAGGAATGAACGCGATGGAAAACGGTGTGCTGCAGGACATTGAAGTCACGGTGACTTTTCTCGAAATGGATGCCCCTCCCGCCGTCTCCCCGCCAGTGCCCTACAACCGCCAGGTTGCGTTGCTGAAGACCAAGGACATCCCCTTGCATTTCTATCGCTATTTGATGGACCGGGTCGGGCGCAAATGGCATTGGGTGAATGTTCTCAGGCTGGACGATGAGGAGCTTTCGGCCGGCATCCACCGTGAGGACCGCGACATCAGGGTGCTCTACCTCGACGGTGCGCCAGCCGGCTTCTTTGACCTCAAGCCGCATCTGCCTGATGAAGTCGAACTCGCCTATTTCGGCATGATGGAACATGCTACCGGGCAAGGTATTGGCCGATGGTTCCTGGGCTCGGCGATTTCAGCCGCCTGGTCGCATGGGCCGAAACGGGTGACGGTGCAGACCTGCACGCTGGACCATCCGGCGGCTCTGCCGCTCTACCAGAAGCTCGGCTTCAAGCCGGTCGCGCAGAAGAAAGAGGTCGTGCATCCGCTGCCTTTCGCCGAGCGCTCGGCCAGCGTCATGCGCCCGTGACATCGGCCGGAACCTGAACCGGCCGTTCATCGGCGCTTCAGCCTGCCTTTGGCATCTTGCCCGCATCGTCAATGCGGCCGAGGCCGAAGGAGAACACGCCGTACACTGGCCGCCGCTCTGATCGCCGCGATTGCCATGCCGAGCCTTGCCGCCGCCTAGGCGACGACCCCCTCGACCGCGACGATCGAGCGCAAGCTCGAGGCGGCGCCGCGAGTGAAGCTGCGGCCGAACGAGCGCGTCACCATCCGCGAATTCAAGCGCCGGCCGGATTTGCGCCGTATGGCGCGCTCGATCGACATCCAGTCGATCAATTTCGGCTTCGGCTTGGCAGCTATTTCCAGTTCGCAATACGACAAGATCGAGAATATCGCCGATGCACTGCAACGCATCCTGCGCCGCGATCCCGGCGCGCGTGCTGATCGAAGGACACACCGACGCAGTCGGCTCCTTCCAGTCGAACCAGGTCCTGTCCGAACAACAGGCCCTTCGTTGAAAGGCACGCTGGTGCGCGAATTCGGTGTACCCGGCTATGCCCTGGAGACCGTTGGCTGCGGCGAGGAGTTCCTGCTCATGCCGACGCAGAACGAAAACTGGCAGAATCGCAGGGTGACATTGCGACGCTTCGACTATTTCATTCGGTGATCTCCAATCTGGTTAGCCGGCTTATTTAGACGATTTGGCGTTATCGCTGGTGCCTTGGTCCGGGGGACTGATCGCCAACATCGCATCGGACCTCGATCCCTTGGCAAGAATCGGGTGGGAAGCATGGACCCGAGCGCATAATTTCCGGTCAACAAACCGGAGGTTTTCACCATGGCCATTCAGTTCAAAGCGCTACCCACCGAACATGTCAGGGCGCTGCAGCGCGGCGGTCCCGATGCTTACAGCCAGACGCCAGAGCGGCGGATTTCCGATGGCGACGGCATGCCTTGCCGGCATTGCCTGAAGAACATCGCCGCCGGCGATGCCTATCTCATTCTTGCCTACCGCCCCTTTCCGGAGCTTCAGCCCTATGCCGAAACCGGGCCGATCTTTCTGCATGCGGAAGAGTGCGAGCGTGCTGCCGAGACCGAAGCGCTTCCCGAGGTCCTCGAAAGCCCCGACTATATCGTGCGCGGCTATGGCAGGGATGACCGCATCGTCTACGGCAGCGGTGGAGTCATTCCAACCGGAGCAATCGCTGCGCGGGCCGAGACTTTGTTCGAACGCCACGACATTGCCTATGTGCATGTCCGCTCGGCGCGCAACAACTGCTATCAGTGCCGGATTGAACGGGCCTGACTCGCAGGGGATTGCGGTCAAGAAGCCTGTCGTACTCCCGTCGCATAGATGCGGTAGAAAGCGAGTGTCGATCGATTGGCCGACCGCGGATGAACCGGCGGCAATCTCGATATCGAGGAAGCGGGGCTTTGGCTCCGCTTTTTTGTTTGCCTGCATGCGCAAAAAGAGTGTTCCGGGCAAAGAAAAAGCCCGCCGGCCAGGCCGACGGGCCGCAACTTTTGTCTGGAGGGCTTCTTAGTTGAACTTGTACTTCGCGCCGATGCGCACGGTCTGGAACGAAGCTTTGTCGGTCAGCGTACCATCCGGAGCACCGAATTCGGACGAGAAGTCCTTCTTGCCGAACTGCGAATAGCGATATTCAAGACCCACGGTCATGTTGCTGGATACCGCCGTTTCGAGGCCGCCACCCACCGTGAAGCCACTCTTGTTCCAATCGATGATATCGCCGACCGGATCCGAAGCGTGCAGGTCGAAATGCTGGTAGCTGTAGCCGCCGATGACATAGGCCAGGGTCGATTCGTTGACCTTGGCGCCAACGCGGGCCAAAGCATCGAAGCCATAATCGTTGTCGAGTTTGATCGAGCCGCCAGGGATGTCGAGTTTGGAGCGAATTCCAGAATAGCTGGCATCGAGCTGTACACCGGCAACCCAGCTGCCGAAATCGTAGTCATAACCAATGCTGGCTTCGCCGAGCACGCCTTCGCTGCCAATGCCGTTGAGATCGAGAGCGCCGCCACCAAGGTCGACGCCAAGGTCGTGAACCGCCGTGCCGGCGCCAAGCGCGCCACCAACGTAGAAGCCGGTCCAGTTGTAGGTCGGGGCCGCAAATGAAGCGCCGCCACCGTTCTGAGCGCCGAAGCGATAGTTGGCGGCGATATGGAAGGTATGGGTGGACGGTTCCACGTTCAGAGAACCGCCCCCAAAATCAATAACCGACTTGTCACCATAGGCCGCGTAACGGTACTCGGTCTTCAACGTCCAGTTGCCACGCAGTACGGTTTCCATGCCGACGCCGAGCACATAGCCGCTGCGATTCTGGGTGAAATTCAAGCCCTCGGCAAAGCCCGATCCATCGAGCTTGAAATGCTGCCAGCTGTAACCGCCGAGCACATAGCCGAGCGTATCGGGGTTAAGGAGATAGCCAGCGCGCAGGCCGACGTCGAAACCGTAAGAATTGGTCAGGTCGATATCGGCACCTGGAATGCTGATCGACGGGCCGATGTTTCCGCCGTTGGCGTCAATGAACCCGCCCAGGAGGAAACGATCGGAGACCATATAGTCGTAGCCGGCGGTCAGTTCGCCGAATACGCCGTTGCCGCCGATGCCATTGAAGTCGATAATCGGCGCAACGCTGAACTTGTGCACACTGGCGCCAAATCCACCACCGATGCCGATATAAGCACCGCTCCAGTTGAAACCGGATGCTTCGACAGGCTGCACAACGTCAGCCGCTTGGGCTGCAGACATTAAAGCCACAGCAGAAACGGCGCCCAACAGAAAAGATTTCGCAGAAACGCGAAGAAACATAGCCCAAACCCCCAATCAATAAACCCACGATGTCTCTAGCAGGGAGTCGGCCAGACTAGGAATGACAAATATGCAACAGTCTTGGGCAACCTACCTCTGCAGCTGATACCGATCTGCCGAGTAACCAGGCTTGTCGCCTAGAAAGGCCAATAAAAAGCCCGCCGGAGTGGACCGGCGGGCAACAACAGCAAATTGACTTTTTCTGGGTGTATCAGGCCGCGAGAACTGCTTTCGGCTCGACCAGCTCGTAGCCGAGCGCTTCGGCGACCGCGCGGTTGGTGATCTTGCCCTTGTGGACATTGAGGCCGTTGCGCAAATGATGGTCGTCGACCAGCGCCTTGAGGCCCTTGTCGGCGAGCTGCAGGCCGTAGTGCAGCGTGGCGTTGTTAAGGGCGTGGGCCGAGGTGACCGGCACGGCACCTGGCATGTTAGCGACGCAATAGTGGATGACGCCATCGACTTCGTAGGTCGGCTCGGCGTGAGTCGTCGCATGCGAGGTCTCGAAGCAGCCGCCCTGGTCGATGGCGACGTCGACCAGCACCGAGCCCTTCTTCATGCCCGACAGCATTTCGCGGGTGACGAGCTTGGGCGCTGCAGCGCCAGGGATCAGCACAGCGCCGACGACGATGTCGGCCGAGAAGCATTCTTCCTCGAGCGCTTCGACGGTGGAGTAGCGGGTGTGCACACGGCCGGCAAAGAGGTCGTCGAGTTGGCGCAGTCGCGGGATCGAGCGGTCGATGATGGTGACGTCGGCGCCAAGGCCGGCGGCCATGCGGGCCGCGTGCAGGCCGACGACGCCGCCGCCGAGCACGGTGACCTTGCCGGGCAGCACGCCGGGCACGCCGCCGAGCAGCACGCCGCGGCCGCCATTGGCCTTCTGCAGCGCCGTGGCGCCGGCCTGGATCGACAGCCGGCCGGCGACTTCCGACATCGGTGCGAGCAGCGGCAGGCCGCCGCGATCGTCGGTGACGGTTTCGTAGGCGATCGCCGTGACGCCCGAAGCGAGTAGGCCCTTGGTCTGTTCCGGATCCGGAGCCAGATGAAGGTAGGTGTACAGGATCTGGCCGTCGCGCAGTTGAACCCACTCATTGGGCTGCGGCTCCTTGACCTTGACGATCATGTCCGACTTGGCGAACACGTCGGCGGCGGTCTTGGCGATGGTGGCGCCGGCGGCGCGATAGGCGTTGTCATCGGCGCCGATGCCGGCGCCTGCGCCGGCCTCGACCAGCACTTCGTGGCCGTGCGCCACATATTCGCGGACCGAGCCTGGCGTGAGGCCGACGCGATATTCGTGGTTCTTGATTTCCTTGGGGCAGCCGACGCGCATTTTCTTCTCCTGATCCGGGCCCTTTTGGGCTCACTCCCTGTATTGTCGGAGTGAACCATGAATCGGCTCGCAAGTGTTTGCGAATGCGCTTGCGTGTGCAGGCCGGTTTCGATAATCCTTGCGTAAAATAGCAGGATATTCGCAGGATTCACGAAAAATGCCGCTCGACAGGATCGATATCGCCATTCTCGAGACTTTGCAGAAGGATGGCAGGATACCCAATGCCGCGCTCGCCGAGAAGGTTGGCCTGTCGCAGTCGGCCTGTTCGCGCCGGCTCGATAATTTGGAAAAATCCGGCACTATCCGCGGCTACCATGCCCGGCTGTCCAATGCCGCACTCGGTCATCAGATGACGGCGATCGTGCATATATCGCTGTCGGGCCAATTCGAGAAGACGCTGTCGGATTTCGAAGCAGCGATCAAGCGTTGCCCCAATGTCTTGTCCTGCCACCTGATGTCGGGCGAATACGACTACATCCTGCGCATCGCGGCGAAAGACCTGGTCGACTATGAGCGCATCCACAAGGAATGGCTGTCGGCCATGCCGCATGTGACCAAGATCAACTCGTCCTTCGCCTTGCGCGAAATCGTCGACCGCACCGCCATGGGGATGAAGCCGGAGATGGCTTGAGTTTGCCGGCCTGACCTTGCTCTCGACAGGCTTCAGGCTTCAGTGACAATTCGATCCATCGGAATGTCGTGCGGCTGCGGACAGATGGTGGCGATGCGCTGCAGTTCGTAGCCGACGCCGATGACCAGTGGCTTGAACGGCATGGCGGCCAGCGTGCGGTCGAAGAAGCCGCCGCCATAGCCCAGGCGATAATTTGCCGGATCAATGCCGACGATCGGCGCGATCACGATGTCCGGCAGCACCGGATCGCCCTCGGCCGGAATCGGTATGTTCCAGACGCCCTTTTCCAATCGGTCGCCCGGTTTGTAGGCACGGAAGATCAGGGGGTGCCCTTTCTCGACGACGATGGGCAACGCCGTGCGGCCGCCGTGCTCGTTGATGGACGCCATCCATGGTCGCAAATCCGGTTCGCCGCGAAACGGCCAGTAAAGGCTGACCATGCGGCCGCGGATTTCACCGATGATCGTGTCGAGCCCTTCGGCGATGCGCTGCGACATGGCTGCTCGCGCGTCGGCCGAAACAGCAAGGCGGGCTCCGATCAACCGCTCGCGCTCGGCCTTGCGCCAGCGCCGCACATCGGTCCAGTCGGATAGCGGCGCCCGGAATTCCGGATCGAGCTCGTGCATGAAGCAGGGAGGCGAGGCATACTGTGCCGGACCCTGGTCGTCATGATCGTTGGCCATGTGCCACCTCTTAGCGTGTCCGATGACGCTATACCTCGCTACACGATACAACTTGTGCAGTCACGACATGGGACGGCGAGTCCCGGGTACTTCCTTCTGTTGTTGCATTGCACAAAAATACCTACATCCGGGACAGGCATCTTGCCATCAGGGTGAATGAGATGAACCAGGCCAGCCATCATGTTGTTGTCGTCGGCGCGGGGTTCGGCGGCCTCGAACTCACCCACGCGCTGGCTGGACAGCCGGTGCGCATCACCATGATCGACAAGCGCAACCACCACCTTTTCCAGCCGCTGCTCTACCAGGTGGCGACGACCGCGCTGGCGACCTCCGAGGTTGCCTGGCCGATCCGCCATCTCTTGCGCAAGCGCAAGGACGTGACGACGCTGCTGGCCAATGTCACCGGCGTCGACCGTGCCGGCAAACGCGTGCTGCTCGATGACGGCAGCGCCGTCGCCTATGACACGCTGGTGCTCGCCACTGGCGCCCGCCATGCCTATTTCGGCCATGACGAATGGGAGCCTTTCGCGCCCGGCCTGAAGACGCTGGAGGACGCCACCACCATTCGGCGGCGCATTCTCCTGGCCTTCGAGCAGGCCGAGCGGGAAACCGATCCCGCCAAACGCGAGGCGCTGCTGACTATTGCAATCGTCGGCGGTGGGCCGACCGGCGTGGAACTGGCCGGCACTATCGTCGAGCTGGCGCACGACACGCTGCGCGGCGAGTTCCGCAACATCGACACGCGGCAAACACGCGTGGTGCTGATCGAGGCCGGTGATCGCATCCTGGCCAATTTCGCGCCAAAACTCTCCGACTACGCCAGCAAGGCGCTCGAGCGGCTCGGCGTGACGGTCGAACTCGGCCGGGCCGTCACGCGCTGCGACGCCGAAGGTGTCGTGTTTGGCGACAAGCAGTTGGCAGCCCGAACGATCCTGTGGGCAGCCGGCGTTGCGGCTTCGCCCGCAGCCGAATGGCTGGGCGCGAAGGCGGACCGTGCGGGCAGGGTGCTCGTCGAGCCTGACCTCGGCGTGCCCGGCAGCCCGGAGATTTTTGTCATCGGCGACGCAGCCCTTGTGCTGCGGCCCGATGGACGGCCGGTGCCCGGCGTGGCGCCTTCCGCCAAGCAGGAGGGCCGCCACGTCGCCGCGACCATCAAGGCCAGGCTCGGCGGTGACAACACCGCGCGGCCATTTCACTACAAACATGCCGGCGATCTGGCGACGATCGGCAAACGCGCCGCCGCGATCGATTTCGGCTGGATCAAGCTCACGGGCTGGCTCGCCTGGTGGCTGTGGGGCATCGCGCACATCTATTTCCTGATCGGTTTCCGCAACCGGCTTGCGGTTTCCCTGAGCTGGCTGTGGATCTACGTCACCGGCCAGCGCAGCGCCCGGCTGATCACCCAGGGCGACGACGACAAGACCTGACTTTTCTTCACTGTCCCATTCATCCGCCCGTCATCTCTAGCTGATGGATTGATGTGCGGATGCGCGCGACTTCTTGAGTGGACTTGAGCTGATTTCGGCGCGAAGTTCGCCTCGGGGCAGGGCGTGTCAGCTTGTCAATGAGGAGAAAACATGTCGCAACTGCTCCATCCCGTCTCCCGCCGCGGTTTCCTCGCTGGCGCCGCAGCCACAGGGGCGCTGATCGTGCTTCATCCCTTCTCCGCCCGGGCGCAGGCCAACCAGGCGCATCTTCGGATCATGGAAACCACCGACATCCATGTGAACGTTCTGCCTTACGATTACTACGCCGACAAAGCCAACGACACGATGGGTCTGTCGCGCACTGCATCGCTGATCGACGCGGTGCGCAAGGAAGCCGTCAATTCGATGCTGATCGACAATGGCGACCTGCTGCAAGGCAACCCGATGGGCGACTACATCGCCTACGAGAAAGGCCTGAAGGACGGCGATCTGCATCCGGTCATGAAAGGCATGAACCTGCTGGGCTACGAGTGCTCGACACTCGGCAACCACGAGTTCAACTATGGCTTGTCTTTCCTGGACAAGGTGCTGGCCGGCGCCAATTTCCCCTTCGTCTGCGCCAATCTGATCCGCGGCACCGAGCTTGCCGCCAACCCGCGCGACGACAAGCTCTATCTCAAGCCCTACGTGATCCTCGACAGGAAGATCAAGGACGGTTCGGGTGCCGAGCAGCCGATCCGGATCGGCATTATCGGCTTCGTACCGCCGCAGATCATGGTCTGGGACCTCAAGAATCTCGAAGGCAACGTCAAGACGCGCGACATCGTCGAGGCGGCCACGGCCTGGGTGCCACAGATGAAGGAAGAGGGCGCCGACATCGTCATCGCGCTCTCGCACTCCGGCATCGATGTGAAGCAGGGCGACATGATGGAGAACGCCTCGTTCTTTGTTGCCGGCGTCGATGGCATCGATGCGGTTTTCACCGGCCACCAGCATCTGGTGTTCCCCGGCAAGAAGGACTTTCAGTCGCTCGAAGGCGTCGACACGCAGAAAGGCACGCTGCAGGGCAAGCCCGCCGTGATGGGCGGTTTCTGGGGCTCGCATATGGGGCTGATCGACCTGATGCTCGAGCGTGACGGATCGAAATGGAAGGTCGTCTCCGCGACTTCCGAGGCGCGGCCGATCTTCGAGCGCGTCGACAACAAGGCCAAGCCGACGGTTTCCGACGACAAGCGCATCATCGCCGCCCTCGAGCAGGACCACCAGGCGACCCTGGCCTATGTGCGCCGTCCGGTCGGCAAGACCTCCGCGCCGCTCTATTCCTATTTCGCGCTGGTCGCCGACGATCCGTCGGTGCAGGTCGTCAGCCAGGCGCAGACCTGGTATCTGAAGGATATTCTCAAGAGCACGCAGTGGAAGGACGTGCCGCTGCTGTCGGCCGCCGCTCCCTTCAAGGCGGGCGGGCGCAACGGCGCCGACTACTACACCGACGTGCCGGCGGGCGACATCGCCATCAAGAACGTCGCCGACCTCTATCTCTATCCCAACACCGTGCGCGCCGTCGAAATCACCGGAGCGCAGGTCAAGGAATGGCTGGAAATGTCGGCCGGCATCTTCAACAGGATCGAGGCAGGGAAGGCTGACCAGGCACTCATCAACACCGATTTCCCGTCCTACAATTTCGACGTCATCGACGGCGTCTCCTACAAGATAGATCTGTCGCAGCCGCCGAAATACGATGCCAAGGGTGGGGTGGCGAATGCCGGCGCCAACCGCATCGTCGACTTGATGTTCGGCGGCAAACCGATTGATCCCAATCAGAAATTCGTCGTCGCGACCAACAATTACCGGGCCGGCGGCGGCGGCAATTTCCCCGACATCAATGCCTCGAAGATCATCTATGAGGCGCCGGACACCAACCGCGACGTCATCGTTCGCTACATTGTGAGCCAGGGCACGATCAACCCGTCGGCCGACGGCAACTGGTCGTTCGGACCGCTGCCGGGAACCAGCGTCGTATTCGAGACAGGCGTCAAGGCAAAGGACTTCATCGCCGATGTGAAGTCGCTGATGATCGAGCCGGCGGGCGAGGGCGAAGCGGGGTTCGCAAAGTATCGCATCCTTCTCTGATCCGCATCGCACGGCATCAGTTCGCCGGCGTCAGCGGCAAGGCCGTCGCGGGAGCTGGCGGGCTGACCGGCAGTGTCGGCTCGAGGGACGTACCGGTCGGGTCGCTGGGCACGGTCAAGGGCGACATACCATTCGGAGCGTGCACCTCGTGGATGGTCGAGGTTGGCGTGTTGTCGATGAGATCGCTCGCACCAGGCGTCACGGTCGGGCTGATGCTGTGGCCCAGCGGGTCGTTCATGACGGTCGGTGGGGGGTTATGCGCCGTGCTTCGGCAGCGGATATGGCGGCAAACAGGATGGCAAGGGCGGTGAAAGTTCGCTTCAAGGAAGCCTCCTATGATCAGAGGCGCTCGGCGTTGGGTTGGGCGCGGGGCATTGGTGCGTCAGAACGATCGATGCGTGATCTCGGTTTCATCACATTCGCATCAAGAGGTTGCGATCGGCCGCCTTGGGCGTACCTCACAATTTAAGTCAGCGGATCCCAACAAGGCTGGCCACTGGCGGTGAGATCGATGAGTGTGCCGGCTTACGCCTTGTAGACCACTTGCCGCACATCGATGTAGCTGGCGCGGAAACCGGCCTCGCAATAGTGCAGGTAGAACTCCCAGAGCTTCTTGAAGCGATCGTCGAAGCCGAGCGGCACGATCTTCTCCCAGGATCCCCAGAAGCGGTTGCGCCATTCGGCGAGCGTGCGCGCATAGTCATCGGGAAACACGCGCTCACGCAGATGCGCGAGGCCATGGTCTTTGCCGAGCGACTTCAGGATCGACGGTGTCGGCAGCATGCCGCCCGGAAACACGTAGCGCTGAATGAAGTCCGGCCGGGCGCGATAGGTGTCGTAGGCGGCCTCGTTGATGGTGATGATCTGCAGGCCCGCAGTGCCGCCGGGCCTCAGGCAGGACTTCATCTTCGAGAAGAACACCGGCCAATATTTCTCGCCGACCGCTTCGAACATCTCGATCGAGGCGATGCGGTCGTAAGTCCCTGTTTCGTCGCGGTAATCCTGCAGCTTGATGTCGACCTTGTCGGCAAGCCCGGCCTTGGCGATGCGTGCCTTGGCGAAATCGTGCTGTTCGCGGCTGATCGTCAGCCCCGTCACGCGGCAGCCGATCTCGCGTGCCGCGAATTCGGCAAAACCGCCCCAGCCGCAGCCGATCTCCAGCACATGATCCTTTCCGCCGATACCCGTATCCCTGGCCAGCGCCCGATATTTGGCGGCCTGGGCGCTTTCGAGGTCGTTGGCGCCATTCGCGTAGAGCGCCGAGGAATAGGTCATGCTCGGATCGAGCCACTCCCTGTAGAAGGCGTTGCCGAGATCGTAATGCGCGGAGATGTTGCGCTTCGAACCGGTGCGTGTGTTCTCGTTGAACCAGTGGCGGATGCGCTGGACGGTGTTTATGAGCCAGCTGGCGCCGCCGGCGACGCGTTCGCCGATCGCCGAATTGACCACGAACAACTCCAGGAAGCTGGTGACGTCAGGGCTTTCCCAATCGCCGTCCATGTAGGATTCGGCAACGCCGATCGTGCCGCCGGAAAAGGCGCGGCCTGGCAGGCGCCAGTTCTTGAGCACCAGCTCGGCGTCCGGGCCGGGTCCCTTGCCGCCAACCAAAACGGCGCGGCCATCCGGCATCCTGACCTTGAGCGAACCGCGCGGCAGGTTCATCGCCGCCGACAGCACCATGCGCGCCTTGGCCGGCAGGCCCTTGACGATCTCGGCGAAATTGAACTCGTCGAGCCTGACCGCTTCGCCCGACGCTACGCTATGATGGTCCCCGTCTGCCATTTCATGCCCCTGGACTTCCGTGGTGCCGGCGCAAATTGCCGGGTCACGGTTCTCTTGGATCATTCGCCAGGTTCGAAAGCCTTGCCTGGTCCAGGTAGCTCCCAGTGCTTCCCAGTGAATGTCTGCCACAATCTTCCACGTGATGAGGGGGAACTTCAAGAGGCAGGCTTCTGGCTGGGCTGTGCCACGTGGCGTCCGACATCCGCGCCTTGCGTCAGGTTGCTGCCGTCCGCAATCAAAAACGTCTATGGCCGCCGCAGCGCATGTGCGATAGCTTTAGCCATGCGTTATGTAATCGTCATTGCGGCAATCGCGTTCTTCCTGATCTGGGACGGTCTCTACAACCAGGGCCGGTATCTCGACATCTCGGTCAGGGAGCTCAACCACGTCGTGCGTTACGTCACCGGCAAGGCCTGAATATCCCTCCCGAAGAGAGCCCGTCGCCGCGGATCGGGTCCCACACCGTTTGGGGCGCGTCGCAAGGACGCGTGGCGCCATGAACGGTTGACGCGAGGAAACCGCCGTCACAAAAGACCCCGGCATTCAGATCGAGGAGGCGGGGTTGATCCGGCATATCGTTTTCTTCAGCGCGCGGCGCAAGGAGGATGTGGAGGCAGTGCGCACGGGGCTGCTGGTGCTCGGCAACATTCCTCATTCCAGTCTCTTCGAGGTCACGTTGAACACCAAGGTCGACCCGCTGTCGGACGAAGTTGATGTCGTCGTCTACGCTGAGTTTCCCGATGACGCGGCGCTGGCCGCCTACAAGGCGCATCCGCTCTATGCGCAGACCACAGCCAAGGTCAAACCATTGCGCGAACTGCGCTATTCCGCCGATGTCGTGGCCGGCAGCTGATTGCCGGCACGGTTCTGGATCCCGACAAGTCCCGGCGGCGGCCGACCGGAAACGGCCTTGAACCGCTCGTTGGAATGATGCACACCGCGCCCGATGACCGACAGACCAACCACCGGCACGCATCCGCTTGACCATCTCGTTCTGCCGACCGGCAGCCTCGAGGTGGCGCGAGCCCGGCTCACTTCGCTGGGCTTCGTCGTCGCGCCGACCGGTATCCATCCCTTTGGAACGGAAAACTGCTGCGTTTTCCTCGCTGACGGCACCTATCTCGAGCCGCTCGCGATCGGCAATGAACAGGCAGCGATCGACGCAACGGCCGACGGCAACGTCTTCGTCGCGCGCGACCGCCTCCATCGCGACAGCCGTGGCGATGAGGGGTTTTCGGCCGTGGCCCTGGGGACCGACAATGCCGATGCAGACCATGCACGCTTTGTCGACGCCGGTCTGTCGGCGGGAGACACACTGAGCTTTTCGCGCGCTTTCACCGACACGTCGGGCAAAAGCGATACCGCATCGTTCAGGCTCGCCTTTGCTGCGACCCGCGGAGCACCCGACGCGTTCCTGTTCGCCTGCCAGCGGATCAATGCGCCAATGGTGGACCGTACGGCTTTGCAGGCGCACGCCAATGGCGCTACTGGCATTTTGGAAGTGGTGGCGATCAGCGACCAGCCCGCCGAACAATATCGGATGATTTCCGTGGCGGCGAATGACCCTGCTGCTAACGGCGAGGGCCGGACGTTTCTCCTGCCGAATGCCACCTTGAGCGTGCTCGACGCCAAATCTTTCACCGCTCGCTTCGGCATTCCGGCGGGTTCATCCACGAAGCTCCGCTTCGCCGCGATCGTCTTTGCGGTCCGCAGCATCGATGTCGCGTCGAGCCTGCTTGCAGCCAATGCTATACAGCACGATATAGCGGGCACTGATATTGTCGTGCGGCCGGCATCCGGACAGGGCGCGGCTTTCATCTTCCGGGAGATCCCATGAACAAGCCCCAAGTGCCCAATTCGATGGCACCCAATTCGTCGGTGACGGTCGGCAATGTCGTGTTCGACAACAATGCGGCCCTGGCGCTGATCGCCGGCCCGTGCCAGTTCGAGTCGCGCCAGCATGCCTTCGACATGGCCGGCGCGCTGAAGGAACTGACGGCCAGGCTCGGCATCGGCCTCGTCTACAAGACCAGCTACGACAAGGCCAACCGCACCTCGCTGTCGGCAACGCGCGGCGCCGGCATGGACGCCGCACTTCCGGTCTTCGACGAGTTGCGCAAGGAATTTTCCCTCCCCGTGCTCACCGATGTCCACACCGAGGAACAATGCGCGATCGTCGCGCCCCATGTCGATGTGCTGCAGATCCCAGCCTTCCTGTCACGCCAGACCGACATGTTGGTCGCCGCAGCGAAAACGGGCAAGGTGATCAACGTCAAGAAGGGGCAGTTCCTCGCCCCTTGGGACATGAAGAACGTGGTCGCCAAGATCACCGGGTCCGGCAACCCAAATGTGCTCACCACCGAGCGCGGCGCGTCCTTCGGCTACAACACGCTGGTGTCTGACATGCGCGCGCTGCCTGTCATGGCCGAGATCGGCGCGCCGGTGATCTTCGACGCCACGCATTCGGTCCAGCAGCCGGGCGGGCAGGGCGGCTCGTCCGGTGGCGAGCGCCGCTTTGTCGAGACGCTGGCCCGTGCGGCCGTCGCCGTCGGTGTCGCCGGCGTCTTCATCGAGACCCACCAGGATCCCGACAATTCGACTTCTTCCGATGGGCCCAACATGCTGCCGCTGAAGGATATGCCGGCTCTCCTGGAAAGGCTGATGGCTTTCGACCGGATCGCGAAGGGCCGCTGAACCAGCGATTCCTGCCGCTGCTTGTGGTCAAGAGGGGCCAGTTGTACGCTTGGCCGGCAAATGAGCGTTTTGGCAGGAGGAAGCCATGTCCGTCGCCCGCGTCACCGAAATCACCTCATCGTCAAAGAAGAGTTTTCAGGACGCCATCGAGAAGGGAATCGCCCGCGCGTCGAAAACCCTGAAGAACGTCGAAGGCGCCTGGATCCAGGATCAGAAGATCGTCGTCGAGGACGGCAAGATCGCTGCCTATCGCGTCAACATGAAGGTGACTTTCATCCTCGCGGAGTGATTGGCCGCCGCCGAAAAAGTCGGGAACTTTCGCCCGTCCTCCTCATTGTCGAAGCAGAGTTCAACGACAACGAGGAGCAGATCATGACAACACAGACAGGCCACACCGAAGCCATTGCCGCTTCGCGCGTCATCGGCACGTCGGTCTACAATACTGAAGGCAGGAGCATCGGCAGCATCGAGGACATCATGCTCGACAAGACGTCGAACGGCATCATGTTCGCGGTGATCGGCTTTGGCGGCTTTCTCGGCATCGGCGAGAAGTACCACGCCATTCCCTGGGCCAGTCTCGACTACGACGAGAACAGGGGCGGTTATGTCGTGCCCTTCTCGAAGGAGCAGCTGAAAGCAGCACCCGCCTATTCGATCAACGAATTGGCCGGCGCGGATGGCGAGGCGGCGCGCGACGCATCCTATGAGTATTACAAGGTCACGCCCTACTGGCATTGACGCAATCACAATCAAAAAGGGCCCCGTCTCGACGGGGCCCTTTTTATTCAACGCGAACGCCTATTCGCTGGTGCTCAACGCCGACAAAGGCGCAAGAGCCTTTGGTGGCGATTGCTTGCTGTCGCACGACGTCAGCAACGCAGCCGCGATCAGGAACAAACTGACGATACCGCTCAACTCGGACATGGCGAAACTCCTCCTGTTTCGCCCCGCGCGACAACAGCCATAACCCGAAATGGACGTCCGGCCGCATGACTTATGATGACAGAAATTTGCGCTTCGTGAATCGGGCCGGCGGCACTATTCCGCCATGGCCGGATTGCCTTTTGCGTCGCTTTGGCTAAGACGGGCGCGACCTTTCGTCAGATCAATCGGGGACATCGCAATGACCGCCATCATCGACATTGTCGGACGTGAAATCCTGGACAGCCGTGGAAACCCGACCGTCGAGGTCGATGTTGTACTTGAAGACGGTTCGATGGGCCGCGCCGCGGTGCCGTCGGGCGCCTCGACCGGCGCCCATGAAGCCGTCGAGCTTCGCGACGGCGGCGCCCGCTATCTCGGCAAGGGCGTGCTCAAGGCCGTAGAGGCGGTCAATGGCGAGCTGTTCGAAGCGATCGGCGGCATGGAAGCCGAAAACCAGATCCATATCGATCAGACCATGATCGAGCTTGATGGCACGCCCAACAAGAGCCGGCTCGGCGCCAATGCCATTCTCGGCGTTTCGCTGGCGGTGGCCAAGGCCGCGGCCGATGCCGCCGGCCTGCCGCTCTATCGCTATGTCGGCGGCACCAAGGCGCACATTCTGCCTGTGCCGATGATGAACATCATCAATGGCGGCGCCCATGCCGACAATCCGATCGACTTCCAGGAATTCATGATCCTGCCGGTCGGCGCGCCGACTTTGCGTGAAGGCGTGCGCTGGGGCTCGGAAATCTTCCACACGCTGCGCAAGAAGCTGAAGGATGCCGGCCACAACACCAATGTCGGCGACGAGGGCGGCTTTGCCCCGAACCTGAAGAGCGCGCCGGTGGCGCTCGATTTCATCATGGAATCGATCGAGAAGGCCGGCTTCAAGCCGGGCGAGGAAATCGCGCTCGGCCTCGATTGCGCCGCGACCGAGTTCTTCAAGGACGGCAATTACGTCTATGAAGGCGAGAAGAAGACGCGCGATCCCAAGGCCCAGGCCAAGTACCTTGCCAAGCTCGCCGCCGACTATCCGATCGTCTCGATCGAGGACGGCCTTGCCGAGGACGACTGGGAAGGCTGGAAATATCTGACCGACTTGATCGGCAAGAAGACACAGCTGGTCGGCGACGACCTTTTCGTCACCAACACGGCGCGGCTGCGCGACGGCATCCGCATGGGCGTTGCCAATTCGATCCTGGTCAAGGTCAACCAGATCGGCTCGCTGACGGAAACGCTCGATGCCGTCGAGACCGCGCACAAGGCTGGCTACACCGCCGTCATGTCGCACCGTTCGGGCGAGACCGAGGATTCGACCATCGCCGATCTCGCCGTCGCCACCAATTGCGGGCAGATCAAGACCGGCTCGCTGTCGCGCTCCGACCGCATGGCCAAATACAACCAGCTGATCCGCATCGAGGAAGAGCTTGGCAAGCAGGCGCGTTACGCCGGCAAGTCGGTGATCAAGGGCTGATCCGGAGCAAATTTCCAGGGAATGTGTAGGGCGGGTCATTCGCCCACCGCCAACGCGCGTCACACGGCCTCATGTGACCGCGCTGCGCACCCTCGGTCCTGGCCCTTGAGCAAGCTTGGGCGACATCCACTGCCGAGCTTGAAATGGAACGCTTCAGCCGTGGCGGAAAGCGCTCAAGCGCTTTCCGTGCGATGCACGCCTAGTGCCGCCGAGAGGTTTGCAGTGATTTTCCGCATTATATCCGGCGAGTCTCGCTCGACACCGTAGACGAAGCCTGGGAAATCGAGTGGTTTCTGGTGAGACCAAATCGCCTCATGCTGGTCCGGGGGCAGAATCTGGGCCGGATCGCCGACGGCAATCCAGCCGATCGGTACGACCATACCAGGTTCGAGGCGGGTACGCAGGTGAACGATGCCATTGATGCGGACTTCAGATCCGCGGCCTATATGCGCGCCATGGAACACCGCCGCACCTGTAGCGATAAAGACTTCATCGCCGATTTCCGCACCAACCACGTGGCTGTTGGGGCCTACAAGGCAATGATTTCCCATGGTGCAAGGATGACTTGCTGTGGCCCGGATCACCGCATTTTCCAACACGATACAGTCGCGGCCAATGCGGATCGAGCCGCCTGCCTCCGCCACAAGGCGGGCACCGTGCATGACCCGGCTGCCGGCGCCAATGACGACATCGCCACATACGGTGGCATCCGGGGCGACCCAAGCATCGGTGTCGATCGCAGGCGAATGCCCTGCATAAGAAACGATCATCGCCCGCTCTCCTTTCTCTCGATCTCAGCCGCGCGGCAGCCGATCGGGCAAATCTCATGCCCGCAAAGATCATGCTCGCAGAGGCGACACGTTGTTCTCGCCAAAGCGCGGGAAGTCGTCGCCCCGGCTAGAATCTCATCCAGCATGGAAACAAAGTGCCGCCGCTTGTCCGGCTGCAGCGCAGACAGCAATCCGTCGAGCGCGGCGAGCCGAAGAGCTTGCATTTCCTTTACCTCGGCGTGGCCAGTCTCCGTCAGTGTCAGCGGCGTGACGCGACCCTCCGGGTTGCCACGCACGATCAGCGCCTGCCGTTCCAGGCCGTCGATCAAACGCACGGCAGTCGGTTGACTGACGCCGACGACCTCGGCGAGTTCGGTCGTCGTCAACCCCGGTTTGAAGTGCAGCATCGACAGCACCGCCGCGGCACTTGGCGAAAGCTCTCTCAACGAGGCTTCCGTCCTGTCGCGAATCATGGCGCCGAGCGCGCCGAGCTTGTTGGCGTCCAATAATTGCATAGCATATGCATATGTCATTTCAGCAGAACGTCAACCACTTTCCCGCATGCAAGCTTTGCGACCGCAAAGGATTGAGAAGAAAAACCGACGGCCGGATGCAACCTGCCGGATCAGGCCATGTCCCGCTCGCCAAATCCCAAGGTCCGTAACCGTCCGTTAAGCACAATCGAGCGAAAAAGATGGAGCCGCATGAGTTCGCGGCCGCGAGGATTCGGATCATGTGGACGCGTCAGCACAAGCAGAGAAATACCGGCCGACTGATCATCCCTTCGCTTTGCGTGGTGTTCCTGGCCTATTTCGGCTTCCACGCCTATCACGGCGAGTTCGGCATCAATTCGAAATATCAGCTGGAAGCCCAGACGGTTGCGCTGCAGGCTCAGCTCGATGCGATCAAGGCCCGTCGGATGGAACTCGAACGGCGCGTTCGGCTGATGCATGACGGCACGCTGGAGAAGGACATGCTTGACGAACAGGCGCGCAGGGCGCTCAATCTGTCCCAGGCCGATGAAATCACCATCATGCTGCCGGCCTCGTCGAAATAACTGAACTTCAGTTAATCGGCAATATTTTCAATGATTTTAACCGCTTAGGCGCATGCCAGCTATGCAAATTCGTCATGGCGCAACGCTGTGACGCGTGTTAGCCTTGCATAAATCGGTGGGGAGAGCTGATCTTCCCAGGGCGGATTTCATCCTGCCCTAATGTCCGCAAAGAGACGCCAACAGGGAGTGATGCATGGCCACCGCAGCCAGAAAAGCGCCTGCCAAATCGAAATCCGAAGGCAAATCAGGGCTTTCCGCGCCCAAGCCTGCTGAATTCACCAAGGACGAAGAGCTTGCCGCCTATCGGCACATGCTGCTCATCCGCCGCTTCGAGGAAAAGGCCGGCCAGCTCTACGGCATGGGCTTCATCGGCGGCTTCTGCCATCTCTATATCGGCCAGGAGGCTGTCGTCACCGGCATGAAGATGGCGCTGATCGACGGCGACCAGATGATCACAGCCTATCGCGACCACGGCCACATGCTAGCCATGGAGCTTTCGCCGCGTGGTGTCATGGCCGAGCTGACCGGACGCCGTGGCGGCCTGTCCAAGGGCAAGGGCGGCTCCATGCACATGTTCTCTAAGGAGAAGCATTTTTACGGCGGCCACGGCATTGTCGGCGCGCAGGTGTCGCTCGGCACCGGCCTGGCCTTCGCCAATCGCTACCGCGACAACAACAACGTCTCGCTGACCTATTTCGGCGACGGCGCCGCCAACCAGGGCCAGGTCTATGAAAGCTTCAACATGGCCTCGCTGTGGAAACTGCCGGTGATCTACATCATCGAGAACAACCGCTACGCCATGGGCACCTCGGTGTCGCGATCTTCGGCCGAAACCAATTTTTCGCATCGCGGCGCTTCGTTCAAGATTCCGGGCATCCAGGTCGACGGCATGGATGTGCGTGCGGTCAAATCCGCCGGCGATCAGGCGACCGAATGGTGCCGCGCCGGCAACGGGCCGATCATTCTCGAAATGCAGACCTACCGCTACCGCGGTCACTCGATGTCTGACCCGGCGAAATACCGCTCGAAGGAAGAAGTGCAGAAGATGCGCTCAGAGCATGACCCGATCGAACAGGTCAAGGCTCGGTTGACCGAGAAGAAGTGGGCGACCGAGGACGAGCTCAAGACCATCGACAAGGAGGTTCGCGACATCGTCGCCGACGCCGCCGAATTTGCCCAGAACGATGCGGAGCCGGATCCGTCCGAGCTCTGGACCGATATCGTATTGTAAGGGGAGGGCCAGGACATGCCGATCGAAATTCTCATGCCCGCTCTCTCGCCAACCATGGAAGAGGGCAATCTTTCCAAGTGGTTGAAGAACGAGGGCGACAAGGTCGTCGCCGGCGACGTCATCGCCGAGATCGAGACCGACAAGGCGACGATGGAGGTCGAAGCCGTCGATGAGGGCACGCTCGCCAAGATCGTGGTTCCCGCCGGCACCGAGGGCGTCAAGGTCAACGCGGTGATCGCCGTGCTTGCGGTTGAAGGCGAAGACACCGACAAGGCCGGCGAAGGCATCGGCGAAGAGCCCGCCAAGGCTGAAACGGCTTCACCGGCACCAGTTGCTGCCAAGAGCGAGGCCGCCGCACCAGTCGCGGCAGCACCGAAGACCGAGATCGCCGCCGATCCTGACATCCCTGCCGGCACCGAAATGGTCTCGACCACGGTACGCGAAGCACTGCGCGATGCCATGGCCGAAGAGATGCGCCGCGACGGCGATGTCTTCGTCATGGGCGAGGAGGTCGCCGAATACCAGGGCGCCTACAAGATCACCCAAGGCTTGCTGCAGGAATTCGGGCCGCGTCGCGTCGTCGACACGCCGATCACCGAGCATGGTTTTGCCGGCGTCGGCGTCGGTGCGGCGATGGCTGGGCTGAAGCCGATCGTCGAGTTCATGACCTTCAATTTCGCCATGCAGGCGATCGACCAGATCATCAATTCGGCCGCCAAGACGCTTTACATGTCCGGCGGCCAGATGGGCGCGCCGATCGTATTCCGCGGACCGAACGGGGCCGCTGCCCGCGTCGCCGCCCAGCACTCGCAGTGCTACGCCGCCTGGTACAGCCACATTCCGGGCCTGAAGGTGGTGATGCCGTATACGGCCGCTGACGCCAAGGGCCTGCTCAAGGCGGCGATCCGCGACCCGAACCCGGTCATCTTTCTCGAGAACGAAATCCTCTACGGCCAGTCCTTCGACGTGCCGAAGCTTGATGATTTCGTGCTGCCGATCGGCAAGGCCCGCATCCACAAGCAAGGCAAGGACGTCACCATCGTCTCCTTCGGCATCGGCATGACCTACGCGGTCAAGGCGGAAGCGGAATTGCGCGGCCTGGGCATCGACGCCGAGATCATCGATTTGCGCACCATCCGCCCGCTCGACCTCGACACCATCATCGCCTCGGTCAAGAAGACCAACCGGCTGGTCGTCGTTGAAGAAGGCTTCCCGCAGAGCTCGGTCGGCGACCACATCGCCAACCAGGTGTCGCAGCGCGCTTTCGATTTCCTTGACGCGCCGGTTATCACCATTGCCGGCAAGGATGTGCCGATGCCCTATGCGGCCAACCTCGAAAAGCTGGCTTTGCCGAATGTCGGCGAGGTCATCGAGGCGGTCAAAGCCGTCACATATCGCTGAACCGGCCGGGAGGACAAAATGCCAATCAACATCACCATGCCGGCGCTCTCGCCCACGATGGAAGAGGGCAATCTGTCGAAATGGCTGGTCAAGGAAGGCGACAAGGTTTCACCCGGAGACGTCATCGCCGAGATCGAGACCGACAAGGCGACGATGGAGGTCGAGGCCGTCGATGAGGGCACGGTGGCCAAGCTCGTCGTTCCCGCCGGTACCGAAGGCGTCAAGGTCAATGCGCTGATCGCCGTGCTTGCGGCCGAGGGCGAGGATGCGAGCGCCGCCGCAAAAAGTGGTGGCGGTGCCGCACCGGCGAAAGCCGAGGCTCCGAAAGCGGACGCTCCCAAGGCTGAGGCACCAAAGGCTGAACCTGCTGCCGCAGCCGCTCCCAAGGCAGAGCCGGCTCCGGTCGCCAATGGCCACGCGGCTGGCGAGCGCACCTTCGCTTCGCCGCTCGCGCGCCGCATCGCCAAGGAGGCCGGCGTCGACGTGTCGGCCGTGACCGGCACCGGCCCGCATGGCCGTGTGGTGAAGGCCGATGTCGATGCAGCGATTGCCGGCGGTGGTGCCAAGGCAGCCCTCGCCGCCAAGGCTCCGGCCGGTGCGCCGGCGGCTCCCGCGCCGGCTGTGAAGCCGATGTCGGACGACCAGGTGCTGAAGCTGTTCGAGCAAGGCTCCTACGAACTCGTCCCGCACGACAATATGCGCAAGACCATCGCGCGCCGGCTGGTCGAGGCCAAGTCCACCATCCCGCATTTCTACCTGACGCTCGACTGCGAACTCGATGCGTTGCTGGCCTTGCGCACGCAGATCAATGCCGCCGCACCGATGAAGAAGACCGAAAAGGGTGACGTGCCTGCCTACAAGCTGTCGGTCAACGACATGGTGATCAAGGCGATGGCGATGGCGCTGAAGGCGGTGCCGGATGCCAATGCCTCGTGGACCGAAACCGCCATGGTCAAGCACAAGCACGCCGATGTCGGCGTTGCCGTGTCGATCCCCGGCGGCCTGATCACGCCGATCATCCGTAAGGCGGACGAAAAAACGCTGTCGACCATTTCCAACGAGATGAAGGACCTGGCCAGCCGCGCGCGCAGCCGCAAGCTGAAGCCGGAAGAGTATCAGGGCGGCACGACGGCGGTCTCCAATCTCGGCATGTTCGGCATCAAGGACTTTGCCGCCGTCATCAATCCGCCGCATGCGACGATCCTGGCGGTCGGCGCCGGTGAAGAGCGGGCTGTGGTCAAGAATGGCGAGCTCAAAATCGCCACCGTGATGTCGGTGACGCTGTCGACCGATCATCGCGCCGTTGATGGCGCGCTCGGCGCCGAGCTGCTGGTCGCCTTCAAGCGGCTGATCGAGAACCCGATGGGCATGCTGGTCTAGGAAAGGAAAAGGCTCGTGCGGAAATTCTTCACCAGCCTTTTCGCCTTTTTCATTTCAGGTTTCGCCGGCAGCCTCGTCGCGCTCGGACTGGCCATCGCAACCGACGCGCAGGAAGAATACATTCTGGTGTTCATGGCGTCCGTGCTTGTCACCATTGTCGTGACGATCCTGTTCTTCGTCGCGCAGTTCTTTTCGAATGCGCCGGCCATCATCAACTGGCTGGCTCTTTGCACTATGGTCCTGTTCGTGCTGGTCGGGCTCGGCCTGATCGGCTGGACGTTCTCGCAGCCGATCGACAAGCGCCAGTGGGGAAGTGACCTTCCAATTGTCGCCGGCCTGGTTTTGCCAAGCCTGGCGACGGTGCTGATTCACTGGCTGTTCGTACGTTGGCGGGTGGGACGCGGCTTGATGAATGCACAGGTGAACGCATGAAGACGGTGCTTTGCTACGGCGACTCGCTGACCTGGGGGTACAACGCCGAGGGCGGCCGCCATGCGCTGGAAGACCGCTGGCCAAGCGTTCTGCAGGCGAGTCTCGGCGGTGGCGTCCAGGTCATCGCCGATGGCCTCAATGGCCGCACCACGGCCTTCGACGATCATCTGGCAGGTGCCGATCGCAATGGTGCGCGGCTGTTGCCGACGGCGCTGACGACGCATGCACCGATCGACCTGATCGTCATCATGCTCGGCGCCAACGACATGAAGCCGTGGATCCACGGCAATCCGGTCGCGGCCAAGCAAGGCATCCAACGTTTGATCGACATCGTGCGCGGCCATGACTATCCATTCGACTGGCCTGCGCCACAGATACTCATTGTGTCGCCGCCCGTTGTAAGCCGCACCGAAAATGCCGATTTCAGGGAAATGTTTGCTGGCGGCGATGAGGCGTCGAAGCAACTCGCCCCGCAATATGCCGCACTCGCCGACGAAGTCGGCTGCGGCTTCTTCGACGCCGGCACGGTGGCGCAAACCACACCGCTCGACGGCGTCCATCTCGATGCCGAAAACACGCGAAACATCGGCAAGGCGCTGACATCGGTCGTGCGCGTCATGCTGGAATTGTGATTGAAGGAGAAAATCCGTGGCTGAGAACTACGACGTCATCATCATCGGCTCGGGCCCCGGCGGCTATGTCACGGCGGTGCGTTCCGCCCAGCTCGGCTTCAAGACGGCGATTGTCGAGCGCGAGCATCTCGGCGGCATCTGCCTCAACTGGGGCTGCATCCCGACCAAGGCGCTGCTGCGTTCGGCCGAGATCATGCACTATTCCGACCATCTGAAGGACTATGGCCTGAAGCTCGATGGCAAGGTCAGCGTCGACACGTCGGCCGTGGTCGACCGCTCGCGCAAAGTCTCGCTGCGGCTCAATGGCGGCGTTGCCTTCCTGATGAAGAAGAACAAGGTCGACGTCATCTGGGGCGAAGCCAAGCTGTCGAAGCCCGGTGAGGTCGTCGTCTCCAAGACGGCCAAGACGCCGATGGAGCCGCAGCCGCCGGTACCGAAGGGCGTCAAGGGCGAGGGCACCTATACCGCCAAGCACATCATCCTGGCGACCGGCGCGCGGCCGCGCGCGCTGCCGGGCATCGAGCCGGACGGCAAGCTCATCTGGACCTATTTCGAGGCCATGGTGCCGAAGGAAATGCCGAAGTCGCTGCTGGTGATGGGCTCGGGCGCCATCGGCATCGAATTTGCCTCCTTCTACCGCACCATGGGCGCCGACGTGACGGTGGTCGAACTGTTGCCGGCGGTGATGCCGGTCGAGGATGCCGAGGTCTCGAAATTCGCGCAAAAACAGTTCGAGAAGCAAGGCATGAAGATCATTCTCGAAGCCAAGGTGACCAAGGTCGAGAAGGGCGCCAACTCGGTCACCGCGCATGTCGAGATGAAGGACGGCAAGGTCGAGAAGATCACCGCCGACCGCATGATCTCGGCCGTCGGTGTCCAGGGCAATATCGAGAATCTCGGCCTTGAAGCGCTCGGCGTGAAGACCGACCGCGGCTGCATTGTCGTCGACGGCTATGGCAAGACCAATGTACCAGGCATCTACGCCATCGGCGATGTCGCCGGCCCGCCCATGCTTGCCCACAAGGCCGAGCATGAGGGCGTCGTGTGCGTGGAAAAGATCGCTGGTTTCCCCGGCGTGCACGCCATCGACAAGCTCAAGATCCCGGGCTGCACCTACTGCAATCCGCAGGTCGCCTCCGTCGGCCTGACGGAAGCCAAGGCCAAGGCCGAAGGCAAGGATATCCGCGTCGGCCGCTTCCAGTTCGCGGCTAACGGCAAGGCGATCGCGCTTGGCGAGGACCAGGGCTTCATCAAGACCATCTTCGACAAGAAGACCGGTCAGCTGCTCGGCGCCCATATGGTCGGCGCCGAGGTGACCGAACTGATCCAGGGCTTTGTCGTGGCGATGAACCTCGAGACGACCGAGGAAGAGCTGATGCACACCATCTTCCCGCATCCGACGCTGTCGGAGATGATGAAGGAAAGCGTGCTCGACGCCTATGGCCGCGCCTTGAACGCATGATAGATTCGCAGCAGGAGACTCAGCCGCGAAAGCCGCCGGATCTCGGCGGCAAGGCAGTTCGTTTTCGCATGCATTTCTACGCGCGCAAGGAGAAGGCATATGCACTTGAACGGCGTGGGCTGGATTGCAGCCATCATCATCGGCGGCCTGGCAGGCTGGTTCGCCGAAATGGTCATGAAGAGCAACACCGGCATTTTCATGAACATTATCATGGGCATCGTTGGCGCAGTCGTGTTGAACGCTATCCTGCAGGCGCTCAATTTCGGCCCGTTCGGCGTCGGCTGGATCGCCTATCTGATCACCGGCTTTATCGGTGCCTGCCTGCTGATCTGGGTCGGTCGCCTGGTGCGCCGCTAATCGGTACCGTTCCCGGCTATGCGAAAACGGTTGTAGCGGCATGCGCCGCTGCAGCCTTTTTCTTTGTGCCGAAAAGTCCTAGATGACGATAAACTGACGATCGCCGAGGGGCGGTCACGAGAAAAGCCAGGGTCCAGATGGTTACTGTCCTCGACGCGATCGCCAACGCACCACGGTTGCGGCACCCCGAGAAGGCGCACAAGCCCGACCAGGAGGTGTTGCGCAAGCCGGACTGGATCCGCGTCAAGGCGCCGGTCTCGAAGGGCTATGCCGAGACGCGCGAGATCGTCAAATCCCACAAGCTGGTGACGGTCTGCGAAGAGGCCGGTTGCCCCAACATCGGCGAGTGCTGGGAAAAGAAGCACGCCACCTTCATGATCATGGGCGAGATCTGCACGCGCGCTTGCGCCTTCTGCAATGTCGCCACCGGCATTCCGACCGCGCTGGACCCCGATGAGCCGGCCCGCGTCGCGCATGCCGTCAAGCAGATGGGGCTCAGCCACGTCGTCATCACCTCGGTCGACCGCGACGATCTTGCCGATGGCGGTGCGCAGCATTTTGCCGATGTCATCCGGGCGATCCGCGCGGCAACGCCGTCGACCACGATCGAAATCCTGACGCCCGATTTCCTGCGCAAGGACGGCGCGCTTGAGATCGTCGTGGCGGCCAGGCCCGACGTCTTCAACCACAATCTCGAAACCGTGCCGTCGAACTATCTGAAGGTCCGGCCGGGCGCCCGCTATTTCCACTCGATCCGGCTGTTGCAGCGGGTCAAGGAACTCGATCCGTCGATCTTCACCAAATCCGGCATCATGGTTGGCCTGGGCGAGGAGCGAAATGAAATCCTGCAGCTGATGGACGATCTGCGCTCGGCCAATGTCGACTTCATGACCATCGGCCAATATCTGCAGCCTTCGAAAAAGCACCATCCGGTGATCCGCTTCGTGACGCCCGAAGAGTTCAAGTCCTTCGAGACGATCGGCCGGACCAAGGGTTTCCTGCTTGTGGCATCGAGCCCGCTGACGCGTTCATCGCACCATGCCGGCGACGATTTCGCCCGGCTGCGCGCGGCGCGGGAAGCGCAGCTCCAGAAATCGGTCTAGCGCTGGTTGAATGCCGAAATTCGAAGCCACCCGCCGCGTCGCCCATACGCCACAGCAGATGTTCGCGCTGGTTGCCGATGTCGAGGCCTATCCGCAGTTCCTGCCGCTCTGCGAAGCGCTGACGGTGCGCACGCGCAAGGAGCGTGACGGACGCACCGTTCTCCTGGCCGACATGAGCATCGGCTACAAGGCGATCCGCGAGACCTTCACGACACAGGTGCTTTTGAAGCCCGACGAGAGCGCCATCGACGTGAAATATATCGACGGCCCGTTCAAATATCTGAGCAATGTCTGGCGTTTCGAGCCCGATGGCGCCGGCTGCGCCGTCCGCTTCTTCATCGACTATGAGTTCAAGAGCCGTATCCTGGGCGCGCTGATGGGCACCATGTTCGACCGTGCCTTCCGGATGTTCGCCGAGGCTTTCGAAAAGCGCGCCGACGTCATCTATGGGGTTGCGCCGGCATGACGCTATCGCGGTGAATCCGTGCCTTGTCCAAGCGCGCGCAGGCCGAATTGCAGCGCGTGTCTCACCGTCTCGTGGCGGATGAATTCGCGGCCCTTGTGGCCAAACAGCTGGCGCTCGGCGACAACAGGCTGGCCGGCCAGGGCAAGGCCGAACCAGACGAGACCGACCGGCTTGTCAGCCGAACCTCCGCTTGGGCCGGCAATGCCGGTAACGGCAAGAGAAAGGCTCGCGCGCGAATGCGCCAGCGCGCCGGCCGCCATCTCCAGGACCGTTTCGCGCGAAACGGCTCCATGCGCGTCGAGCGTTTTGGCGGCAACGCCGAGCATGTCCATCTTGGCTTCGTTGGAATAGGTGATAAAGCCGCGGTCGACCACCGCCGAGGAGCCGGCAATGTCGGTGAGCGCGGCGATGATCAGGCCGCCGGTGCAGCTTTCAGCCGTCGCCAGCATGATGCCGCGTTGCTGGCAGGCCAGCAGCAGGGAGTTTGCGAGTTCGGCGTTGCTCATTCCGGCACCTCGCCGGGGAACACCACGCTGGCGGTGGCGATCGCCGCAATGCCTTCCTCGCGGCCGACGAAGCCGAGTTTTTCGTTGGTTGTCGCCTTGATCGAGATGCGGTCGGCGGAAATGCCCAGCATCCGCGACAGGGCTGCCGTCATCGCCTCGCGATGCGGGCCGACGCGCGGCGCCTCGCAGATCAGCGTGATGTCGGCATTGGCGATGCGTCCGCCGCGCTGGCGCACGACTTTCGCCGCGTGTTCGACGAAGATCCGCGACGCCGCACCTTTCCACTGCGGATCGGACGGCGGAAAATGCGTACCGATGTCACCGGCTCCGCAGGTCGCCAGCAGCGCGTCGGTCAAGGCATGCAGGCCGACATCGGCATCGGAATGACCGGACAGTTTCTTGTCATGTGGAATGGCGACGCCGCACAAAGTGACGTGATCGCCGGGCTCAAAGGCGTGGACATCGTAGCCGTTGCCGGTGCGGATGTCGGGGAAATGTGTGCGTTCGCTGGAAAGCCGCTGGTGCGCCATGGCGATGTCCCGTGCCCAGGTGAGTTTGACATTGTCCGGCGAGCCCGGAACGAGCTTGACTGGAATATGCGCCCATTCGGCGATGGCCGCGTCATCAGTGAAGTCCAGCCTACCCAGTTGAAAGGCCTTGTCGTGTGCGGCAAGGATCGGCCCGTAGGGAAAACCTTGCGGCGTTTGCGCCGCGTGCAGCCCGCTTCGGGAAACGGTTTCCGCGACCACTCCGGCGGCCGATTCGCGCTTCAGCGTGTCTGCGACGGGGAGGGCGGGCAACGCCCCCTCGTTCTCGCCGATGGCGGAAATGGTTCGGTCGATCAGGTCCGCATCGACGAACGGGCGGACGGCGTCGTGAATTAGAACCTGGCCCGGCGCATGCTCCTTCAGCGCCAGCAGCCCGAGCCGGACGGACTCCTGCCGGGTCGGTCCGCCAATGATGGCGGTGACGCGCTCAGCCTGGCTGCCCGCCGCTTGCCGGAACAATTCGTGGTCGTCGGCGTGGATGGCGACGACGATCCGGTCGGTTCGCGGATGGGCCAGAAATATCTCCAGCGTGTGCGCAATGACGGCGCGGCCGCCAATGTTCTGGTATTGCTTGGGTCCGTTGGCCTGCCCGGCACGAGCGCCGCGGCCGGCGGCGACGATCACCACCGCAACCCCACCTGTCGCGCTCGCGTTTTCACTTGCCTCAGTCATGGCGATTGGCTTAGCGCACGATCCCCAAAAGTGTAATTGGTTTTCCAAAAAGATCGTGCGTCAAATGTGAATTCCAAAGCATCCTTCACATGCCCTGAGGGACGCGCGGCGCGCCCTGGTCACGGCAAATGCCTAAGGTCCGGAATTTTCCCAATTGCGCCTCAATGTGACGTCATTCCGCGTTGCACATTGTAGCTGATATGGCTAGAGAATGTGCAACGAATGGACATGCTTGGTTTTTGTGCATGGTTAACTCAGCCAGATTGGCCGCGCCTTTGAACGTCGGCGGCGTGGAAATCCGCAACCGCGTCTTCCTCGCGCCGATGTCGGGCATCACCGACGAGCCGTTCCGGCGGCGCGCCCATGCGCACGGCGCGGGCCTGGTCGTGTCCGAAATGGTGGCAAGCGGCGAACTCGCCAAGGGTAGGGCCGGCTTCGACCTGCGCATACGGCATTCCGGCCTGCCCGTCCATATGGTGCAGCTGGCGGGCCGCGAAGCGATCCACATGGCCGAAGGCGCACGGATCGCCGCAGGCGAGGGCGCCGACATCATCGACATCAACATGGGCTGCCCGGCCAAGAAGGTCACCGGTGGTTATGCCGGTTCGGCATTGATGCTGGATCTCGACCATGCGCTGTCGCTGATCGAGGCCGTGGTCGGCGCGGTCAAGGTGCCGGTGACGGTCAAGATGCGGCTCGGCTGGGACGAAGGCGCCCTCAATGCGCCCATCCTCGCGCGCCGTGCCGAGCAGGCGGGCGTCAAGATGGTGACGGTGCATGGCCGCACGCGCTGCCAGTTCTACCAGGGCAAGGCCGACTGGCGCGCCATCGCCCGCGTCAAGGAAGCCGTGTCCATTCCAGTCGTTGCCAATGGCGATGTCTGTTCCCCGGCCGAGGCAGCTGCCATTCTCGACCAATCGGGCGCCGATGCGGTGATGGTCGGTCGCGCGCATTACGGCGCGCCCTGGATCGCCGGTGGCATCGCGGCAGCGGCGGCAGGCGAAGTGGCGGCCAACGTGCCCGAGAATCGCGCGGCTCTGGCAGACTATATCGTCGGCCACTACGAGGACATGCTGGCGCTTTATGGCGTTGAGAGCGGTTTGCGCCAGGCGCGCAAACATCTGGGCTGGTATCTTGATCGCCATGCTGTTGGCGTCGCCGACGATGACCGAAAGGCCATCCTGACGGCGTTCGATCCGGCCCGCGTCATTGCCTTGCTGCGCAATGTGTTTTCGCGTGATCCGCAACCCTTGAGCCTGCGGAGCGCCGCATGAACGCCATCGCTGGCCAGGGAGCTGAAATGGTGGACGCCGCCCAGATCGTCCTCAACACCATCCGCCGCCCGGTGATCATGATCAGCGAGGAAGGCTTCATCACCTTCGCCAATGCCGATGCCGAGGACTTTTTTCGCTCCAGCGCGACCATGCTGGCGCGCAACACCCTGTCCAAGCTCGTCCCCTTCGGCAGTCCGCTGCTGACCTTGGTCGATCAGGTGCGCGAGCGCCGGGCTCCGGTCAACGAGTATCGGGTCGATGTGTCGTCGCCACGCCTCGGCATCGAGAAGGTCGTCGATCTCTATGTCGCGCCGGTGCCGGAATTCCCGGGCTCCGTCGTGGTCATGTTCCAGGAACGGTCCATGGCCGACAAGATCGACCGGCAGATGACGCATCGCGGTGCCGCGCGCTCGGTGACTGGCCTGGCGGCGATGCTCGCCCATGAGATCAAGAACCCGCTCTCCGGCATCCGCGGCGCCGCGCAACTGCTCGAACTGTCCGCCTCCGACGAGGACCGCGCGTTGACCCGGCTGATCACCGACGAGACGGACCGCATCGTCTCGCTGGTCGATCGCATGGAGGTGTTTTCCGACGAGCGGCCGATCGATCGCTATCCCGTCAACATCCATGTCGTTCTCGACCATGTGAAGGCGATCGCAAAGAACGGTTTTGCCAAGAAAATCAGGATATTGGAGGACTATGATCCATCATTGCCTCCAGTGTTCGCCAACCGCGACCAGCTGATCCAGGTGTTCCTGAACCTGGTCAAGAACGCCGCCGAGGCGATCGGCACCGACCCGCATGGCGAGATCGTGCTGTCGACCGCCTTCCGGCCGGGCATTCGCGTATCGGTGCCGGGAACGCAGGACCGCGTGTCGCTGCCCCTGGAGTTCTGCGTGCGCGACAATGGCCCCGGTGTCTCGGAGGATATCCTGCCGATCCTGTTTGATCCTTTCATCACCACCAAGCCGAACGGCTCGGGGCTGGGGCTTGCGCTGGTCGCCAAGATCGTCGGCGAGCATGGCGGCATCATCGAATGCGAATCGACCCCGCGAGGAACCACCTTCCGCATCCTGATGCCGGCCTGGAAGGAAACGCCGTTCGGCGCTGAAGAAGACGGTGAAGGAGACCGCAAATGACCGCTCGCGGCAATATTCTCGTCGCCGATGACGATGCGGCGATCCGCACCGTGCTCAACCAGGCTCTCTCGCGCGTCGGGCACGAGGTGCGCGTCACCTCCAACGCCTCGACCTTGTGGCGCTGGGTGGCCGCGGGCGAGGGCGACCTTGTCATCACCGACGTCGTCATGCCGGATGAAAACGCCTTCGACATGCTACCGCGCATCAAGAAGGCGCGGCCGGAACTGCCGGTCATTGTCATGAGCGCCCAGAACACGTTCATGACGGCGATCCGCGCATCCGAGACAGGCGCCTATGAATATCTCCCGAAACCGTTCGACCTGACCGAACTGCTCAACATCGTCAACCGGGCGCTGTCTGAGCCCCGCCGGCCGAAGATCGATGCGCGGCCCGATGAGCAGCCGGAAACGATGCCGCTGGTCGGCCGCTCGGCGGCCATGCAGGACATCTATCGCATGCTGGCGCGCATGATGCAGACCGACCTCACGGTGATGATCTCGGGCGAATCCGGCACCGGCAAGGAACTGGTGGCGCGTGCGCTGCACGAATATGGCCGTCGTCGCGGCGGGCCGTTTGTCGCCATCAATATGGCGGCGATCCCGCGTGACCTGATCGAATCGGAACTGTTCGGCCATGAGAAGGGTGCCTTCACCGGCGCGCAGAACCGCTCCACCGGCCGTTTCGAGCAGGCCGAGGGCGGCACGCTGTTCCTCGACGAGATCGGCGACATGCCGATGGAGGCACAGACGCGCCTGCTGCGCGTCCTGCAGCAGGGCGAGTACACGACCGTCGGCGGACGCACGCCGATCAAGACCGATGTGCGCATCGTCGCCGCCACCAACAAGGATCTGCGCACGCTGATCAACCAGGGACTGTTCCGCGAGGATCTGTTCTATCGTCTCAATGTCGTTCCGCTGAGGCTGCCGGCATTGCGCGAGCGCTCCGAGGACGTGCCCGATCTCGTGCGCCACTTCTTCAAGCTCGGCGAGATGGAAGGGCTGCAGACCAAGCGCATCTCGTCCGGCGGCATCGAACTGATGAAGCGCTACCCGTGGCCGGGCAATGTGCGCGAACTGGAAAACCTGGTTCGCCGGCTGGCCGCTCTTTATTCGCAGGACGAGATTTCCGCCGAGATCATCGAGGCGGAGCTGAAGACCGGCGAGCGCCCCGTGGTGCCCGGCGGCGGCAACCTCATTCCCGACGATCTCTCCATCGGCCAGGCAGTGGAGCACTTCCTGCAGCGCTATTTCGCCTCGTTTGCCGGCGAATTGCCGCCCGCCGGACTCTACCAGCGCATACTGTCCGAGGTCGAATATCCGCTGGTCCTGGCCTCAATGACGGCAACCCGCGGCAACCAGATCAAGGCTGCGGAACTGCTGGGGCTGAACCGCAACACGCTGCGCAAGAAGATTCGCGAACTGGGCGTCAACGTCTATAAATCGTCGCGGCCGGGCTGAGCGACGACCCGGCGACGACTCTTTTTCAGGGGACTGAGCGGCGAAAGATTTCCGCCATTGTCACACTTGTTGCATAATCGCCACAATGCGTTGCATAGATCGGACGCAATCATTGGCTCCCAGACGGCGACATGGCTCCGCAGGCACCTGTACTCAATCAACCGCTATTCAGCGAACCCGGCGCGCGCGACGGGCGCCGCTTGCTGGCGCTGCCCGGCGTGGTGGCCGTCGTCGGCGCGCTGGTCATGGCGGCCATCTCGTTCACCATCCTGGTCGGCGCGACGCCGATCGCGCCTGACGCCAGGACGACCTGGGCGCTGATCGCGCTCAATGCCGCTTTCGTGCTGTTCCTCATGGCGCTGGTCGGGCGCGAAGTGCATCGCATCGTCATGGCCCGCCGGCATGGCAAGGCGGCCTCGCGGCTGCATGTGCGCATCGTCGCCATGTTCGCGCTGGTTGCCGCCATCCCCGCCATCATGGTGGCCATCATCGCCTCGATCACGCTCGATATCGGCCTCGACCGCTGGTTCGAGATTCGTACCAAGACGATCGTCAATTCCTCGCTGTCGATCGCCGATGCCTATGTCCAGGAGAACGCCCGCAATCTGCAGGGCACGACGCTGTCGATGGCCTATGATCTCGACGCGTCGCGCTCGCTATACGGCCTTGATCGCACAGGCTTTCTCGACCTCCTGAACAAGGAGGCGGTGGGCCGGTCGCTGGCCCATGCGGCGCTGATCAAGCCCGACGGTTCGTTCGTCATGAGCGCGCAGACCGATGCCGATTTCGCCATGCCGGAACCGCCGGAAGGTTCAGTCAGCAGCGCCACCGACGGCAAGCCGGTGCTGATAGAGCCGCGCACCCGCAACATCATGGGCGCCATCGTCAAGCTGCGCGAAATCGAGGGCCTCTACCTCTACACCATCCGCCTTGTCGATCCCGAGGTGATCAAGGCGCGGCAGATCGTCAGGTCCAACACCGACGAGTATCGCAATCTCGAAGACAACAGGCGCACGTCGCAAGTAGCCTTCGCGCTGCCCTATCTGTCGCTGACCCTGATCATCATCTTGTCGGCAATCTGGACGGGCATCGCGGTCGCCGACCGCCTCGTGCGGCCGATTCGCCAGCTCATTGGCGCTGCCGACGAAGTGGCGACCGGCAATCTCGACGTCGCGGTTCCGGTTAGATCTTCCGACGGCGATGTCGCCTCGCTTGGCGACACCTTCAACAAGATGCTGCTGGAGCTCAAATCGCAGCGCAACGAGATCCTGTCGGCGAAGGACCTGATCGACGAGCGGCGGCGCTTCTCCGAAGCCGTGCTTGCCGGTGTCACCGCCGGCGTCATCGGCGTCGATCCCTACGGCATCGTCACCATCGTCAACCGTTCGGCCGAATCGATGCTGGCCATCTCCGCCAGTGCCGCACTCGGGCAGAACCTTTCCGCTATTTTGCCGCATGTCGGCCGCGTCTTCGAGATCGGCCGCCAGTCGGGCAAGCCCGTCTACCGCGAGCAGGTGACGTTTTTCCGCGCCGGCACCGAGCGCACTTTCAACGTGCAGATCACCATCGAAGCGGGCGACGACGGCTCGGAAGAGAAATCCTACGTCGTGACCGTCGACGACATCACCGATCTGGTCCAGGCGCAGCGTTCTTCAGCCTGGGCCGACGTCGCGCGCCGCATCGCCCACGAGATCAAGAACCCGCTGACGCCGATCCAGCTTTCGGCCGAGCGCATCAAGCGCCGATACGGCAAGGTCATCACCGAGGACCGCGAGGTTTTCGACCAATGCACCGACACCATCATCCGGCAGGTCGAGGACATCGGCCGCATGGTCGACGAATTCTCCGCCTTCGCGCGCATGCCCAAGCCCGAGATGAAGGCCATCGATCTGCGCGAATCGCTGCGCGAGGCATCCTTCCTGGTCGAGGTCAGCCGCGCCGACATCACCTTCGAGCGGATTTTCGGCAATGAACCGCTCAAGGGCACATTCGACAGCCGCCTTCTGGCGCAGGCTTTCGGCAATGTGATCAAGAACGCCGCCGAGGCGATCGACGGACTGGAACAAAAGGACGGTTCGCACGGCATAATCCGGATTCAAGCCGGCCGTCAGAATGGCGCGATTCGTATCGACGTCATCGACAATGGCAAAGGCCTGCCGCGCGAGAATCGCCAACGGCTGCTCGAGCCCTATATGACCACGCGCGAGAAAGGCACCGGGCTTGGTCTCGCTATCGTCAAGAAGATCGTGGAGGACCATGGCGGCAGGCTGGAACTTCATGATGCGCCTGCGGACTTCCACGGCGGCCGCGGGGCGATGATCAGCATCATCCTGCCGCTGGCGGCCGTCACGCCGTTGCGCGGCGAAGGCAAGACGGAACACGAAAGAGAAACTGAAAAGGTCGGTAATGGCGTCTGATATTCTCATCGTCGATGACGAGGAAGACATCCGCGAGCTCGTCGCAGGCATATTGAGCGACGAAGGTCACGAAACCCGCACGGCATTCGACGCCGACAGCGCCTTGGCGGCCATTGCCGACCGGGCACCGAGGTTGATTTTCCTCGACATCTGGCTGCAGGGCTCGCGCCTGGACGGCCTGGCGCTGCTCGACGAGATCAAGACCATGCATCCCACCCTGCCGGTGGTGATGATCTCCGGCCACGGCAACATCGAAACAGCGGTCTCCGCCATCCGACGTGGCGCCTATGATTTCATCGAGAAGCCGTTCAAGGCCGACAGGCTGATTCTCATTGCCGAGCGTGCGCTGGAAACCTCGAAGTTGCGGCGCGAGGTTTCCGACCTCAAACAGCGCAGTGGCGAGACCTTCGACCTGATCGGCATGTCGTCGGCCATGAGCCAGCTGCGCCAGACCATCGAGCGCGTCGCGCCGACCAACAGCCGTGTCATGATCATCGGCCCGTCCGGATCCGGCAAGGAACTGGCGGCGCGCGCCATTCACACGCTGTCGGCCCGCAAGGGCGCGCCATTCGTGACGCTAAGCGCCGCCAACATCACGCCCGAGCGCATGGAGATCGAGCTGTTCGGCACCGAATCGAACGGTGTCGAGCGCAAGGTCGGCGCGCTGGAGGAGGCCCATCGCGGCATCCTCTACATCGACGAAGTGGCCGACATGCCGCGCGAGACGCAAAACAAGATCCTGCGCGTGCTGGTCGAGCAGCAGTTCGAGCGGGTAGGGGGCACCAAGCGGGTCAAGGTCGATGTCCGCATCATCTCGTCGACCTCGCAGAACCTGGAAGCCATGATCGCCGACGGGCGTTTCCGCGAAGATCTCTACCACCGGCTGGCGGTGGTTCCGGTGATGGTGCCGGGCCTGGCCGAGCGGCGCGAGGACATTCCCTATCTCGTTGACAATTTCATGAAGCAGATCGCCCGCCAGGCCGGCATCAAGCCGCGCCGTATCGGCGATGACGCGCTTGCCGTGCTGCAGGCGCACAATTGGCCCGGCAACGTCCGTCAGCTGCGCAACAATGTCGAGCGCCTGATGATTCTGGCGCGCGGCGACGACGTCGATGCGCCGATCACCGCGGACCTGCTGCCGTCCGAAATCGGCGACGTCATGCCGCGAACGCCGAATCAGTCCGACCAGCACATTATGGCGCTGCCGTTGCGCGAGGCCCGTGAACAGTTCGAGAAGGACTATCTGATCGCCCAGATCAACCGCTTCGGCGGCAACATCTCGAAGACCGCCGAGTTCATCGGCATGGAGCGCTCGGCGCTGCACCGCAAACTGAAGTCACTGGGCGTCTGACGCGCGGAACCTGTACTGAACCGCGCGTGGTCCAAGCATTTGCCGGTTACGGCGGCGGCGGAATCGCATAAGAAAGCCCGAGATTTTTCCAGGGGTCGCCAATGCCGCGCATTGCCTATGTCAACGGGCGCTACGTCGCTCACGCGGACGCTTCCGTGCATATCGAGGATCGCGGCTATCAGTTCGCCGATGGCGTCTACGAGGTCTGCGAGGTGGCGCGCGGCTTCATCGTCGACATGCCGCGCCATCTTGCCCGGCTCAACCGCTCGCTGACCGAACTGTCGATCGCCTGGCCGGTCGCGCGCAACGTGCTGCCGCTGATCCTGCGCGAGGTGGTCAATCGCAACCACGTCGTCAACGGCCTTGTCTATGTGCAGGTGACGCGTGGTGTCGCCAGCCGCGAGTTTGTTTTCCCGTCGGCGGACACCAAGCCGTCATTGGTGGTCACAGCCAGAAAGGCCGATCCGGCGGCTGGAGCAAAGCGAGCCGAAACCGGGATCGCGGTCATCACCGTGCCAGAGAATCGCTGGGACCGGGTCGATATCAAGACCGTCGGACTGCTGCCCAATGTATTGGCCAAGCAAAAAGCCAAGGAAGCCGGTGCGCAGGAAGCATGGTTCGTCGACACCGACGGCAACGTCAAGGAAGGCGGCTCGTCGAACGCCTGGATCGTCACCCGGGATGGCGTCCTGGTCACCAGGCCGGCCGATCACGGCATCCTGCGCGGCATCACCCGCACGACGATGTTCGAAGTCGCGGCCAAGCTCGGCCTGAAGATCGAGGAGCGCGGTTTTTCCGTCGCCGAGGCCAAGGCGGCGCGCGAGGCGTTCATCAGTTCCGCCACGACGATTGCCATGCCGGTCGTGGCCATTGACGGCGATCCGGTGGCCAACGGGCACCCCGGCTCAGTGACACTTTCGTTACGGCAAGCCTTTTTTGACATTGCGGAAAAAAGTCCAGCCTGATAACCGCACAGGTGGAATGAACATCAATATATCTCGTTCTGCTTGTCGTTACTGACGACAAGACGGTGTTTGTGCGCTTGACATGTGCCCGTTAATTTGGCGCATTGGCCTGCAAACCGAAGGGGATCGGCGAAAGACAAGAACAATGGCGGAACGATCGCAAAACCTTCAGGACCTGTTCCTGAATTCAGTTCGCAAGAGCAAGAACCCGCTCACCATCTTCCTCATCAACGGCGTGAAGCTGACCGGCGTGGTCACTTCGTTCGACAATTTCTGTGTGCTGCTGCGCCGCGACGGTCACTCCCAGCTCGTCTACAAGCACGCCATTTCCACGATCATGCCGAGCCAGCCGGTTCAGATGTTCGATGGCGAGGAAAGCCAGGGCGCCTGATTGGCACGTGAAAAGGACGCGGACGCCACGGTTCGCGGAAAACCAGCGCATCATCCCGGGACGGAAGCCAAGGGGCCGACCCGGGCTGTCGTCATTGTGCCCGTGCTTACCCGCCAGCCGCGCGGTGACGACGACACCAACCGCCCACGGCTGACGCGCTCGGCCGACGCTCGCCATGACGAGGCGGTCGGCCTCGCGCGCGCCATCAATCTCGACCCAGTCCATACGGCTGTCGTGACCGTCAACGATCCGCGTCCGGCGACCCTGCTTGGCAGCGGCAAGGTCGAAGAGTTCGCCCAAATCGTTAAGGACAACGACGCGGAACTGGTCATCGTCGATCATCCGCTGACCCCGGTGCAGCAACGCAATCTCGAGAAGGAATTGCATGCCAAGGTTCTGGACCGAACCGGGCTGATCCTCGAAATCTTTGGCGAGCGCGCCCGCACCAAGGAAGGCACGCTGCAGGTCGAACTTGCCCATCTCAACTACCAGAAGGGCCGCCTTGTGCGCAGCTGGACCCACCTTGAACGCCAGCGCGGTGGCGCCGGCTTCCTAGGCGGCCCCGGCGAAACCCAGATCGAATCCGACCGGCGGCAGTTGCAGGAAAAGATCATCAAGCTGAAGCACGAGCTGGAAACGGTGCGTCGCACCCGCGACCTGCACCGCGCCAAGCGCAAGAAGGTGCCATTCCCGGTGGTGGCGATCGTCGGCTACACCAATGCCGGCAAGTCGACGCTGTTCAACCGGCTGACCGGAGCGGACGTGCTGGCGCAGGACATGCTGTTCGCCACGCTCGACCCGACGCTGCGCCGCGTGCGCCTGCCGCATGGCACGCCGATCATCCTGTCGGACACGGTCGGTTTCATCTCCGATCTGCCGACGCATTTGATCGCGGCTTTTCGCGCCACGCTGGAAGAGGTGGTCGAAGCCGATCTCGTCATTCATCTGCGCGACATCTCCGATCCCGACACGGCGGCGCAGGCCGAGGATGTCGAGCGCATCCTGGCCGACCTCGGTGTCGACGCCGGTGACACCAAGCGTGTGATCGAAGTCTGGAACAAGGTCGATCTGCTGGACGAAGGCAACAGGAGCCGCCTGCTTGCCGACGCCGTGGATGGCAGCAAAGGTCCGCCGATCGCCATATCGGCGGTGACCGGCGAGGGCATCGAAGCGCTGAAGGCGGTCATCGAGACACGCATGGCGGGCGAGCTCGAAGACCTGACGGTGACGATCGAGCCGGCACAGTTCGGCCTTGTCGATTGGCTGTATCGCAACGGCGATATCGTTTCGCGCGCCGACAATGAAGACGGCAGCGCCACCATTTCGCTCAAGGCCACGCAAAGCGCCCGCGAAGAAATCGAAAGCCGATTGCGTCGTAAAAACAACGGGTAAGCCGAAGAATTTCCAGTAAAAAGGCGGTTTTCCCTCCGGAATTGTCGGTCTATCGGCCCTATTTCGCGCTCTTCGCTTCCTGCCAGAGCGCTTCCATCTCGTCCAGGGTGGCCTTCTCCAGTGTGTTGCCGGACTTCTCAAGAGCCTGCTCGACATAGTGGAAGCGCGACCGGAATTTCTCGTTGGTGCCGCTCAGCGCGGCTTCCGAATCGAGCTTGAGATGACGGCCGAGATTAACGACGGCGAACAGCATGTCGCCGAACTCGTCCTTGATCGAGGCCGTCTCGCCCCTCGCCAGAGCCTCACGCAATTCGCCGATCTCCTCCTCGATCTTGTCGAGGATGGGGGCTGCCTCGCTCCAGTCGAAGCCGACACGGGCAGCCTTCTCCTGAAGTTTGAGCGCCCGCGTCAAAGCGGGCAGGGCGACCGGAACACTGTCCAGAAATCCCTTACCATTGTCTTCGGGGTCGAGGCCGCGGGCGAGACGGGCTTGCCGCTTCTCCGCCTTCTCCTCGGCCTTGATCTTCTCCCACATGCCCTTGGCCATGCCGGCGCCGCGGGCTTCTTCGTCGCCGAAGACATGCGGGTGGCGCCGGATCATCTTGGTGGTGATGGCCTGGACGACATCCGGGAAGGCGAATTCGCCCGCTTCCTCGGCCATTTGCGCGTGGTAGACGACCTGCAGCAGCAGGTCGCCGAGTTCATCGCGCAGATCGTTGAGGTCACCGCGCGCGATGGCGTCCGCCACCTCATACGCTTCCTCGATCGTATAGGGCGCGATGGTCGAGAAATCCTGCTCGATGTCCCAGGGGCAGCCGGTCTTGGGCGCACGCAGCGCCGCCATGATCTCGATCAGGCGTGAAATGTCTTTGGATGGCGTCATGCGGCGGATGCTATCCTGCGGCCCGACGCGCGGCCAATGCTGTCAGCCGGCGAGGGAGCCTTGTCCACATCTGAGCCGCTTCAGTCGAGCACGGAGACGATCGCCTTGGCGAGCGCGTCCATGCCATCCTCCGGCAGTCCAGCGACGTTGATGCGGCTATCGCCGACCATGTACACGCCGTGCTCGGCGCGCAGCCGCTCGACCTGCGCTTCCGTCAGGCCAAGCCGTGAGAACATGCCGCGGTGGCTGGCGACGAAGTCGAAGCGGTCGGAGTTGGACTGCCGGCGCAGCGCCTCGGCGAAAGCCACGCGAAGCCTCAGCATGCGCAGGCGCATCTCTTCCAATTCGGCTTCCCAGTCGGCGCGCAGGCTTGCGTCTTCGAGCACGATGCGCACCGCCGCGGCACCATGGTCCGGCGGCATCGAATACATGGCGCGCGCCGCCGACAGCATCTGGCTCATCGCCACGTCAGCCTGCGCGCTGTCCCTGGCCAAAACCATCGCTGCGCCGACACGGTCGCGGTAGACGGCGAAATTCTTCGAGCAGCTCGAGGCAACAACCATTTCCGGAACTTTCGCCGCCAGCAGGCGCAGGCCAAGAGCGTCGGCCTCGAGGCCGTCGCCAAAGCCCTGATAGGCGATGTCGACGAATGGCAGCAGGCCGCGCTCGACCATCAGATCGGTGACGGCCTGCCACTGCGCCGCATCCAGATTGGCGCCGGTTGGATTGTGGCAGCAGCCGTGCAGCAGCACCACGTCGCCGCTCTTGGCCGTCCGCAACGCCGCCAGCATGTCGTCGAAGCGAACAGCACCGGAGGCCGCGTCGAAATAGGGATATTCGCGGATCTGCAGGCCGGCAGCGCGCATCACCGGCATATGGTTCGGCCAGGTTGGGTCCGACAGCCAGATCGTGGCGTCCGAACGGGTCCGCTTGAGCAGCTCCGCCACCAGGCGAAGCGCACCGGAGCCGCCAGGCGCCTGGGCCGCCCGAATGCGCGTCATGTCCGCGCCCGGGCCGAAGGCGAGCTTGGCCATCACCGCGTTGAAGCCGGTGTCGCCGGCGAGCCCGAGATAGGTCTTGGTGTCCTGGCTGTTCAGCAGCCGCTTTTCAGCCTCACGCACGGCGCGCATCACTGGGGTCTTGCCGTCGCGATCCTTGTAGACGCCGACGCCGAGGTCGACCTTGTTGGGACGCGGATCGGCGCGATAGAGGCCGATGAGGGCCAGGATCTTGTCGGCGGGAGCTGGCTGCAGGTCTTCGAACATCGTTATGGTTCCGTTGGCGCGGCGGAGTGATACGCAAATCGAACGCGCTTCGCCAGCGGTTTTAATTGCGCAAAACGGAGGGCGGCACCCAGGGGCGCGGCCTTTCGAAACGATAGCAGCTATTCTAATTGCAGCGTATGCGTCGCTTCGAAAGTGGCTCAAGGAATGACTGCCTCATGCTCGTACGGCTGACGATGATCTGCAACGGCGCCACGGCCGCGACCCGGCGGGGTTCGTTTCCGCTCGATGAGCCGCTGGAGCCGCGATCATTGACGCGGGCGAAGGCCATGCGCGGGACGCTGCGCCACGCCGACCGCGCGTGGACAGCGCCCGCGCTTCGCGCCCGCCAGATCGCCGAGGCGCTATCGCTGGAGGCAGCGGTCGAACCGCTCCTGGCGGACCAGGATCATGGAAGCTGGGCCGGCAAGAGTTTTGAGGACGTGCAGGCGGAGCAGCCCGGCGACATTGCTGCCTGGCTGGCTGACCCCGACGCGGCGCCGCATGGCGGCGAGTCGTTGGCCGACGTTGCCCGCCGGGCTTCCGGGTTGATGGAAAAGTTGATGGCCGAGCCCGGCCATACGATCGCGATGACCCATGCCAGCGTCATTCGCACCGCGATCGTGCATGTTCTGGGTGCGCCGCTTGCCGCCTGTTGGAAGATCGATATCGAGCCGCTGAGCATCACCGATTTTCGCAGCGACGGCCGCAGGTGGGTGTTGCGGGCTTGCGGTGTGACTTCGCCCAAAGCGGCAAAACCGCTTCTCCGGTGAAAGCCTGGCAGGCGAGGACCGGCGAACACAATCCCTCCTGCAAAGAAAATGGCACGGGTCGGGATTAATATCCCCACATGCTCCGTAAACAGGGCATGAAACGGTCGATGCCACGCTTTGACATCATAGGACAGCTCGGATCGCTGCGGCGCTACGCACAGTCGCTGACGCGTGACAGCGCGGATGCCGAGGATCTCGTGCATGACGCACTGGTGCGCGCCTATGAGCGTCGCGGCACCTTCCGCTCCGGCGGAAATTTACGGGCCTGGCTGCTGTCCATCGTCCACAACGCGTTTATTGACCGCATGCGTTCGCGCCGCTCGGAAGCCGTGCGCATCGAACAGGCCGGATACCTCGCCGATGCCGCCACGCCGGCGCCGCAGGAGCATTCGGTGCGCCTGGCGCAGGTGCGGGACGCCTTTTTCAATTTGCCGGAAGAGCAGCGCTCGGCGCTGCATCTGGTCGCCATCGAAGGGCTTTCCTATCAGCAGGCGGCCAATGCCACCGGCGTGCCGCTGGGCACGCTGATGTCACGCATCGGCAGGGCACGCGCCGCCCTGCGTCAGATGGAAGACGCCGCCCCGGCGCGCGGAAAAAATCATCTCAGGATCGTGGGAGGTGAGCCATGAGCGCTCTTGTCGACCCTGTGACGGACACCGATCTCGACGCCTATGTCGACGACCAGCTGGATGTCACCCGCCGCATCGAGGTCGAAGCCTTCCTGTCGACACGTCCAGAGGCCGCCGCGCGCGTCATGTCGGATCTGCGGACCCGCGATGAACTGCGCGTGGCGCTTGCTGGTTCCAAGGGCATGGCGCGGCCGGCGACTGCTGACGCGGCGCGGCGGCTGGAGAGGGGACTTGCCCGTGGCCGCATCTTCGGCGTGTTGCAGCGCTCCGCTGCCGTTGCCGCCTTCGTTGCCGCTGGCTGGCTGGCGAACGGTATCATCGGGCCGATGTCGGTGACCAAGGTCGTCGCGTCGCCGCAGCCGCCCGCCTATGTCGACGAAGCGGTGCGGGCACACAGGACGACGTTGGTGCGCGAAACCATGCCCTCGCAGCCGGAAGCGCCCAACTACAGTGCCGGCGAGATCCGTGCGGCGACCGCGATCGTCATGCCGTCGCTGCCAAAGGACTGGAAGGTGCGCGACGTGCAGATCTATCCGTCGCGCTTCGGCCCGAGCGTCGAGATGGCTGTCGACACCAAGGATATGGGCCTGGTGTCGCTGTTTGCGATCCGGCCGGGAACCTTCGACGTGGTCAAGCCGACCGTCGCACCCTCGGGCGACATTTCCTCGGCCTATTTCCAGATCGGCGAGGTCGCCTACGCGGTGGTCGCCAAGAGCGGGGTTCGTGATCTCGACCGCGCCGCCGAGACGCTTGCCAGAACGCTTTACTGACCGATTCACAAAAGGAGACTGCAAATGAACACGCCCAATCTGGGATATCGTGTCGGCACCGGCGCCCAGGCCGGAGCCGTCTTTGACGAGGGTCTGCGCCAGCATATGCTGCGCGTCTACAACTATATGGGCCTTGGCCTCGTGGTCACCGGCCTGGTCGCCTTCCTGGTTTCGTCGACGCCGGCGCTCTACGTCCCGATCTTCTCCAGCCCGCTGAAATATGTGGTGATGCTGGCGCCGCTCGCTTTCGTGTTGCTGTTTTCGTTCAGGATGCAGACCATGTCGGCGGCAAGCGCCCAGGCGATGTTCTGGGCCTTCTGCGCGGTGATGGGCCTGTCGCTCGCCTCCGTGTTCCTGGTCTTCACCGGCACCAGCATCGCGCGCACCTTCTTCATCGCCGCCACCATGTTCGGCGCCACCAGCCTCTACGGCTATACGACGAGGCGCGACCTGACCCAGTTCTCGTCCTTCTTGATCATGGGCCTGATCGGCGTGGTGATCGCCAGCATCGTCAACATCTTCCTCGGTTCGACCGCGCTGCAATTCGCCATTTCGGTGATCGGCATCGCCGTCTTCATCGGCCTGACCGCCTGGGACACGCAGACGATCAAGGAACAATATGCCGAGAATTTCGACGCGGAATCGCGCCAGAAGCTGGCTGTCTTTGGTGCGTTCTCGCTCTACCTGAACTTCATCAACATCTTCCAGCTGCTGCTGAATTTCACGGGCGAGCGCGAGTAACGACTGTCCGCCCTGGGCAAGGGCGGGGGTTCTCGCCCTTGATGCGGAGACGTGGCCGGGGGAGAGATCCTCCGGCCACAATTCGTTCAGGCAAGACCGTCCATGCCTTGAGTCCCCAAGAGCATTTGCTAGTCTGCCGCCAGCTTCAACACCGGCCCGCGAGGACATGTGGCACAGGACAGCCAAACGCTTCAGGGCGACGGCATCTCGGCTATAATAGTCGGGCAGGGCGCCGAACTGGTTTCGCTGCGGGATGGGCAGGGATCTGAGTTTCTGTGGCAAGCCGGACCGGAGTGGCGGCGCCATTCGCCGGTGCTGTTCCCGATCGTGGGCCGGCTGAAGGGCGATCAGCTGCGCCATCGCGGCCGAACCTATCCGATGACGCAGCACGGCTTCGCCCGAGACAAGCCGTTCACCTGGGAGGAGAGGGGACCCCGCTCCTGCACGCTGGTCCTCACCGACGATGCCGACACGCGTGCGCACTACCCCTTCGCCTTTCGCCTTGCTGTGACCTATACGCTGGGCCGCCAGCAGCTCGGTGTGGCCTTGGAGGTCACCAACACCGGCGACGAGATGTTGCCGGCCTCGGTCGGTGCACATCCTGCATTCAACTGGCCGTTGCTGCCGGAATTGCCCAAGGAGGCTTATCGGTTGATCTTTGCCAACGACGAGCCGGCGCCGGTTCGTCGCCTGAAGGATGGCCTCTTGCTCCCGGCAACGTCGCCAACGCCGATCGAAGGCAAGACGCTTGTGCTGTCTGAGCGGCTGTTCGATGACGACGCCGTCATCTTGGATCGGCCCGCCAGCACCAGTGTGCGCTACGCCGCCGACCATGGTCCGGCGATTGAAATGTCATGGCAGGGAGCCGAGGAACTGGGCATCTGGTCCAAGCCCGGCGGCGCGCCCTTCCTGTGCATCGAACCCTGGCATGGTATTGCGAGCCCGGCCGATTTCGACGGCGAGTTCAGCGACAAGCCCGGTGTGATGCTGATCGAACCGGGGGCGAAGCGTTCGCTGAGCTACCAGATCGGCCTGGAGCAGGGGCGGCGTTGACCGACCGAGCCGCGGAGCCAACGCCTGGGAGTACCCAATGAAACTCGGCTTCATCGGCACAGGTGCGCTGACTTCAGCCATTGTCACCGGGCTCAAATCCCTCGATGGCGATCCGGTATCGGTGGTGTTGTCGCCGCGCAACGAAGAGATCGCGGCGAACCTCGCTTCCCGCTATCCGAATATACGCGTTGCCGCCGACAATCAGGCGGTGCTGGACGACTGCGATACCGTCATGCTGGCGATGGTGCCGATCACATTGACGAGAAGGCGCGCAGCGGTCAGCGCTGACAGGCCGTCTATGTCGGCGGGCGGATAGAGCTCGACAAGGTCGAATCCCGCGATCCTGGCCCGCTTGCCGAGGCCGGCGATCAGGTCGATCGCTTGCGTGTAGGTGAGGCCGCCCGGCGTACGCGCCGCCACGCCCGGCATGATGCCGGGATCAAGGCTGTCGCAGTCGAAGGTGGCGACGACCCGCGCGCCTTCCGGAATATGCCTGAGCGCTGCATCCACACCTTGAGCATGAACCTCGCGCGCTGTCACGAAACGGCTGCCATAGTGCCGCGCGGCTTCGATTTCAGCGAGGCGCGCGCTGCCGACGCTGCGCAGGCCAACCTGCACTATGCCGGCGACATGCGGCATCTCGCTTGCCCTTCGCATCGGGCTCGAATAGCCGTGGCGTTCGCCAAGCACCTCGTCGCGCCAGTCGATATGGGCATCGATCTGCAGGACCCAGATCGGTCCGTGATCGGCAAAGCCGGCAAGGAACGGAATGACGACGGAATCGTCACCGCCAAGCAGGATCGGCACGGCCGGCAAGGCCAGGACCTCGCGCGTCTTCGCTTCGATCCGGACCCTGTTTTCGGCATTGTCGTGCAGGATGGTCGAGATGTCGCCGGCGTCGACGCAAGAGGCCGGCTTGCCGTTGAACAACGGGCCACCGAGATCGAAATCCCAGTGCTCGACAAGCGAGGCATCATCCTGGCTGGCCGCACGAATGGCGTCGGCCGCCAACGCATGGCCGCTGCTGTCCTTGCCGGGATAGGTGCTGCCGTGGCCGGCCCCAAAGATCACCGCACGGGGCGTGCGGCCGTCCAGGCGATCGGGAAGGCCGAGAAAGGAGGGTGAGGCGGTCATTCTTGATGGTCCTGAGTTCCAGCGCTACCTCAGGCTAGTTGCTTCGCCGCTTCGATGCCATCACCGAAAATCGCAGGCGGGCCAGGGAGCATGGGTCAAAGCGGGCGCGTTCGATTCTTGTGACCCGAACGCAGCCACATCGCGACGCTTGCATTACGACCGACTACAGGCCCCGGCACATCGACAGATGCCAAAGCCCCTAAGAGGTAGACTGGCACTAGCGGAGAAGGCCTCAAGTTTGCCGGAAGCAACGTCTGTGCTACATTGCAGAAATCTATAGACAATTTGTCTTTCCGGATCGGCCAAAATGTCCCGGAACCAAGCGAAGGCCAACTTAAACTATTGATATTGCGTGATGCAGGGAACTGGCACGAACGATGCTCTGTGTCCTGCTGCCAATGCCGTGCAATGACGCCCGAACCTCGCGCGCCTTACCGCATGTCGTGACCGGGCGGCGTTTCACCATGGTGGAAACGGCGATCGGCATGGATGCGTGATCGTCAGAACCTTGAGGTCGAACGTAGGAGGTACAAATGACCAAGCACAAAGTCGGCTATCTCATCGGCAGCCTCGCGCGCGAATCCATCAACCGCAAACTCGCGAAGGCACTGGTGCAACTTGCCCCGCCGCAACTCGAGATGTCGGAGATCTCCTTCAAGGATTTGCCGCTCTACAGCTACGACTACGATGCCGACTTTCCGCCGGTCGCTCGCGCCTTCAAGGATGCTATCGCCGCTGTCGACGCCGTCCTTTTCGTCACGCCGGAATACAACCGCTCCATCCCCGGCGGTCTGAAGAACGCCATCGACTGGGCAAGCCGCCCCTATGGCAAGAATTCCTTCGCCCGCAAGCCGTCCGCGGTCATTGGCACATCGCCCGGCACCATCGGAACCGCGATCGCCCAGCAGGGGCTGCGCAGTGTGCTGAGCTTCTGCAACTCGCCGCAGATGAACGCGCCTGAGGCCTACATCCAGTTTACGCCTGGCTTGATCACGGACGCCGGTGAGGTCACGGTTGAATCCACCCAGGAATTCCTGAGCAACTACATGGCCGAATTCAGCATGTTCATCACCAGGGTGCTCCAGGTGCTGCCGAGACAGGCCTCGGCATGAATTGAGGCGGGACGGCGGGCGAGAGGCCGAACAGCGGAGGAAGGCTGACATGCACATTGAAACTCACAATTCTTTGGTTCGGGGGCGACGCCCTTAAGTCGCATAAGATAGATTATGGAACTTACGCGTTGACCAGCGTCTGGGAATTGCCGGTGATTTTCATAGGTTTGGCTCGATCGAAACGTGTTGCCTTGAGTTGATGGCCAACGCGCCAGAGGCGATCGTTGTCTATCTGCTCGGCGATGGCGCGCCGTTCCGCCAGTATGTGGCGGTGGATGGCGACGATATCGTTGGGCGCGTGCGCAGCGTGGGCGCTGTCGGCGCCACCTGGTGCGCGGACATGTATGTCGAGCCTTCGCGCCGGCGCCGCGGCATCGGCCAGGCGCTGATGGCTAAAATGCTGCGCGACGACCAGGCTCGTGGATCACGATGCTCCGGTGCGACGGCGACGCACGCCGGAGCTCTACTTTATCCCTGCATGGGCTATGAACGGACTGGAACGCTGCTGATACTCGGCCCGACGAGCAGAACAGCCTCATGAAAGGCCGTTCGCATCACGCTGATTCATAAGGAATTTCAATCACCATGCCATCGTATGCCGGGGTGACGTTGGCCGGCATTTCGCCCTTGACCTTGGCATAGTCGAGCGGCACGTGCATGTGGGTCAGCACGGCCTGTTTAGGCGCCAGCTTCTCGATCCAGCCGAGCGCCTGGCCGAGTGACAGATGGCTGGGATGGGGGTTGTACTGCAGCGCGTCGATGACCAGCATTTCCAGGCCGCGCAGCCGATCGGCGGTGGGATCGGGAAAGTCGCTGATATCAGGGCAATAGGCCAGGCCGCCAATGCGGAAGCCGAGCGAAATGATGTCGCCATGGATCTGCGGCAGGGGTTCGAGGGCGAGGGCACCCCCCTCGCCTTCGATCACGACAGGCTTTGCGTGGTCGATGATATGCGCCCGCACGATCGGCGGATAAGAACTGCCCGGAGGCGTCTCGAAGCAATAGCCGAACGCCTGCCGCAGGCGCAGCATCGTCGGCTGGTCGGCATGGATGTCGATCAGGTGGCGCTGCTCCAGCACATAGCCGCGCAGATCGTCGATGCCGTGGATATGGTCGGCATGCGGGTGCGTGTAGACGACCGCATCGATGCGTTTGACCGAAGCAAGCAGCATCTGTTCGCGGAAATCCGGCCCGGTGTCGATGACCACGGTGGTGCGGCCGCCATCGGCGGCAACCCGCTCGACCAGCGCTGCCGTGCGCATGCGCCGGTTCCTCGGGTTGGCCGGGTCGCAATTGCCCCAGTCGCCGGTGATGCGCGGCGTACCTGGCGACGAGCCGCAGCCGAGAATGGTGAGGCGCAGCCGGCCGGTCATCGTTCAGGCGCTCAGTTCGGCAGGTCGCGGCATCTTGCCGAACAGGCGGAAGAAGTTGCTTGTCGTCAGATCCGCGATTTCAGCTTCGCTGACGCCAACCGTCTCCGCCAGCACCTTGGCGGTATGCGCGACGTAGGCCGGCTCATTGCGCTTGCCCCGGAACGGAATCGGCGCCAGATAGGGTGCGTCGGTTTCGACGAGCAGCCGGTCATGCGGCACGTCGGCGGCGACGGCGCGCAGTTCGGCTGAGTTCTTGAAGGTCAGTATGCCCGAGAACGACACATAGCCGCCGAGCGAGACGCCCACCTCGGCCAGCCGGCGTCCGGACGAGAAACAATGCAGGATGAAGGGGAAGGCGCCCTTCCCTGTTTCGTCCTCGAGAATGGCTGCCATGTCGTCATCGGCGTCGCGCGAATGGATGACGAGCGGCAGCCCGGTCGCGCGAGCGGCGGCAATGTGATTGCGAAAACCCAGCGCCTGGGCGTCGCGCGGCGCCTTGTCGTAGAAATAATCGAGCCCCGCTTCACCGATTGCCACCACCTTCGGGTGTGCCGACAGACGGACGAGCTCGGCAGTGGTGACGTCGAGTTCTTCCGCGGCATTGTGCGGGTGGGTCCCGACAGAGCAGTAGACTTCGTCGAAAGTCTCAGCAATTTCAAGCATTTGTGGAAAGCGCTTCACGCGGGTTGATATCGTCACCATGCGGCCGATACCAGCCGCTTTGGCGCGGGCGACAATGGCCGCCCGCTCTTCGGCGAAATCCGGAAAGTCCAGATGGCAATGGCTGTCGACGAGCATCAGGCGTTCGCACCCGGCTGTTCGACATAACGCGGAAACACGCCCTCCGGCGCGGGCAACGCAGTGCCAGGAACCAACGCATAGTCGGCGTGGACATGCACGAAATCACGTTTATCCGCGGGCACCGCCAGCAGGTCGAGCAGCTTCGCCGCCGATCCCGGAATGAAGGGCTGGCACAGCACCGCCACGCGCCGCACCAGTTCGGCGGTCGTCCACAGCACCGTTTCCATCCGCTCCGGATCGGTTTTCTTCAGCGCCCATGGTGCCTGTCCAGCAAAGTATCGATCGGCTTCCGCCACCACATCGAAGATCGCCGCCAGTGCCAGATGGATGCCTTGCCCGGCCATCGCCTTCCGCGCGGTGGTCAGAGCGGCCACCGCTTGATCCAGGATGGCACTGTCGGCATCCGTCATCTCGCCACGCTTCGGCACCACGCCGCCGCAGTTCTTGGCGATCATCGACAGCGAGCGCTGCGCCAGATTGCCGAGGCCATTGGCGAGATCGGCGTTGGTGCGGTTGACGATCGCATCATGGCTGTAGCTGCCATCCTGGCCGAACGGCACTTCGCGCAGGAAGAAATAGCGCACCTGGTCGAGGCCATAATGCTCGATCAGGGCGAACGGATCGACGACATTGCCGACCGACTTCGACATCTTCTCGCCGCGGTTGAACAGGAAGCCGTGGGCGAAAACACGCTTCGGCAGTTCGATGCCGGCCGACATCAGGAAAGCCGGCCAGTAGACCGCGTGGAAGCGCACGATATCTTTGCCGATGATGTGCGTGGCCGGCCAGTAGCGCCATTGATCGGACTTTGTGTCCGGATAGCCGGCGGCGGTGATGTAGTTGGTCAAGGCATCGACCCAGACATACATCACATGCTTGTCGTCGCCGGGCACCGGCACGCCCCATTTGAAGGTCGTGCGCGAGATCGACAGGTCTTTCAGCCCGGATTTGACGAAACTCATCACCTCGTTGCGACGCTCGGCAGGTCCGACAAAGTCGGGCTGGCTTTCGTACAGCGCCAGCAGTTTGTCCTGATAGGCGGAGAGCCGGAAGAAATAGCTTTCTTCCTCGTTCCATTCGACCGGCGAGCCAAGCGGCTCGCGGCGCACGCCGTCCTCGCCGAGCGTGGTTTCGCTCTCGTCGAAATAGGCTTCCTGGCGGACCGAATACCAGCCGCTATAGCGGTCCAGATAGATGTCGCCATTGGCGGCCATCGCCTTCCAGATCGCCTGGCAGGACGCGTAGTGGCGCGGTTCCGTCGTGCGGATGTACTCATCATTCGAGCCGCCCACAGCCTCGGTCATCGAACGGAAGATCGCTGAATTGCGGTCGGCAAGCGCTTGTGGCGTGATGCCTTCCTTCTCAGCCGTCTGCTGCATCTTGAGGCCGTGTTCGTCCGTGCCGGTGAGGAAGAACACGTCCTTGCCGTCGAGGCGCTGGAAGCGGGCCAGCGCATCGGTTGCGATGACCGTATAGGCATGGCCGATATGCGGCTTGCCGTTCGGATAGAAAATCGGTGTCGTCAGATAGTATTTTTCGCGTGACATGAACGAACCATCATGAATGTCTGAATGGAAGCCGTGGCGGTGGATATCGCATCGGAATGGCGATTGCCATCCCGGTGGGGCCGTCACATTCGCATCGTAGACTTCAGGCGGTCGATCATGGTCAAGGCGTTCTGCTTCTTGTCGAGATTGTAGGTGTAGGCCTCAGATATAGCGTCCGGCGCCTCATGCCAAGTCCCGCACCGCGTCTGGGCCTTGATCATGGCGCCAGATCCGGAGCCCGCTCGTGGGCCGTTGCAAAGGCAGGTCGCGATCCGTAGTTTCGCGACGGTGCAAAAGGCAGACCGGCATGGCCACGACCACGCAATATGATCCGCGGCAGTCGCTCGATGCGCGCTTGCGTCAGGCCGGCGCCAGCAAAACCGTTTACGCCCTCGTCACACCCGAGATCGAAACAGTGAAGGCCGAGCTGCTCGGCAACAGCGGGGGAAACGGTCCCGATCCGATCCGCGTCGCCTATCTCGATCAGTTTCGCCATGCCTGGACCGGAAAGCAGAACGCGCTGCACAGGCGGTTCTTCGACACATGGCTCGGCTGGGCCAAGCCGATGGCGCCGCTGGACGCCGCTGACTATCCATTCAGCTATCCGACATCAGGCGCCAGTGAGCCGCTTTTTCATCTGATTGCCGATTACGGCAACCGCGCACGCCTCGAGAGGTTTCCCCCGCGGCTTGTGATCTTTCGCGGCGAATATGAAGGCTACAAGGCCTATGCGGAAGCCTGCGGCATTGCGGTGGCGGAGTACGAACGCCACGCCTGGCGCGATGTCGCCGACACCGTCGATCCCAAGGATTTGCTCTGTCTTAGCCAGCCTTCGGCCATCGACGGCATGGTGTGGCCGCAGGCCAATGCCTTTCTGCGTCGGCTGAGCCTGCGCGCCAACCCGGCCCAGCTCGTCCTCGATTTGACCTATGTCGGGGCGACTGCCGAGCCGCCGGCGGAGACGATCCTCGCCGGCGCGCCTTGCGTGAGCGCCGTGGTGATCAGCCTGTCCAAGCCGTTCGGCGCCTATTACGACCGCATAGGCGGTGTGTTCTGCCGATCGGAGAATCTCGGACTGTTCGGCAATCAGTGGTTCAAGAACCTGACATCGCTGCAATTGGGAATAAGGCTGATGGAGCGCTTCGACGTCTTCGCCATGGCGCGCCGATACACCGGCATTCAAGGCAGCGTCGCTGAGCATGCGGGCCGGGCGCTCGGCCTTGCCTTGACGCCGGCGGACGTCTTCATTCTCGCCCAGGCCACGGCCAGCGCTGAGAACGATCCCGATCTGGCTGCGTATCTGACGCGCGCCCCTGGTGCCGCAGATTCCCGGCCACGCTTGTGCCTGACGCCAGGCATGGCGGAACGGATCGGCATGGCCGGCGCGAATTCCGGGACGTTGTCATGAAGAATTTGCTCCCGCTCGTGACGAGCGATGACATTCATGCCCACTGCCTGGCGCACTGGAAGACGGAAGCATTCCGATCCTCGCATCGCCAGGGCGGTTATATTCACGGCATCGTCGATCAGTATGCCCGCCTGCCCCGTTTCAGCTGCGAGACCACCAATGACCGCCTGGAGCGTGCCCACTTCTGCACCTGGTGGGGGCTGACCATGCGCCGGGATGACTATGCCGCCCCGGCCATCGAAGACCTCTACCTCCTGCACGAAATCTGGCACGCCGCGCATATGCCTTTCATCCCGGGCATCGGATTCGAGGCTTTCCACGGCAAGATGGAGCGCAACGAACTCGAAGCCAGCGTGGCGTCCGAGCTGCTGGTCTATTTCAAGATCGATGGGCTGAGGGAAAGCGCCTTTCCCCATCCCATCTACGCGGACCGGTTTCTCAATGATCCGGCGATGCGGCTGCTGTGGCGCGAGAACGAAGTCGTCGCCACCAACACATTGCTCGAGGCGCGCCGCAACGTCATGTATTCCAAGCCCGAAGGCGACATGGACCTGAGCGAGCGATGGATTCGCAAATTCACCATGCAGAACCGGCAATGGTCGATCGTCTGGGCCGACCGCTACCTCGAGATCGAGGATCATATGCACCGGTTCCAGCAGATAGCGCTCGGCGGCGACAGGAAAGCAGCCTCTGACTTTCACGCCGACTGGATCGAAGCCGAAGCCGCCATGGACATGGTGGACCACGTTCCTTTCCGCGACCAGGCACTGCTATTCGCCACCATCTACTGGGCCAATCGCGCGAAGTATGATTCCGCGCTTGCGGTGCAGCGGGCAACCCAGTCCTAGAAGATGGTCCCAAAAGCAGGCCGCATGAATGGCGATTGCCATCCGAAAGGATATTTACATCACCGACTTCAGCCGGTCGATCATTGTCAGGGCGTGCTGCTTCTTGTCGAGATTGTAGGTGTCGGTCTCGGAGATAGCATCCAGCGCCTCATGCCAGGTATCCGACAGGATTTTGGCCCGCGCGAGATCGCCCGACAGCGCTGCCTGGCTCGCGGCATCCGACAACAAGTCGAGCGCCCGGCGGTTGAAGATATCGAACTGGATCGTCTGGTCGCGGCCGGCAACGGCTTCCGCGAGCCGATAGGCTCCGCCGATGTCGCTCTTTCCCTTGGCCACCAGCGCATCGAGCGTCCCGGCGATCTCCAGCCCGCCATATTGCGTCAACAGGATCGCGTTGCGGGCGCTGCCCCCTGCCCGCTCAACCAGTGCCGCCCGCGCGGCCGGATCGTCCGGCGGTGGCGGTTCGGCGGTCTCCAGAACCGCCAGCAAATCATCGGCGTCAAGCGGTGTCAGGCGTATCACCTGGCAGCGTGAGCGGATCGTCGGCAGCAGGCTGCCCGGCGCATGGACGATGAGAATGAACAGCGTTCGCGCCGGCGGCTCCTCAAGATTCTTCAGCAAGGCATTGGCGGCATTGGCATTCATGTCGTCGGCTGGATCGACGATGACGACCCGGTAGCTGCCGTCATGCGAGGTCATCGACAGGAAGCGGCTGACCCTGCGGATCTCATCGACGGTGACGACCGTCTTGAAGCTCTTGGTCTTGTCGTTCATCGGTCTAGTCAGGTGCAGCACGCCCGGATGCGCCCCGGTCGCGATCTGGCGAAACAGCGGCGAGGCCGGATCGGGATTGGCCAGGCGTTCCGGCGCCTGCTCGAAGGCCGGGTGCTTCAGGAGGTGATGCGCCAGGTGGAAGGCCAGCGTCGCCTTGCCGATGCCGACCGGTCCGGCGAAGATCAGCGCATGCGGCAGCTTTCCAGATCGATAGGCGGCGGCGAGCATCTCGGCCGCCTGCCCGTGCCCGACCAGACGGGGCGTTTCGGACGGTTCGGGCACGCCGTCCAGCGTATCATGCTGTTCCGGCGCGATGCGTTCGAAGATCATACCGGTGCGGCCTGCCTGTTGCGCGCAGGCGCCCTCGCCTCCAGCGCCGCGAAGACGGCCGCGGTGACGACGTCCTCCACCGTATTGGGATCGGCGGAGGCATCGACGACGATGCAGCGTTCCGGTTCGGCCGCGGCGATCGCCAGAAAGGCCGCGCGGCGGGCCTGATGGATGGCCAGAGTCTCCTTTTCGAAGCGGTCGGCGCCGGCGTCGCTGCCGCGCCGCAGCGTCGCGCGCCTGAGGCCCTCGGCCGGATCGATGTCGAAGATCAGCGTCATATCGGGCATCATGCCGTTGATGGCGATCTGTTCCAGCGTGGCCATGAACGCCGGGTCGATCCCGCCGGTGACGCCCTGGTAGACGCGCGAGGAATCCAGGAAACGATCGCAAAGCACGATCGAGCCGCGCTCGACCGCCGGCCGGATAACCTGTTCGACATGGTCGGAACGCGCGGCGGCGAAGAGCAGCGCCTCCATCTTCGGTCCGAATGGCTCGGCGGCGCCTGAGAGAAGCACATGCCTGACCGCTTCGGCGCCCGGCGAGCCGCCCGGTTCGCGCGTCAGCAGGACATCATACTTCTTGGCGTGCATCTTCCGCGCCAGCCGCTCGATCTGCGTCGACTTGCCTGCGCCCTCGCCGCCTTCAAAGGTGATGAAAAATCCGCGCGCCAAACGAAAGGGCCTTTGTCCATGTGGATTGTTGGGCTCTAGATAGTCCGCGTTCGGGAAAACGTCCATGCCGTCGGTGCTATCGCAGCCAGCCGATCGCCAGTTCCTTGACGGCATCGAGCGCGCGCTGCGGCAATGTGCCGACGCCGATCGATTCGGCAGCGAAAAGCGGCGTCTCCTGGCTCAGCGTGTCGCCGATCCAGACGCGCAGCGCACCCACCGGCTGGCCTTCCTCCACGGGCGCCGCAACCGGGCCGGTGTAGACGATCCTGGCCGTCAGCTTGTCGCGGTTGGTGATCGGCAGGAAGATGTCGATCGGCCCTTTTGCCTTCAGCGTCACGCCGGATTTCGCACCGCCAAAAACCTGGGCCTCGCCGACCACCTCGTCCTTGGCGAAGATCTCGGTCTTCTCGAACGAGCGCGCGCCCCAGTCGAGCAGCTTGCGCGCCTCCTCGGCACGCTCCTTGTCGTTGGCCAACCCGTTCATGGCCATGATCACCCGCGTGCCGTTGTGACTGACCGAAGCGACGATGCCGAAGCCGGCCACCTCGCTCGCGCCGACAGCCAGACCGTCGGCGCCGATGTCCATGGCCAGCAGCGGGTTGCGGTTCTTCTGCGAGATCTTGTTCCAGGTGAAATCCTTCAGCCCGTAGTAGCGATAGAAATCCGGATAATCGCGCCACAAATGCAGGGCCAACTGCGCCAGCTCGCGCACCGTTGTCTGCTGGCCGTCGGCCGGCAGGCCGGTCGAATTGACGAAGGTCGATGTTTTCAGCCCGATCTGGCGGGCGCGCTCGGTCATCTGCGCGGCAAAATTGTCCTCGGATCCGGCCATGCCTTCTGCGATGACAATGCAGCCGTCATTGGCCGCCTGCACGGTCACGCCCTGGATCAGGTCCTCAAGCCGGATCGCCGATTTGAGCTTGGCGAACATCGTCGATGTGCCCGATGGCGCCCCGCCCTTGCGCCAGGCGTTTTCACTGACCACGAATGTGTCGTCGAGCTTGAGGCGCCCGGACTTGATGGCGTTGAAAACCACCTCCATGGTCATCAGCTTGGCCATCGAGGCCGGTGGGATCGGCTTGTCGGCGTCTTTCGAGAACAGCACCGTGCCGGTGTCGGCATCGATCATGAAGGCCTGTGTGGCCTTGGTCTCGAAAAGCTGCGCGTGTGCTGGAGCGAGGCAAAGCAGCAGCAAAGCCAGTCCCAGAAGGCCGGCAAATGGCGGAAAGGCGCGCAACTGCATGAAATCTCGACCCGTTTGCCGGTTTTGGCACAGCCAAGCTATCAGGGTTTTTTCCGCCGGATCAACCGCCCGGTCAAAATAGATCAGTTGCGCACAGCCAGCGCATCGGGTGCGCCATGCGACCATGCCGCCTGCAGCAACTCGTCCAGGCCGCCATGGCCATTCGGGTAGAGATTGACCGCATACCAGTCATTGCCGTCGAGGTCGGAACGCTGGATTTCCGTTCGGCCGAAGGGCTGAAGTGCAGACGCCACGCGCTTGGCTTCGGCGGCGTCGTCGAACGTGCCGGCAGCGACATAGTCGGCATTGGACGGCGATGCTTGCGGATTGGATTTTTTCCACGACCGCAAGATGTCGGCGGGCGACATGCCGCTATCGTCCAGCGCGGCAAAGACATCGGCGCGCTGCACGCGTTCATCCGCATAGGACAGCGAGGCCACCGCGAACGGCGACTGCGGCGGCAGGCCGATTTCCGGCCGCTCTGGAACGATCGGTCCGAAATCGGGCAGTGCCAGATCGCCGAAAGCCGGCGCCTGTGCCGACAAAGACGGCTGCGCGGCCTCGCCGGAATTCGTCAGCTGACCAGGGAACGGCACGGCGGCCGCGCCTACCGGCACGCTTGGCGACGGTCCGTTCATGGCCACCATGACGCCGGTTGGCAGGCCGTCCGACGGATCCGGAATCCTGTTGCCTGGATGGTAGGACGCCATCAGATACTGGTCGTCATTGCCATCGAGCGGCGCGCGGCCGACATATTCGACCTTGACCTTCGCGGTGCCGACCTTGTCGTAGTCGAGCATCTGCGCCGCGCGCTCCGAGACGTCGATAATGCGGCCCTCATGATAGGGCCCCCGGTCGTTGACGCGCACGATGACCGAACTGCCGGTTTCGAGGTTGGTGACACGGGCATAGCTCGGCAGCGGCATGGTCGGATGCGCGGCGGTCAGATGCGTCATGTCGTAGACTTCGCCATTGGCGGTCAGCCGGCCATGGAAGGCGTCGCCATACCACGAGGCCAGGCCAACCTTGGCGTAGTGCCGATCTTCCTTGGGATAATACCATTTGCCGCGCACCTGGTAAGGCTTGCCGAGTTGGTCCCGACCGCCTCCGCGCCGCATGAAGTTGACGCGCGGGCTCGCCTTCACGCCATATTCGGTTTCGGCGAAATATTCCTTGGAGCGATGTTTGGGATTGACCATCGCCCTCGGCTCAGGCTGCGACGCGCAAGCCGCCAGCAAGGCAGCCGAAGCAGCCAACAGCGTGAGCGTGGAAGCGCGACGAAGACGCGGGCGCGTCGTAGCCTGCATTGTCCCGAAATCCCCTACAGTCTCAATCAAGAAGCCGTCGTTTGAACAGCAGAGGAGCCAAAGCACTCACTCGACAATGCCAACGACGCCTTGAACCCCGATCCTTTGTGCACAGGAATTGTTTATCACGGTATTAATCGATTGTGGCCGGAACCGGGCAAGATTGTGGCGGCGCCTCTGCTGCGCGGGTTGGTGAAGGAACACGCGCGGCCACGCATGCCGGTTGACAGGCCTTTGCCGGGCACACTAGAGCAGTCGAATGTGATGGACAGTCACTGGAGGGATGGCCGAGCGGTTTAAGGCACCGGTCTTGAAATTCGCTCGCTGATGTACCTCCCCTCCCCGTTCCATGCTGCCAAGTCCTTGTCTGTCAAGGCGTTGCGCCACTTGGGAGTGCCTATCGTGCTAAGCTGTCCCGTCTCATACCGTAGCGTTGCGTTGCAAAAATCGTAGCACGGCGTTCGCGGACTGTTCTCCAGGCCGATTTTCATGATTTTGCTGCGGCAACAGTGTCGACAGTCGCATAAAAGTGTCGGGCTATCGCGGCCACGACTGTCACTTTGAAAACCCCAATTGTACTGCTATAGAAGCTTTGTGGGATTTCGGAGGGCTATAGCTGTGACACCTGACCAAATGTTCGTCTACGAGATAGCGAAGTTGTTCGTAGTGGTGTTTGCAATCGGTTGCGTTACCGCGTCAATTGTAGGCGGAATCGCATTTTATAAGACATCTAAAGGCGCGGGAGCTTCATTTACTAGGTTAATTCGGCGGGCTGGGATTTTGGAGATGGTGACGGTCATTCTAATAGCAGCCGGCACGACCAATTTGAGAGTTTTGGACAAACTTAGCGCCGAAGCGACGGTCGGTATACTTAGCGGAATTGTAGGCTACGTTCTCGGGGGCTTGGCGCGCGGAAAATCATCTTCTCGCGATCAGGAAGAAGAGGAATGACGGAGCGCTACCACGCAGAGCAAGCCGCCGGAGCAAGGAGCTTACCAGCGTGAGAGTCCACCTCTGAGCATTACGATATCAGGGTCTTCTTCCTCTTCCTGTTCCGGCTCTGGCGCCGCCAACAGGTCAATCCTACGTAGATCTGCGCCTCCCATTGGCGCATCCAGGGAGAGCGTCTTGAACGTATCGTATTGCTTGTTGTAGCGGCCGAGGTAGTCCTTCACGCGAGCGCCGACGTTCTGCAGCAGCAGTTCGCCTTCAAGAACGGCCAGGAGCATTGAGTTGATGACGTCGTCACGCATGAAGCGCGGCAGCGCCGAACTGACCGCCCGGCTCACCACACGATAGACTTCGTCGGGGTTGTGACGGATTGCGCTGATGGATCGCGCTTTGAGCTTCCGCCGCTCCTGCCACATCTCGACCTTGTCGCGGTTTTTGGCCCGATACACGCGATCTGTGGCCAGGATCTCGGCTTTGTGTTCGACCGAATAGGTTGCGTAGTACGCGGCTATCTTCTCGCTATTCGCCACGCGATAGGCTTTCCAGCCGGCCTTGACGCGGTCTGGGTGCCTCAGCTTGAACAGCCGCCTATGTTCAGCCGTTTTCTCAGGATTTTCGGCTCGCCGCTTGCGCTGTTTTTCCAAGGAGGCAGGAGAGCGTCCCTTCGCCAGGAGTTCTTCACGGTGCTTGGCGTTGTACCGGCGCCGGTTCTCAATGACTTTCAAAGGGTCGCGAGCCATCCCGGATGACAGCGCCCTCGCTACCACTCGCGCAAGCCAGGGCGTCCGACTTATGCCCGCTGATCCCGCTGTTAGCCCCCAAAATAACGAAAGCCCGCCACCGTGAGGCAGCGGGCTTCATGTGAAAATCCGCTTGATCAGCTTTCGGGGGGCGCAGCGCCCTCATGCCGTTCCAAGGCGTCATGCAGAGGCACATGCATTTCAACAGCCAACGCCATTAGACGGCCTATGGATGCCGTAGAATCGGCGTCCAGAGCGCCGCCGTCCGCACCGTCAGTCACGGCTTTTACAAGGTGCAGAATGGCCAGCAGATCGTAACTGCATGACTCCAATTGGTCGGCAGTCATGTCGCCTTGGTCCACGAAACGGTTCCGGGTCATGATTGCGCCTCCCGTGCCCGCATGGACCTGAGCAGCGCGCGGACCTGATAGTTTTCAAGATCCGCGAACTTGCCACCCGTTACCTTGAGCAGGTAGGCAGCGCGGGCGCGGTTGGCGGCCGGCGACGAGCAACGATAGGTGCATATGGCATCGAGAGCGCGGTGCATCGCATCGCAGGTGGAGTTGTAGGCGCGACGGGTTTTCCCCCAGCCGAAGGCCTTGCGCTTGGCTTGCTCTGCTTTCCACGTCGCATCGAGGGTCGAAAGGTCCACCGCCTCGGCACGGTCCAGTGTTGCCACGGCGTCGTTAGCCAAGGCAGGAGCAATCTGGCGCAGTGCGGCAAGGCTCTGGCGCTTGGCGTTATAGGTGGAGGCAATCGCCTTCACGCAATCATCTAGATATTCCTGTGCCTCGAAGCGGATATAGAGCGATTGAGCGCCGCCGATCGAGAGCGGGATAAGCAGCTCCCTTTCAGGGTGCGCCGCGAAATAGGCCTCTTCCATTTCGCCGTCTGCCACCAGGGCCTTTTCGAATGCGGCTTCTGCGTCGCGGTGCGCCTTGATGAGCGCGCGGACTTCGGAGACATCATCGACGGCGACAGCGGCATGAGCGTTTGGCGCCACCGCGAGAGCGACAATCGCCCCCGAAGACATCATGAGAGCGTGGCGGCGGGTAATCTTGGGCATGCCTTCGGCGGCCGCCCGAACAGAGGTGTTCGGCATGTGGGAAATTCCTTGTTAACTGGTTATGTTTACCAGTTCACCATGAATCAGAATTAGCTTGCCGTCAACAGCAAACTATGAAAAATTACTAGCCAGATAAGAAAGGAACACAGAATGCTCACAACTGGAAACCAGCTTCGGGCCGCCCGCGCCTTGGCTGACATGGATCAGGGAACGCTTGCGAAGCGGGCCGGGATCAACATCAACACAATTAGCGCTATGGAGAAGCGTGGCGGGCATGGTCTAACGAGCGGTCTCGACAAAATCCGCTCTGTTATGAAAGTGCTGGAAGACGAAGGCGTTGAGTTTTTGAATCATGGCCACCCTGGCGTTCGCTTGTCTGGGACGGTTAGACCGAGGCCGCTGCTATTTCGCAGAGACGACGTGCCGGGACGGGGTTGGATCGCCTTTGCTTTCGATTACGCGGGCAAGAGGCACACCGCTTTCCTGCTGTACGACGCGTTGGGCGCGGCAGGGTCTATAACCGAACGTCCAGAGAAACTATTTGATGATCGAGTTCAGCAGATATTGGCAGTTGCCGCCGAACGCGTCGATGGGAACCTGCTGGATAGCGATGGCAAAATGATCATCGGCGAACTGCCGCCGGTTCTGGGCGATGGATAGTTAGTACGCGCTCGCGGGGCGAAGCTTGCGCAAGTTAGAAAATTGCTCCAACTTCGTGCGCTTCAGAGCGAGGAGAATAGTTAGTGGCAAAAGCTATTGTCGATCTTACCGACGTCACAGGTGACTCTGTAATAGTGGTTATCGCTCATATATCGCACATAACGGTCCTCAGCCCTCGCGAGAGTACCATTCACCTTGCTGGTGGAAAGGGTGTTCGCGTGAATGGCACCCTGTACGAACTCGTTGAGAAGATTTGGCCTAAGGCCGTGTCCTAAGCTCCCAAACTACTCTGGCGTTTGTGTGAGTCCCCTGTCGGCCTTTTTATGTACTGTGTCTTGCCTGCTGTCAGCCGGTAATAGGGCGCCAAGCCCGCCTTCGACTTCAGCGACAGCGGGCCCGACGAAAAACACTAGGCCGAACCACCTCCAAACCAGCGGATGAATTCGACCTCCTTCCCGGTCACGTCCCGCACGGACTTCAACAGCACCTCATGCAGGACACGCGTTGCCCTGTAGTGCTCGCAATGCGGCGATATGAAGGGCTTAACGATGCTCCAGTGCAGCGCTTCCGCTGCGACCAGGAAGCGCTCGATTTCAGCCTGCGATAGCTGTTGGGAAGGTTTTGATCTGGCCATGGTAGCGAACTCCATTTGAGGGGGTCGCCGCAACGAGGAATATATTCCTCTTCCCGATCGCGATGGCAAGGGCTATTCGGGTAGGCCGGGATCGTAATGCACAATCGCATCGAGGATCGTTCGATAGAGGCTGTCCACCTCTTCATCGATCTCGCCTCGTTTGATGCCGAGCGACTTGGCGTCGGCGATCAGTTTGTGCGTGAGTTCGTCAACGGAGATGACGTCTGCCTTCGTCGTCTCAGGTATGTTGTTGGCGATCCATTGATCCAGGAAGTTGATTCCGCGCGTGCTCATTGTCGCGATAAGCTCAAAGCTCATATTAGGTTCCGCTACTTGACGATGGCGGCGGCCGCTCCAGAATTATCGCATGGGCCAAGGCATCAAAGTTGGCGATACCGTCGCGATCACTGCAACCGTGCGCAAGCGGGTCACGGACGACCGCGTGAGTGTTCTTATCCTTTCCTACGGTCAGCCGCACTCGATCGTAGACAGCACGCCGCACATAAGCAGCGGGCAAAAAATCGAGCTGACCGGCGAAGTGCTTCGCGTCGACGAAGATACGGTGACGGTAGGCGGCAAGGATCTGGGTATTACGGTAAAACACAGTGCCGTGCGGCTCGTCACCAGCCACGTGGCGCCGAAGCGTAAAACGCCGCTTGTCGACAAGCCGGCGTAGAACGGCGCAAACGCACTTTAGCAACCTTCCGCTTTCAGGGATCGCACCATCCGAACAACAACCGGGTCATAGGGGATTTTTTCCGATCTGCTGTAATTAATGGTGAAGAGTGCGGCACGGTCGTTGCAGATCGCGATAGCGCGGACATATCGAATCTGGCCATCCTTAATGCCCGAGTAACTTGCCCACCTCGGGGTGAAGCGCCGATACGTCAGCTTCCAACCAAGTTTTTCGTCCTCGATCATGCGGTGCTCGATCTCGGCCGGAAAACTGGCGTCCCCGAGGCTGGCACCCCACACAGCAAGGAAGGCATTGTTTTCCCCTTGAAAAGCCGCGCCTTGGTCCGAACGATGTGCCAGGACAAAACCCGGCGGGACGTCGAATGTGAAGCCGAACTGCCTGACGCCGAACTGCTGCCACGCCTGGGCCTGAAGAAGCGTGCTGCAAAATAGGACCGGAACTAGGCTCAGCAGAAAACGTACCATGACGGGAAAAGGGTAGCCCCGCGATTCCGTTCCATCAGCAACAAATGATATTTCTGAGAAGCCACTTGATTTCGGACCATAAGGCGCGCGTTTCCCCTCGCCGCTGTCCTACACCGGGGGGTGTCTGGCACGCCTCTGGCGGCTCGCTGTTGCCCGCAGGGGAGCTATTGCGAACGCTCGACCGCAAATGTTGGCCCGTCGTCGCCCTGGCCAGCCTGAAGGAAGTCTACGACGGTTGACATAAGCCGCTCGGCGACGACCCGATTCATGACCAGTTCAATATCGCCCCTGTCGGTCTGCAGCTTGAGCAATCCGAGCAGTCGATCAGCGGACAGAAGGGTTGTCTCAGCGGCGAGCAGTTTGGTGAAGGGCGTTTTGCTGGGCTTACGCATCACATCGGTATAGCGCGCCGATTGGAGACTCACCAGCGCGCGATCATGCTGGCCCGCTGTCCTGGACCGCCGAAGCCTCCGCCGTTGCTGCCGCTATCTTTACAAATCCGTATGTCGCCGAATCGACCCCAAGCCGGTTAGAAGTCCTCCGACAGCGAACGTCCCTGCTGCCCGGCGGGACTTACTGTTCCGCTAACGGCCCGCTGCCGCCCCCAAGATCCGCCCCGGCAGCGGGCCTAGCTGGCTAGTCAGCCAAGCCAGGATCATGATGGACGATCGCGTCCAGGATCGCCTCGTACACGCTGCCGGTGTCTTCCTCGATCTCGGTGCTGCTCATACCTTTGGCCTTGGCGTCCGCGAAAAACTTCTCGGTGAGGTCCGCAACCGAGATGATATCTGCGCCAGCCGTTTTAGGGACGAGTTTTGAAATCCACTTGTGAAGGAAGTCGGTGCCGCGTGTGCTCATTACCCAAACCAATTGAACGTAAGGGTCACCATCACCACCGCGACCAGGATGGAAACCGGGACCGCCACGAACAGCCCGGCTTCCAAAATCCGTGTTTCTTTGTCTCTGAACATTAGGCGCACCTTATGAATTCTTCGTTTGAACCCTAAAGCTGCGAACCCTTGATTCGGTTCCGCTCCCGATTTTGGCCCTCGTAGTCAGGGATGCATGTGAAGAACACCGGTCGCCTATCGCGGCCGGCAGCCTTGCAGTGCGAGCAGACGAACAGTCCGACCAAATCCTCATGCATTGAGCCATGGCCTGGCCCAAGGCGGCCTATGAGCGCTTGTATGTCGAGTTCAGTTGATCTGCAGCACATGGGATGGCTGCAGTTGACATGAACGCTTTCGCGAGCGGCCAGAGTATCAGCGAGGGTCTTGAGAGGCATGGCGATCTACGTTTAAGGGTTCGCCGCAACCGGAGGATTATACGGAAATGAAAAAAGCCCGCCGGCCGGAGCCAGCGGACGAAGGTGGTTGGTCTCAGACTGGCCAAGCCAAGAAATTCATCATATGCACATGAAGCGGCGCGGCGCTCCTACATAAGATAAGACGGCTTTAACAAGGTCCGTGCCGGCCACGGCGATGTCAAACACGAATTCGTGACCGCAATGAAAACAATATCGGATCGCTACAGACCAGGAGATAGCATAGCATCGATCAATCTAAAGCGAGGAGAGACAAACAAAATGGCGGAGAGCATTACTACTGCGTGGCAAAATGACGTAAGACTTACTGGATGGCGCACTGCCGATCGCGTCCAATGGGAAGTGAAGAGAAGTGACCAAAATTTTCGAGTTCCTGCCCTCTGGTTAGAATATTTAACGTGGGATTTTTCGCTTTGGCGGGCGTCTTGGATAAACAAAGACAGCACATTTTGGCACGACCCAGCGGATACGTCCAAGAAAGGTCACCAAGACAAGTATTTAAATTTCACTCACGACCGGATCAGATTTCAGTGTAATTGGGACATTAAAGCTGATGGGTTTGTAATTACTGAACACGGCAGCATTCCAGAGCTCCAAAAGGACCATTATCCCAAGCGCCCGCTGGAATGGGACGAGCCGTATGCCGGCGGCCACGTATCCCTGCACAAGCGATAATCAAGCCCGATAGCTCCTAGCCTGTATCGCCCGCGAGACGGAACGCGGGCCGTGGACGAGCGTGAAATCCAATTGTACGGTCTACGGCAATGCAAGTGGGGCCAGCCGGGAAGGCACGGCGTCGAGACGGTTCATGTACCGCAACTCGGCATCACCGAATGAGCGGGTTCGATTCCCGCCCTTGCAGGGTCATCACTCTTCTGCCCTTGGCTTGAACTTCCTCACGATCATCTCGAACAGGATATCCGAGATCCACATTGCGCTCACACCAATGAGGAAAGCCGCTGCCAATGTCGTCGTGTCGTCGGCGGGATCGGGAAGCGGCACGCCGGTCGCGCGGAAGTAGGCAACCACGGGAAGCGTGAGATACGCGGCCGCCAGCGCGCCGCAGACGGGCGATGCTACCATTTCGCGCAACTTGTACCGGTGCCGCGACAGAGCCCGTAGAATGCCACCGGAGAGGCCGGCGACGACCACGGGCGCCTTGATGCCGAGAAGGTCGAAGAAATCATGCATCACGGTTTCCACCCACACCATTTCGCGCCCTGCGCGTTGAACGTGTTCATCTCGTCGAGCTCGGCGCGCGTCATGACGTTGATGACCACGAGAGATGGCCGGCGCGGCTGATTGTGGTCGCACCAGATTTTGCGTGGGTTGTTGACCGGCGCCGTGGTGACGCACGCCGCCAGGAGCAGCAGCGCCGGGAGGTTCAAGACTTTGCCCATTTGGTCGCCTCCGCTTTCGCCTGGGCATTGGTCATGCCGGCGGCCTGCTTTTCAGCGGCGGTCGCCTCGCGGTCCATTTCGAGTTGATCCTGAGCTGCGGCAAGGTCTCGGGCGGCTGTGGCGGCCTTGTCCTTTTTTGCACGGTTGATGCCGCCGGCCACATAGAGGCCACCGACCACCGCGGCGAAAAGGGTCATGATGACCTTGTTGCCGACAAGAGCGCCGAGGATGGAAACGATGAGAGCGCCCATTTCACGGCGCCTTGCCGATGTTGGGATCATTCCGCTTGCGCGCGTATTCGGTGAGAACACCAACCGCCAGCATGTAGACCGGCAACCATTTCGTGGGGACGTAGGTTTGAAAAAGGCTTGGATCGAGCGACAGGAACGTCGCCACCACGACGCCTACGAACACCTGCAATCGGGCGAGAAAGATTGTCTCGCTGTGTAAAAAGAAATCTTTGATCTTGGACCACATGAGGGTTTTCTTTCATTGGCAAGGCTTGCCGCCGGGTGCGGATGGACTCTCACAACCAGTCATGCTTGGATGCCTGCGGGTTTAAGGGAGGGGAATGTGGCACTTTACAAAGACAGCGCTCATGTAGCGCATAGCAACGACGATGCGTTTGATAAGGAGCATGCCGTGGGATCGAAGCCACCATACTCTGGAATCTATCGCTGTCCTGGGTGTGGTAGAGAAGTCGTAGCTGAGGAAGCAAGAACGCTACCGCCGCAAAACCATCATCAGCATACTGCCTCACAGGGCGATGTCAGATGGAAGCTTCATGTCTATGCTCAGCATAAGCCTAGCTGAGTTTCCCCACGTATTGCTTGGTGACAACGTGGTTTCTGACGCCCAATGCTGCCGCCAAAAGCCAAAGGAAATAGGCTCTTTTACAGGTTCGTATCATGATTGTTTCTTTCTGGATTACCGGCGGGACCGGTCGGCGCGGATTTCAAAACAGGTTGGAAACGAACCTGGTGATCTCGTGCCACCAAGAGATCACGGCGACATAGATCAGCGCGCCGATGCCGGCGGCGGCCGCGACCTTGCCCGAGCCCATCGACCGGGCTGGCGCTGCGGGCTGCTGAGAGGGTCCGCCGATTGGCGGGGTCTGCGGAGGCTTGGGAGCCGCGAGCGCGGCGGTGATGGCCGCAAGCGTGATTTCACCCGCATAGCCGTCTGCTGTAAGCCCGTGGTCACGCTGGAACGCCAGTACGGCCGCTTCCGTGCCGTAGCCGAAAACATCGTCCAGCTTGCCCTTGTAGTAGCCTAGCGCAGCCAGGTTGCTGACCAGTGCCGCGACCGACGGGCCGCGCTCGCCACGGGTCAGCACGCTATCGAGCATGGCGGTATCGACCGGATCGTCCGTTGCCGCCTGGATCTTGCCAACGCCCGCATAGATCCCGCTTTCGATCAGGGCCGCCTCTTCCCGGCGACGGCGCACCAGGCCGGCCAGCGTCTTGCCCTTCGCCGTGGTGCCGGTTGAGCGAAGGACCGCCGCGCAAGCCGAATAGTCGCCGCGCTTGGCGAATGCCGCCCACTTCCACCCGAGCGAGCCCGTGCCGAGATTGTAGACCGGCGACGCCATGCCGTCGAAAACGTTCTGCGGCACCTCGTGGCCAAGGAAGGCGTTGACCGCCTTGCCGTACTCGTTCGCAAAGCAATAGATCAGCGCCTTTTCGGCTTCGTTGCGGGTCATGGTCGCGCCTATGCCGAACGTCATGCCGGGCTTGTTGTCAGCCCACCATTGACGAAAGGCGGCAGAGCCCCAGGTGAAGCCGATCCCGATCGTACCGACGCCGACGGAATCGAGATAGAATTTCAGTTCGACGCCTTCTTCGACGCGCACGAATGCGGCGCCTGCTGGTGACAGGTCCATGGTCTTTCCTTCGGTGAAGTTGAGGTCGAGCGCTTACGGCGCGAGGATGACGGCAGGGTCCAGCCCGAGAGCCTGCACAAGGGCGACAGCATCGGGATCGTCACAATAGACTTCCGGATGATCCGGCGCGAACCAGCGGGCGAAATAGACAGGGTTTGCGGTCAGGGCGACATAGGCGGCGGGCATCTTGCCGGCAGCGATGATGCGGGCCTGAACAACGGATTTCCGAACCATGGGACGGGCCGGAACGGTGGTCTTCGGGTCATACGACGCGGCAATAGGGGATGCCGAAGCGAATATCTCGCGGCCCAGCTCCTCACTGTCATCTGGTGACGCCGTGAAGGGTATCCACCCGTATTCGGGGTGGTTGATTTCCAGGTCGACAGTGCCGAACTGATTAAAAGCTGCGTTGCGGTACTCCATCACGAAATCCTCAAGAAAACTGTAGCGCCAGCGGAGGTGTTGAAACCGGCGCTGGTGGTGTTACCCATGGCCCGCCAAGTGCCGGACGGCGCGGTCGCCCCCGACCCGACGAAACCGCCAGCATGGGTGAAGCGAAGATTGCTGCCAGCGACAGTGTTGCCAGGGCTTAGGTCCGCTGCGGGGTTGGCACCCAAAAGGGCTGAGGTTCCGACAGCACCCACCGCCAAGCCGGCAAGGGTTGAGGCGAAGTTCGCTGTCTGGAAATAGCGCGGGTCGAGCAGGGTCGTGTAGTTGCCCATGTGGACGATTTCATAGGCGTTCGCGCCCATGGAAAAGCCGCCGACCTTCCACTTGTTATCCGTATCGATGCCGAAATTCGCGGCAAAGGAGCCCGGTCGGTCGAGAGTGATAAAGGCCGCGTTACCCGCCCCGGCAAGCGCGTGGCCGTAGAACAGGGTCGCCGTCGCCGCTGGGCCCGCCAAAACGCCAATGGCCTGCCCGGTGCTGTTGTTTGCCGCCAGACCAGCATTGAACGTTTGCGACGAGGTGAAGGTGCTCGAAATCGGCTGGCCGTCCGCCGTCTCGTAGGAAACGCAGCGCCAATTGCCGCCGCCAAGCGAGCGGAAGGTGCCGACATCGCCAACAGCCGTGACGATGTCGGCGGCGCCTGGCAAAATCATGGACGTAGCATTGTAGGTCAGCGGAAGGACGCCCGCGAAGGTCAGAACGCGCTCGACGCCGGCCGCTGCCGTGCCAAAGCTGTTGATCCTAGCCACCCCGGTTATCGTGACCGCGACCCCGGTCGCACTGGCCAGATTGACGGTCGATGCCGAGGCGATATTCGCGCCAGCGGTGTTCAGATTGTCGTTGCCGCCGATGGCGGTATTCGCCCCGGTGCCGCCTGCGGTAATCGGTCGGGCAGCATTCAGGTCCGATAGCAAATCCGCAAACCGGGCATTGTATTTGCTGCTGTCGATCGGCGTTGCCGTGACGGCATTGCCGTTCGGCGGCCACGACATAACTCCAGAGCCGTCACGGGGCATTGGCATTCTCCATCAAAATAGAAGATCGGCGAACTAGTCAGCCTTTTACCGGCAGCGCTTTTCGCTTATGTGTGACGCTGTGACACTAGTTCAGCTCTATCCGCCAATCGCAGCCGCTCTCATCGTCGGCTTCCTGTGGGCAGTTGTGGAATATCGTCTCTACAAGCGCGATTTGCCGGCCGGGCCAAACAATGAAAGCGTGCTTCAAGCCTTGTGGCTGGTCTTGCCGACCGCCGCGACGGGTTGCTATTTCTGGTGGGTCGGGATCGACACCAACAGCACGTCTTATGTGCACATTTTTTTCTGCACTCTCGCCGGCTTGGGATTCGCAACAATCGCTATATTTGGGGTGAAACTCATTTTCTACGACCGCACCACCTTTAAGCAGAAGTCGACGGGCTACATCCTCTTCGTGAGCCTGCTGTTTGTGCTGGGCATTATCGTTGGACCGGCCTTCATTCAAGTTCGCTGAAACGGAAGCCTCACGGACGCATCGCCGCCGACCCAGAACCGAGCAACAGAGCCTCTGCGACCTTCGAAATCGCTTTTGTCGGGATCGGTACCGGGCTCGCAGCGATCAGCGCCTTAACCACAGCGTCGTGATCTCCTGAAACGAGACCGCGAGCGAGCGCTGAATTGGCCGCGTTTGCTCCCTTGCTGCGGATCGCTTCGACCACCGGGCCCAAGCCCTTCAGCGCGCCAGCGCGACCCAATCCCAGCAGACCGCCGGCCTTGTAGCTGTCGACCATGCCGAGCCCGGGCACATCGCCGCCGTCAAGGCTTTTCACAGCCTGGAGACGCGCGGCGGTCGCCGAGTTCTTCGTGACGAAGTTGCTGGTGTTGGCGAAAGTCCTTTCGGCGTCGAGCACATCGAGCAAGCGCTGCGCCTTGTCTTGCCCGAACAGCGTAGCCAGCCTTTGCGGGTTCCAGTCACCTTGACCCTTGATCAAGCCCTGAAGCGCAACACGGTCGTTCAGGTTCGTGCCAACGATGCGCTCGATTTCGGCCCGCGCGCCCTCCCGGAGCCGGACGGGTACTGCGGAGGGGCCGACCTGCATTCCCTGAGGCTGAGCGCCCTGCTGGACCTCTTGCGCGAGTTCCGCCGGCCTTGGGGACTCCCGGCCGCTGGAAAGCACCGTCTGGCCCCGCTGAACCGCATCACGCTGGCGGGCAAGCTCGGAATATTTCGCATCGACTTCCTTGATGCCAGGAACCGATGCGCGCAACTCATCATCGATCGCCTGTCGCGCGGTCGAAAGCGCATTCAGGGCGTTTGACCCCTGGGTGGTCTGTAACATGTCGTCGACAGCGTGCCGGGCGTTCAGCAACTCGCCGGCATCAGTCACCAGAGAGTTGCCGGGCGGCGGCTGGCCAAGGGCGCGAGCCTGGGCAATCTCTTGCGGGGTCGGCACATGGTCCAGCATGGCACGGACGCGCTGCAAGACGCGCTGCGGTTCGCCCCGCAACGTCTGAATGTCCTGGTCGAGATATCGCGCGATCGGCAAGGTATCGACCGGGCCAGCGTTTTGAAGGGCGACCCGGTACTCTGGCGAAAGCGCGGCCTGGTTCGCAGTGATGCCAGCGTTGATCTGGGATGGAACCGGCGCAGGGCCAAGTTCGCTATCCAACGTGCTTCGGATGCGCTGGTTCGCACCTGCATCTCGCTGCGCGATAGCATCCTGGATAATGCCGCGCGCCTCTCCGGGCTTCGCCACAAGGCCGGCGGCCGTCTGCTGAAGGTTCGGACCAGCATCGGCAAGCATGGCGTCAGGGCCAAGCCGGGTAAGCCGCTGCTGTACGGCTTGAGGCGTGAGCCCGTCCGCGTTCATCGCCCCGGTGATCTTGGCAAGTGTCGCCCGCGAGAAGTTGCCAAGCTCCGATGCACCAGGCCGGGTCAAATAGTCGACCGCGCTGCCGATGCCCTTTCCAATCAGAGTGCCGCCGCCTGGGGCGATCAGGCCGAAACCTGCACCGATCAAACCTCTCCTTTCCATCGCAGCAGGATCGCCGCCCGAGCGCACCCCGGAATCGGCGGCGTTGATCGTGCCGCCTGTCAACGCGCTGACAACTGAGCGCATACCAAGCCCAGCTTCACCCGCGCCGAACAGCTCCGGAGCAGCGACGACGGCAGGCAACGTGCCTGCAACAGCACCCACGATATTGCCGCTGCCGGCCGTGTAAGGATTGTCGTTTACAGCGCGGTTTGTGGCCTGATCGGATGCATACCGAACATCCGCCTCCGACTTGCCAGACAGCGCCGAGTTGACTTTGGCACCAAGGCTTTCTGCTCCCTGTTTCAGATATGGCCCGACGATAGGGACGCCGTTGAGGACTGACGACGTGAACGCAAGCCCAAGGTCGTTGCCCGTCGTGTACTGCCCCGGAGCGACCTCCCCAGTTTGCGGGTCATAGCCTTTGACGCCGGGCGGAACATAGACCGGCACGCCCGGCGGCTGGTTCGTCCCGGCAAACGGATCATGGTCGACCGGAACAAGGGCCGGCGAAGCCTGCGCCGGCACGGCTACCGGCGCCGCGGCGGCCGGTGTCGTTGCAAAGGGATCGGTGTCGACCGGGACAAGCTGGGCCATTTACGGAACCACCTTCAGATACTTGCCGGGCCGCGCCGGGTCCGGAACGTACCAGTTGCCGTCTGGTGCCTTGGTAGCGCCAGAAACCGGCGGCGCGCCCGCGCTCGTCGGCGCAGTCGGATCCGGGAAATCCGTCGCTGTCGGATCGGCTGGCTTTCCCGTCAGCGGGTTGATCAGCGGATGATCCTTGTCATATTGCGCCACGACATCCGCCCATCCGCCGGGATCGTTGGCGTATTGCTTGTGCGTCGCCATCGAGCCGAGTTCGTAATCGTGCTGGGCCTGCTGAAGCTTCAGATCGACAAGTGCCTTCTGGCCGGCGACGGACATCTGGATGCCGGGGTTGTTTTTCAGATAGGTCGCGAAATCGAACTGCGTCGGCCGGGATGCAAGGCCCTTGGCGTCGGCGGTGGCAAGCTGCGTCGACAGTTTCTGCAGCATTTCAGTCGGGCCGGCCTGATCCCCAAAAGTGCCGGGGAAGGCATTCGCCAACATCTGCTTCCCGGCAAGCATCGTGCGCGCGCCCGGTCCAGTGCTGATGTTGTTGCCGTACTGGTCGAGCACGCCCTTGATCATGTTGAGGGCCTGGAGCTTGGTGCGGGCATCCTTAGCGGTGTTGATGTAATCGGCCATGTTCGCGCCGATAGCCTCGCCAACCGCCTTGTTTGCCGCATTTTCCTGATTGAAGACGACGCTTTGCGCGCCCTCTTTCTTCAGGTTCATCTGGTATTCGCTGAACGGGATCGGCGCTGTTCCCAGAGCCTTCGACTGAGCCAGATAGCCCTCATAATCCTTCATGGTGTCGGTCCGGGCGATGGTGCGCGGGAACGGCGAAGCATAGGGATCAGCCTGACCAGTCTGGCCAGGCTGTCCGCCAGCAGCCTGGCCGCCTGTCTGGCCGCCCAGCAGCGTATCGGCGGTGATCGGGTGCGTAGGATCGGCCGGATTGAACATGTATTCGTTGCCGGCGGCATCCTTGATGGTCTTGAGATCCGGCTGGCCCTTGATCTGGCCAACAATCTGCCCCGTCATCGAATCCACTTCGGCGGTCACGCCATTGCCGAGGGAAACCATCTCGATCTTGTGCGGCGTCAGGCGCGCGGACAGCATGGAGCCGATAAGCTGCTGCTGATTTTCAGACATCCACGGGTTGCTCATGGCCTGCATGAGCTGCTGGACCGACGGGCCTTGCTGCTGCATGCCGGGCGCGATGGCATCGGAGCTGCCGCCAGCCATCACCGGCAGGCTGGCATCCTGCGGCGACATGGCTTGCGCGACCTTCTGGACGCCCGGAGACGACGGGGCCGCTTGCTGCGGCTGCTGCGCACTGGCAAGCGCAGCAGCGACCGTTGAAGGCGCCCCGGCCGGCGCAGGCGGGTTTGCCGCGCTGAGTGCCTGCACGACGCCGCCCGGCCCGCTGAGTGGGTCTTCCTGCATCATGGTCGAGAGGACGCGCTGCCCGGCCGGCGAGGTCGCGCCGGGCGCTCCTGGAACGTAGCCCGCATTCGGGGGCGGCGTCGGGATCGGTGCCGAGGCCGGGAGCGAAGGGCTGGCCAAGATGCCCGGATCGGTCGGGGCTGCATTTGCGGCGGCCGCCAGGATTCCTGGATCGGGTGCGGGCTTCGTTGCTGGAGCAATGCCGATGCTCGGGTCCAGGCTGGCGGTCTGTACCGGGGGCGCGGCGCTCGCTTGCGTCTGGCCAGGCATAGCAGGCGGGAGCGGCACCTGATCCGGCGTCTGGGCAAACGCCAATGCGGGGCCGCTTCCATCGCCAGAAGCCGCATTCTGATCGGCCGGCGCGCCGAAACCCATCTTCTGATAGGCCAGAGCATTGGCGAGGCGCGTTCCTTCGCCGCCCTTATCGTAGGGACTGCCGTAGGCAATGAAGGTCTTCAGCGCCCGGTTGGCCGACGGGATGTCATTCGAGGCGAGGAAGTCCTGCCCGCCCGGATGGTTCTTCAGCTCTTTGACATAAAAGTCCATCTGGACATCGGCATCGGTCGGGCTCTTGCCCGCTTGCTGCGCGAACTGCCGAAGCGCATCGGCGCGCCCGAGCCGCCACTGGTCGAAGCCAATCGCGCCCTCGCCCGGGTTTACCGCCTCAGGACGAAACTCGCTTTCCTGTTTCCAGTTGCCGAGCGTGGCATAGGCCTGGGCATCATTGAGTCCGCGCGCCTTCAGGCCGGCAAAGACGGTCTGCGGATCGACCGAACCGGATGCGCTCTTACTGACATCGACCGCCGGCAATGTGCCGTCTGAATTGGCCATGCCACCGCCTGCCTTGGCGGTGCCGGGTGCGGCCGGGAACGTTCCCCCACCGGCAAGGCCGCTCATCGTGTCAGCGGCCGATGCGCGTCCGGCGGCATCTGCGGCGGCAATTCGGCTGTTAAGCACGTTCTCGACGATGCCATCGCCGAGTGCGTTCAGGCCCTCGCCGACATTGCGCGGCGCGCGCTGCGACATCATGAGCGCCTGGACGACGGCCCGCTTTGACGCAAGACCGGCAGGCGTTTCCTTGTTCGGATCGTAGATGAACGAAAGTGCCATGCATCAGGCTCCCAGCGACAGGGCTTTGCCGTAGTCGACCTGACGATATCCGTCGGGACGACGCGAAACGGCATCGGGGCGGACCTTCTCGACTTCGCTGGCCATGAGGCCCAGCCGCATCGGTGCGTCGGCCGGCTCGCCTTTGTAGTGGAATTTCCAGAGGCCCATTTCCGGCGTGATGTCGGCCAGCCGTTCCTTGTCCTTCTTGGCATCGTCGTCGGACAGGCTGATCAGCTTGCCGCCGAGGCCGAACAGACCACCGGCCAAGCTGCTCGCCTGCGACATCTGGGCGTTGTAGGCGTCCATTTTCTGCTGATAGTTGTTGGCGATGATGCCGGCGTTGTCCGTCGTCGGAATGGTGCTCGGCGTGTAGGCGGCCGCTTGCGGGTTTGAGACCTGCGACCCGGAAAGCAGCGCCGTGATCTCGTTGATCGGCTGATTGCGGATCGCCTGACCTTCGGCAAAGGCTTGCCCATGGCCCTGCAAAATCAGTTGATCGGTCGCATCGTTGGCGTGCAGTGCCTGCTGCGTCATGGCGCGGTCATAGGCGGCCGAGCCCAATTTGATGCCCTGGTTGGAAAGCTGCGTCTGAAGCGCGTCGGATTGCTGGGCCAGGATCGGATCCAGCCGTTCCCTGCCGAGCTGCAACAGCCGGGACTCGGTCGCATCGTTCGAACCATCGAACGGGGTCGCCATGTACTTGTTGAGGAACGACGACTGGTTGTTGGCCAGCGTGCCGAGGTTCAACTGCGCCTTATCGGTCTGGTCCTTGATTGCCTGCTGGGCCGGCGAAAGCGTCGTCGTCGCCGTGCGCGTGGGGATCTGATAGGTCTGCCCGGTATAGGGGTCCTTGATCGATTGCGAGCCGTTGTTGGTATAAGTGATCGTGCCGTTGGGCCCGACCTGATCGGCATTGTTCAGATACGAATTCGCAACCGCCGTGGAAATGTTCGTACCGGTCGATGCCGCCGAGGTTTCCTTGGGATCTGGAGGTGTCGGTGCGCTAGGCTTGCCCATGAAACTTCCTCGTGAACCTGCTGTTGCGCCATTGGTCGTCAGTGAGCGTGAAAACGAAGCCGTCTTCGTCGCGGCCGCGCATGCGTTCGATAAGATATGGCGTGAAGCCGAAGGCCTTGGCGATCCGCACCATACGTTCGTTCCTGGCCGACACCTGAAGCACGACCATCTGGCAACCGATCTGGTCGAACGGGTACGAAAACATGATGTGGCGGACGTTCGCAGTCAGCCACCGCGGCGTCTTCGAAGCGCTCGAAATCTGGATCAGGCCGGAGCGCGGTTGCCAGTCATGGAACACCATGCCGGCAACCAGTTCGTCGTCGTCATCGAGGACGCCAATGGCCTTGCAGTTGCCAAAGCCGGCTTCACAGCCAGGCGTCATATCGGCGACGAACCGCGCGACTTCATCGCTATGGTCGAACAGCAGTTTCAAACGACCACCGCGCCAACTTCATAGGTCATGTCGATCTCCACCAGTTCGGCATCGGGCGTTGGCGTGACGCCGCTCGTCACCTGAACCTGTGGGGCGATGATGAACCCGGATTGGCCCACCGACGTCCATTTGGTCGTCACGGCCTTGACCCACCCGGCATCCCAGACGGCCTTGTCCCAAAGCCCGCTGTCCCAAGTGTCCAAGGTGACGTCATCGGGCGCCGATGGCGGTGGCGATGGCAAGGAAACCTGATAGTTCGTCGACACCGACAGCTTCGGAACGAACTTGCGGCTGGCGATGAACACGGTCCTGGCCATGTGGATGATCTTGGTCCGCGCGACCGCCTTCATATGGTCGAACAGGCCAACATAGGTGCAGACGTAGGGCATTCCGTCGTCGATGCCGCCTACCTCGCATTGCATGATCTTGCCATCCGAGGTGCCGAAATAGGCCCAGCCAGCGTGCAGGACCAGGCAACACGCATCCCAGCCGGTGTAATCCGCCCATGCCCCGGTTTGCAGGTTGACGACGAAGACCTTTCTGTCCTGTCCCGGGCTGGCAGGCAGCGCCACGATGCCCATGTTGAATTGCGGCCATTTCAGCAGCTCCCATGGCAGGACGGTGCGCGCGGCGACTTCCTTGCGCCAATCTGGCTCGATGGCCCGCGTCACGCTGATCAGCGCAAGTGCCGCAGCGTCCTTCTGGATCGCCTGCGAGATCGGGACAATGCCGTCGGCCATGCCCATCAACAGATCACCACCGGCCTGCATCAGGGCGCGCGGACCAAGCAGCGGTGACATGGCATAGCGACCGACGAGCGACCATGCCGTTGCATCGGCGGGGTTGGTCCCCTGGAAAACAGCAACCTCGCCGCGATCGGAGATGATCACGCATTTGGCGTCGATGCCACCGCCAGTCTCAAGCGACCAGGTTCCACCACACAGCACTGATCCGCCGTCCTGGAAGACGCCGGCCAATGAATAGGCCTGGGCAGTGCCCGAAATGCTGTCGACAGGCAGAAACCAGACATTCAGGGTGTTTTTCTGAACGAAGAACTGCCGGTTTCGATAGGTCCAGATGAAGGACAGCTGGTTGGTGTTGATCGAAGGCCCGAGCGCGGCAACCGTCGTCCACGTCGTGCCATCGAACTGGCGCATGCTGTCCGTGCCGTTGAGCGCTGAGAGGTAATAACCGCCCGGCGTCGGCATCTGCACATAGGAAAAATAGCCACTGGTGAGGCTGGTAACGACCGCCGTCGGTGGAACGGTTGGGCTGGCCGGCGTCGTGACATCGAAAATATTGGTGCCGTCGGCAGCGAACATGAAGCTGCCGGCCGGCCCGTCGTACGACATCATGCTGACGACAGGGATTGTCCCTATCGTCGCATGCCTCGCCGCACCGCCGCGCAAGCGGATACCGGTGCTGGTCGGGAACCAGTTCTCCAGCACCTTGGCACCCTTTGGCCCGGCGGCGGCAAGGTTCTCATTGGAAATCTTGCCGCGCGTCGGCGCGGGGAATGTCATCGTGCTATGCCGTTGCTGGGCTTGCGCCTGCACCGGTACGCGGCGGAAACCGGCCCTCATGGCGTGATGATCCCAGGAAATGCCAGGTCGGTGTCGACTGGTGTGCGCCCGCGACCGACAGCGATGATGTTCGAGCCCTTGTCGGCACCGGCGTAGACGGCCAAGGCGTCCTCGTAATTCGTCATGTCCTCAGCGTAGGCCTGCCCCTTGTTGGCCTTCCACTGCCAGATCATGCCGAGCTTCAGCACGCGCTCGTCGAGCCGGAAAACATCGTCATCGGCGGTGAAAGCGACCTTCGGCGCGCCATCCTTGTCTTTGATGATCTGGTTGGTGATGTAGTAGAATTGCGCCGTCGAAAGATTGGCCATCGCCGGCTTGATCAGGATCTGCTCGCCGATCATCGTCCAGGCACCAATGATGCTGCGGAAATTCTGCACTGTGATGCCAAGCCATTGGTCAGTATCGGAATAGTGTGTGTAAGGCGCGAACGGACTTGCAGACGGCCAGACGCGTGCTTTCTTCAGCATGCGCTTGTAATCGGACGGGAAATTGAACCCGACCGTTGAGCCATCGCCTGTCAGCGTGCAGAGGGTCTTGAACTTGGTCCAGTCCCTCGTGTCGAAAGCGATCCTCTGCGCCATCTCATTCGAAAGCGCCTGCAACTCGACCAGTTCGCGGTCGGTCGCCGAAAAAACGGCCGTCGGCACATTCAGGCCGATGACCGGGCATACCTGCTGGATGACGCTGAGGATCGTCATGGCGGCTTACGACGCCAGTTCCTTGGCCGCAGCGACCAAGGTGTCCCGGTTTGGATTGCCGCGCGGACGACTGCCGGTTTCCTTGGCGATGTAGACCTTCAGCGCTTCATCATCCATGGCGTCGATCTCTGCGAACGTCGGCGGCAGGACCGGCTCGAAATCATCCGGTTCGGGCTCGAGTTCGGCCGGCTCATCATCCTCCGGCTGTTCGTCGTCTTCGATTTCCTCGCCGGCCTTGATGCGCTCACGCCTGGCGAGCGCCGCGTTGGTGAATTCCTCGCGCATGCGCCGCTCTTCGGCCAACTGCTGGGTCAGGATCGCGACCTGAGCGGCAAGGTTGGTCACGTCTGCCGAGCCTGCAGCATTGTCGATATAGGCCACCGCCTGGTTCTTCAGTTCGCGGCCGCCCATGCCGAGCTGCTTCAGCGGCATGCCGTCCAGTGACGCCAGCGCCTCGACGGTGTGGACGTTGAGCGCCTTCAGTTCGCGACGCTTGGATTCGGTGAGGAACGGCGCTTCGGACAGCGGCGTGCCGCCCATCGGCTGGGCCACGCCGCTCTTATAAGCCAGATACTGCGCATTGTAGACCTGCGCATAGGTCATCACGCCGCCACCGTTCGCCATGCTTTCGCGGGTGGCGTTCGGCTCGGCATCATGCGCCGGAAAGGTTGCCCTGGTCTGCCGGTTGGCGGGAAACGTGATGTCGCAAACCTCGATATCCGTGAAGATCGGGCGCCCGGCTTTCTTGCTGGCGGCCTCGTCGGGCTGCGTGTGCGTGCGGAAAACGACGTTCGTGACGTTCGTGTTGGCCTGCGAATTCGTGTGCGCATTCATAGGATTTTTTCCTGTCTGAGAGGTTGCAAAAACGAAAGCGGGACCCGAAGGCCCCGCTTGGTTGTCGAAGGTGTCGAAGGGTTAGACGATCTGACCCTGCGCATAGGGGTAGTTGATCTTGACGACCGCCAGGCCGGCCGCCGGGGTGCCGGTTGCCGTTTCATTGCGAGCGTTGACCACCTGTTTGCCGTTCGCCTGGGTAGACGTCACCTGGCCGGAGCCAGCGAGATAGACCGGGCCAGGACCAGCGGCGAGCGTGCCGTTGGTTGCAACGACCGCCGAGCCGAAGAGCTGATACCAGCCGTACTGCCCGGCCACGTTTGCCGACATGGCAACCGCGAGCGGCGCATTGAGGTTGGCGGTCGACGGTGCAAGCGCCGTCTGCCAGGTCGGCGTGCCGGCGTTGGCGCCGTCAAAGGTGACGAGGGAACCGACGATAGTGCCGGCGACGCCGAGCAGATAGATGAACTCGCCGACGCCATACACGGGATCCTGTGCCGTGATGATGTCGCCGAGCCAAGGGCCAGGAGAGCCGCGCCCGAGGGAAAGCGTGCTCGCCGTCGGGGCAATGGTGGAAGCGATCGGCGGAAGGCCGAGATACGGAGTGTGCGGAACATAAGCCATTTTCGGACCTCCTTAAGCGGCCGGATTGCTGTCGAAGAACTTCCACTGGAACAGCGGATTGACCATGGTCAGTTCGCCCATGAAGCCGATGTACTGGACCACGGCGTCCTGGTTGATCGGGACCATCGCCTTGCCGATCTTGTTGAAGTTGCGTTCGGGGTGGTAGCGGACACGAAGATTGTCGGTGTCCAGTCCATAGGTGGTATTCGCCGGCATATTGGAGCCGATGCCACCTTCAAGCACGATGTCGGCCGAGCGACCGGCGCCGTAGTATTTCAGCGACGTGAAGCCCAGCTTGCCGAGGGCGTTCGTGTCATTGACGCGCTGGATGGCGACGGTGGCCGCGTCATAGGCCGCGTAGTGCTCGCCCGACATCAGCAGCATGTCAGCGGCTTTCTTGCCGCGTGCGCGCTGCGTCATGATGCGGTTGAGCATCGGGCGGACCGTGGTCGCCGTCACCTGGGTGCCGATGTCCACAGCGAACGAATTCGCATCGAACGACGACGTGCGCCAGATGGCGTTGGCGCCGCGATCGATACCGCCATAGGTGCCGGAGTTGTTCACGGTCGGAACCGCCAACTGCATGCCGCCCAGCTCACGGCCGCCGAAGCGGGTGCCGTTGCCATGAAGCGAGATGTCGACCTCATCTTCCAGCTCGCTTTCGGCGGCTGCGATGTGGGACTCCATCATGTCCATGATCTGGTTTTCGCCCTCGTTGTTCAGGATGTCCTCGTTGGAGAGGGTGACGGCGACCGCACACATTTTCGGCGTGTATTCGGCGTCGTTGAACAGCTCGGTGGGCACCGGGTTGAGGAACCCGAAACCGTTGTACCAGACCGCCGATCCCGTCTTCGTGTAGAGAAGACGCTCACGGATGCGCGGGCCGGAATACTCCCGGAAATTGCCCTTGCTCTGAAGCACGTGCAGAAGCGCGCACGAGTTGGAAACAAGGTCCTGGTAGCCTTGCGAGCGATCCTCAAGGGCCAGGGACAGAATTTCCTGATTTTTTTCGACTGAAGTAAGAGCCATTTCGGCCCTCCTTTATGAACGCGGATCAGCCGGTCTGGGCCATTGCCCGCCGGAGCGAATCCTTGATTGAGGTGGAAGCTCGCTTCGTCGCCGGGTCTGAGCCGGCCGAGGGCGCGCCTGTGACTGATTTCTGGCCCTTCAGGGTCTGAGCCTGAGGGTCTGGAGCGGTGCGCGTCTGAGGCGCTGCTGTAACCGATCTCGCTGCGGCGGGGTTGAGCCGTTCCGCCAGCGAATATGCTTCGGCCAAATCCTTGGTTTTCCCCGACTTGAGGAAAAAGGCGATGTCTTCCGCCAGCTCTTCGAACCGGGGATTGTCAGCCTTGAACTTTTCGACCTGGGCTTCGATGCCGGCGACATGCTGCTGCTGCATCGACGTGGTGACGCCGCCGACGCTCTGCTGAAGCTGTGCGACCTGCTGGCGAAGCTCGCGGATCGTGGCGTCGTTCTGGCTTTGCACCTGTTCCGGCTTCTGGCCGACCACATACGCGGCCAGGTCGCGCAGCGAAATGCCGGCATATTCGCAAACCTGCTGGATGCCCTGAAGCGGGTTGGTCAACAGGGTCCGTTCAAGATTGGTGTAGCGGGTCATTGCATCGCGCAGCGACGTGTTGTTCCGCTTCGCCAGATCGTCGAAGTCCTTTACCTGTTCGAAGGCCTCCGCAGAGACGCGGTGCTTCTCGATGCCGGCCTCAAGCTCGCGGATCGACCGGTGAACAGCGGCCTTGACCGGCTCCGGGGCTTTCTCCCATTCGGCCATAGCGGCGGCGTCGCTCTTGAAGCGTGCCGGCGCCTCATGATGGCTGGTCGCCTTCGGTTCGGCCCTCATGGTCGTGTCGGCCGGCTTTGCCGTGGTGGTGGTCTCTGCGCCCTTGGTTGGCTTGGGATCGGGCAGCGCGGCCTTGTCCGCCGGCTTCTCGCCCGTCTTCGGCTGAGACTGTACCGGCGCCGGCTTCTTGCCCTCGTCGCCTTCGTCGGCTTTCGCCTTTTCGGCGACCTTCGCTGCGGCCGCCTTCAGCGCCTCGCGGGTGGTCGGGGCCTTGTCGGCCTTCGGTTCCGGCTTGGCCTCGACCGTCTTCGGATCGGTGCTGATCGGATTCGGCGTCGAAACCGGTTCGGCGGCAACAGGGTTCGTCTCGGCGGGCGCCGAAGCGCCTCCGTTCATGTCGTCCATTGGATTGCTCCGTCTGAGGGATTGCTGATTATTGAGGCGAAACACGCTCGCCGCGGTCGAACCGGGCTTTTGCCTTTTGCACCGTGTCCTTGATCGCCTTGCGGTCGACCTTGGGCTTTTGCCGACGGCGAAGACGCGCCGGATCATTGCCGACTTCCTCGACACCGGCCTGGCGATAGGTTTTCCGCAGTTCGGATTTCGAGGTGTAATACTTCCCGTCGAGCATCGATTGTGTCTCGGACATGGTGTCCGAATTGATCATCGGCGCCGACAATGCCGACCGCTTCGGTTTGGCTGTCTCGACCTTGCGAAACACCTGCCGGCCATCGCCTAGGTCAAACCATGCGAATTCCATTCAGATATCTCCTGTGAGAAGCAGGATCGCGACCGTTTCGTCTTCGGCCTCTTGCGCCAGCCGTGCCAATTCAGCCTGATATTCGGCGACCAGTTTCCGGATGTCGCGAAGCCGCGCCACGATGCCATCGGTCTTGATCTCGGCTTGGATGGCCCGTGCCATTTCCTTCAGGTCTGCCGGCTGCTCGGCTGGTTCGTCGGCTGCTCCGTTCGCTTTTCGGGCAGCTTTCCTGACAGCGTTGCGCAGTTTGTAGTGCGCTTCTCTTTTCGCCTGGTTGCGGGCCGCCGCGTGGTCTTCGCGCGGCTTGCCGTCGTGCATGTCGATCTGATTGACAGGCGGGAGAGGCTGAACGGTCCCCGTGATATTTGCGATGTAGCCGCCTGCGAGAGTGGCAGCGAGCGTACCGGTGATGTCTGGAGCACCGCCGGGCGTATAGGTGATGACGATGATACCTTGGCCGCCCGAGAGGTTCGATCTGCCGGCACCGCCACCATAGAGACCGCCGGAGCCGCCAGCGGTCGAAGCGTCACCACCGGCACCGGCTCCGCCGCCCGAACCGTGGGTCGCGTCCCATTCAGTGCCGTTGCCACCATTCCCGCCAACTCCCGGCGTGTCGCTGTCGTCCGGAGAGCCGCCACCGCCGCCGCCGCCATTGGTACCTGCCGCTCCGGGAAGCGCAGTGGCAGCTCCGCCAGCACCGCCGCCGGTCCCGCCGAAATTGTTGCCGCCGGCACCCCCGCTCGGGAAGCTGCTCGCAGCGCCTGTCGATCCCCCACCATTGCCGCCGCCGCCGGAACCACCACCGGAACCACCAGCCGCTCCGTTTCCATGAGGGCCGGCAGCACCACCCCCGCCGCCGTTTGCAAGTCCTCTGGCGCCGCCCGAATATTTTACGTCGCCAATGCCTGATGCTGCATCGCCTCCCAACGAAGCGCCGCCCGCCTTGGCTGCGCAGATCGAAGCCGCGAAGGTGGTTGCGCCGAAGAAGGTGTCGTTGGCGACACCGGAACTTGCTGAGCCGACCGAATAGTTTACCGACCCGCCAGGGGTCAGGGTGACATTGTTCTTCTTCGAGTAGGCGCCACCGCCAAGCAACCCAGCGCCGATTGTCTCAATCGAGTTGTTCGAATTGTTCCAATCAGCCGGAACCGTCCACGTTCCGGCGCCGGTCGTGGTCAGGAATATGACGGTTGCGGCCATCGGTCAGGGATGCGTGATCGTGGCGCTGGTCAGGATGACGTTCTGACCCGATGCAATCGTCGTGCTGGTCAGAATGATGTCGGCCGCCGTCGTGCCGACCGTCAGCCCGGTGATCAACGCCGTTCCGCCAGAATTCTTGATCTGGGCTTTTGCGGCAGTGCCCGCCGCGCCAGATGCGACCGTGCTTGAAGCGAAGGTCAGCGTCCACACTGCGCCCGCAACCGATCCACCCGAGCCGGAAAGCGTGAAAGCCGCCAGAAGCACATTGGAGGCATCGAGAATTTCCAGCGAGCCGGCGGCAACCTGATCGCGGATGGCGGTTAACACCGCCGTCTTGACCGCCGTGGCGAGGATGACGCTCATTGCATCACCGTTTCAGCGCCAATCGGACGGCCCGCATGGTCGCGCACAATGCGCTTGGGCGCCGTGGCGGCCGCAATCATAGCTTTTGCCGTATCTTGGTTGGATTGCACGACCAGTTGCAGAGCCTGCACCAGCGTTTGGCCGAGTTGCTGTCCTTGCTGCACCGACTGCTCGCGAGTGGCGGTCAGCTCGGCCATGATCTGCTGAAACTGTGCCTGGTTCATCTGGTTTGCACCATCAATCGAGAAGTCGGGCGGATAACCGGCCTCGGCCAGCTTCGACCGCATGTCGGCATCCTTGACCTGCATGTCACGGGCATGTCGGGCATTCTCGTTGCCAACGCGGATCTGCGCTTCCTGCACCTTCACGTCGCGCTCGGCCGCCAGCGTCTGCATCTTGTAGGCGTGCTCCTGCGCATGCGATTGCGCTTCGGCCTCAGATTTCGCTTGCAACGCCTGGATTTCGGCCTGGGCCTTGAGCATCGCAGGATCCGGCGGCGGCGGCTTGGCCTGCGCGGCTGCCGCCTTCATGTTGTCGGCAAACTCGTCGATCGCGGTATCCATCTGGCGGCCGACACGGAAGGGTGCGATTGCGAACTTGAGCAATTCGGCCGCGAAAGGTGCCGTTTCCGGCCTTGCCTCGACCATAGGGCCGAGCTGGGCCAGGACACCGGCAAGCGCCGTCAGGAATTCCGCTCGGCTCGCTTTTTCGGCCTGCTCGTCGGGCTGGATTGTGCTGTCGGTCTCGATATCGAGGCTGAACGCCCGAATCTTCTGGTCCCGAAGAAACTTGATCACCTGGTCAATGGTGACGGTGGCTTTCTGGTCGTCGACCTGTTTGCTGAGCGCCTGAACCTGCTGCTGCGCCTGGTCCATGATCTGCTTGGCAGCATCTGGGTTTTGCTGCGCCATCTGCTGGACTTCGGGGTCCGTCTTGGCGTGCTGAAGCTCGGCGACGATCTGCTGGGCTTGGTTCTCCAATCCCTTGACGACTTTCGCCACGTCGGCGTCGGTCGGCAATTCCATCAGGCTCATTTCCTGCAGAGTATCAGGCTTGAAATTCTCGGCCATGATCTCGACGATGATGCGCACCGTGTCGAGCGCAATGCGAACAAGTTCGGCCTGCCGGTCGCGGATGCGAACTGACCCGTACTGGGTCTTGATGTTCTGCGCGGTCGCCGTCTCGTTCGGATTGGTCTCGCCGCGCATGATGTCGGAAAGGCCGCTGATCTGATAGATATCTTCGATCAACTGCTTCCGAAGCTGAATAAGCTGGGTGATGGTCTGCACCACCATATCCAGCGGAAGCCAGACGATCATGTCCTTCGCGCTGCCACCAAGCATGGCCCAGTTGCTGACCGGCACCATGATCTGCCGGTCGTTGGTCGACTTCAGCGCCGCCTCGATGGCATCGCCGATCTCGCCAGCGCCGGCCGGATAGAAACCACGAACGCGCAACGCATCGGACAGCGCCGAAATGCGGTTCGTGATGTCGTTCACTTCCTCGATTTGGTCCTTGTAAAAGACGAAATCAGGGACCGGGATCAGGCTGTTGCGCTGCACCGTGCCAAAGGCAGGCCGTGGGCACGGGAAGAAGCCTTCCAGCGTCAGATGTGGTTCGCCCTCGTCGAGCAGCACATCGACGCCAGGCGAGACCCACACCACCTTGTTCTGCGACTTGCACCACACTTCCCAGACGCGAGCCTTCAGCTTGCCGTCGGAATTGTTCTTGTCGTCCTTGCGGGTAGCAAACTCGGCGTTCATGTAGGCATCGCCGGACGTGCTGCGGAAACGCTTGCGCATTTCCTTTTTCGTCATCCATGCGCCGCCAGCTACCCAGTCGACTTCCTTCCACTCGCGAGCCGGATCATGTGCGAAATCGCGGCGGTTCTTGTGGTCGATGCAGACCTTTTCGGTATAGTCGTTGTCCTTGCTCCGGGTCTCGTAACGCACCCAGATGCATCCTCGGGCGAGGATGGCCAGGTCATCGCGGACCTGGCGCATAACGCTGTCGATGTCCTCACGCTGAAGCGCAACGGCTGCCGACCTCTCCAGCATCTCAGAAGCGGTGCGCGGGATCGGGCTGCGATCCTGAAACCGTGGGACGATGGCCGGCACGGGTGGCCGGGAATACATCGACGGCTTCAAGACCTCGATGTTGGCCCAGAAAATCTGAAACTGTCGGTCGCGCGTGACGCTGGCGAGCTTGGCCAGGTCGGCATACTGCTTCTCGATGTTGGTGCATTTCTCCTGATAGTCCGAATAGCCGGCCTTTTCCTGATCCGTGATCAGTTTCAGCCAGCCCTTTGAGGACTTCAGTTTCAGCGACGGATCAACCGCATCGTCGATAGTGTCGATCGCATCTTGGTCGTCATCGATCATATGCGAATCCTACGGTTGCCAGCGGCCTCGTCAGGCGCGCCGGGCAGTGCGATGTGGCCTTCGGGCACCTGCGGAGCCGGAACCTTGCTCTTGGCTATCCACGGCCTCGACATGCACGCGTATCGCGTCTCGTCGGCTGCGTGGTCTTCCTGCTTGGTGTCGAGGTCTTCCGGGTTTGCCTCGTCGTGCTGAAGCGCGGGAAGCGTGCGGATGGTGTGAATGCACGTGTCGAAGAAGAACAGCATCGGCCGCCCGTCTCCGTCGCCAGTCAGCCGGCCGCGTAACTGATCCCAGCCGCCCATCGCGCCGCGACCGGCCGTTCGCTTGTTGTCTGCTCGCCGGAAAGTCGAACCATTCGAGCCGGTCGTTCCCCGCGTCATGCGCTCGGCAATCGAGGGGCCACCATCCTGGCTGAAGGCTGCGGGGTCGAGCACGCCGTAAACGATGATGTCGTCGTAATCGCGCTGGCGAACACCGGCGCCGACCGCTTCGGCATGCAGCTTCAGGCCGACGTCGGGCAGGAACTTGCCGGACTTGTCGATTTTGACCCCGTACCACTCCCGATATTTGACCAGTGCGCCACGCGGCACGACGACACCGGGCGCGATGATCGTGTCGTCCGATGCAACCACATACCAGCCGAACGCGAAAGGCTTTGCACTGCCCCAATCCCCTGCCCTGAACCTGATCCAGTGATCCGGGATCGTGAAGGGCTTCACCACATGCCGGCGACGTTCGAAATTGTCGAAATAAGCGCCCTCGACCACGTCCCAGTCGCCATATCGCATGGCGCGCACCAGGCTTTCCGATCCCAGACCCATCAGCCGGTTTTCATAGCCGGGGTCGTTGTCGTTCATGCTCGGGTTGTCTTCGAGCTGGGCAGGGATGAACTGCCGGCGCATGCCGCCTTCGCTGGCCTCGGTCGTGTAGACCTTCATCGCGGTTGCGCCATCGATGAACGTGGCCTTGACGAACTGGTGACCGATTCCGCCCGGGTTGGCACCGCACAGGATGCGCGGGAAGCGGCCGGCGTACTTCGCGGGAAGCTTGATGCCGACCATGCGCACGCGGTTGCGGAGGAACCGGTAAATCACCTCTGTGAAGTGCGTCAGCTCGTCGATCAGAAGGACGTGGATTTCAGCGCCCTGATATTTGAAACGGTCCTTCTCGTCCTTGCAGTGGCAAAGGTAGATCCTGGACCCATTCCAGAACCGAATTTCATCCTCGACGATGGTGCAGAAGCCGCATTCGACCCAGCCGGCGAGCATGGAGCGGAAGCCCTGCGGACCCTCCATGTGGTTTTTGATCAGGTCTTCGCGAATGCGACGAAACAAATAAACCTGAAGGCCCGGGATTTCCGAGCACCACAATATCGCGGCGACGCGCATCAGATGCGATTTGCCGCCACCCGCAGCCCCGCCATAGAGCGCTTCGGTTGCGTCGGTATCGAATGCCACGCCCTGCTTGGCGTGCAGGTGAAGGTCAAGAACGGCTGATTGTGACATTGACCACGGGAGCAAGCGGCAACGGCTGGCCGTCCTTACCCGTTAGTTCGGACTTGTCGGCCAGGCCGAGTTCGCGCGCAATGATGTTGGCGTTGAGCAGGTCCGCCGAGGCGCCTTCGAACTTCTGGGTGCGGATGATCTCTTCCACCTGAGACGTGATGTACGCAAAATCTTCGCGCTTGGCGTATTCCGCCCATGTGACGCGAGCAATGTCGAGAAAGATGCACAAGCCAGAGATGGTCATGGCGCGCATCTTGGCGATGTTCTCGACCTTCACATCGCCCTGGTAGGCGAATGGCTTGGCCTCATAGAGCGGATTGGCATCGACCCATTCGAAGTATTCACAACAGGCCGCCCACAGCTTTTCCGGGTTGACGAAGATCGGGCTGCGACCGTGAGTGCTGCGGACCTTCCAAAACTGGTTTCCTTCGGGAGCAGGCATTGAGGCACCTTTGCGGTCTGAGCGCATGCGGGTATGGTTGCGTCTGAGTGTTTGGGGGTGGCGCTTGGTCGACGAACCGGGAAATTCCAAACGGCAGTGGCGTAGACGCTTCCAATCAACGAACGCGTTGGTCGGTTTCGCTGCCGCCATACTCACCATTGTCGGCATTAGCCTGAGCCAGTGTTATGGCCTTATCTTTCCACCCAGAGCGGAGCTCGAAATAGGCATCGAAGACACATCGGATTTCAAAACGCTTGCTATGCAGGTTGTCAACGATGGTGACGCGCCGGGCGTTGTCAGCGATGAACTGAACTGCGTAAGTGCAGACCTTGAGCTTGATTATCAAAGCGCCGCGACGACCGTTGTACGTGCGAGAGATCGGGTTCAGACGGCATTTAACGTTGACTCTATTTGGGCAATGAAGCTTGGACAGGCGGTCGTCAAGCATAAGGCGCTGTCCCAATCGGAGGCGGCCAACTTCCTTGCAGAGCAAGGGGTACCGGACGAATTCAAATGCTCTATCGGATCCTCGGACGACAAGGGGAAGCTAGCGTCCACTAAGTTTCCACGGAACCAAATCACACTGTTCATCCGTGCTGGCGTGCCGTCGCCACACATAGAGGCATCTTTCAGCAGCCCACTGTGACCTTACTGCTGCGGCGGAGCCGGAGGCGCCAGCACCGCTGCAAGCGCGTCATTGTTCGCGTTCGACTTGGCGACGAGATCGGCCACCTGGGCCTGAGATGCCGCGAGATCGGTCTGAGCCGTCTGAAGCTGCGATGTCAGCGTGGCGTTGTCAGCCGTAAGCTTGTCGATCTGCGCTGCCTGGGTAGCAGCAGAGCCGAATTCGGTGGCGGCTTCCTTGATCAGTGTGGCGCCGGTTTCGAGCGACTTGGCAAGTTCGGCGTAATCGATGGCGGACATGTGGGATACTCCCTTGCGAAAGAGGTTGCGGAGGAATTTTGAGAGGATCGACATCGGGCGGCGCCCTTCTGTTTTGTTGGACTTGCCGCCGGTCGGCGTTGATGATCTGGTGGCGCCAGCATAAGGACATCAGTGTATGACTGACGACGAGATGAAAGCAGTCTTTGCCCTTAGACACGTGCGAGCGCGCATTATGGGCGTCGTTGATGCAAGGGAGCACAAGGGCGCGCAGATCGAAGACCGCTACCTCGGTCAGGCAATAGCTTTTATCGCGCAAGCACCGATGGACGGCTTCGATGTCCGCGCCGCCGTCGTCTTATATGGCGAGCGAGGTAACGAGAGTCTTCGGGCCCAAGATTGCGCGCAACTGTGGGCCAAATACGGGAAGACCATAGCCGAGAATTGAGCGTCACATCGCTACCGACAAAAAACCCGCCTCGCGGGCGGGTTCTTGGCGCATTTCTGCGAATGGCAATCTATTACGAGGTTTCGCGTTGAAAGTCAACGCCTATTGCCACTGATAAATTTGAAGTGCACGGCGCAATTGCGAAGGTCGAAATGGAGCACAGGCGCCATCTCACGTTCCTTCGCGCCATGCTTCATGGCGATTTCAGCCGTCGTCAGCCCCGACACGCAATAATCGATCATGCGCTCGGCCGGTACGCGCCCCATTTCCTTGACGAATCCGTCCAGTTTGTCGATCGCGGCGACACGCCCATCCGATATCCCGCTGGCGTAGCCAGATCCGATACCGCGCAGGAAATCAGCCGAGCTGGCAACCGCAATGCCGGCGCGCTCCCATAGCACCGCCAAGTGACTGCCTGCATGGAACAAGGCGTCTTGACGCTTACGACCATACCTCCATTCAAACGTGCCAGGCCGCGACCGGATCGCCTGCGTCTCGGACCTCTGGGCCGAAATGCGGACCTTAACCGCGGTCACCCTTATGCCCTCCTTGCCGCCATCCGCTTTGGAAAGCCTCGTCATCCGGCGAGCCTGGCCTTCCGCCTTGATGCGTAGCGAACTTCGCAGCTCGTCACGGCGCCATACGTCCGCGACCCGCGTATCCTCGACCGGCGCTGCCTGAAGCAATTTGGCAGACGCGACCTGCCGGTTTTGTTTTCGCCTAGTTCGCTTTTCCTTCAGGTCGATGCGCTTTGAACCGTCGACCCGAACGCCGGCAGGCTTCAGTTTTTTCTGCCTCATCAAGCAACCTTTCTTGTGATCGTCTGGAGGATCGGAGGGGGTGGCAGGTCATCGGTAGATGTCACGCGTTCCGGCACGATCACGTTGGCATAGTGCCGACCGACGAACGTGTCGCTCCGCACCAAAAGCTGTCTGTCGCTGAGTTTCATTTCAAATTGGCTGAACGGCGTTTCGGGCCGGTTGCCCCACCGATGAATAAGAGCCAGGTTCTTCCGAGCAAAGAAGCGTGTTCCGTCCTCAACGTCCGCAAGTGCAAATACCATGTGCTTCATTGCACGCTCTACAAAACGCCCTCGCCTCAGTATCTCGTCGGTTGACGGGTGTTCCGGGCTCGTCGGCGCCCATTCTGGTAATGGCTTGGCGGCATCGATCAGCGCGGCCTTCAGTTGCCGCATATCAAGTGCAACGTCGTATCCATCGGCCAGCAATCTAAGTCCGGCGGCAGTGCCGATTGACATCTTTTGAATAACCGTGCTGCCGAGACGGTCGGTCATTCCGAGATCCGAGTTGACGAATAGCTCGCCGTCGGTCTGCGCTAACTCTCGGTGCAGGAACGTGCGAAATCCCTTCGCCTGCTTGTCGAATTGGTCGCGCGCGAATTGGATGTCGTCGGCTACGGCCGACATTTGCCCCACGAACACCTGGAGGCCCGATTCCTCGCGGCCAATCTCGGACCACATATCGATGTACGACCTGCACGCCGTCTGTCTGCGAAAGGCACGTTCAGCGTGCCGAAAGTTTTCACCGAAGTGGGTTTCCGCGCACCTATGCCCAATGAAACGGACCGCTTTCTCGTCAGGGAACAGCGCCATGCGGCCCCTTATGAATTTCGGCGACGTGGTAGCGCAGAACGGGCATGGGACACGTTCGCCACCCGGCCGGCGGCCAACAGGGACCGAAATCTCCTCTGAAAGCAAAACGATGTTTTCTAACTGAGTAGGTTTGTTTGTCGAAACGTTCTCGAAATCTTCAGGTCGGCCAGTCTGGCCGATATGCTCGCGCCAACGGCTCAAATAGTCGTCGTCAGGCATGCCCGTAAAAACTGGGTAGAACCGAACCTTCTCGTCCATCTTGTTATTCGCCTCGGTTAGCAGCATCGAATCACCAATAAATTTACACCGGAGCGCCTTCCAGCCGTAGAGAGGGTTGCAGCTATCCCCGCTTTCCCCATACCCTCACCAAGCAAATGCCGGCCTTTTGCTGCTGGTTTGCTGTCTATTTGACGCAGCAGACCGTACGCCACTTCGTTGCGGTAGGATTTGGAGGCCAGCAAGGATCTAGCCGCCATTTTTCTTGCGCTCCTTGTTCGCCTCCAATTCGCGCTGGATCGCTTCGATCACCCGATACGCTGCGCCTGGTGTCGACAGGATGATCAACGTGTCCTCTTCCTCGTCCCAAGTGCGTTCCTGTCTGATCACAATGCCCAGCTTCTGATTGGTGTAGACGGCAATCGCCGACTGGTTGTTCACGACAATCTCCTCTCCGTCGTCCCAATCCATCGTCCATGGATTAGTCTTCCGCGGCTTGGTGGCGGTCTGATCAGGTTCGCTCGGCTCGACCGTGGACAGGTCGAGCGGCATCTGGGCTTGCTGTTCGTCGCTCATGCCGCATCACCATCCTGTTGAGGCGCCGACGAGCGCAGCGCGTCGAAGACGACTAGGGCAAACTTTTCAATTTGGTCGTTGATCACGTTGCGGTCATGAAGGCCGCAGACTTGCATTCGTCCGATTTGCTGGCGAACGGTCGAACGCCAGAAACGATCAGCCGCGGCGCCGCGGCGCTTTTCCAAAATGCCGATAGTTTCACGTACCAGCCGCACATTGCGGTGCAGTGGAAACGGAACGATCGATGCCGCTTTGTCTCGGTTCTGTTCCATTTAGCTCGCAACTCCCATATGGCGGAGTGCTTCGTCACCGTCGCACTGTTCGGCGCCGTCGTTGGCGTCTACCGCGCCATTTCTGCTTTGGAGGGAAGGAAGGCACTTTGACGGTAGCGCCACGACGACACCCGCCGAGCCCGAGACCAACGCCGCATTCCGCCCTACGGGCGGGCCTTCGGCCCCGCTGAGAGAAGATTTTTTTGCGAGCGTGAGCGAGCTTGGACCCCGTGAGGGGGCCTCTTGCGACGGCTCGACAGGCACCGATGAGACAAGTGTGTCGCTTTTGGTAGATACACCTACTAGCGACGGACCTGTCTCACGAAAGCGCCGATACCATTGCGCGCGAGAAATCCCCTCGGCATCCCACGGGCGACCTTTGGACAGGGAATTTTTGGCCAGCCAGCTTTCGCGAGGTTCGACACCGCGAGCGCGCCGCTTGGCTGTTTGCCTTGCCCGATCACCCGACCGCTTTACGTCCTTGGCAATGCCCTTGCGGACGCGGGCAGAAAAATCACTCGCCCCCATCGTTCTGATTTCGAGCGCCGTCCGCTCCAACAGCGTCAGGCAGATTTTGCGCGCGGCTTCGTCGGCCTTCATCTGGTAGCGGCGCCCAACCAGCATATTGAGAATCGGGCGGATGATCGTACCCGCCCGCTGCAAAGCCCAAGGTGCCCACCGCCGGCACCAGTCAGACAAGACCTTGTCCAGATCGAGCCCTTTGCTCAGGCAGTGAGCGTTGAGCGAATAGGCGGCAACCTCGATGAAAAGGTCCGCGTCATCGGTCTCGGGCAGGATCGCCCCGTAACGGCTTACTATGATCCGTTCCAGTTCACGCACGCGCGCATTGTTGATCTGAAATGGCCCTGTTGGCTTCGGCTTGTCGGCCAGGATGCACCGGCCGACTTTCATCTTGCCCGTTCGGTTGGCGCGATGTCGCGCCTTGGCAGCGTTGGCGATGCTCATCTAGTGCGCCCTCGCCCGGATGAGGTTCGCGCGTCGCTCGGCCGCGATGGCGTCGGCGATCGACAAGTTGAAGAGCCTGCGAATTTGGGGGAGGACGGCGTGCGCCTTATCGGCGCCGCCGGCAGCAAGCCATTGGGCGGCCTCTTCGACGGCATTCGCTCCGGTATTGTCAGCGCGCCGGGACGCAGTGACGGCGCTCAAGCAGCGACCGCCATATCTTCGAGGATGGAAAGCTTGGTGTGCAACAAGTATCGTGCGTGGTGGCCGGGGAACTGACCGCCATGGCCTTCGTGCACCGTCTCGATGACGAAGCCCAGCGCCCTCGCCTTGAACACATAGTCGGACCAACGCGGCCCCGGGTGAGTGATCGCGGTGCAGCCACCTTTGCCCGCATCAATCAATTGCTTCATCGCCCAAGCAACGCGACCATCAAGGCACATCGTCTGGCCGTCGGGTTCGATCTTCACCGTAAGGGTAAATTTCTTGTTCGGTGTCTTCGAATGTGAATTAACGGACGCTTGCGCGCCTGCTACATCGGGCATGTTCTGGTCCTTTCGGAATCTCAGGGGAGGTTACGTTTCTGGTCCGGATTGGCTTGGGCAGCTTAGGTTTGGCGACCGCTGCTCAAGCCGCTTCCTTTCCCACTGTGGAGCGGAGGCCGAGTTGCAGGGCAACCGGCGCGACCGGCACAACAATCTTTCGACCAATGCGGATTGTGGGAATGTCGCCGCGTCTGGCGGCGTCGTATGAGCCGTTGCGGCTCAGCCCGAAAAAAAGAGCCCCTGCATCAGTTATTGAAATCGTAGGGCGGCTTAACGCGTCTTCCAATGTCATAGCGCCTGTCCTGCTTTTGTTCCGTGATTTGATCATCCAAAGCACTGCAATAATAGTACATCCTGCGAGTCGGTGGTTCAAGGGTCCGCCAGCGATATCTTGTGGTTTCCCCAAGGTATTGCACGCAATCCACGGGTTTTTCTTGCCATGTAGGCGGCCACGGTGTAGCGCTGTGGCATTATATGGGAGTGCTAGGTATGGCAAAAGACGTCACGCGGGGCGGGAAAAGCGAGACACTCACCATCCGGTTGGACCCAAAGACGCGGTTCATTCTGGAGTACCTTTCCAGACTGAAGGGACAGAACATTACTACAGTGGTTGAGCGCGCGATTGTTGCCGCCGCTTCACAGGAAATGGTTCCTGATCCGCAGTGGCCCGACCAGCCAGACGGGTGGCAGCGCTTTTGGGATGTTAGTGATGGATGTCGTGCGCTGCGAATGGCAGAGCGCGCAGAGTTCTTCCCAACCTATGAGGAGGAACGACGCTTGGCTTTTGCGAAAAGTCATTGGCCGTTTTTTTACAGCTCCGAAGACAGGGCGCGTTTCGTCAATCACTATATCGACGTTCTATGGCCTCGGATCGATGAGTTCATCCAGATTTATGATGACCAAAAACAGAGCGATTATTTTGCCGCCGGCAAGGCCATGCAGGCGGCGCTTAGGGCGGCGCAACTTGCTGCTCCAGAATGGCCGATCCCAGCAAAAACCAAACCGCCAGAAAAACCAAAACCTGCGCCAAACCGCGAACTCGATGACGAAATCCCGTTCTGAGGACAAGAGTATATGAAAGGCCATATCCGCGAGCGCAGCCCAGGCCATTGGGCAATCGTCCTCGATGTCGGCGAGGTCGACCCGAAGACCGGCAAGAAGAAACGCAAGTGGCACAGCTTCACCGGAACGAAGCGTGAGGCTCAGAAAGAATGCTCTCGCCTCATTACCGTTCTTGATCAAGGGCTCTATGTCGAGCCGACAAAGCAGACCGTCGCCGAGTTTCTTAACGAATGGCTTGCGTTCGTCAAGCCGTCTGTCGCGCCAAAAACCCATGAGCGCTACACCGAGATTTGCCGGAAAGGCCTGTCGCCGCTCATCGGCAACGTGATCCTGTCCAAGCTGAAAACCGATCGAATAGATGCAGCCTTCACCACGGCGTTGACGGCGCCACGCGTCGACCACCGCACGAAGAAGGATCAGCGCGAGCCGCTTCCGCCACTGGCGCCTCGCACAGTCCACCACTACCGACGGGTGCTCGTGAAGGCCTTGGGCCAGGCCGTGACCTGGGAACGGCTATCGCGCAATCCGGCCACTGCGACAACGCCGCCCAAGGTCGAGAGGCAGAAGATGCTCGCCTACGACGTCGGCCAGACAGCGACGCTGCTTGAAACTCTTCGGCCGACGCGGATGTTTGTCCCGGTTCTGTTGGCCGTGACCTGCGGCCTGCGGCGGGGCGAGATCCTTGCGCTTCGTTGGCGCCATCTGGAGCTTGGAGACAATCGTCGGCAGATGTCGATTGAAGAGAGCGCCGAGCAGACCGCCGACGGCGTACGCTACAAAGAACCGAAGAGCGGCCGGGCCAGGACGGTGGCGCTCTCTGCCAGCACTGTCGCCGAACTGAAGGCGCACCGCGCGCGGCAGGCCGAGGAGCAGTTGCGCCTCGGTATTCGTCCGGACGCCGACAGCTTCGTTGTGGCTCAGGTCGACGGCCAGCCCTTACAGCCGCGGTCGTTGACCCATGAGTGGGTCCGCGTCCTTGGCAAGACCTCCCTACCCCGCATCCGCTTCCATGACCTTCGGCACACCCACGCGACACAGATGCTTTCGGCCGGCGTTCACCCGAAGATTGCCAGCGAGCGCCTGGGCCACTCCAACATCGGGATCACGCTGGACCTCTACTCGCATGTCATGCCCGGAATGCAGGCCGACGCGGCAGAGCAAGTTGACGTGGCATTGCAGGCGGCTATAAGCAGCGAGCGAAAAGGCAAATAGTTGCAAAGTGCGTAGCAAAGTGGTTTTTCGGCCCCGGCGCCGGCAAACAAAAGCGCAATGATTGCAACTAGTTGGAGGGATGGCCGAGCGGTTTAAGGCACCGGTCTTGAAAACCGGCGTGGGCGCAAGTTCACCGTGGGTTCGAATCCCACTCCCTCCGCCAAGTCAACCGGAAATCGTGCTTTTTAAGGATTTCTGGGTTCTTAGATAGCCAAACGACTAGCCAAATTGCAAAAGTGCTACCCAGATGCCGTCGGCTCACTGATTTTTGCACGGATCGTTTCAACGAGCTCTTCTACCCTAGAGGCCTTCACGCAATAGCCTAGGTGTAGCATCATTTGGGTTTGCGCTATCTGATCGCTCGTCGGCACCGGAACCGGAACGATTTTGCCTGTCGCTGTCATACTTGGACCGGAATGCAAAACGCCTAAGAAATAGACTTGCGGCTGAGCCAGCATGGTTACACCGCCGCTGCCGTCCGGCAGCATGTTTTCAAAAAAAGCAAAAACCGGCGATCCTGAGGATCCACCAAAGGCTGCAATGTCCACGACAAAGTTGGTCTCGCCGCGATAATCGGTCAAGTAGTTCACGGCGAGGATTCCTCGGCGCACGACCGGAAGATTGTTCTTCTCATCCATGATTCCACTTGGGAACCCAACCATTAGGACGCTCGTGGCGGCATGCAGGATTGCTTGGATGTTGTCCGGTGCGATGGTTTCGCGACCAAGCAGTAGATTGAATATCTCTTTGCCTTGTCCTCGCATCGCTTCCACAATTGGCTGTATCGGAATCGCAGCCAAGTCCACGGTTGGATCGGGGTGCTCAAAGATTGGCAATTGGTTCTTTGTCAATCTGAACGTGTTTGCCGGTCCAAAAACCCTCTTCCCCTGATTATCGAGCAGTGCAAAATCGAACTCCAACCACTCCTTTCCGACAAGCACGTGCTTATTTGAAACGATCAAAGGTACGTTTCCCGCCCCCTCCCGAAAATGATAGAAGAAACCTGTTCCCTTATGGACAGCTTGTGGATTGGCGACGTCGCCGGCGCGGATACGAACGACGGTATAGGGCAGAGCGGTAATTCCGGTCGTCTGGGTTTGGTCGTACATTTCTGTCCTTAATTCCTCGGCAGTTTGTGGATTTCTAACCTGACCGGCCCTCCTCGATCGCAACCGGTGCAAAATAGCGCTCTCTCTACCGTGCTGAAAAGCGCGGCCTCGCCGTAGCGCTTAATCAACGCGGCGGGCTTCACCTCGGCATGGTGCGAACAATTCTTGCACCACGCGCGCAGTTTGTGCCATTCGCGCAGATCGCCAAGCGCCACGTCTTGGCCGGCATGCACGCTGCCATCAACGATGGTCTGAGGCGGAACTTTCGGCTCGCCCGGCGTGATGATTTTTTCCATCACATGCCGGCTGTTGTAGTGGATCAGCACCATTCCGGGACGACGACGAATAGCCGCCTGCCACGCCGCTTGGCTGATGAAAGAATCTGGAGATCGGCAGATGGTCTCAACGAGGTTCTTCTCCTCGCGGTCCCAAACCTCGATACGGAAATTGTCCTCTGCCGTCTGTGCCATAGCTTCGCCGGCCAGCGCCAAAGCGCCTCGCCATTGCCCATCCTTCTCAAAGCCGATCAAGGCAGAGATAGGGAACATTTTCCAAGGCGGTCAAGGGGGGCATGACTTTTTTGTTCTTATTTTGTTCGCCCATCAACATGAGGACCGGATTGCTATGAGCCACAAGCAGGCGGCGACCTAATTGCAGAAGGTGGAGTTTCCAATTTTCTGGCAATTCGTCCCATCGCTGAAAAAGGTAGAATTGCCGATGCGTTGGGACGTTGTGCCGTCACTGAAAAATGTCGAGTTGCCAACTCGCTGCGACGTCGTTCCATCACTGTAGAATGTTGAGCTGCCAATTTGCTGCGACGTCGTGCCATCACTGTAAAATGTCGAGTTGCCAACTCGATTTGCACTTAGCCCATTGGAACAGAACGTCGAATTACCAATCGTATTGCATGTTTGCGCAAAAACAGGCGCGCTAGCCATCGACACGCACAGACAGATCAACAGCGCTCGCATATTAACCTCCCCAATAAACCCGGCCCAATTCTATAGCACGGTCGCAGCGGCATTCAATCTGACGCAAGCCAATTCGACAGCGGATTCGACAACAAAGTAAAGAAGGCGCATTGTGGCTTTGGCGCTGGGGGGTGCCTTGATGAAGTGGCGTTTGTATTTTGTCGTGATGACTCTGGCTGTCACGTCCGGCTGTGCTGCCGACTATTTGAACAACTATGACACGGTGACGCTTGCATCTGGTGATGCAAATCACACGAATTCGCTTCTGCAAACCGTCGATCCTTTCAACCCCAACAGCAACAACACGCATATCGAAGGTGACGGCCAACGCATCGTTGGCGTGGTTCAACGGTACAGATCGCCGATCTCTGCCGGTGGCGGCTATTCCGGCAACTGCCCGACCGATAACAGCGTGGCGGCTGATGGCTCACATTGCGGCAAGCGATCCGCTGAAAGCCGTCCAGGCGGTGCAATGTGAGCGGCATCGACAGATCGCGCTACGACAATCGCTCTGACCAATGGCGGCGGCGCACTGGCGCGAAGCGCTCGCGCGCCAGAAGATGGGCAAGCGTGCCGCTTCGCCTCGTGCTGGTGACGGTAGCCGCGGCTTCTGCCTTGGCAACGCAATTCGTCATGCACAACGGCGGATCGCTGCCGGAAATCAATCTGCAAAACCTGATCAAGCCAAAGCCAGTAGCCATTTCCGGCGTGGCGTCAGTCATCGACGGCGACACAATTGAGATGCACGGGCAGCGGGTCCGCTTCAACGGAATCGATGCACCGGAGAGCGCCCAATATTGCGACGACGCAAAGGGCTTCGAATATCCCTGCGGCCGACGTTCTGCCGAAGCTCTGGACGGCTTCCTAGCAGCCTCCAAGCCCGTCCAGTGCGCATTCGTCACATGGGATCGCTACGGGCGCTTCGTCGGCGACTGCACGCGAGCTGACGGCTCCAGCGTGGCCGCATGGATGGTTGAACACGGTCAGGCGCTTGATTGGCCTAAATACAGCAACGGCGCATATGCAGCGCAACAGGCGAAAGCCAAGGCGGCAAAGGTTGGTTTGTGGATAGGATCGTTTCAGGCGCCATGGGACTGGCGAGCGCAACATAGTGACGATGCACAAACGCCAACTGCACCGCTTTTTGCGACCGGCAACGGCAACCCCGGTTGCAACATCAAAGGCAACATCTCGGCGAGCGGTGAACGCATCTACCATTTGCCGGGACAGAAATACTACGCCGTGACCGTCATTAGCCAAAACAAGGGCGAAAGGTGGTTCTGCTCGGAAGCGGAAGCCGTTGCGGCCGGCTGGCGGCGATCGAAACGTTAGCGGAAGGCATTCAACTATGAAACCTCACGTTAGAGCAGCCGTTGCGGCGATTGCATTAAGCCATTCGTCCGGTCGCAACGTGTCATCTGTTTACTCATATTCGGAATTGAAATACGTCAACATCGATGCGTCGGTGCAAGGGAACGTCGTTGACGCTTACGACTACAATAACAGTTGCCATATCGACGGAACGCTTCCGAGCCTCTACCACTACGGTCAGAACAGTCATATTGACCTTCAGCCGCAATCAGGCGGCCAATATGACGGCTACGACTATGGGAGCAACTCCCATTTCGAACTAACGGTGAGCGGCAACAGTGCCGAGCTTTACGACTACGGCGAGGGCGGATTCTTCTCTTTCTCGACTTGATCGCCCATTTCGCCCGTCGATATTGGCGGAAGACTGGACCGCCATTTTCCCTGATTTTGCTACTGTATTTGAGGCAATTAGCCAAACGGCATGGCCATAGTCGCGCTTGATGCCATACCTCACTGCCTAGGAGGCAGCCAGTTAGGAGTAACCGCGACGGTGAATCTCATGGTGGCGGCCAATTTTTTCCGGCAAGACCATCTCCACGCCATCGTGATTTATCCAAGCGCCCAACAACACCAACTGCGTTCCAGTTGGCGCGCAAAGTCCTCTACCATCTGCGCCGGTCTGACGTGCTGCCGCTTCCCATCGAGCTATCTCCAAATCCCAGCTGTTACAGTGGACCGTCATTTCATCGATCCATACCTTGGAAGACAGACCATCGATCGAGTCGGACGCCGACCGTTGATCTGGATCATTTGCCGGCAAACGTTCGCTTTCGAATGCCCGTAGGACCGTTGGGCGAAGCATCTTTGTCATAAGGGAATTCGCGCAACGGCCTAAGTCGGCATCAATAAGAAATTGAGCGCGAATGCCGCAAGGTCCATTGAAGAACCAGTCAAAGGCTAAAGGAGGCACAGAGAACACACACTTGATACGCCAGCAATTTTTTAAGCGCTCGTCGTTTGCATGCTGTTTGCTCGGTGGCGAGCTAAGTAAAATATTACGACAGATTGACTCCACTATTTCTTGGAACGGAGGCGACGCTTCGAGCGTGGCCCGCCGCTGCTCATTGACCTCCGAGCGAAAATGCCATTCATCTGACCTCTTAAAACGAATTGAACTCATTCGAACGGCGCGGTCAGGTGTCGCCCTGTGAATGAATCCAGGTGGCCGAGTAGTCAGTTTTTAGCCCTTTGACAATTGCCTCCAGCTTGGAATCACCAAGGTCCGCCCATGGCAACTTGCCATTCGGATCCTTAGGTTCTAGTTGTCCAATTTTCTTCACAATGCCGTCTGTTTCTTCCTGCGTTAGAGGAACACCGGTACAATCAGCCAGTACCCGGACCGCCCAAGCTCGTATACCTTCGGGTGTCGATTTGTCGTTGACATAGGTAAGGGCAAGCTTCGCCATTTCGACACGGTTCGTTGCTTTGGCGGCGTCGATCGATGCTTGAGCGGCTTGTTTTGCAGTTTGCACTGCCGCATCGGCTTGTGTCTTTGCCGATTCTATGGCGGCATCTGCTTGCTGCTTCGCAACGGCTACCGCACTCGTGGCTGCATAATTCGCAGTGAAGTACGACCCTACCAGAGCAAGCGCTGCGGACCCCAATGTAACAAACCAACCGGGACCGCTTGTTTTCGCGTCCGCCATAGGACTGCCCTCCCCTCAACGATGATCGGATAAATTATACTGAGCCTGAGGATTAAAGCTATGGCTAAAGCAGGACAGTTGAATATTCATCGGCAGAAGAGACATTCCATCCGAAACTGTGGTTGGAATTATCCGACCCAGTCGCGCCACTTGCCTAGCGCATTTTCCGGGGTATCGGTCGGACTGATTGCATCCACGCTTGCCATTAGTTCGAAGAGTTTCTCAATCAATGCCGCGCCGTCCGCTGTGAGCGAATACGCGTATTTAGCAACCGGATCGGACAGCATCCCTAGCGTGATGTTGAAGGCCTCAAGGAACGCCAATTGATCGCGGCTCAATCGCTTCGAAAACTGCCGGTTCAGTCCCGGTGCTAATGCGTCCAGCCGTTTAGCCAGGGCGACGCGTTGGGATTGGCGCATTAGCGCTTGACCGCTTCCAATTGCTCGACACGTCTCAACAGCTCCGCGTCTTCAATTATTCCCTTCCCTGCCGCGATTGCGTCCAGCAATTGCTTGGCTTCGTCCGGGCTTATCTCGCCCGACCATGCGGCGCTCAAAACGGCTGTGGCTAAATTTTCACTTGTCGGATTCTCCACGTCTGGCAATTCGACCGTCCGATTCTTTGGCAAGAATGGATCGGCGCCATAGCGTAAAAGGATTTCGGCGGCGCGGATATCGCCAGCCAGCATCTTGCCCACAAGCATCGTCATGGCCGTAGCCGCATGCTCATTCGCCGTATCGATCGCTTGGCGAGAAACCCTGGACCTTGAACCGACTTTTTTAAAGCCGGAGTGGCCGGGTAAAAAGCGGCCCGTCGATGGGTCCTTGCCGGTCCGGTCTGAATTATCCATGGTATTTCACTGCCCCATTTTATGGGAGGTTTATGACCGGTCGGATTGCTCGTCGGACCATGTGGAAAATCCTTCGAACAACCCGACCGGAGAACGCCTAACGAATCGTCCGAATTGCTAGGCGACTTTCTGCCCCATGAGCATTTTGAACGCTTCATCGGGAGTGAGATTTCCGGCTTGGCTGGCAAAGGCAATAACTGCCAAGAGCAGTTTTTCAGCATCGCTGACCGCTTGCTCGCGTAGTTTCAAGCCATCCAACCGAGCCTTCGCTAGATCGCGAACAAGATCGTCGCTCATCTTGTTTTTGAGTGGGTTTGCAGCCGTGGCGAGATTGTCGTTCGACGGGTTGTCGATCGTGCGCGCCCACTTCCTGATTGCGAATTCTTCGACGATCAATCCGGCAAGCTGTTGGTCCTTGGAAAATATCGTCAGGTCAATCGACGGAGCGACAGCGTTCAGGACCGTGATGCCGGGCGACTGCATTACCCAATCGAACGCCTCTCCAATCTGGTCGAAGCCGTCAAGCATCCGGCGCACTTCCTGCCGCTCCAAACTGTCTGCTGCGATTGAGAAGGGCGTGGGGTTTGGGATTTGGATTGGCTGAGCAAGAGAGTTGCGGGAAATGCCGACGCTGTTCCGTTCGTCAATTGCCCTGTCACGCAAATACCTGAAGGGAGCGGCCACGTAACGGGCGATTGCCTCTAGGGACACGTCACGAATTTCGTCGGTCCTCTTCAGCCTCTCCGCCGCACCTATGACCGCATTTCCAGCCGCCAATACTCCGTTATTCAAAGCGCTAGCGGCAGCATCGATATCGGGCGACATTGTAGAATATTCATTTGGCCAGAAAGCGGAAATCACCGAGCCGTTGTAGTTCCATTGGAATAGCGAGCCGCGCGAGGAAGCTCCGTCGATCCTCTTGAAATCTTTAATCATGGCGTGCCCTTTCGAGGTGCTTTGGTGTTACACGTAGAAAGGCGTATGCGTTTGCAGAGAACGTATCAAGTATTAATAATTGTTGTTAAATGGAAAGTGAAATACCGGTATTTATTTGGATGTTATATTCCTGCCTTTTCCAGAAAAATCCTGATTGGCTAATTGATTTGGCTATCTGGTCGAGAACTCGGCAATAAATCGAACAAAATCAGACCAATCTAGCGGAGGCAGTCTCCGCCATGCTGGCGATCAGTGGATATTTTCGGCGAACTGATTTGGTGCCGTCCATCTGCGAGTGTCCTTGGAACGGTAGCCAAGCTTAACGAGCGCTCTGATTATTGCCGGGGGAAGCTCCTTGGACTGCCGCGCAACTCCAGTTGGGAAATCCCTCCACGGTTGCAAGTGGCGATCGAGCATTTCGGACACGACGGTGCTTGATGAGTCCTCGAATTGCCAATTGTCGGATTGGTCAACCGAAGCCGACATAACTCCGTTGATTATTCCAAAGGAAAAATGGGTGGAACTGACAACCATATTGTCGGCACAGCCACCCAATGTTCCCCAAACAACAAACGGATGCCCGTCTGTCGTGGCCGCGTCGAACATGAAGGAATAGGATTGGTACGTCTTATCGAAGCTGAACGTGGTCCGGATGTTCCCTTCGTAGCCGGAAACCATGTCCAGGCATTCGTCCCGGTATTGGAATTCCGACGGATTGACCGGCGACGCCCATTCGCGTGTCCTGCCCGATAGCCACAAAAACGCGTGGTCAGCGATTTGCCCTAGCTTCGCGAAATTTGCGTGATCAGCGGTGATGGTCGAGGCTCTATTCTTCATGACGAGCGTCCTTAAAATTACATAATTTGCCATAGACAGGGTTAGACAGGGTCTTAGTCCTCTCCTGAGAAATTCAGGTTTTTACCTATAGGCTTTAAGACCCTGTCTAACCCTGTCTGAAGCCATATTTTCCGCGAGCGTTCACCGCTTCGGCGTATGCCCACTGTGGATTTGTTTCGATTTGCTGAGCGGTGTAGTCCCGCACGACGACGAAGCGATATTTGTTCGGTCCTATCGAAATTCGCTCAACTAGCTTCATCCCCGCTTGTTCGATCAATTTGTTGATCGTTTTCTCGCCGGGCAGTTTGGCGATGCTCACATGTAGATAATTGATGACGTCGCTGCGCTCTGCCAACGGTCCCGGCCATTCGTCTCTGAATGCTGCGAGCAAATTGTCCAAGTCGGAAGCCATCGCGCCGAGGGCCTTGCGCTTAGCTTCGTTCATGTCGGGAATAGCGCCGGGTTTGAACCCCGATATGTCCAAAAGCTCCAACCTCTTGCGCACGGCGGAGATAAAGTCCGGATTGGCAATCTGGCTATAAATTCGCTCGTAGTAGTCAGGCGATTGCCTGTGCGTTGGATTGGCAACGACGTTGAACCGTCGGTCCGAAGCGTCGAACGGAAGTGCGTCCCAATTGTTGCTAAAAAAGAGCCATCGACAGCAGTTCCATTCGACAAATTCCAAGCCGTGCTTTTCGTTGATCCGGCGCATTTCCGGATTGATCATCGACTTTAGTTTTTCACTGTGGCTCCAGCGACCATATCCCTGCATTCCTGCTTTGGCTTCATCCACGACGGCGAGCAATTTTCGGCTCAATCGACCGTTGAATGTTCCATCCAGCATTTCCTGTATGTCGATGCCGGCAGCCACATAACCGCGCAGAACTCGGACAAGGACGCTCGATAGCCAGTTGCGGCCTATTCCCGTCTCCTCCGTGATGAAGAGATAGGCAGATTGAGGAAGCTCTTCCGGACGCTGGACAATGTGCGCAAGCCATTGCTCGAAACGAACGCGCTCCGCCTCAATCGGGATGAGGTAGGCCAGATGCTCGCTCCAAACCTCCACAAGTGACTGAGAGCCATCTGGTAAGCGATACGGCTGAAACCCGCGCCAAGTGTTGAACCCTGCCCCTTGGCTTTCTGGCGCCTCGCAGATGACAGCTCCGTTCGGCTTCCAAGTTATAACGTCGACACTCTTCCTTGATGGCGATTGCTCCCACTGGTTGAACACCGGCAGATAGCGTTTTTTGAAGTCGCCGGTTTTCGGGTCAATTGTGCTGGCGGCGACTTCATATCGGGAAGCTGAGTATTCACGTTGTGCCGTGGCAAACGGCAGAACGTTGAGCGTTCTGGAATCGGCAATCGCTCCGCCCGATTTGCTGTGGCGGATGAACCAAAGGTCCTGAAGCATATCCTCAAGCGTCATAACGCGAGTGTGGATATCGGCCCCAATATCACTTCCTATTCGGACGTTCTCTTGGACCTGCCGGGAGCGACGTTCTTGACCGTTGCCGCCGTAGACGGTTTGGCAGGATCGTACTGCGGCATTGACGGTCGAGTTTCTGTAGGCCGCGCGACGTGTCCATTTCTCCCGCCTGCCTAGTGCGGATCGACCGAACAGTCGGATGATCCGCCCATAGTCGCGACCGGTCCAAAAGGCCAAGACATTTGCCAAAGCTTGATCTGCGCTCGAATGATCGAAGGGCTTGCCTGTCGCTGATGGAAAATATTGCGCAAGCGCTGCCGCGTGAGCCTCCCACAGTTGGAGGTTCGTCGGCGATGCCTGGAGCTTGGCCTTTGTGCCGCCTGTGGAGGCGAGGAAGCGGCGCAACAGCTCTTCGTCGTCGTCTGGACCGATCCAGCGCGGATCGCGCTCTACGGCCTCTTGAGAGGCGTCTTGCTCGCCAACCCCGCGAGCTGGAACGAGGATCGCTAACTGGTTCGTCCAGTCGATATCGATGTTGCCTTGAATGCCACCCGGACCAAAAGCGACGAACCGCTTAGTTCGGTAAAATTCGCACCAGCCGGCCCACTTGTTCCTAAACCCACCAAGCGCCACCTTGTCGCATCGCCCGAATATGTGAATCCCCTCGCCGCTCTGACTTAGCTCCCATGCAGCGTTCGGAAACATTCGAGTTATGGCAGCGGCTTCGGCTGACAACTCACCAGTCGTGGCGTCTCTACATCCATCCAGATCGATCACAAAAAATGGATCGTTTTCGGCAAAGACAAATCCAATTCCGGCATACTGCCCGGACGCCAGCGCTCTAACAGCCGTTGGATAATCGGACCATGTGGCGGGGTTGGTCGTATCTGCCCTTCCACCATTGGCCGAATAAGGCATCTTCGCGGGTTTGGGCGAGCCGGGTTTTTGCTCCAATCTCCAAACTACGAACTGCCTATATGGGAGCAATTCAGGTGGGAGCCTGACGGAACTTCCGTCACGCATCCGGAAGGCTCCCAATGTAAGTTTCGATGTCGCTTCGAAGGAAGCCAACCAGCCTCGGACCGATCTTCTTCTTCCTCGGAAAAGACGGATTGTCCTTGATGTACCGGTCCAACGTCGGACGGCTAATCCCAAGCGTTGCGCAAACCTGGGGGATCGACAGCACGATTGCAGATTGGTTCATTTCGCGGACGCGCAGATTTCCTGCCATGGCCACACACTCCATCTGATTGATTGTCAGTAAGGTGCGGCGTCCGCCGTCATTCGTTGAGCCGCCGCGAAGGCCTTCCAGCCCGCTCAAGGTGAGCGCAGGTTGTCGCGGTCCGAATCAAGGACGATTTCGTAGGTACAAAGAGGAACACAAAGCGTCAACGCGTTTTGAATCGTTGCGCTTTGTGTCCACAAATAAAAGTATGCCGGCAATTGTTTTATCGGGCGCTTGCTAAATATGCCGACCAATCTTCCATTAACTGCCGGCGCTTCTCCATCAAATCTCCCCGTCGATAAGCGGCTTCAACTTTATTTTTGATTGTGTGGGCCAGCGCCATTTCAACAATGTGGTTCGGGTATACGGTTTCCTCCGCCGCCCAATCGCGGAAAGCCGACCGGAAACCGTGCGGGACATAGTGGCCTAATTTCAAACCACGCATGACCATGAGCAACGCCATGTTGCTGAGTGATTTGTTGCGTATTGCTCCGGGGAAAAGATACGGGTTTCCCTCAATGCGGAGCAATGATGCCACGAGCTTCAACGCTTCACTGGACAAGGGAACCCGATGTTCCTTGCCGGATTTCATCCGGCTTGCCGGGATCGTCCAGACCGCTTTTTCAGTGTCTATTTCCGACCATTCAGCGCCAAGTGTTTCGTTCGTCCGTGTCGCTGTCAAAATCAGAAATTGAAGCGCCTTGGTCGAGTAATCCTCCCGTTCGGCTATTGATTGAGCAAACGCGGGAATTTCCGGATACGGCATCGCGGAAAAATGGTTCTTTTCCTGTTTGCCGTTTAGCCAGAATTCCAGATTGTCTGCCCATCGCGCCGGGTTGTGATGGTTTGCCCATATCTCCGGCTTTTCAGACATTCCCTTGGCCTTGGCGGCTCCGATAATTGTCTCAACGCGAGAGCGTACGCGAGATGCCGTCTCGCGCTTTGTCGCCCATAGCGGTTGGAGAATTTTCAGGACTTCGGCTGTTGTAATCGACTGTGGTTCGAGATGGCCGATCACAGGATATACGTACGTCGCGAGCGTGTTTTCCCACTGTTGAACATGCTTGGCATTTTTCCAGCCGCCCCGGTTCGCCGCGATATAGTCCAGGGCGACCGATTTGAACGTGACTAGCTGTCGGACCGGTTCTGGACTGGCAGCCTTCGCCGCCTCCCGTTCGGCTAGAGGGTCAATCCCTTTTCTGACCTTTTCGCGCTCGGTTTCAGACAGCAATTCGATTTGCTTCAATTCCCGGACAGTCGCCGGGATTGAGTCCGTCAGCGACATTTGCCGACGACGACCTTTGAGCATGTACCGTATTGCCCAAAAGGGACGACCGGACGGCGCGATGAAGAAATAGAGCGCTTTTGTATGGCTCCATTGACCCGGTTCACCCTTGTGAACCAATGACTGAATTTCCCGAATAGTGAGCATGATTTTGAATCCCGGCTGACGGCGAACTAGCCAAATCCAGTGGCCAAATCGCGAGAAAACGTTGTGATGCGTCAGTGAACTGTTGTGAGCGTTAGTGAGCGTCACAACACCGAGAAAAATTAACGATATCAGATGGATAGTAGCGCATTTGTGGCCCCTTGTGAACGTCTATGGACGCTCATTTCGTAGGTCACTCCCTCCGCCAGAAGTTTTCCTATCATGTTGATTAATCGATGAAATTATTCATCGCCTTATTCTGTTCCTAACTCCATTCCTAACTTTCCCGGCTGATGGTTGATCGTCGCCGCAGGGATTGTCCTCCCCGGATGCCATGAGGCGCTTGGCTGATAATTAGCTTCATCTAATATACTCTTGTCCCGAAAAGCCGAGGGGTGGTCATGGGAGAACCACGAAGATGGATCGCGCTGGCGTGGCTAGTCCTATCTGGCGTTAAATTTCAAACTGAGACACTACCCTTCGGGGAGCCGGCTTGCGTTTACCCGAGGCCAGCGCGATGCCCCTTTTTGGGAAGGGCAAAAATGACAACGAAAATACTCGGCGCCGGGGTCAGCCCGCTGCCGGCGGGACGTTTTGCGAGCAGAATGACCTATCCAATGCACTCACAGCGCCCCAGGTAGACGCCTAGCGGCCATTCCGCGCCTTTGCTCTAGACGTTGCCGGCAAGCTCCTGACAAAGAGGGGGCGGCCCCAGAAATGGTTGTCATCCCCGCGTTTCGCTGCGTTTGGGAAATGCTCCGCAATCCGTTTGTGAAGGAAGGAGGCGTCCTCTGGTCAAGCCTTCCTCGACACAAGAGCCGAAACGTCCAAAACGCGACTAAACCGTGCAATCCCGACTTTGCCTCCAGTCGATAGCATTTCGTCGTGTCCAATGCAGCGACACTTCAAAACGAAGGAGGAATAGTCATGCTTATTAATCGTCGCCGCGTTCTCGAAGTCGCGGCCGCACTTCCGATCATTTCGGTCGCGTCGTCTATCACAACCTCTGCCGCATCCGCAGCGGCCTTCGACTTCTCCAGCATCAAGACTGTCAAGCAATTTGGTGCCGAAGTCATAGGCCGCGCTGACCTATCGCGAGCGGCTTGTGAGGTTGCGCTGAAAAAGGCGACGCGTGCCGATGCCAAGGAGTTCGCCGGCTTCGAGCTAAAGGAGGCCGAGACAGTCATCGCTGTGTTGAAGGAACTTGGAACCCCGTTGCCTCCGATGGGCGACGCCGCGAAAAGCGCGCTCGAACACATCGCCGGTTCGGCGGCAGGCACTGCGTTTGACACAGCCTATATCGGGGCAGAGTACGAAAACCATGCCTTCTTGCGCGACTTAGCGGAAGCCTATCTGAAGAATTCTGACCCGTCGGACCCATCTGAACAGCATGGGCGCCAGCTCGCGACAGTCGCACATTGGGCTTTCTGGGAACACACTGCTCTCACTCAGCGAATCGCCCGCGAATTGGCGGCCTAGACACCGCTTCAGCTGGCGTCTCATCATTGCCGAGCGCGTTTGAGTACGCGCTCGGCGACCTATAGATTTCGCGCTCGCCGCCATGTGGCTGGGCTGGTCCCTACGAGACGCACAAAGACGCGCGTGAAATGGCTTTGGTCCGAAAAACCACAACTCAGAGCCACTTCCGCGAGAGTGGTTTTTTCGTTAATCATCGCCGACTTAGCTCGTTCAACGCGGCGGTACAGAAGCCATTGATGCGGCGCCAGGCCGGTGGTCTTGCAAAAAGCCTTCGAAAAATAGCTCACTGACAATTTACACGCCGCTGCCACGTCTTTTAGTGGCAACTGGCCTGTAAGGTCACCCTCGAGCAGCTCGATTGCCAATCGTGCCTGCCACGGCGCCAACCCGCCACGATGCTGCAGGGATCGCGGCTTTAGCCCGCCATAAGTTTGCGCCAAATGAACTGCGGCCGCCATCATCAGATGGTCAAGAAAAAGTCGGTTCGTTTCCTCTGGCGCCTTAATTGCCGCACGCACGGTACCGATGAGCCCGCGAATGACGTCGTCATCGATGGGCTGCGCGGGGACATAGGCAAGCTCGCTGATTGATCGCGCTTCTAGGTCTTCGGCCACCGTGTTGAAAGTAGCGCGAGGGATGTAGAAATGAACCGTGTGATGCGGCCCCATTATGATAGCGTTGGGCTTTCGCTGGAGGTCGCGGAGGATGGTGTGTCCCGCCCGAAGCGTTCCTACTATGCCGGGCCGTCCGTCCTCCCATGATATATGGTTGGGATAGTCCTGTAGCTGCGTTTGGACGAGAAACGCATCTTCCGGGGGAACAGGTACGCTAGGCTCGGGCTTATGGCAGTATCCGGACGTTTCGGTGTAAGCAATTTCTCCAGTACGCAGCGAGCCTGTTTTAAAAACGCTAGCCTTTGCAAGCTTGAAATAGCTCGCAAATCGATCGCCATAAGCGCCGGCGGAAGGCAGCCGTGATTCTAGGTCGGTAGACCCTTTCATGGTGGATGCGCGCCTGCAATTTGAGGATGCCCTGAAGGATCCATGCTCCAAAAATGCACTGCACTAGGTTCCGTCGCATTATGAGCACCAACGTCCCGTTCAAGCAATACGTGTTCCCCGCATCGCAAGCGAACACGGCCTATCAAGCCAGGCTTGACCCACTGCGCCACTGTCGCCCCCCGAAGTGCCGGGACATCGTCCATAACGGAATCCGCTGCGTATCGTTGTTGAAGCGGATCTGGAACCAGCCGCCTTCTGGATCGCTCATGTCGGCCGAGATTGTGGCGGCCGCGCGCACTTGATCGTAATAGCTCCATCCGCCATATGCCATTGATTTGCTTGTATTTTCTTTCTAAGTCTTGAAGCGGCGTAGGGAAAAAGACCCGCCCCGTGAGGCAGCGGGCTGGCGGTCACGTCTTGTCGCCGTTTGGATTTGGTACCGGCGCCTCTCGCACGTCTCGTGGTGGCGGATCGATATGTTTAGGCTCCGGGGCTGCTTCGTCATCGACAGGCGTCTTAGTCGGGTCGGGCGCCGGCCCTGGCTCTTTGGCTTGATTTGGCATCGGTTCCTCCGTCACCTGAAACCAGATAGCCGTTGTCTTTGTTCCGATGGCGCCAGGCGATTGCTCAATCCGACGGCTGGGTACGCTCAGCGATGGCGAATGCCTGCAGGTTCTTGGCCTTGCCGATGTCCTGATCGGCATTTGCGATGATCGAAAAGAAGGCTGCCCTGGCTATGTCCTTCTTCGAGGCCTTGGGGTGCGCTTTCTGGGCTGCCTTGACAAGTTGCTTGGGCGACATGTCGGGCGTGACGATCCTCATGAGGGTGTCGCCGATCGCACTCATTTCACTTGCGTCCATGGCGGGTGTCCTGTGCTGATCCGTAGACCACGATAGCAAGGACAGTTGGCGACTGCCAAGATGGTCTATGAAATAGAAAACCCCACCGGCAGGGAACCGGAGGGGTTAGTCCTGGGAGGACGCGCGGCGCGCGCTGCGCTCATCGACCGCGCCTTGTCCACATATCCCCGGGTTGCGACACGGATGTGACACTCTGGTCAGCGCCTCAATTCCATGGCTCGGCCACGCGTGTGGCTCGGACACCGGCATCAAGCCTTTGGAAAGGAGAAATGTGGTTCTCTCCGGAAGCTGAGGCGCGAGCGGTGCTGGCCAGAGGCGGCAATAGAGGCGGGCGAATGGATATATTTGGCATCAAGGGGCTGTTGATCTGCGCGCTGATCTTCATTCCGTTCGAACATCTTTTCCACGAACGGCCCCAGAAGGCCCTGCGCAAGGGTCTGGGTGTTGATCTGATCTATGTGCTGTTCAATGGGCTTATCGTAAAAGTGGTCATCGTTCTGATCGCGGCCAACACACTCGAAGCCGCCGCGATGCTCGTTCCGCAATCGATCACGCAGGCCGTCGGCGGCCAGCCGGTCTGGCTGCAGGTTCCCGAAATCATCCTGATCACCGATATCGGCGTCTACTGGGCACACCGGGCCTTCCACACAATCCCTGCGCTTTGGAAATTTCATGCGGTGCACCACGGCATCGAGGAGCTGGACTGGCTCGGTGCTTTCCACTCCCACCCGTTCGACGCCATCCTCACAAAGGCATTGTCGCTGACGCCGATCTTTTTCCTCGGCTTCTCCGAAGCCTCCATCGCCGTCTTTTCAGTCATCTACTTCTGGCACACGCTGCTTGTTCATTCGAACGTGCGGATACCGTTCGGCCCCTTGAAGTGGCTGATCGCCAGCCCGCAGTTCCATCGCTGGCACCATGCCAACCAGCGCGAGGCCTATGACAAGAACTTCGCCGGGCAATTGCCTGTCCTCGACATGGTGTTCGGCACCTACAATGCCACCGGCGACAAGGTGCCGGAAAAATACGGCGTCGATGATCCGATCCCCTCCAGCTATTTCGGGCAGGTCAGCTATCCGCTCCTGTCGGGCGAGAAGCGATCGAACCGTCCAGTGCCGAGCACCAAAGCCTGACGGCTGACACCGACGGCGCAAGACTTTTGTCGCTCCAAACTGGCGGTGTCGCCAGGTGGCAGCAGACGTTCTATCGCGGGTTGGCTTTGGCTGATGCCAGCAATAATTGTAGGTCCTGCGCGTTCGCCTCGAGGCTTTCCCGGCATGGACCATCACGACGACGACCTCGCGAAATTCGAAGCGCGTGGCGCGACACCCCTTCCGGCCACAAGAGACGAAGGCCAGGTGGAACATGAGGGCGCAAAAATCTGGTACGCCACCTTTGGCGCCGGCCTTCCCGTGATCCTGTTGCATGGCGGCCTCGGCCATAGCGGCAATTGGGGATTTCAGGTCCCCGCGCTGCTCAAGGCCGGCTACCAGGTCGTGGTGATCGACAGTCGCGGCCACGGGCGCAGCAGCCGCGACGAACGGCCGTACAAATATGAACTGATGGCTTCCGATGTCCTGGCCGTGATGGACGCGCTGCGCTTGAAGAAGGCGGCTATGGTGGGTTGGAGCGATGGCGCCTGCGTTGCCCTGATCCTTGGCATGAAAGCCCCCGACCGCGTCACCGGTGTGTTCTTCTTCGGCTGCAACATGGATCCGAGCGGTGCCAGGGAATTCGAGCCCAGTCCCGTCATCGATCGCTGTTTTGCCCGGCACGCCAAGGACTATGCCGAATTGTCGGCGACGCCGGACCAGTTCGACGCATTCGTCAAAGACGTCGGCCTGATGATGAAGACCGAACCCAACTACACCGCCACCGACCTGGCGCGGACGCGTGTGCCCGTGGCGATCGTTCAAAGCGAGCATGACGAGTTCATCAGACACGAGCATGCGAGCTATCTGGCCAGCAGCATCCCGGGTTCGGAATTGATCACCCTGCCTGGTGTCAGCCATTTCGCGCCGCTGCAACGGCCTGGGCAGTTCAACAGCGTTCTGCTGGCCTTCCTCGAAAACATTCATTCCTGAATGCCGGGTGCGCGGCCCCCCTGAAGCCGGAAGGCTTTTTCGCGTCGAATCGGCTAAGCCTTGAGGTATGAACGAGACCTCACTCTATGCACCGGTGAAGCGGTTCCTCGAAAGTCTCGACTTTGTTGTGAAGGGCGAGATCGGCGGCTGTGACATCGTCGCGCTACGCGGGGGCGAGCCGCCGGTGGTCGTCATCTGCGAGCTGAAGCTGCAGTTCAATCTGGAATTGGTGCTGCAAGGCGTCGACCGAGCGACCGCTTGCGACGAGGTCTGGCTGGCGGCGCGCATGTCGGCGCGGGGCAAGGGACGCGAAAGCGACGCCCGGTTCCGCAATCTCTGCCGCCGGCTTGGCTTCGGCGTGCTTGGCGTGACAGCCAACGACAAGGTCGAAGTGCTTGTCAGTCCCGCCGCGCCGGAGCCGCGCAGGAATGCACGGCGGCGCTCCCGCCTTGTCGACGAGCACCAGCGCCGCCGCGGCGATCCTGTCGCCGGTGGAGGATCGCGCAATCCGATCATGACCGCCTATCGCCAAAGTGCCCTCACCTGTGCGGCTGCGATGGCGGACGGTCCCAAACGACCGCGCGATCTGAAGGCCTTGACGCCGATCGCGCCGAAAATCCTGCAGCACAATGTCTATGGTTGGTTCGCGCGCGTCGACCGCGGCCTCTACGATCTCACCGATGCCGGCCGCGCCTCGCTGGTCCGTTGGCCGCAGACACCGCATGATGAGGTCCGACACGAGATTTTGATTGCGTCGACCCCCTGAATGCCGGGCCTTGGCGGGCATGGCGCGCCCCTCTTGGTTGATTTCTCAGACAAAACATGCTGCTTGTCCCGCCCATGAAGACACTCTGCATGATGGCCATTGCGTCCCTGACGCTGGCTTTCCCGGCCAGCGCGATGGACAATGCTTTGCGTGCCGGGCTGATGAAACTTGATCCGCAAACACGCCTCGAGCAGCGCTGCGATGCCGAAGTCCTGGACCGGATCACCCACGATGATCGCAAGTTCAAGGCCGACCGGGTCGTCGCCTACGCCTTCGCGACGCCCGAGATGAGCGCCGATGCGATCAGGAGTCCGGGTGCGGCGTTCCGCAGCAAGGGACAGTGGTATCGGCTGAAATTCAAATGCCAGACCGGGCCGGACCATATGGACGTCCTGCAGCTGCGCTACCGGATCGGCGACGAAATTCCGGAAGCCGACTGGGCGAAGTACAATCTCTACGATTAGTTTTTCGCGGGGTTGGTTCGGCTTCGGCTCACCAGCCGGCGGCGGCTGAGAATCTCCTGGTATACCCCTGCCACGAAATTGGTTTTCCAGTGTTGTCTGTCGCGGCGCCTTGACGCCAGCGGACCATGCCTTTAGGCCCGTCTGGACAATCGACAACGAACACTCGGCGAAGGGCTTCCAGGTCGATGGAAATATTTACCGCCGCGGGCATATCGGCTCTTTTTCAGGTCATCGCTATCGATCTTGCGCTCGCGGGTGACAACGCCATCGTCATCGGCCTCGCCGCGGCCGGCCTGCCGGCCGCCCAGCGCAAGCGCGCCATTCTGGTCGGCATCGCGGCCGCCACCGTGCTTCGCATTTTCTTCGCCCTGATCACGCAATGGCTGCTGACCATCGGCCCCATGCTGCTGATCGCCGGTGGCCTGCTTCTGCTGTGGGTGTGCTGGAAGATGTGGCGCGAATTGCGCGTCAGCCACGATGAGGAGCGCGACGCGACCGAAGCGCTGTCGAATGGCGACTTCGACAAGGACGGCGTCGTCGGCGGCAAGGGATCCGGCAAGACCTTCTCGCAGGCCGCCTGGCAGATCGTCATTGCCGACGTGTCGATGTCGCTGGACAATGTCCTGGCCGTGGCAGGTGCTGCCATGAACCATCCGACCGTGCTGGTCATCGGACTGGCCCTGTCGATCGCCTTGATGGGTTTTGCCGCGTCGTTTGTCGCGCGTCTGCTGCACAAATACCGCTGGATTGCCTATATCGGCCTGGCAATCATCCTTTATGTCGCGGTCAAGATGCTGCTTGACGGGGCCGTACAGCAATTCCCCGAGCACTTCGCCTTCCTGGCGCCCTGGTTCGGATCCGGAGGCCACTGAGCCGCCCGATGGCGCGGACCAGCCTGTCGGCCGGTTTGCTTGATTGCGCAACCCATGCTATTGCGCCGCGCGTATTGGCTCCTGCCAAGCGCTACAGACCGACATTTACAGCGATTTGAGGCCGGACCAGCGTTTCGGCCCGTGTGCCCCCATTGGAAACTTGCCTATGTCCGCCCCTCGCGTCAGTTTCGTCAGCCTTGGATGCCCGAAGGCGCTCGTGGATTCCGAGCGCATCATCACGCGCCTGCGCGCCGAAGGCTATGAGATCGCCCGCAAGCATGACGGCGCCGATCTTGTCGTGGTCAACACCTGCGGTTTCCTGGACTCCGCCCGCGACGAGTCGCTCAACGCCATCGGTTCCGCGCTTTCGGAAAACGGCAGAGTCATCGTCACCGGCTGCCTCGGCGCCGAGCCGGACGTGATCCGCGAAAAGCACCCCAATGTGTTGGCGATCACCGGACCACAGGCTTATGAGAGCGTCATGGCAGCCGTGCATGAGGCGGCCCCGCCCTCGCACGATCCCTATATCGATCTGCTGCCGCCGCAGGGCGTCAAGCTGACGCCGCGCCACTATGCCTATCTCAAGATCTCGGAAGGCTGCAACAACCGCTGCACCTTCTGCATCATTCCCGCACTTCGCGGCGATCTCGTTTCGCGCCCGGCGGCCGATGTGCTGCGCGAAGCCGAAAAACTGGCCAAGGCCGGCGTCAAGGAACTGCTCGTCATCTCGCAGGACACCAGCGCCTACGGCATCGACATCAAGTACCAGACCTCTATGTTCGGCGACCGTGAAGTGCGCGCGAAATTCCTCGATCTGTCGGAGGAATTGGGCAAGCTCGGCATCTGGGTGCGGATGCACTATGTCTACCCCTACCCGCATGTCGCCGACGTCATCCCGCTGATGGCCGAGGGCAAGATCCTTCCCTATCTCGACATCCCGTTCCAGCACGCCTCGCCGCAGGTGCTGAAGAACATGCGCCGGCCGGCGCATGGCGAAAAGACGCTGGAGCGCATTCGCGGCTGGCGCGACGTGTGCCCTGACCTCGCCATCCGCTCGACCTTCATCGTCGGCTTCCCCGGCGAGACAGACGAGGATTTCGAGATGCTGCTCGACTGGCTGGATGAGGCAAAAATCGACCGTGCCGGCTGCTTCAAATACGAGCCGGTCAAAGGCGCCCGTTCCAACGACCTCGGCCTCGAGCAGGTGCCGCAGGACGTCAAGGAAGCGCGCTGGCACCGCTTCATGCAGCGCCAGCAGAAGATTTCCGCGACGCAGCTGGCGAAAAAGGTCGGCAAGCGCCTGCCGGTGCTGATCGACGAAGCGCATGGCACTTCGGCCAAGGGCCGCACCAAATACGATGCGCCCGAGATCGACGGCTCGGTCCACATCCAGTCGCGCCGCCCGATGCGTGCCGGTGACATCGTCACCGTCAAGATCGAGCGAGCCGACGCCTACGACCTCTACGGTTCGGCCGTCTGAGCGTTCCGTCACTTTCTCCCGGCAAATGAAAAGGGCGCCTCGCGGCGCCCTTTTCATTCGAAATGTGATGCTCCGCTTACTGCGGCAGCTTGTCGTCGACGCCCTTCACGTAGAAATTCATGCCGAGCAGCGTGCCGTCATCGGCGACTTCACCGTCCTTCAGCCACGGTGTGCCGTCCTGCTTGGCGATCGGTCCGGTAAAGGGGTTCCAGCCGCCGGCGATTTTCTTCTCGGTCGCCTCGGCCAGAGCCTTCACGTCGTCGGGCATGTTGGTGTAGGGCGCGAGCTTGACCGCGCCGTCCTTGATGCCGAGCCAGACATTGTCCGGCTTCCAGGTGCCGTCGATGGCTGCCTGTACCCGGCTGATGTAGTACGGGCCCCATTCGTCGGTCAGCGAGGTCAGCTGCGCATTCGGCGCGAACTTGATCATGTCGGACGACTGGCCGAAGCCATGCAGCTTGCGCTCCTCGGCGACCTGCAGGGCGGCGGTCGAGTCGGTGTGCTGGACGATGATGTCGGCGCCCTGGTCGAACAGCGCCTTGGCGGCGTCGGCTTCCTTGCCCGGATCGAACCATGAGTTGACCCAGACGATCTTGGCCTTGAAGTTCGGATTGATCGACTGCGCGCCGAGCATGAAGGAGTTGATGCCCATTACCACTTCCGGGATCGGGAAGGACACGATGTAACCGGCGACGCCGGACTTCGATTCCTTGGCGGCAATCTGGCCGAGTACGTAGCGGCCTTCATAGAAGCGGGCATTGTAGATGCCGAGATTGTCACCCGTCTTGTAGCCGGTGGCGTGCTCGAACATCACTTTCGGGAATTTCTTGGCGACCTTCACCTCGGCGTCCATGAAGCCGAACGACGTCCCGAAGATGATCTTGCAGCCTTCGCGCGCCAGGCGCTCGAAAGCACGGTCGGCATCGGGACCTTCGGAGACGTTCTCCAGATAGGCGGTCTCGACCTTGTCGCCGAGCGCCTTCTCGACTTCGAGCCGGCCCTGGTCGTGCTGGTAGGAGTAGCCGAAATCGCCGATCGGGCCGGTATAGACCCAGCAGGCCTTCAACTTGTCGGCAGCCTCTGCGGACGCGGCCAGCGACAATGCCGCTGTCGTCGTCATCAGGGCAATAAGCAGTTTTTTCATCGTGTTACCTCTCTGTGTTAAGCCTTGGAGCTTCCCGTCTTTTTGTTTTTGTCAACGATCCGGAACGAATGGCTGCCCCAGGGATGCCGGCGTGTTCATCATCGTCAGACGCTTGTTGCGCGAGATTAGAACGAGAACCACGACGGTTGCCAGATAGGGCAGAGAAGAAAGCATCTGCGAGGGCACCGGAATGCCAAAAGCCTGTGCATGAAGCTGGCCGATCCACACCGCGCCGAAGATGTAGGCGCCGGCCAGCACCCGCCACGGCCGCCACGACGCAAACACGACGAGCGCCAAGGCGATCCAGCCGCGGCCCGCGGTCATGTTCTCGACCCATTGCGGCGTGTAGACCAGCGACAGATGGCCGCCGGCGAGACCGGCGCAGGCGCCACCGAAGATCACCGCCAAATAGCGGTAGCGGATGACCTTGATGCCGAGCGCATGCGCCGAGGTGTGGCTGTCGCCGATCGAGCGCAGCGTCAGTCCGGTTCGCGTCTTGAACAGGAACCACATGACGGCGGCGGTCAGCACGATCGAGATGTAGAACACCGGATCCTGGCCGAACAGCAGCTTGCCGACAACCGGGATGGAGCTCAGGCCGGGAATGTCGAGATTGGGCAGCCTGACGCCGGGCTGGCCGACGAAGCTCGTGCCGATCATGCCGGAGAGGCCGAGGCCGAGCAGCGTCAGCGACAGGCCGGTCGCCACTTGGTTGGTGGCCAGCGACAGAGTCATGACGGCGAACAGCAGCGAGAACAACGCCCCCATGGCGATCGCCGCCAATAGGCCGATCCAGGGCGAGCCGGTCAGGTAGCCGGCCCCGAAGCCGCCGACCGCGCCCATGATCATCATGCCCTCGACGCCGAGATTGAGCACGCCGGAGCGCTCGACCACCAGTTCGCCGATCGCCGCGATCAAAAGCGGCGTTGCGGCCGTTGCGATGGTCAAGAGGATGTTGACGGTGATGTCCATCAGCGGGCTTCCTTCAACTTCGGCGCGGCGTCCAGCTTCGCCGTGCCTTCCTGTTTCGTCAGCGCCATGCCGATCAGGCGGATGCGGTAGTGGATGAGCGTGTCGCAGCCGAGCACGAAGAACAAAAGCATGCCCTGGAACACCCGCGCCACCTTGTCGGAAATGCCGAGAGCGCTTTGCACCGCCTCGCCGCCGAGATAGGTCAGCGCCAGGACCAGGCCCGCGGCGATGATGCCGAGCGGATTGAGGCGGCCGAGGAACGCCACGATGATGGCGGTGAAGCCGTAGCCGGGAGAAATAACCGGCTGCAACTGTCCGATGGCGCCGGAGACTTCCGAAATGCCGGCAAGTCCGGCCAGCGCGCCCGACAGCAGGAAGGCGAAGAACACCATGCGGCTGAGGCCGAAACCGGCGAAGCGCCCGGCCCGCGGGCTGGAACCCAGCACCCGCACCTCGAAGCCCTTCAGCATGCGTCCCATCAGGATCCAGATCAGCACCGCGGCAACCAGCGCAAACACAAAGCCCCAATTGGCACGTCCGGCGTCCGGCATCAATTCCGGCAGCACGGCGGAGTCGCCGAACTGGATCGTCTGCGGGAAACCGTGGCCCTGCGGATCGCGCCAGGGACCGCGCACCAGCCAGTCGAGGAAGAGCTGCGCGACATAGACCAGCATCAGGCTGGTCAAGATCTCGTTGGTGTTGAAGCGGGTCTTCAGAAAGGCGGGTATCGCCGCATAGGCGGCGCCGCCGACCATGCCGAGCAAAAGCATCAGCGGCAGCACCAGCGGCCCTTCGAATTGCGGGAACAGCACCGGAATGGCGGAGCCGAAGATGGCGCCGAAAATAAACTGGCCCTCGGCGCCGATGTTCCAGATGTTGGCTTTGTAGCAGACCGAGAGGCCGACCGCGATCAGGATCAGCGGTGCCGCCTTGATCGCCAGCTCATGCAGTTGCCAGACCTGGCTGATCGGTTCGATGAAGTAGATCCGGAACGCGGTCAGCGGATTGACACCGAGCAGCGCGAACAGAACCGCGCCGGCGATGATCGTCAGCGCGAAGGCGATGAACGGCGACAGGGCCGAAAACAGCGCGGAGCGCTGCGGGCGTTTGACGAGTTCGAGGCGCATCATGCCGTCTCCAGCGTATGTTCGGCGTGGCCGGGCTCGGCGCCGCCCATCAGCAGGCCGACCTTCTCGAAGGTTGCTTCGGCGATCGGCATCGGCTTGGACAGTTCGCCGTTGTGCATGACCGCGATCGCGTCCGAAATCTCGAACAGCTCGTCGAGGTCCTGGCTGATCACCAGCACCGCCGATCCGCTCCGCGACAGTTCGATCAGCGCTTGGCGGATGTGGGCTGCGGCGCCGGCGTCGACGCCCCAAGTCGGCTGGTTCACCACCATGACGCTGGGCCGGCGGTCGAGTTCGCGGCCGACGATGAATTTCTGCAGGTTTCCGCCCGAAAGTGCTGCCGCTTCCGGATCCGGCGCGCTCTTGCGCACGTCCATCGCCTCGATGATGCGTTGCGAGGCCGCGTAAATGGCGCCGCTCTTGACCATTCCACCGGTGCCGACAAACGCCTTGCCGTCCGTGGCATGGCGCGACAGCAAAAGGTTTTCCGAAAGTTTCATGCGCGGTGCGGCACCATGGCCGAGGCGCTCTTCCGGCACGAAGGCGGCCCCCAGCAGGCGCCGTCCGGTGATGGTCAGCCCACCGGCATCCTTGCCGCGGATGCGCACCGAGGCGGCGTCCTGCTGCAACACTTCGCCGGAGACGGATTCGAAGAACTCGCCCTGGCCGTTGCCGGCGACACCGGCAATGCCGATCACCTCGCCGGCGCGGACGTTGAGGCTGATGGCCTTGAGCGGAATGGAGAACGGCGTCGCCGGCTTGCGAGTGAGGCTACGGATTTCAAGCAGCGGCTGCGCGGTCTCGATCCCTTCGACGGGTGCACGCACCACGGCCTGCACCTCGTTGCCGACCATCATGCGCGCGAGCGAGGCGGCTGTCTCCTCGCGCGGGTTGCAATGGCCGACCACCTTGCCATGCCGCAACACGGTGGCGCGGTCGCAGATGCGTTTGACCTCTTCCAGCCGGTGCGAAATGTAGAGGATCGATTTGCCTTCCGCGCGCAGCCGCTCCAGCGTCTCGAACAGCTTGTCTGCTTCCTGCGGCGTCAGCACCGAGGTCGGCTCGTCAAGGATGATGAGTTGCGGCGTCTGCAGCAGGCAGCGGATGATCTCGATGCGCTGGCGCTCACCGACCGACAGGTCGCCGACCAGCGAGTCCGGATCGAGCGGCAGGCCGTAACTGTAGGAAAGCGCCCTCGCCTTTGCCGCGATGCTGCTGATCGGCGAGCCGTCATCGAGCGACAGCGCGATGTTCTCGGCCGCGGTCAGCGCCTCGAACAGCGAAAAATGCTGGAACACCATGCCGATGCCGAGCTTCTTGGCGGCACCCGGGCTGGTGATCCGCACCGCCTGGCCGTTCCAGAAAATCTCGCCGGAATTGGGCTCCAGCGAGCCGAACAGCATCTTGACCAGCGTCGACTTGCCGGCGCCGTTCTCGCCGAGCAGCGCGTGGATTTCACCTTTGGCGATGTTGAGATCGATATGGTCGCACGCAGTCAACGTGCCGAATATCTTGGTCAGGCCACGAACCTCGAGCAGGTTCGCCCCATCATGATTTGCACTCACAGTGCCTCCCATCTGGTTCACCAGATATGTTCTGTGTTCCCGCAAGTATGGTAGGCGCCGCCGGCTCTCAACGGAAAGCGGCACGCGTCTTGAAAGAGCTTCAAGAATTTCAGCGGAAATTCAAGGGATAGCAAGCCCGGCGGGACTAGGGGACTGTAATTCGCTCTGGCGAGTCATATGGTGGTGGTTTCGAGAACCCGAGCGCAGCGGACATTTGGGTCCGTGAGCTCAGTTCTACTGCGACGCAGTAGAACGGGGAAGCGCAGAAAACGCCATCAGATGGCTGCCAGGGCAGAGTTTCCAGACAGTCTCTAAGGGATGAGAATGGTCGTCCCTGTCGTCCTGCGCCCCTCGAGGTCGGCATGTGCCTTGCCTGCATCCTTCAGCGCATAGCGCTGGTTGATCTGGATCTTGACGGCGCCGCTGAGCACCACGTCGAACAGCGCGGCCGCGGAGGCGTCGAGGTCCTCGCGTTTTGCGTTGTAGACGAACAGCGTCGGCCTTGTGGCGAACAGCGAGCCCTTCTGTGCCAGCAATGACATCGAGAAGGGCGGGATCGGTCCCGACGACTGGCCGAAGCTGACGAACATGCCGAGCGGCTTCAAGCAATCGAGCGAGGCCGGGAATGTGTCATTGCCCACCGAATCGTAGACGACATCGCATTTTTTGCCGCCGGTGATGGCGGCGACGCCGGCGACGAAATCCTGCTCCCTGTAGTTGATGACATGGTCGAAACCGTGCGCCTTGGCGAGCTCGATCTTGTCGGTGGAGCTTGCAGTGCCGATGACGGTTGCGCCGAGATGTTTCGCCCACTGACCCAGAATGAGGCCAACGCCGCCGGCCGCGGCATGGAACAGGATGGTGTCACCCGCCTTCACCTTGAAGGTCCGGCGAAGCAAATATTCGGCGGTCATGCCTTTCAGCATCATCGCGGCCGCCTGCTCGTCGCTGATGCCATCGGGAATCTTGACCACGAGGCCGGCGGCGATGACGCGTTGCTCGGCATAGGCACCGACATTCGTCGAATAGGCGATCCGGTCGCCTGGCTTCAGCCAGTCGACGCCCTCACCGACCTCCCGCACCACGCCGGCGGCTTCGCTGCCCGGAATGAGCGGAAAGCCCCCGGGCGGCGGATAAAGGCCTGAGCGATGATAGACATCGATGAAGTTGAGGCCGATCGCCGTATGCCTGACCAGGATCTGCCCGGAACCCGGTTGGCCGGGATCGGCGTCCTCATAGGTCAGAACTTCCGGGCCGCCATGGGCGTGGATGCGGATTGCTTTGGACATGGACTGGGATTCCTATGGGAGAGGCTGGTCAGGCCTTTTTGGCGCCGAGATTTGGAAAGAACTGCATGATGCCACCGATGCAGGCCAGGTAAAGCCCGGTAATGGTGATGCCGATCTTGATGAAGGTGCTGACCTGTGCGCCCAGCACACCGATCTGATCGTAGAAGGCGGCAAGCGCCGCCTGCGCAAGGGCAAGCGCGCCGAAAGCACACCACAAAAGGGTCATTGTGAGATTGAAGGGCCGCAGCCGCACGACCCGCACCGGATGAATGAAATTGATCGGGACGAACGTCAGGATACCGGCCACCACCACCACCGCGAACGACACCCATTGTCCCGGCTCAATGACGAACAGCGTGAACACCACCATGTTCCAGACCACCGGGAATCCCTTGAAGAAATTCTCCTTCGTCTTCATGCCGGTGTCGGCATAGTAGATCGCGCTGGAGACGACGATGATCGCCGCGGACAAGAACGACAGGCCCTCGCCCATGAAGCCGCGCTGGTAGAGCGCGAAGGCCGGAATCAGCACATAGGTCACGTAGTCGATGATGTTGTCGAGGAGCTCGCCCGACCAGGTCGGCAGGATTTCCTTGACCTCGAGCTTCCTGGCGATAGGCCCGTCGATGCCGTCGACGAACAGCGCCAGTCCAAGCCACCAGAACATTGCCGTCCAGCGTTCCTCGCTCGCCGCCACCAGCGACAGGAAGGCAAGGAACGAGCCCGACGCCGTCAGCAGATGGACGGAGAACGCCCTCGCCTGCGGCCAGGTGACCTTCTTCTTCGGTCGCGGAATCCGGTCCGTGAGCTTCTTGGCGGCTTTCCGTGCCGCCATGTTCCTGGCCGATGTGTTCTTGCTCACGGGCCTCGCCAATCCAGCTTGCAGATTTCGGCCGAGCGGCCGGCAAAATTCCAGTTGCGGCCAAAGGCTCGCATCTTGCTCTTGTCAGACCTCGCCACGATGATCTCCGGTGCAATCCAGTATTCCGAATTGGTGATCACCGTATCCTTCTCGCGATCCTTGCCCGCGATTGGCGTGACCGCGCCATCGATGATCTTCGGTATCTGGAAGATACGCATCTTGTCTCGTGTCTCATAGGTGATCGGCAGGAATTTTCCGACCAGGATCGACAGCAGCGATGTGGTTCCGCCGGCCTTGCCGGTGAAAATCTTCGTCAAGGCCTTTACCGCGTAGATCGAGGCGCGTTTGTCGATGAAGAGGCCAGCAGTCCAGTTGCCGCGGCTCATGTAACCGGGGATTTCCATGATCAGCCCAAGGTTGAGGCCGGACAGGTCGACCTCGCCGAAATGGCCGGCATCGATACGGAAACCAGCCCAGGTCTGGCAATAGCCCTCGGTCGGAGCGTGATTTCCGAGCGACAGCACGCAAGGGCAAAAAACCGTGCAATTGCAGGAGAGTACGAGCTCTCCTTTCATTGCCCAGCCCTGATCGGTCATTGAACTTCCCCCACTCACAGCGAGACTACTAGCAGCGCGGCTGCCCAGACAAGCAGTATCGCACCGGCCAGCCGGGTTGGAAGACGGCCCGGCGTCTGTTTTTCAATCAGGGTGAACAGGCCGATCAGCGCCATCCAGAAGATGTTCATCACGCCGACGGCGAACATCACCAGCATCAGCGCCCAGCAGCAGCCGAGGCACCAGATGCCTTGCGCCGCACCGAGCCGGAAGACGCGGACGGGTTTGGCGCTCCAGTTCGAAAACAGGATCGAGAACGGGTTGCGGCATTTCTTCAGGCAGGCCTCCTTGAGGCCGCTAAACTGGTAGAGGCCTGCCACCAGCAGTGCGAGCGCCCCGGCAACACCAAGCAGCGGATCGTAGATTTCGCCGGATGCGGCGAATGCATGCACGCAGAGCGTCAGGGCCGTGAACAGCATCGAGGCGGCGAGCCAGACACCGAGATAGCCGGCAACCAGCACCAGCGGATGGACGACCGGCTCGCCCTTGATCCGGGCCGTATCGGCGATCTCGCAATAGGTGCGGATCATCGGTGCCGCGGATGGCAGCATCGCGGCGATGGCCATCAGGAACCACATCAGGATCAGCGCCAGGGCACGCGGGACGATGCTTGCATCCAGTGGCGCCGGCGACAGGCAGAGCGCGAAGAACGGCTCCAGGAAATCGGGCAGCGGCAATTGCGGCAGGCCACGCAGGAGTGCGTCGCCAGGCGCGCTGCCCCGGGCCTCGGCACCGCGAATCGCCATCGTGGCCAGCGACGACCAGGCGAGCAGAATGCTGGCGCCGACGACGATATTGACCGTCAAACGTGGGTTGCGCGCAACATCAGCCGTGGCGCGGCCGGCGCGGTCGAGATGGCTGAAATCGTCCTGGTGGCCGGTCATGATACCCGAATGAGCCGAATCGCCGCGTTGATCAATCCGCATGAACTGACCTATATGCTTCTCGATTGGCAGGTCTGGTGGCCCGCCTCGCATCGCAAGCCGGAAACCGATCTTGGAGCATCAGGAAACAGCGCGAATACTGATTGCCGGAACCGGTCCGGCGGGGCTGATCGCGGCGCTGGCTTTCGCCGATGCCGGCTTCCCGGTGACGCTGGTCGGGCCTGAGGCGTCAGCCCCCGATGGCCGCACCACTGCGCTGATGAACCCTGCCCTGAAAGTGCTTGAGCGGCTCGACGTCCTCGAAGCCATCAGGCCCAAGGCCGCTCCCTTGAAAGTCATGCGCATCGTCGACGCGACCAGCCGGCTGATCCGCAGCCCCGTCGTTACCTTCCGCGCAAGCGAGATCGATGAGGACCAGTTCGGGCTGAACCTGCCCAACAGCGTCTTTGGCCCGGCGCTTGCCGACAAGGTGGCCGCCCATCCCGGGATCGAATGGCGCAGGTCGATGGTGAAGACCTGGCATCTCGATGCCGATCGGGCTCATGCCGTTCTCGCCGACGGCAGCGAGGTTGGCGCGTCACTGGCGGTCGCCGCCGATGGACGCCAGTCGCCTGCGCGTGAGGCGGCGGGCATTTCGACCGGTTCGCACGCCTATCCGCAGGCCGCGCTCGTGCTTAATTTCGGCCATAGAAGCGAGCATGCCTTCACCTCGACCGAGTTCCACACAGAAACCGGTCCGTTCACACAGGTTCCGTTGCCTGGCAATCGCTCAAGCCTCGTCTGGGTGGTGAAGCCCGAGACCGCCAAGGAGCTTGCCGCACTGGATGACGCAACGCTCTCGCTGCGGGTCGAGCAGCAAATGCAATCGATGCTGGGTCGGGTGACGGTAGAGCCGGGCCGCCAGATCTACCCGCTTTCGACCGTGACGCCCCTGCGCTTCGCGCGAGACAGGGTGGCGCTTGTCGGCGAAGCCGCGCATGTGTTCCCGCCGATCGGTGCGCAAGGCCTCAACCTTGGCATCAGGGATATCGACGATCTGGTTGGAATTGCAAAAGAAAACGGTGGAGATCCAGGCGCGGCCAAGGCCCTTGCCGCCTACGATTTCAAGCGCCGGCCCGATATTCTGGCGCGCAGCAGCGCAGTCAACCTGCTCAACCTGTCGCTGCTCTCCGATATGCTGCCGGCGCAGATGGCACGCGGCGCCGGTCTCGGCGTGCTCGGCGGCTTTGCACCGCTGCGCGCCTTCTTCATGCGCGAAGGCCTTCGTCCCGGCAGTGGTTTTGCAGCACTCGCAGGCGGCCTACGAAAACCCATGCGGCGGCAGTAGCGATCTTGCGGATTTTATCGCGACATCGCGACATCAATCAAAACCTTTGCGCCGCATTCTGCGTAGCTTGAAGGCGCTTAAACGCTTCGGGATTGAATTGACTCGGAGTCTGCGCCAAATAAAGTCAAGGAATTCAGTGGTGAGTACGATGAAAACGGCTAAATTCGCGATCGGACAGGTGGTTCGCCACCGGCTGTTTCCGTTTCGAGGCATCATTTTCGACGTCGATCCGCAATTCGCCAACACCGACGAATGGTATGAAGCCATTCCCGCCGATGTGCGGCCACGCAAGGATCAGCCGTTCTACCATCTGCTCGCCGAGAATTCGGAAACCGAATACATCGCTTATGTGTCGGAGCAGAATCTCCTCGAGGATCGGTCAGGCGAGCCGGTCCGCCACCCGCAGATCAAGGAGATGTTCGACAAGAGGCCGGACGGGCGTTACGAGCCGAAACGTCAGTCCAGGCACTGACCTTCGGCATTCTGGTCGTCGGTCAGGAAATCCAGGCCAAGGCCAGGCACGAAAAAAGCGGGGCATGACCCCGCTTTTTCTTTGACCCGAGAATGACCAAGCCGGTGATCAGTTGGCAGTCTTGGCCTTGTCCTGCTCATCCTTGAGCTTCTTGGCGAAGTCCTGGTTGTTCTTGGCGACGAAGTCCTGGAGCTTCTTCTGCCGGTCCTCGATGTCCGACTGCTGCAGCGGCGGGCCGTCATAGGCGCCGCTGAAGCCCTGGAGCGCGATCTTGATCGGATTGGCCTGGTTCTGGAAATTGATCGAGGTCAGCGTGATCCCCTGACCCTTCTTGAACGAGGCGACGAGCTGGTCGGTCAGCGGCACTTCGGCCACGCAACGATCCGGGAAGCAGATGACATAGTCGAGCTTTACCGCCTTGCCGGTGTCGATCTGCAGGCCGATGCCGGGAGGCACCAGGCGGCCGGTCGGGACCGTCACCTGAAACACCTTGCGGTTCACCTTGCCCTTGAGTTCGATCAGGCTGACACCGGTAACGAGCTGGCCATTGCCGGCAGTGACGATGTTCTGGACGTTGCAGATATCGACGTCTTCCTGCTTGGTGCAGGCCTTGAACCAGCCCTGTGGAATCTGTTGCTGCTGCTGCGCGGAAGCAGAGGGAAGTCCTGCGCCCAGAAAGCCGACCACGCCCGCGGCCATGACCGAAAGGCGGTACGCATTGCTGTTCAGGCTCATCATGTCGTGCACTTTCCTCTCAAATAATCCCGGAACCGGCTTCTCTACGCCGTGTGGTCCAGCTACCTGTTGCCGAAATGAGGCAACAGAATGACTTCGGACGGCGTGTTACACTGCAAGCGGTGCCGAATCCAGCCCCGCTCACTTGTAATTCTTGATGACACGATTGGCCGGCACACGACTGCCTCATGCTAGGGTGCGCACCGAATCATCAAGCCGACCTGTTTAGGAGACGGTCATGGGCCGCGTTCTTGTTTGGCTGATCACCGCGATATCGCTTTTTACCCTTTCGCCGCGGCCGGCCATGTCGGAACCGAAGCATGCCATCGCCATGCAGGGCGAGCCGGCACTGCCGCCCGACTATACCCATTTCGACTACGTCAATCCCGATGCGCCAAAGGGGGGCAGCATCACCTATTGTGTTGTCGGCAGCTTCGACAACCTCAACCCTTTCATCCTGAAAAGCCTACGCACGACGGCGCGCGGCATGATGGATCTGACCTATGGCAATCTCGTTTTCGAGCCGCTGATGCAGCGCAATTACGACGAGGCCTTCAGTCTCTATGGCCTGCTCGCCGACAGCGCGGACATGGATTCCGAGCGCAAGTCGATCGAATTCCATCTCAATCCCAATGCAAAGTGGTCGGATGGCGAGCCGGTGACGCCGGAGGATGTGCTGTTCACCTATGATGTCTTCACCGACAAGGGCCGCCCGCCCTACAACGCACGCATGAGCCTGATCGCCAAGCTTGAAAAGACGGGTGATCACAGCGTGCGCTTCACCTTCAATGACAAGGCCAATCGCGAAACACCCATGATCATCGCGCTGACGCCGATCCTGCCGAAACATGCCTTCGACAAGGAGACTTTCGACAAGACAACGCTGAAACCGCTGATTGGCAGTGGACCTTATACCATTGCCCAGGTGGCGCCGGGCCAGCGCATCGTGTTCAAGCGCAACCCCGATTATTGGGGCAAGGATGTCCCGGCCAAGCGCGGCTTCGACAATTACGGCCAGATCACCATCGAATATTTCCTCAACGCCAACGCCAAGCTCGAGGCCTTCAAGAAAGGCCTCTGCGCCATCGATGATGACGGCGATCCGGTCAAACGGGAGCGTGATCTGGACTTCCCGGCCTTCCACAGGGGTGAGGTGGTTTCTGAAACCTTCGACACCGGCATTCCGCCGGTGGTGACCGGTTTCCTGTTCAACACGAGGCTGCCGAAGTTCTCCAATCCGGTGGTTCGACGCGCGCTCGGCATGCTTTACGATTTCGAATGGGCGAACAAGAATCTGTTCGGCGGCAAATACACCCGCACGATGAGTTACTGGCAGAACTCCGAGCTTTCAGCGCTCGGCCATCCGGCCGACGACAGGGAAAAGGCCCTGCTCGCCCCCTACCCCGGCCGTGTGCCGCCCGATGTCATGGACGGCACCTGGAAACCGCCCGTGACCGACGGTTCGGGGCAGGACCGCAAAGTGCTGAAGGCGGCTTTCGATCTCCTGAAAAGCATCGGTTACCACGTGCAGGACGGTACGATGCTCGATCCCGACGGCAAACCTTTCGGATTCGAGATCCTGACTGCTTCGCAAGACGAGGAACGGCTGGCCGGCATCTATCAGCGCACACTGGAGAAGATCGGCATCAATGTCAGCATCCGTAGCCTCGACGGCGATCAGATCCAGTCACGCAAGCAGCGCTTCGATTTCGAGGCTCTGATCGGATCCAGCGGCTTCAACAATTCGCTGTCGCCAGGCTTCGAACAGCTTGGACGCTGGAGCTCCGAGGCGGCCAAGGCCGAAGGCTCGTTCAATCTCGCCGGCGTTGCCGATCCGGCGGTCGATGCGGCGATCGAAGCGATGCTGCGCGCCCGCTCGAAGGAGGATTACGTCGCCGCCGTCCGCGTTCTCGACCGGCTGTTGATCTCGGGCAACTACATGGTGCCCATGCAGTACAACACGCAGCAGTGGCTTGCTTACTGGAATTATCTGGAACATCCGAAGAAGACGCCCATATTCGGTTATCAGCTGCCGACATGGTGGCGCAAACCGAACTGAAAGTCCGGAGATCGAGATGAGCGAAGCGAACGCCGTAACCGTCGATGTGGTGTCGGATGTCGTCTGCCCCTGGTGCTTCATCGGCCAGAAGCGGCTGGACAAGGCGGTTGCCGCGGCCGGCGATGTCGATGTGCATATACGCTGGCGACCGTTCCAGCTCGATCCGACCATTCCGCCGCAAGGCAAGGACCGCCGGGAGTATATGCTTGCCAAGTTCGGCAGCGACGAGCGCATTCGCGAGATTCATGCCCGCATCGAGCCGCTTGGCGAGGCAGAGGGCATTTCCTTTGCCTTCGATGCCATCAAGGTGGCGCCGAACACGCTCGATGCGCACCGCCTGATCCGCTGGGCGGGTGCTGCCGGTGAAGCCGTGCAGAACAGGCTGGTCCGCCGCCTCTTCCAGTTGAATTTCGAGGAAGGCGTCAACATCGGCGACCATGCCGTGTTGGTCGAAGCCGCCCGCGAGGCCGGCATGGATGCCTCCGTGGTCGCCACGCTCTTGCCGACCGACGCCGATGTCGAAGCGGTGCGCACGGAGATCGCCACGGCGTCGCGCATGGGCATATCGGGCGTGCCGTGCTTCCTGCTCGAAGGCAAATATGCCGTGATGGGTGCTCAGGACGTCGACACGCTGGCGGATGCCATCCGCCAGGTGGCGGCGGCGAAGGCACGGGGCGAATTGGACAAGGTCGGCTGAGGCCGGGCCATTCCTTCGCCTGCGAGCGCAGGCCTACTTCACCGTCACCTTGGCCTTGCTGATGAAAAATCCATGGCCGTTGCTTGCCGCGCAGATCAGGCCCTTCGTTGACGATTGGCAGGAAAACGGCCCAGCGCTCCAGCTGTTGCCGTAGGCGAGCCTTGTGACATCGCTGCAGCAAGGCTGTTCGCCGGGGTTCTTGATCAGCGTCGCCGGCCCCTTGGGGCCGAGGATGATGGTGATGTAGCTCGGCTCGACGCGCGAGCAACTCAGTTCAGGGCCGCCATCCTGAGGCTCATACGTGTTGGTGCCGCCTTTCGGCGTGTAGATGCAGCCAATGTTGTCGGACGGTGTGTTGAACTCGATCTGGCCCTCAGCGCTGGCCGGAATGCTCTGTTCGGCTGCATTCGCCAAAGATCCCCAAGTAAAGAGGGATAACCAGGCGATGAGGATGAAAGCCGCTGATGCGGTTGCGCGCGTGAACATGGGGAAGCTTTCCTGTTGGACGACCATGGGTGTCGGCAACACCTCGAAAGGTTCAATCCCGAACCCGGGAATTGTCAACGCCGCTCCAGCCGATCGATTCCAGCGCCATGGTCAGGCATGTCGGATTCAAGGGCGGTGAAGTGGTGATCGACAAATAAGCCTCACCGCAAAGACCCTTTCTGGTCATTTCTCGGCCTCCGGAAATGCCGATCGCGGCAGGAATCAGACGTCAAAGGACGGTCGGTTTTCGGGAATTTGGTTAGCCCCAACGAAAAAACGGCTCGCCGGACAAGCCAGAATGAGTCACGAAATCGTGTGAGAACCTTCCCTTAGGGAAGGTGATGGCGCGCCATATCGAAATCAAGTAACCATCTGACATTGTTGCGTTAAATCGCCTTTCCACCGGCTTCCGCGAAACGTTCGAAAGCCCGTTCTGTTGCCTTCAAGACACGCCCGGATCTTCAAATCTCGCCGAACCTCTACAAAAATTAATGGAAAATGATCAATTGGTGTTACCATCCGTAACAAAACAAAAAAGGTTTGGGCGGGATCGTGATTCGGATCGGCAGACGATCGCAGGAGTCAGTACCGGATAGACTACACCGCGGCCCCGCAGGGCGGTCGCATTTGACGCCGGTATCCTCGATGCGCAGTTTCTGGGGGCTGATGAAGGCCTACTGGTTCTCCGAGCGCTGGAAGGAAGCCTGGACGCTCACTGTCGTCATCGCCCTGCTGACGGCGCTTTCCAGCAAGGCCGGCGTCTGGTTTGCCTTGGCATTGGGCGAGTTGGGCAATTCGATCGCCTTCTTCCACGATGCGGCCAACACCAGCCCGCTGCAGGCAATTCTGACCAATGCCGGCATACTTGTGCTGCTGGTCGTGCTCAAGGATGCCGGCTTCACCGGCGTGCGCGGTCTTGTCTCGGCAACCCTGCACCGAAAGTGGCGCGGCTGGCTGAATAGCCAGTTCAACAAGGCTCTGCTCGACGGCAATCATACCCACTTCCATGCTCAGCATGGTTCGGCGGCTGGCGGTATCGTCGCACCCGACAACATCGACCAGCGCATCCAGGAATCGATCAAGGACATGACGGGCGGGGCGATCGGTCTCGCCATGGGCGTTCTGGGTGTTGCGACCTCGCTCTATTTTATCGGCGAAAATCTGATCGGATCCTCGGTAGAGGTCAAAGGACTGGAGTTCCTCGGCGGTTATGGCAGCGCAGTGCTGGCCTTCCTCGCCGTCGCCATTTACGTGCCGTTGAACACTTGGATTGCGGTCAAGCTTGGCCGCTTGCTCGAGCGGCTCAATATCCGCATGCAGCAGGCCGAGGGCAGCTACCGCAGTGAACTGACGACGTTCCTGCGCCGCAGCTTCCATGTCGCCGCCTCGCATGGCGAAGATGTGCAAAAGTCGATGCACGACAAGCTCTATGTCGATATCGACAAGACCTGGGGCAAGCTCAATGTCGTCAACAATGGCTACACGTCGTTCGAGCTGATCTACAACTTCCTCGGCGCCCGGATCGTCGCCTATGGTCCCGGTCTGGTGTCGTTCATACACAATCGCTTGGACTACAAGGGCTACATAACCGGCTCCGAAATGGTCGCCCAGTTGATCAGCCAGTGCTCGTGGTTCATCCATGTCATGCCCGCCATCGCCACGCTGCGCGCCAACAGCCAGCGTGTCACGGAACTGGCGAACGCGATCGAGAACGTCCAGCATCCGCAGGCGTTCTACAGCCAGACCGGTCAGTCCGACTTCCACTATGCCAGCCAGAACCCTGTTTTCGGCCTGACCATCCAGAAGCTCGAACTGGCACATCAGGGCGAGGACGCGACACCGTTCCTCAGTGCCGCCAATTTGCGCTTCCGGCGCGGCGAGTGGACGTTCCTCAAAGGCGAATCCGGTTGCGGCAAGACTTCGCTGATCAAGGCGATCAACGGCCTCTGGCCTTATGGCCGCGGCACCATTGTCTTCCCCGACGGGGTGAAGAGTTTTTACGCCGCCCAGGAGGTCAAGCTCCAGCAGGTGTCGCTGAAACAGCTGGTCTGCCTGCCGGGCTCCGAGCACGACCATGGCGATGCCCAGGTCGCGTCGGCGCTGCACAAGGCGGGCCTTGGCGACTTCATCGAGCATATGGCCAATGAAAGCCGTGAAGGCAAAAGCTGGGATCAGGTCTTGTCGGGCGGCCAGAAGCAGAAGCTGGTGGTGGCCCGCATCATCCTGCAGCAGCCGGGGCTGCTGTTCCTCGACGAGGCGACCGGCGCCCTCGACCCGGAGGGCAAGATTGCCTTCCACCAGGCGATCAAGGACAACTGCCCCGATGTCACCGTGATCAGCGTCATGCACGAAGCAGTGGCGCCACGATCGGCTGCCGGCACCGAGTTCTACCACTCGATCGTGTTGATCGCCGACGGCGTCGCCACCAAGAAGCCGCTGACTCCGACCCTGCCAGTCGAACTCACCACGATTCTGACCCAGCCACGGCCGGTCGAGGATAAATGGCTGCGTTTCTCGCGCCGGCTGAAGCAGAAATAACGTTGATTTCACCACGACTTGCCGGGCAGCACGGCGGTCGGCGGTCACAGTATCGCGATCGGAGCCATCGGGCGCCGTTTTCCTCACTCACCGCGATTGACTCGGCAAGGCGCGCCCCTATGTTGCGCCGGCTTGCTGATAGTCAAACGCGAACCCGCAAGCGGAAAGGTCACCGCGCCATGCCTGGCGACAGTATTAGTCGAACGCAACCGCCGTCCGTCTACACGTGACCCCACATGGTTCATGTCCTGCCGGACGGCAAGGAGTGAACCATGAATGATTTTTCCCCCGTGGCGGACGACGAGGCCGTTGCCATCGCCCGCATCCTTGCAAACGACCATGTCGCCGACGTGGTCGAGGCGCTCAACCATGAATCGCGCGAAACCGCGACGGATCTGCTTTGCGCCGTACCCTTCGAACGGCTGGTCGAGATCTTCGACCAGCCCGAACTCGACGGTGCGCCCGAACTCGCGGACGCCCTGCCCCGCGCTAAGGCAAGCAAGCTGCTCACCGCCATGTCGGTCGACCGTGCGGCCGACATACTGCGCGAGCTCGACGAGCCGGCGCGATCCGAACTGCTCGGCGCACTGGCGCCGCCGCTGCGCGCCACTCTGCTTTCCATCCTGGGCTATCCCGAAGGCAGCGCCGCTTCGATCATGACGACGGAGTTCGTCAGCGTTCCCTCGGACTGGACCGTCGGGCGCACGCTCGACTACATCCGCAAGGTCGAGCGGACGCGCGAAACCGTCTACGCGATCTACATCGTCGATCCGCAAACGCATCTCCTGGTGCGGTCGACCGGCCTGCGCCGGCTCATTACTGGTGAGCCGGACGACCCGGTCCTGTCGGTGGCACCGGACCGCGTGCCGGTCACGGTCACCCCGCTGACCGATCGTGAAACCCTGGCGCAGACGATCTCCAAATATGATCTTCTCGCCGTGCCGGTCGTCGACCATGGCAAGATCCTCGGCATCGTCACCATCGACGACATCATCGACACGATGATCGAAGAAACGACGGAGGATGTGCACCGCTTCGGCGGCATGGAAGCGCTCGACGAGCCCTACATGAAGATGAGCTTCCTCGCCATGATCCAGAAGCGCGCCGGCTGGCTGTGCGCGCTGTTTCTCAGTGAAATGCTGACCGCCAATGCCATGCAGAGCTACGAGAGCGAGTTGGAAAGGGCGATCGTGCTCACCCTCTTCATCCCGCTGATCATGAGCTCCGGCGGCAATTCCGGCTCGCAGGCGACCTCGCTGGTCATTCGGGCGATGGCGCTGCGCGAGATTGGCCTCGGCGACTGGTGGCGGGTTGCCTTGCGCGAACTGCCGACCGGCCTGGTGCTGGGATCGATCCTTGGCGTTGTCGGCGTCTGCCGCATCACGCTGTGGCAGTATTTCGGTTTCTACGATTACGGCCCGCACTGGCCGCTGATTGCCGCGACGGTTGGCGCTGCACTGGTCGGCATCGTCACCTTCGGCTCCCTCTCGGGGTCGATGCTGCCCTTCGCGCTGAAACGGGTCGGTTTCGACCCCGCCAGCGCATCGGCGCCGTTTGTCGCCACGCTGGTCGATGTCACCGGGCTGGTGATCTATTTCTCGGTGGCGCAGGTCATCCTGCGCGGCACGCTGCTGTAGCCGTATTGCTGTCTCCGCCGCTGGCCATGGCCGGCGGCGGCTTCCGCCTTTCAGGCTTGCCTGCCGTAGATGCTTCCGTCGACTTTTATGGAGCAAGCCGCGCTCGTCACTGGACGCGCTGGCCGTCCTTCACGCGGTAGGTCGGCTTGTACATGGTGACGAGTTCTTCCGCCGCGGTCGGGTGCACGGCCATTGTGCGGTCGAAATCATCCTTGCTCAGGCCGGCCTTCAGCGGAATACCGAGCAGCTGCGCCATTTCGCCGGCATCCGGCCCCAATATGTGGGCGCCGAGCACTTTGCGGGAAGCGCCGTCGACCACCAGCTTTATCAGCATCTTCTCGTCGCGGCCCGAGAGCGTATGCCGCATCGGCCGGAAGCTGGCGCGGTAGATTTCGACATCGGCGAAACGCTTCACGGCTTCGTCTTCCGACAGACCGACAGTACCGATTTCAGGCTGCGAGAAGACCGCGGTGGCGATGGTGTCGTGGTCGGGCGCGGTCGGATTCCCCTTGAATGCCGTCTCGACAAAGCACATCGCTTCGTGGATCGCCACCGGTGTCAGCTGCACGCGGTTGGTGACGTCGCCGATCGCCCAGATATTGTCGATGTTGGTGCGGGAGTACTCGTCGACCTTGATCGCGCCGGCTTGGGTCATCTCGAGGCCGATGCCTTCCAGACCCATATTCTCGGTGTTGGGAATGCGCCCGATGGCCAGCATGACCTGGTCCACCGTCAGGGTCTGGCCGCTGGTGAGAAGGGCGTCGAGCCGGCCGTCCGGCCGCTTGTGCACCCGCTCGCTCACTGCATGGCAAAGTATCTTGATCCCCTTCTTTTCCATGGTCTCGTGCAGCGTGCGGCGCAGATCCATGTCGAAGCGGCTGAGGATCTCCTTGCCGCGATAGACCAGCGTGGTGTCGACGCCGAGGCCGTGGAAAATGTTGGCGAACTCGACCGCGATATAGCCGCCGCCCTCGATCATGATCGCCTTCGGCAGTTCCTTGAGGTCGAAAGCCTCGTTGGAAAAGATGCAATGCTCATGGCCGGGAAGCGCCGGGTGGGCCGCCGGACGGCCGCCGGTGGCGATCAGGATTTGGTCGGCGGTGACGGTGCGGTCGTCGTCCAGGAGATGCACCACATGCGGGTCTACGATCATCGCCCGCGAAGGGAAGGTCTCGCCGCCGGCGCCCTCGACATTCTTCTTGTAGATTGCCTCCAGCCGGCTGATCTCGCGGTCCTTGTTGGCGACCAGTGTCTGCCAATTGAAACTGGCCTCCGGCACCGTCCAGCCATAGCCGGCGGCATCGGCAAAATGCTCCGGAAATTGCGAGGCGTAGACATAGAGTTTTTTCGGCACGCAGCCGCGGATGACACAGGTGCCGCCAAATCGGTATTCCTCGGCGATGCCGACGCGCTTGCCGAGTGTCGCGGCAACGCGCGCCGCCCTCACCCCACCGGAGCCGCCGCCGATGACGAAAAGATCGTAGTCATAACCGGCCATGGGGCGGCTCCTTGAACGTCGGAAAATGTGAGTGACAGGTAGGCCGCCAATGGCCAAAAGAAAAGCCCGGACAAGCCGGGCTTCACAGATGGCCGCAAGGCCACATTTTGAAAACGCAGGATCAGTTCTGCGTGCCGTCGGCGGGAGCGGAGCCGTCGGCCGGCGCCGAGCCGTCGGCAGGTGCGGCGCCATCCGCCGGAGCCGCATTGTCGGCCGGAGCAGCTCCATCAGCGGGCGCAGGGGCAGCCGGCGCCTTTGCCTTGGCGGCCGCGGCCAGCGTTTCGCCGACCTGCTGGGCGAGATCGCGGGCAAGGCCGTTCTGCCAGATGTCGGCAGCCTTGACCAAATCACGCGTCACGGTCGGGCCGCTGTCGAGCAGCTTCTTGCCGGAGTCGGAGCTGTAGAAGGCCGCGATCTCGTTGAGTTCCTTTTCGGAAAACACCTTCGCATAGGCAAGGGCTGCTTCCTTCTCGAGATCGGCGCGGCGCGAGGCCAGCGCCAGCGCCTTCTCGTTGATCGTCTTGCCGATCAGCTCCTGCATATCCGGGTTTTTCTGGATGAGCTGCGATTCGAGCGCGGCGGCCGCCTGCGGCAGGATGTTGTCGAACGGGTCGGTCGCATGGATCGCCGCGACCGCAGCGCGGGCGGCCTTCAGGTGCGACTCCGTGACGTCCTGCGAAAACGCCGGCGACGAGAAGGCGAAAACGGCTGAAGCCGCCAGAACGACGCAAAGGCCGCGAACCCGGTTATGCAACATCATGGTTGGTAGAACTCCCTGGTTTTCGGGCGGCATGGACGGTTTGGATGCCGTCGCCGCCGGCGATGATGGCCGTTGACGCCAGCCCGATGAAAAGACCATGCTCGACCACGCCCGGAATGGCGTGGAGAGCATTCGAAAGCGCTCTTGTATCCGGAATGCGGCCAAAAGATGCATCGAGGATAAAATGGCCGCCGTCTGTAACAAAAGCCTGGCCTCCCGTCATCCTCAATGTAATCGGACCGGAAAGGCCGAGATCCGCAGCCGTCTTGGCTATGGCGATCTCGGTGGCGCGCAGGCCGAACTGGTTGACTTCGATCGGCAGCGGAAACCGGCCGAGCGTCTCGACCATCTTCGAGCGGTCGGCGATGACGATCATGCGCTGCGAGGCTGCGGCAACGATCTTTTCGCGCAGCAGTGCGCCGCCGCCGCCCTTGATCAAGGTCAGTTCCGGATCGACCTCATCGGCGCCGTCGACCGTAAGATCGAGCTCGGGAGTTTCCTCCAATGTCGACAGCGGCACGCCAAGCTCACGGCAAAGTGCCGCGGTGCGCTCGGACGTCGGCACACCGATGACGGTCATGCCGGTGGCGACCTTGTCGGCGAGCAGTCGCACGAACTCTTCGGCAGTCGTGCCGGTGCCGATGCCGAGCCGCATGCCGTCGCTGACATGGGCAAGGGCGGCCCGCGCGGCCTCGACTTTCAACTGTCTTGCATCCATGCTGCTGCTTGCTGCCCCGGGGAACCTTGTGTTTCGGGCTCCTAGCATTTTTGCCGGCCGGGTCAAAGCTTTTGACCGTGCTCAAAGCCTTTGATCATTGGGCGCCTGTCCACCGCTTTGCTTGCCTTGACGCGCCGCAGCCGCTATCGCCTGCCAATGCACAAACCTGCGCAGGATGGATCATGAGTCGCCCGATCATCGTGTTCGACCTCGACGGAACGCTGATTGACACAGCGCCGGACCTGCTCGACAGCCTCAACCACAGCCTGGCCGCCAGCGAACTCACGGCTGTCGACGAGGCCGGCTTCAGGCGCTTCGTCGGCCATGGCGGCCGCGTGATGATAGAGCGGGCGCACGCCGCCCAGCAGCGCTCGCTCGACGTTGCCGAGCACGACCGGCTGCTAAAACTGTTCCTCGATCATTACACCGACAACATCCCCGGCAAATCGCGCCCCTACCCCGGTGTCATCGAGGCGATCGCGCGCTTCGAGAAGGCTGGCTATCTCCTGGCCATTTGCACCAACAAATACGAAGCCAACTCGCTGGCGCTGATCGAAGCGCTTGGCTTGACCAGGCATTTCGCGGCTATCGCCGGCCAGGACACGTTCGCCTTCCGCAAGCCCGACCCGCGCCACCTGACGGAAACCATCCGGCTGGCCGGCGGCGATGCGCACCGCGCCCTGATGGTCGGCGATTCGCAAACCGACATCGACACCGCCAAGGCCGCCGGCATTCCGGTGGTGGCGGTCGATTTCGGCTACACCGACCGGCATGTCCGCGAATTCGAACCTTCGGCGGTGATCTCGCATTTCGACGCATTGACCGTGGAATTGGCGGAGCGGCTGATCCGCGCCGCGGGACACTGAGCGAACAGCAACAAGAATACCGCCGGGCTCTGAAATGGCGCAGAATCCGATCTCTGAAAGAACGCCGGAGAGCGCCTTGACTTAACCGGCCGGCCTCCCTTATATCGCGGCTCGCTTGGCCTTCGGGCAACGAGCGGGCGATTAGCTCAGCGGGAGAGCACACCCTTCACACGGGTGGGGTCGCAGGTTCAATCCCTGCATCGCCCACCATCTTCCCAAATGGTTTTCCAGCCTTAGCCCGTTAATGCTTTGTCGGCAGCGGCGCGGCGAATTGCAGTTTGCGCGGACATGGCCGGGCACGCTTGGCCTCCCATCCGGAACCAACCACCCGGCCAGCGAGTTTCCTTGCGTCGAAACTTGAGGGAAAACCATGTCCAGATTTCTCGTGGCAACCAGCGTCGCCGTTTTTCTCGCTGCCGGACCCGCTCTGGCTGCGGATGACAAGCCGCTGCCGCCGCCCAACGCCAAGAAGCTGTCGGAGATCCTCGCCAAGGTCGAGCAGCGCGATGGCTTTCGCTATGTGAAAGAGGTCGACTGGGACAATGGCGCCTATACCGTCACCTACTACACGTCGGACAAGGCGAAGGTCGAAATCACCTACGATCCAGTGACGGCCGAGCCTAAGTAAGAGCTGCCGGCAGAGCCTCTTCATTTCGACGGGTCTGCCCGTTTTCTCCGTGCACCTGGACGGCCAATCCGATTGCCGCAAATTGTCCATCCTTGGCGTGTGATATGCACGCCAGGCGTGGGCAGCGCTGTTGGCTTGGGGGCAGTCATGCGATTTTCCGTTCGAACCGATGTCATACTCGTTCTCGCCGTCATCCTGGCTGGCGGCATGCTTGCAACGCCTTCTGCGCGGGCCGACGGACCGTCCTTCGACTGTGCCAAGGCGAGCCTGCCGGCAGAGAAGGCGATCTGCGCCGATCCGCAGCTGTCGGCCATCGATTTGCTGGTCGCCAAGGCCTACAAGGGTTTCGAGCCAGCCTTCGGCGGCGACAAGCGCAAGATCGCCCGCGGGCTGATTGCCGACCGCAATGCCTGCAAGAGCGATACAGCCTGCATCGTCAGCGCGCTGAACAACGCCTTGCAGACCTATGGCAATGCGCCGTCCTGGGTGCAGGACTACAACATCGCGCTGATCGGCAAGAAGGCTCTGGATACCGCCGCGCGCAATCCCGGCAACAATGACCAGCCCCTGCCCTCGGCCGTCGGGCAATGCGCGTCCACCCATATCAAGACGCTGACCGCGCGGCTCGGCGACGCTCCGCTCGAAACCGCCTCGCCCGATGCGGGCAGCGCAGCCACCTTCACCAATGGCGGCGGGGCTGTCTCCTATGATCGCGAACCGGGCCTTGCCGCCTCGAAGGTCGGCGAACCCGTGGTGATGTGCCTGATCGCGGTTCCCAGGGATTGTCCGAAGGGCGACGACCGTGGCCGGGTCTATTATTCGATCGATCTTGTTGCGAAAGGTTCGTGGGCCTTGCCGGACTCCGAGCATCTGTGTGGCGGCGCCTGATCGGCGTGCTTCGTGTCCACAAAGCCTGCCAAAGCGTCCCGCTCTGTGCCTGCCCTTGCGCCGGATCGTCTTTGATGGCTGACTGAACCGGTTGACTGCGCCGCATGGGGGTATGGGCATGGCGACGGCGAAGTATGTGATGAAACGCATCCTGATGATGCTGGCCGGCTATCTGGTCGCCGTGCTGGTTGGCCTGGTCGCCGTGGCGGCGATCTACGCCGCGCTCAGTTCGCTGCCCAACGCGCCGGCCTATTTCGATGTCATGGGCGTCAGCCCGATCGCCGTTTTGGTGGTGCCACCGCTCGGCATGTTCGTCTATTTCCTGACGATTGTCGTGACCGGGCTGCAGACGCTGATCTTCGCGCTGATTGCCGAGTTCTTCTCGTTGCGCAATGCCCTGATGCACATGGTCTTCGGCGCCGCTGCCGCCGCCGGTGGCTTCTTCCTGATCTGGCCGGTTCCGGCGGAGGATATGGATCCGGAGCGCTGGGCCGACATCGGCATCATCGCAGCCGCCGGCCTCGTCGCCGGATTGATCTACTGGCTGATCGCCGGGCGGGAGGCGGGTTTCCGCCGCCCGTTGTCGCAAATCTAATCGATCAGCTCGACGGCGAGCGCACGGCCTCGGTGGCGTCCAGGGCCTGCTTCAGCCGCGAATCGCGGTCATAAACGTCGCTGAAATACTCGACCTTGCCGGACATGTCGGGCCAGGCGGTGAAATAGGCGACATAGACCGGAATCTTGCGTGTCACATCCTCGGTCGAATGTCCGTGCTTGAGCTTCTCGGCGACATAGTCGACCGAGGTGCCGAGCACCGCCGCCGCCATGCCGCGCGGATCCTGCAGGCGCACGCAACCATGGCTGAGCGCACGCATGTCCTGCTTGAAGAACGATTTCTGCGGCGTGTCGTGCATGTAGATCGCGTGCTTGTTGGGGAACAGGATCTTCAGTTCGCCCAGCGCATTGGCCTCGCTCGGCTGCTGGCGCACACTGTAGGGAATGTTGGCGCCATAAGCGCCCCAATTGACCGCCGACGAGGGAATGCGCTTGCCGCGCGAATCCGTCACTTCGTAGCCGGCCCGGTCGAGATAGCCGGGATCGCTGCGCAATCTGGGCAGCATCTCATTGACGATGATCGACTGCGGCACGCCCCAATAGGGATGGAAGTCGACCTGCTTGATCTGGTCGTAGAAGAAAGCCGTCTGGTTGGTCACCCGGCCGACGACGACGCGCGTCTTCAGCTTCTCCTCGCCATTGTCGATATAGCTCGCGGTGAACGCCGGCTGGTTGATGAAGACACGCGGGCTGCCGAGATCGGAAGGCAGCCAGCGCAGTTCCTCAAGCGCCACCTGCACCTTGAGCAGCCTGTCGGCCTTCGACGTGCCGGCCAGCAAGGCGACGGTGCGCGGACCGATGACGCCGTCGCCCTTCATGCCTTCCTTCACCTGCACCGCCTTGATCAGCGGCACCAGCTCGGGAACATAAACCTCGCTGCTCGCGAGCCGCGACAGCAGCTCGCCATAGGTGCCGCCCATATTGTCATCGAGATTGCGCGCGATCAGCGACAGCAGTTTTGGCAGCTCGGGGCTGGTCTCGCCGGGCTTCAGCAGCAGTTTGGGATCGACGACGATCTCATTTTCCGCACTGGCCTGCAGGGCCTCCAGTTCGACGCGCAGCGCCTGATATTCCGCATTCTGCGGATGCCGTGATTCGAGATAGGTGCGCACTTCCTGCGTATGCGCCAGCGTCTTCAGCACGCCGACCATGTCGAGCGGCTTGGCCGGGAAATCATAGTAACCGGTCATCCGGTTGGGCTCGACACGGCCGTTCTGGGCGTCATGGGCGTAGCGCAAGACGCGTGCCGACAGCGCCATCTCGAAGCGCACGAGTTCCCTGAGCTTGGCCGCGTCATCCGTTGAGGCCGAAGTCGTGGCCGGCACATCGACCGTATAGTCGGCGGGCGTCAGGCCATAGCTCGCGGCCTCGCCCAGCACCCGCACCGCATCCTGGGCGCGGTTGTTGGGGCTGGTTCCGTTCACCCAGATGAAGTCCGGATTGGCCGAGTAATAGGCGATCAGTGCCTTCGCGATGTCGGGCTCGGCATAGAGTTCGTAGTCGCTGAGACCAGCAATGGCGTCGTGGAAAGCAGCCCCCGTTGCCGACGGAACGAACGCCGCGTCCTGCGGCGTCGCCGGCTGAGGCGCGGCGGACAGCGTCGAGAAGTCGACGCGAATAAGCTTGTCAGCCTTGTAGGTGTAATAGGACGGTCCGCTGATCTTCGCGCCGCCACCGCCGCCGGCCGGGACTTTGGGTTTGTGCTTTGGCGGAGGCGGAAATTCCCCCTGCGGCTCATGCCTGACGCCGCCGCCGAACAGCATGTCGAAGAGCCCCTGAGCGCCTGCCTGAGGCGCGCCAAGAGCGAGCGTTGCAGCGATCGCCACAAGCGGCATCGCGGTTGCTTTTTTACCGAGGAATTTCATGGATCACCCGCTCCGGTCGCAACCGGTTCCCGTTCCGCACGCTAAACCGTCTCGCTCACCGCATGGCGGATGTAAGGCGCGACTATACCGATTCATACCGATTTCGTTAAGCTTCCATAAATTTTGGAAAGCCTGTTGCAGAACGGTTTCACAAGATAGTGACGGCTGGAGCGCGGGTGTTTCGCTCCGGCCCTGGGAATGCCGCAGAATTCAGGCGTTGGCGCCGCCATCGATGGTCAACGCCGCGCCCGTGACGAAACGTCCTTCCGGACCGGCGAGCCAGGCAACCATGCCGGCGATGTCATCGGCCTTGCCGAATCGCGGCGTCGCCATCTTTTGGCGCTGGTGTTCGGCATGCGGTCCATCCGCCGGGTTCATGTCGGTGTCGGTCGAACCGGGATGGACGACATTGGCGGTGATGCCGCGCGAACCGAGGTCGCGTGCGAGTGCCTTGGTCAAGCCGACCAGCGCCGCCTTGCTGGCGGAATAGGCGCCGAGGTTGGTGTCGGTGACGCGTTCGGCGAGATTGCTGCCGATCGAGATGATTCGGCCACCCTCGCCCATATGTGCCGCAGCCGCTTTCGAGGCGATGAACGGGGCTCTGAGATTGACCGACATGGTTTCGTCGAAGTCGGCTAACGACAATGTGTCGATGGGTGCCGCGCGCCAGATGCCGGCACTGTTGACCAATATGTCGAGCCGGCCGAAGGCGGCGGCGGTCTCGTCAACGGCCCTGTCTATGGCCTCAGCATCGCGGTTATCTGCCCTGATCGCGATGGCGCGGCCGCCCTTGGCTTCAATCTCGGCGACGACCGAGCGGGCCTGTTCCTCGCCATGCACATAGGTCAGCGCGACATCGGCGCCATCTGCCGCGAGCCTTCGCGCAATCGCCGCGCCAATGCCCCGGCTGCCGCCGGTGACGAGTGCCGCCTTGCCGTTCAAATTGCTGGAAGACATCGGTTTCTCCATTTATGTAGCGATTGATACACAAATATCTGGCAGCCTTGCTCGACCGCGTCAACTCATTTATGTATCGATCAACACAGAAAAGAAGAACATGTCGGACAGAGGACGTCCCCGTACCTTCGACCGAACCGCCGCCCTGCGGCGCGCGATGGAGCTGTTTTGGGCCAAGGGCTATGGGGGTACGTCGATCGCCGAGTTGACGACGGCGATGGGTATCAATTCGCCCAGCCTCTATGCCGCCTTCGGCAGCAAGGAGGCGCTGTTCCTCGAAGCGACCGAATATTACACGCAAGCCGAAGGAACCGAGATATGGGCCGCCTTGGACGAGGCGCCGACGGCATGCCAGGCGATCGAGAATTTTCTGCGGCGCACAGCCAAGGCCTATTCGCAGACCGATCGGCCGCAGGGCTGCTTGATTGCGCTGGGCGCCCTGCATGAGGACTCAAGCAGCGGTGCCATCTGCACGGATTTGCGCCGCCGCCGCGCCGAAAATCTTACCACCCTGCGCAAGCGCCTGGAGCGCGGTGTGGCCGAGGGCGAATTGCCTGCCGACTTCGACTGCGATGCCGTGGCGACCTTCTACGCCACGGTCCAGCACGGCATGTCCATCCAGGCGCGTGACGGCGCGTCGTGCCTCGCGCTGATGGCGACCGTCGCTGGCGCGATGGCTGCCTGGCAGGTACTCGCAGGCCCCGACAGAGCGTGACAAACGCTGGCCATTATGGTGGAAATCCAGCCAAACGCGCGGTCGGGAGGAACAAGCTGTGAAAAAGGGTTATCGCGAACTGCTGGACGAGGCCAACGCCGAGATCGAAGTGGTTTCGCCTGAAGAAGCGGCAGGATTGCTCGAGGACGAAGGCACCATCTTCGTCGACCTGCGCGACCCGCGCGAGGTCGAACGCGACGGCGGGATCCCCGGCGCCAAACATGTCACACGCGGCATGCTGGAATTCTGGATCGATCCGGAAAGCCCCTATCACAAGCCATTCTTCGCCTCGGGAAAGAGCTTCGTGTTCTTCTGTGCCGGCGGCTGGCGTTCGGCGCTCGCCACCAAGACGGCGCAGGACATGGGCCTTGTGCCCGTCAAGCACATCCTTGGCGGCTATACCGCCTGGAAGGCGGCAGGACTGCCTGTCGAGCCCGGCGAGAAGAAGAAATAACCCAATGCATGTCGCTCAAAAGTGGTCGCGGTTTTGAGACAACGGCATGCTTAGCACGAGGACAGCGGCTCAATGCAGCCGCGACGGCTCGCGGTGTTCCGCGACGAAGGCGACTGCGCGTTCGACCACGCCCTTGTCCGCAAGAATGCGGCGGTGGCCGAGACCGTCGGCCCAATGCAGCCGCACATGACCGCCGGCGCCGGCATAGCGCTTTGCATGCTCGGCCGGCACCTCGCGATCGTCCTGCGCGTGGATGACCAGCGTCGGCACGGGCGCCTGGGCAAGCTGGCGGTCGCCAGTGAATTCATGCAGCGGCCGGCCGGACAGGTGCTGGACGCAGTCCGCCATCGCCACCTGCGAGCGCGGCCCGACATTGAGCATGCGGCTGAAGTCGGCGAAGATCACCGGCAAGGAGCTCGGTGCTGCGATCAGCACGAGACGTCCGGCCGCCAGCGGCGGAATGTTCTTGATGGAACCGGCGATCGCATTGGCGGCGACGGCGCCACCGAAGGAATGCCCCACCGCCGCGACGAACGGGCCGAACCATTCGCCGGCGACCCGCACTGCGTCGACCGCATTCGCCATGTTCAGGTGTCGGCCCTGCGAATGGCCATGCCCCGGCAGGTCCAGGGAAACGACCCTGTAGCCGGCCGCGCGGTAGCCCTCGATCAAGGCGCGCATATATTCGGTACGCGAACGCCAGCCATGAACGACAAGCACGGTGCCGAGCGCCGCCCTGCCCGGCTCCGGCCGGAATTCGTGCACCATGACGCAGCCGGTTGCCGTCTTCAGCCGATGATGGCGCGCCTCGGTCATGAACTCCGCGGCCCGGCCGATGGCGCGGCGCTCGCCGTCGGTCAGCGCCCTGGCGCTCGGCGTGCGGCAGAACAGTTCGAAAGCCGCGCGCCCGGTGATGCGTGGCGCAATATGTTCGGCCGCACCAAATACGCTCCGGATGACCTTCAGCCCGATTGATGCCATAGTGAGAATCCATCCATACGTTCAAGCATGAACATAATAGTTCAAAGATGAACAATAAACAAGAGCTACCCTGGGACAACCCGCGTTTTCGCAACTGGGTCGCGGTGGCGCGCGCCAGTCATGTGCTGGAGCGCACGCTGGCGGTGAAACTCGCGCCGCTGGACCTGAAGCCGGCGCAGCTCGACGTGCTGATGAACCTCTACCGCCATCCCGGCATGTCGCAGCACGACCTTGCCCGCAAGCTGCTCGTCGGCCGCTCCAACATCACCATGCTGTTGCCCCAGCTGGAGACGCGCGGCCTGCTGCGCCGCGAAGGCGACGAGAAGGACAAGCGCATCTTGCGGCTTGCCCTCACAGAGGCCGGCGAGGCGCTGCTGATGCAGGCGCTGAAAGTGCACATGGCGTTGATCGAAAAAGCGATGAGCCAGTCGACGCCGGAGCAGTGCGACATGATCGGCGAACAGATGCGCAAGATCTACGAGGTGCTGAAGGAGGCCTGACGGCCCTTTCAGTCACTCACCACATGGTCTTCTTCGCCCGCTCCGGCCATTCCCTGTCGTAGGTTTCGCCGTCGATGTTCTTGCGGCTGGTGATTTCCAGGATTTTTCCGGGCGTCGGCAGCGATTTCGGATCGACATGTTTTGCCGGATTCCAAAGCTCCGACCGAACGATGGCGCGGGCACACTGGAAATAGACCGAATCGACGTCGATGACGGTCACCGAGCGCGCCGCCTTGCCGTCCACCATGAAGGATGCGCAAAGTTCGGCGTCCGTGGTGATATGCGCGCGGCCGTTGATGCGCAGCGTCGTGCCGGAGCCCGGCACCAGGAACAGCAGCCCGAGACGCGGATCCCGGATGATGTTGCGCAGCGAATCGGCGCGATTGTTGCCCCGCCGGTCCGGCATCATCACTGTCTTGGGGTCAACAATGCGCACGAATCCGGCGAGATCGCCGCGCGGCGAACAATCCAGTCCCTCCGGACCGCTGGTGGCAAGCGCTACAAAGGGCGAAGCCGCGATGAAGGCGGCATATTCGGGAATGACGTGGTCGAGTTCCTTGACCAGCGAGGCTTCGCCTGGAACGCCGTAGAGCGCCTCGAGTTGTTCGACCGTGGTGATAACCGGCATCGTTTTTGTCTCCGAACCTTTGCCGGCGCTACTCCAGATGTGTGACGCCCTTACGACGCCAGATTAGCGATCGCGGCTCAAGCCCTTTTCCGCAAGCTCCGCCAGATAGGCATTCCAGCGCTCATCCTTCTCATGGCCGAGCGTATGCAGGTAGTTCCAGGTGAAAATGCCGGTGTCGTGGAAATCATCGAAGGTGATGCGCACCGCATAGTTGCCGACCGGCTCGATCTTCAGAATGGCCACATTGCGCTTGCCGGGAACCGTCACACGCTGGTCGGGCGAATGACCCTGCACCTCGGCCGATGGCGAGGCAACGCGCAAAAGCTCAGCAGGCAATTCGAATGGCTGGTGATTGGGAAAGGTGACCGACAGCAGCTTGCGGTCCTTGGAGACCCGGAGTTCTTTTGGCGCGGTCATGCTGTTTGATCCCGTATCGATTGCCCTTCCCTACGCCGCTTCGCGACAGGGGAAAAGTCCTGATGGAACAACCGACATACCGTGTCGGCTCCGGGATGTTACCAAAGATCGAGAAGCGGTATCTTGAATGGCGGGCTGGATCGTATCACATAGCTGTATATAACGGCGCCCGGTAACGGCCACGGAAACGCTCGAACATGAACATGATCGACCCCTTCGGTCGCACGATCAGCTATCTCAGAGTGTCGGTCACCGACCGCTGCGATTTTCGCTGCACCTATTGCATGGCCGAAGACATGGCCTTCCTGCCGAAGAAGGACCTGTTGTCGCTGGAAGAGCTGGACCGGCTCTGCAGCGTCTTCATCGAGAAGGGCGTCAGACGGCTGCGGCTCACCGGCGGCGAGCCACTGGTGCGCAAAAACATCATGCATCTGGTGCGCCAGCTCTCGCGCCACCTCGACAGCGGCGCGCTGGAAGAACTGACGCTGACCACCAACGGCTCGCAGCTGTCGCGCTTCGCCGCCGAGCTCGCCGATTGCGGCGTCAAGCGCATCAACGTCTCGCTCGACACGCTCGATGCCGACAAGTTCCACCAGATCACCCGCTGGGGCCATCTCGACAAGGTCATGCAAGGCATCGATGCCGCTCAGGCGGCCGGGCTGAAGGTCAAGCTCAACGCGGTGGCGTTGAAGGATTTCAACGACGCCGAACTGCCCGACATGATGCGCTGGGCGCATGGCCGCGGCATGGATCTCACCGTCATCGAAACCATGCCGATGGGCGAGATCGACGCCGATCGCACCGACCAGTATCTGCCGCTGTCGCTGCTGCGCGCCTCGCTGGAGCGTCAGTTCACGCTGACCGACATTCCCTTCAAGACCGGTGGCCCTGCCCGATACGTCCACGTCGCCGAGACCGGCGGAAAGCTCGGTTTCATCACACCGATGACGCATAATTTCTGCGAAAGCTGCAACCGCGTCCGGCTGACCTGCACCGGTACGCTCTATATGTGCCTTGGCCAGGAAGACGCGGCCGACCTGCGCGCGCCGTTGCGTGCATCCGAAGGCAACGAACTTGTCGCCGACGCCATCGACGAGGCCATCGGCCGCAAGCCGAAAGGCCATGATTTCATCATCGACCGCCGCACCAGCCGTCCCTCGGTTTCCCGGCATATGAGCGTCACCGGCGGCTGATTTTTTCTCCGATTTGGTGCAAGATTATCTTTGGTCACAAGGGCCAAGGGGGCATCGTGCTGCGTCTTTATCGTATCGGCTTGTCGGCGCTGACCACAGTTCTGTCCTTGGCGACGCCAGTCACAACAACTGCAAACGCCAAGCCCTTCACCTATGTGAACGCGCGCTTCGGCACCGTCTGCACTTTTCCCGACGAGATATTCACCGATCGTCAGCCTGAGCCGGAAAATGGCGACGGACAGGTCTGGCTGAGCGCGGACGGCGCCAGCCTGACCTGCTCCGGCATCCTCAACGTCGATGACGACACGCCGAAAAGCTTTGTCGCCGATGAAAAGGCAAGCAAGGAACCTGGCTACACCGTTACCTACAGCAAGACCGGCAAGAACTGGGCGGTGTTGTCGGGCATGAAGGATGGCAATATCTTTTACGAGCGGCGCCTGTTCGGCAGGGATGGCGTCATCCGCACCGTCTGGATCGATTATCCGCCGGCCTTGAAGGCGAAATACGATCCGCTCGTCGGCGCCATTGCCGCAAGCCTCAAGGGGCAGTGAGTGTTTCCGATCACACCCCAGAAAAAGTCTTGCTTGCAAACCGCCGCCGGATTTACCGCCAGCCTGTTCCGGCCTAGCCTTTCGCCAGAAGCGGCTCTTCGCTGATAGGGGGAATACACCATGCGCAAACTCGTTCTTTCTCTCGCATTGCTTGGCCTCACGGCCCTGCCCGCGGCGGCGCAGTCGATCGGCGGCACCTACACCGTCGCCGGCACCAATTTCGACGGTTCGAAATATGATGGCGAAGCCACCATCACGCTGACCAGCGGGACGACCTGCGCGATCCACTGGGAGACCGGCGGTTCTTCGTCCGACGGCATCTGCATGCGCAACGACGACGCGTTCTCCGCCGGCTATGTCATGGGCAAGGACATCGGCCTCGTCGTCTACAAGGTCGAGGATGACGGGTCGCTGCATGGCCTGTGGACCATCGCCGGCAAGGAAGGCAACGGCACCGAAGTGCTGACGCCGAAGAAATAGACATCGGCAGCCTACGCAGGTTCCGGGAGGCGAAGCCGCCTCCCGACCAGATTCGCGCCGAATCCAGGACATGATTTCACATCGGCGATGACGAATGCCCCGGTCCTGGCCCAGCCCTTTGCCATTGCTGTTTCTTGGCGGGCTGTTACAGGCTTGCTGCCCAAGCAACCGGTGGATGCCTTGCCTCTTTCCCCAAATCTTCGCGGCGCGTTGTTCATGATGGTGGCGATGGTTGGCTTCACGCTCAATGACGCCATCACCAAATACTCTTCCCAATCGATGAACATGGCGCAGGTCATGCTGATTAGAGGAGCCTTTGCCTCGCTCTTCGTCGGCCTCCTGGCCTGGCAACGCGGCGCGCTTTTGCGGCCGGGCCTGATGCTGCAGCCGCTGGTGGCGATGCGTGTCCTGGGCGAAGCAGGCGCCACCGTGTCATTCCTCGTGGCGCTTGCCCATTTGCCGATCGGCAGTGTGTCAGCCGTTCTTCAGGCGCTGCCGCTGGCAGTGACGATGGGGGCAGCACTGTTTTTCGGCGAAGCGGTCGGCTGGCGGCGCTGGCTGGCGATCGCCGCCGGTTTTGCCGGCGTGATGGTCATCGTGCGGCCGGGATTCGACGGCTTCACTATATATTCCCTTTGGGCGCTGGCCAGCGTCGCCTGCTGCACCGTGCGTGATCTCGCCACCAGGCGCATTCCCCAAACCACACCGACCATGCTGGTCTCGACCGCGACCGCACTGGCGATGACCGTCGTTGGCGCGGTGCTGTTGGTGCCGATGGGCGGCTGGACGCCCATGACCGGCAAAAGCACGGCGCTGCTGGCTTTGGCTGCGGTGCTCGTGCTGATCGGTTATCAGTTCATCATCATGGCAATGCGCTCGGGCGAGATCTCCTTCATCGCGCCGTTCCGCTACACCGCGCTCCTCTGGTCCATCCTGCTTGGCTTGATCGTCTTCGGCGACATACCTGACATGCCGATGGTTGTCGGCGCGACGATCGTCGTCGGCTCGGGTCTTTATGCACTCTACCGCGAGCGTGTGGTCGGCCGGCGAAGGATCGTCGCCGAAACGACCGGGCCGGCCATGGCGCCGGATGGAATCTAGCCGGCTCTTGTGATTTCCGGCGGCTGGCGTACAGGCTCGATGCATGAGGCGAGATATTGCAGGGATCGTCCTGGCCGGTGGCCAGTCAAGGCGGATGGGAGGCGGCGACAAGAGCCTGTTGCCGCTCGGCAGCGGCAGCGTGCTTGACCAAATCCTGTCGCGCTTTGGCCCGCAGATCGAAATCCTGGCGCTGAGCGCCAATGGCGATCCCGAACGCTTTTCCCGTTTCGGACTGCCCGTGCTTGCCGACACCGTCGAAGGCTTTGCCGGGCCGCTTGCCGGAATCCTAACGGGCCTCGAATGGGCCATTGCCGGCACGCCTTGCAAGGCCGTCGTAACCGCCGCAGGCGACACGCCGTTCCTGCCGCTTGATCTCGTCGATCGCCTGGCGGCGGCAGCCCGCGACCATCCCGGTTCCATTGCCGTCGCCTCCTCGGCCGGTAGGCGGCACCCGACCTTTGCGCTGTGGCCGACCGAATGCCGCGATGCTTTGCGGCATTTCCTGGTCGATGAGGACAACAGGCGCGTTTCGGACTTCATCGAGCGCCATGGTCACGTGGAGGTGGAATTCCGGTTCGTGCAATCCGCTGGGCTCGATCCTTTCTTCAACATCAATGTGCCTGATGACCTTGCCCAGGCCGCGCGCCTGTTGCAGAGCATGACATCATGAACATCTTCGGCATCACCGGCTGGAAAAACTCCGGCAAGACCACCCTCACCGAAAAGCTGGTCGCCGAGCTTGTGCGGCGCGGCTGGAAGGTCTCGACGGTCAAACATGCCCATCATGATTTCGACATCGACAAGCCGGGCGCCGACAGCTTCCGCCATCGGCAGGCTGGCGCCACCGAGGTTGCGATCGTCTCCGGCAACCGCTGGGCGCTGATGCACGAATTGCGCGGCGAGGATGAGCCGCCGCTGGAAAGCATCCTCTCGCGACTCGCCCCATGCGACATCGTGCTGGTCGAAGGCTACAAGCGCGAATCCCACCGCAAGATCGAAACACGGCGCCTGGAGGCGAAGGACCGGACGCCGCTTTCGGCGGGCGATCCCAACATTGTCGCCATCGCCGCCGATTTCGCCGTCACGGACAAGAGCCTGCCGGCATTCGATCTCGACGACGTAAAATCGATAGTCGACTTCATCGAGCGTACCACCGGCCTCGTTGCTTGAGATGTAACGTGACGGCAGAAGCCCATTGCCGATTTCGGTGGTTTTGCAGTTGCTTTTTTCTTGGAAAGAATGGGAGTATCGCCTCAGCGGGCGGTCAAAAGCACCGCCCCATAGAGCCGTTTCGGAACGACGGTCGGGACCATAAAGAGAGGACTATCATGCGTATTGCACTGCGTATCGCGCTCGCCGCATCGGCTGCGCTGCTGACGCTCGGCGTCGCCCAGGCCCAGGAAAAGACCCTGCGGATCGGCACCGAAGGCGCCTATCCCCCGTTCAACAACCTCACCTCCGACGGCAAGCTCGTCGGCTTCGATATCGACATCGCCCAGGCGCTTTGCGATCAGATGAAGGTGAAGTGCACCTTCGTCGCCCAGGATTGGGACGGCATCATCCCGGCACTTCAGGCCGGCAAGTTCGACGCCATCGTCGCTTCGATGTCGATCACGCCTGAGCGCAAGGAGAAGGTCGACTTCACCCACAAATACTACAACACACCCTCGGCTCTCGCAGTGCCGAAAGACAGCACGCTGAAGGGCGTGACCAAGGCAGATCTCGCCGGCAAGACCATCGGCGTCGCCACGACGACCACCCATTTCAACTATGCCTCGAAGACCTACACCGACAGCACCGTGAAGGGCTATCCGAGCAGCCCCGAGGAGCAGGCAGATCTGGCCAATGGTCGTCTGGACGCCATCGAGGACGATATCGTCGTGCTCCAGCAGTGGCTGGACTCGCCTGATGGCGCCTGCTGCAAGATTCTCGGCCAGCCCTCGCCGCAACCGGTCGAGATCTTCGGGCCGGGCGCCGGCATAGCCGTGCGCAAGGGCGAGACCGATCTGGTCAACAAGCTCAATGAGGCCATCGACGCCATCCGCGCCAATGGAAAATACAAGGAAATCAACGACAAGTACTTCAAGTTCGACGTCTTCGGCGCCGAGTCCTGATAGACGGATCAAGACGGCGGGGAAATTCCCCGCCGTCTTTCTATTCATCTTGGAACGCCGTGGAGATAAGACCCGTCAATGCCAGCCCAAAGCATATGGACACTTCTCAGTTGGGGACCTGACGGCTGGAGTGACGACATTGCCTATGGCGTCATTGTAACGGTTCTGCTCGCGCTGGCGACGCTCCCCATTGGGTTGACGATTGGCTTTTTCATTGCGCTCGGCAAGCAGTCCGAGGAGCCGTCGCTGCGCCTCGCCGCCAATATCTACACCACGGTCTTTCGCGGCCTGCCGGAACTGGTGACGCTTTTCCTGTTCTTCTTCGGCATGCCGATCCTGCTGCAGCATCTCATCCGGTATTTCCGCCCCGAGGCGACCATCGACGTCAACAGCTTCGTCGCCGGCATGATCGTGCTCTCGCTGATCTTCTCGTCCTATGCCAGCGAGGTTTTCCTCTCGGCCTTCCGCGCCATCCCGAAGGGGCAGTATGAGGGTGGCTATTCCATTGGTCTGTCCAAATGGCAGACCATGCGCCTGGTGATCCTGCCGCAGCTGTTGCGCATTGCCTTCCCCGGCCTCGAGAACTGCTGGCTCAGCCTGCTCAAGGACACGTCGCTGGTTTCGGTCGTCGGTCTTGCCGAGACACTGCGCAATGCCGGCGTGGCGGCTCGCGTCACCAAACATTCGTTCCTGTTTTACAGCATTGCGGCTCTGGTCTTTCTCGGTCTGGCCGTCGTGTCATCCTTCGCCACCGGTGCCATTTTGCGCTCGCTTGGCAAACGGGAGGCACAACGATGAGCGCCACCGCCGCCATGGTCGAACGGCCGCCACCGCGGACCCGCGGCTGGCCGCGACCGCGCATCGTCGGCTACGCGCTGGTCTGCCTATGGATCGCCTTTGGCCTTGGCATCGTCGGCTATCTTGTCTTTGCCTGGAACCCGGTCTTCTTCGCCAAATATGCGCCGGCCTATCTGAGCGGACTGGGCGTTACCTTGTCGCTGGTCGCCATTTCAATGGTGCTTGGCGCCGTCCTGTCGATGCCCGTTGCTTACGGGCGCATGTCCAGAAACCGGATCCTGTCCGGCCTTGCTTACTGTTACGTCTATTTCTTTCGAGGCACGCCGCTGCTGGTTCAGACGTTCCTGATCTATTACGGGCTGGGGTCGTTCAGGCCGGAACTCCAGATGATCGGGCTTTGGGATTTCTTCAAGGACGCCTTCAACTGCGGCGTCTTCGCCTTTGCGCTCAACACCGCCGCCTACCAGGCCGAAATCCTGCGCGGCGCCATCGAAAGCGTGCACAGGGGCCAATGGGAAGGCGCTGCATCCCTCGGCCTGCACAAATTGCAGACGCTGCGCAAGATCATCCTGCCGCAAGCTCTGATCGTCGCCTTGCGGCCCTACGGCAATGAGCTGATCCTGATGGTCAAGGCGTCCGCCATCGTCGCCATCATCACCGTCTACGACCTGATGGGCAATGCGAAACTCGCCTTTGCCAATTCCTTCGATATCCAGGCCTATATCTGGGTCGCCCTGGTGTACCTGGTGATGGTCGAGTTGTTGCGCCATGCGATCGAATGGATCGAGCGCCGGATCACCATTCACCTGAAGCGTTGACCCGTTTTCGGCTGTGCCAGTCGATCGCACCACGCGCGTCTTGACGAATTAAGCGCAGGGCCTAGAGCTTTCCCAGCAATTTCGTTTCCGTCTGAAGGGCAAGCTCATGGCATCTGTGGCATTTCTCGGTCTTGGCGTGATGGGCTACCCCATGGCCGCGCACCTCAGGAACAAGGGTGATCACGACGTCACCGTCTACAACCGCACCAAGACCAAGGCCGAGCAATGGGTCGACCAGCATGGCGGCAGCCTTGCGGTGACGCCGGCAGACGCAGCTAAGGACAAGGATTTCGTCTTTTCCTGCGTCGGCAATGACGACGATCTGCGCTCGGTGACGACTGGTCCCGAAGGCGCCTTCAAATCGATGAAGAAAGGTTCGGTCTTCATCGACAACACCACTGCCTCGGCGGAAGTCGCGCGCGAACTGGCGGCAGCAGCGGAGGCAGGTGGATTTTCGTTTCTCGACGCGCCGGTCTCCGGTGGCCAGGCCGGCGCGGAGAACGGCGTGCTGACCGTCATGGTCGGCGGCGATCAGGCTGCCTACGACAGAGCGAGGCCCGTTATCGATGCCTATGCCCGCATGGTCGGGCTGATGGGGTCGGCGGGCGCTGGCCAGCTCACCAAGATGATCAACCAGATCTGCATCGCCGGGCTGGTGCAGGGCCTGTCGGAAGGCATCCATTTCGGCAAAAAGGCCGGGCTCGACATCGAGAAGGTGATCGAGGTGATTTCCAAGGGTGCCGCCGGTTCCTGGCAGATGGAAAACCGCCACAAGACGATGAATGCCGGCAAATATGATTTCGGCTTTGCCGTCGACTGGATGCGCAAGGATCTTGGCATCTGCCTGGCGGAGGCCGACCGCAACGGCGCCAAGCTGCCGGTGACCGCGCTTGTCGACCAGTTCTACAAGGATGTGCAGGCCATGGGCGGCAAGCGCTGGGACACGTCCTCGCTGCTCGCGCGCCTGGAGAAGTAGGGGGCCATGTCCCTGCCCGCCCCAGACTGGACGGCGCACGACATCATCGCACATCTGCGCTCAATCGGCACCGACGAAAACCGCGCCGGCATGGCGCGGTTCGGCATCAACATCGCGACCGCGCTTGGTGTCGGCAATACGGATTTGCGGCCCTTGGCGCGCAAGCTGAAGCGCAATCACGAACGATCCCTGGCGCTGTGGGCCAGCGGCATTCGCGAAGCACGGCTCGTTGCGGCTTTCACTGGCGAATCGAAGAGGATCACCATCGAGGAATGCCGCCGCTGGGCCGGCGATTTCAATTCCTGGGAAGTCGTCGATACCGTCTCCGACCTGTTCGTCGACACGCCGTTCTGGCGTGCGCTGATTGAGGAGTTTGCGGGCGACGAGCGCGAATTCGTCCGCCGCACGGCCTTTGCCATGCTGGCATGGGCGGCCGTGCATTTGAAAAAGGAGCCGGACGCGACGTTCCTGTCCTATCTACCATTGATCGAAGTCCACGCCGGCGATGAGCGCAACTTCGTCAGGAAAGCAGTCAACTGGGCGCTGCGGCAGATCGGCAAGCGATCGATGAGCCTGCACACCCCTGCCCTGGCGCTGGCGCAGAAGCTTGCCGACTCCCCAGACAAAACCGCGCGCTGGATCGGCAAGGATGCTGTGAAGGAATTGTCGGATGCCAAAACGCTCGAACGCCTCGCCAGCAGAAAAATTTGACCTCGCCAACATCCGCTTCATCGAGGTGACGCCGGCAACACGCGGCAGCTTTGAGACCCTGTTCGAGCAGCCGGGTGCGCCAAAATACTGCTGGTGCATGGCCTGGCGGCACTCTGGCCGCGAGCACATCCAGAACGATGAAAAGAAGCGCCAGATGATGGCGCGCATCGATGCCGGAGCCCCGGTCGGCATCGTCGCTGAGATCGACGGCAAGAGCATTGCCTGGTGTTCGGTCGCTCCGCGCGACACCTATCGCAGGCTTTCAAAGCGGCAGGATGACAGCGAGACCGGCGTATGGTCGATCGTCTGCTTCTATGTGCCGAGGGCTCTGCGCGGCGGCGGCCTTGCCTCGGCCTTGCTCGATGCAGCCATCGATCATGCCTTCGCCAAGGGCGCGCGCATCATCGAGGCCTATCCCGTGGCCGAGGCGTCGCCGAGTTACCGTTTCATGGGCTTTCGCGATATGTTCGCGTCGCGCGGCTTCCGTGAGGTCGGCATGGCCGGTTCTCGCCGACATGTGATGCGGCTCGAGCATTGACGTCATTTGGCATGGCGTCTTTACTCGCCTCCAAAGGGAGCGGCCATGAACCATTTCACGTCAATCACAGGGCTCGCGGCCGCGCTGTCTCTCTGCGCTGCCGGCGCCTCGGCCGAGACCATGCACATCTTCTGGAAGGATTTGCGCCCGGCGACCCAGTTAGCCGGCTATGCATTGCCGGTCGATCGCGACGGCGATCTCGTCTATCAGTTCCTGCTGGTGCCATGGACGGGCGCATGCAGCCACATGCCGACGCCGCCGCCCAATCAGATCGTGCTGGTCACGCCAGCCCATCCCTACAAGATGTCGCAAGCCTACCAGTCGGTCGCCGTCACCGGCGCCCTGAAGCCGGACATCGAAAAGAGCCAGCTGTTCATTCTGGATGGCGTCAGCGTCATCCAGTCCGGTTATAGCGTGCGCAAAGCGGATGTGATCGGCGTCGACACCGTGCCGGACACTGTCACCCTGCCGGTGAACTCGCCCTGGAGTTTCCTCAACAAGAAGAAGAACTGAGCGGCGCCGCCCGCTCAGGCGGCGTTGGCGCCGGATTCCTTGTCCAGCACCATGTAGTCGAGCGGGATTTCGGTCGTATACTTGATTTGCTCCATGGCGAAGGACGACGACACGTCACGGATTTCGATCTTGGCGATCAGCCGCTTATAGAAGGCGTCGTAGGCGGCGATATCAGGCACCACGACGCGCAAGAGATAGTCGACGTCGCCGCTCATGCGGTAGAACTCGACCACCTCGGGAAACTCCTGGATGACCTCGGAAAAGCGGCGCAGCCATTCGTGGCTGTGCGAATTCGTGCGAATCGAGACGAAGACGGTGACCCGCACATTGACCTTCTCATGGTCGAGAATAGCGACGCGCCGCTTGATGACGCCCTCCTCCTCGAGCTTCTGGATGCGGCGCCAGCAGGGCGTGGTCGACAGGCCGACTTTCTTGGCGACATCGGCAACCGCGAGTGTAGCGTCCTCCTGTAGAAGGCGGAGAATTTTTCGGTCAAGGCGGTCCATTAGAGGCTCCTGAGGAATAGTTTGGCTATATTCCCCTTTATTCGGGGCTTTCACAAGAAAGAAATTCTGCCAATCGCCATGAAAGCGAGTGATTTCTTGCTGAATGTCTAACCGAGGCGATAGCGGATTTCCGAGCGCAGGAAAGGCAGCAAATCCATTTCAAACCACGGATTCTGCTTCAACCAGCCGCTGTTGCGCCAGGATGGATGTGGCAGCGGCAGCACTTTTGCGCCGACGGAATTCTCCCAGATGGCGCGCCAGTCCATCACCGTTTCCGTCAGCGAGGGCCGGCGCGCGGCGGCCATATGCCAGGACTGCGCGTAGATGCCAATCGTCAGCACCAGGTCGATCCGCGGCATCAGCGCCATCAAAGGCGCACGCCAGGCTGGCGCGCATTCGCGCCTTGGCGGCAGGTCACCACCCTTGGCATCCTGGCCGGGAAAGCAGAAGCCCATCGGCACGATGGCGAATTTCTCGATGTCGTAGAATTCGTCGCTGGTCACGCCGAGCCAACTGCGCAGGCGGTCGCCCGAGGCATCGGTGAACGGCATGCCCGACAGGTGCACCTTGGTTCCCGGCGCCTGGCTGGCAATCAGGATGCGGGCGCTGGACGAGGGCCGCAGCACCGGCCTCGGCTCATGCGGCAGCGGCTTGCCGACGGGATTTTCAACGCAGATACGGCAGGCCCTGACCGTTGCCGCGAGGCTGTCCAGTTCCACGCTCAAGCGGCCGCACTCGGCCGGCTGGAGATCGCCTGATGCCAGCGCAGCACGTTGGTGCATTCCTCCGGCACCTTGATGCGCGCCGGCTTCATGAAGTCGATCGCGATCAGGCCGGTGATATCCGCAATCGAATAGCTGTCGCCGGCGGCGAATTCCCGGTTCGCCAACTCGCCGTCGAGGAGTTTCAGGAATTCGATTGCTTTCGGCTTGTTGGCCTCGCCCCATTCGGGGATCTGCGGGATTTCCCATTCCTTCATGGCCGGATGGATATGGCGAAAGGCCTGCGCGACGCAGCTGAGCAGCTTGAACTCCATCCGCCTCTGCCACATCTCGACCTGTGCCTTGCCCAGCGCGCCGCGCCCGAACAGGGCCGGCTCCGGATGCAACTCCTCGAAATAGCGGCAGATGGCGACGGATTCGGTGATGACGGTGCCATCGTCAAGCTCCAACACCGGCAGGCGCTGCAAAGGGTTGCGCGAACTCACCGTTTGGCCTTTGTGCTCCAGCGCGCCCATGTCGACGGACACCAGCGGAACCGCGATCCCCTTTTCGGCGAGGAAGACACGTACCCGCCGCGGATTGGGTGCCCGGCCACCGTCGAAGAGCTTCATATCGATCCTCCCTTTCCTTCCAAGCCGATACACCTCACCAGAAGCGAAAAATCTCCCGCACGGCGTCGCCGATCGACGCCAGCGTGCCGTGTTTTCGCTCCACGACCTCGCCGTGATGGCTGTCGCGCCAGTCCTGCGGCTGATCGAACGTACCCGCCCAGATACCGACCTTTGCGGCGCGGGCGGTTGCTTCCTCGCTTTCGAAGTCGCCAAAGGCAACCGCCCATCCCGCTTCGACCTGAGCGCGGTTGAGGTCGGTGCCGCCGGCCTTGCAGTCGCCAAGCAACCGGCCGTAGCGATCCCGCTGCCAGCCGCTGCAGGTGACGGGCCTGCCGGCGATCAGGCGCACCAGCGACTGGCGCGCAAGCGTGCCGCAGGCATAGTCGACGCCGTTCCTGCGGCAGGTCTGAGTGTATTCCGGAGCGTCGATGCCGCGCATGCGGATGCGCTCGGTGCCGAGCGTGATCGAATCGCCGTCATTGATGATGGCCGCGCCTTGCGTCTGACGCGTCTCCACCCGATCCAGGCGCGCCGCCAACAGGATCAGCAGCCCCAGAATGATGATGGTCAGCCCATAGTCCAGCACCTTGCGCCACAGGCTCCTCGGGCGCGGCGCCGCGTACCGCCGGCGCGATCTCGGCGACCAGGAACGGCTCATATGGCAAACGGTTGGTTAATCATTCGAACGTAGCTTAACACCTTGAAATCGCTGCGCGCATAAATTGAAGTTTTTGATGCCCTTGCAACGCTCGAACACAGCGGACAAGTTCATTGTGGACCGCAGGAAACCCCATCGCAACAGCGATGTGGCGCGCGCGGTGCGCAAGACGCGCGACCGTCTTTCGCAGCAGGCCGGCAATCCCGATTTCGACCGCGAATTGTTGAAACTCCATGCCGGCGCCATGACAAGCGGCGCCGTGGTGATCCCGTTGCTCGTCCTGGCGATCGCCGCTGCCGGCTGGCTCGCCGGCGTCGGCAACGAGATCGGGCTCTGGGCGTTGTTCACGCTCACTTGCTATACGATCGTCGCCTTCATGGCGCGACGCATCGAGCGCACGGAAGCGTCCGAGCTTAACCCCTTGCAAACGCGACGGGAATTCCTGGTAGGCCATTTCCTTTGCGGCCTCGGCTGGGGCTGGTTCGTCGTGCTCGGCTGCGGCGCCTGCGCGGTCGACCAGTTTCCGGTGGTCAAGGCGGTGGTGCTGCTTCTTGCCATGGCCGGGACGGCGCTCATGGCCTCATCGCTGAGCGGCGCGCTGCTGGCGACTTTCGCCGTACCGGTGGCGCTCTATGCCTATGTCGGTACCAGGCTGTGGATGCCGGTGGAGGCGATGATGGCCGGGCTGCTTGTCCTGTCGCTGCCTTTCTTCGTCTATGTCGCCCGTCAGCTCAACCGCGCCTCGCTGATGCTGTTGTCGTTCCGCTCCGAAAAGGATGCGCTGATCGCCGAGCTGGAGACAGCGAAATCCATGTCGGACGAGGCGCGGCGGCGGGCCGAGGACGCCAATCTGGCAAAGTCGCGTTTCCTCGCTTCGATGAGCCACGAATTGCGCACGCCACTCAACGCCATTCTCGGCTTTTCCGAGGTTATGGCGAACGAGGTGCTGGGGCCTATGAGCAATCCCACCTATCGCGATTATGCCCATGACGTGCATGATTCCGGCCAGCACCTGCTCGACCTGATCAACGAAATCCTCGATCTGTCGCGCATAGAAGCCGGTCGCTACCAGCTCAACGAAGAGCCGGTGATGTTGCTCAACATCGTCGAGGATTGCTGCCATATGATGGAGTTGAAGGCGCGCAACAAGGATATCCGCGTCGTCCAGGATTTCGAACAGACATTGCCGCGGCTGTTCGCAGACGAGCGCGCCGTGCGCCAGATCACGCTCAACCTTCTGTCCAATGCCATAAAGTTCACCGCCACCGGCGGCGAAATCCGCGTCCGCGTCGGCTGGACGGCGGGCGGCGGGCAATACATCTCCGTCAAGGACAATGGTCCGGGGATTCCCGAGGACGAGATCCCGGTCGTGCTCTCGGCCTTCGGCCAGGGCTCGATCGCCATCAAGAGCGCCGAACAAGGCACCGGGCTCGGCCTGCCGATCGTGCAAGGCCTGCTTGCAATGCATGGCGGCGAGTTCGAACTTCATTCCAAACTGCGTGAAGGCACGGAGGCGATTGCCATCTTCCCCCTGAGCCGGGTGATGGAAGAACTGCCGGCGTTGCCGACCGCGGCGGTGGCGGCGCGACGGCGGTAACGGACCTCGTCAGCGTCCGATGTGCCTTGCACCTAGATCCGAACCGCCGCCGCCATGCCTGAACTGGTTAGCGCCGCCGCCTTGACCAGGCCCGCGCCAAGTGCAGCCCCTGCCCCTTCGCCATGGCCTATGCCGAGGTCGAGCAGCGGACGGAAGCCAAGCAGCTCGGCGGCCCTGGTATGCGCGGGCTCCGGCGACAGGCTGGCGAGAAGACAATGATCCAGGGCCCCAGGATTCGCGGCATAAAGCACCGCCGCGGCAGCCGTTGTGGCAAAGCCGTCGAGCAGCACGGGAATCTTCTGCATCCGCGCGGCGAGGATGGCGCCGGCTATCGCGGCGAACTCGCGGCCGCCGACCCGGCGCAGCACTTCCAACGGGTCGTCGAGATGGCCGTGGTGAAAGGCCAGCGCCGCATCGACCACATCCGCCTTGCGCGCCTGCATTGCCGCGTCGGCGCCGGATCCCGGGCCAACCCAATCGGCACCCCTGCCTCCGAACAGCGCGGCAAACAGGGCGGCGGCGACGGTGGAATTGCCGACGCCGAGATCGCCGAGGCAAAGCAGATCGGTGCCGCCGGCGATCGCTTCCATGCCGAAGGCCATGGTCGCCGCGCATCCGCGCTCGTCAAGCGCGGCATCCTCTGCGATGTCGCCGGTCGGGATATGCAGGGCAAGATCGAACACCTTCAATCCCAGATCATAGGCAATGCAGATCTGGTTGATCGCCGCACCGCCTGCCGCGCAAAGCTCGACCGCGTTGGCGGTTGCCGCCACCGGGCGCGGCGAAATGCCATGACGGGTCACGCCGTGATTGCCGGCAAAGACCGCCATCAACGGCCGTGTCACCGCGGGCGGAGACCGGCCGCTCCAGGCGGCAAGCCACGCGGCGATGTCCTCGATGCGGCCGAGCGAATGCGCCGGCTTGTCGGCCTTGGCAAACAGCGCGCGCACGCGCGCTTCGGCTTTGAGATCGGCTGCCGGCATATTGTCGAGCAGGTTGCGAAAATCGTCGAAAGGCAGAGCGCTGGTCATGTCGTGAGCAATCATTCCTGGATTTGGTGAGCGGCATAGCTGCGTTGCGTGATCGGCACAACCTCTCCCAAACATCCGCCTTGATTGCCGCAAAGATGGCCCGGGAAGGCGCGATCGCGAGGGCTTGCATTGGCTTTGCCGTTGCACCATGTGTCGGTGGAAGAGCGGAGTCCGCATGGATCCCTCGAGAGAAAGTCATGACGGCCATCGAATCCCCCTGCATCCTGGTCTGTTCGATCGATATGAAAACCGGCTTCTGCTTCGGTTGCGGCCGCACCCGCGAGGAAATCGGCGCCTGGATGGGAATGACGCCCGAAACGCGCCGCAATGTGATGGCCGAACTGCCGGCCCGACTGGAAACGGTCGAGCGCCGGCCGCGCCGCGAAACGCGCCGCACCCGCATGGCGCGCGAACGCGACGCACTCTAGGGCAGTTCACCGTTTCACGGAAACGGCGAACCGCTCCAACTCTTTGTTTTAACGCAATTCTTATGGGAAAACCCGTCACGCTTTTCCTGGAATTGCTCTAGCGAGGAACGGATGAGCAGCCGACTGTTCTGGATTCTGATGGCGGTGATCGGCGTGGGAGCGGCCCTGCTCGTGCTCAATGATTCCGCCGGCAGCACGCTTGGCGTCGAGAATTACGATTTTGGCCGGCTGATCTGGCTTGGCGCCTTTGGTGCCCTGATCGGCGCCGGCTTGCTGCGCTCCGGCCGCCCGTTGGGCGACATGGCCCGCAATTTCGGCGCCTGGGCGGCAATCGTGCTGGCGCTGATCGCCGGCTACCAATATCGCTACGAACTGCAGGACATCGCCAGCCGGGTGACCGCGGGCCTCGTTCCCGGCAGCCCGCTGGCGCTTGGCGTCGAGGACGGCCACGCTACAGTGACCCTCGACAAGGCTGACAACGGCCATTTCGAAGCGCGCATCCTGGTCAACGGCAAGCCGGTCCGGGCTGTTGTCGACACCGGCGCGACCAGCACGGTGCTGACGTCGGAAGATGCCCAGGCCGCCGGCTTCAACCCGGCAGCGCTCAACTACACGATACCGGTTTCGACAGCCAACGGCATGGCGCGCGCCGCGGCGGTCAAGACCGATGCGGTGGCGATCGGCGGCATCGTGCGCAAGGACATGCCGGTGATGGTCGCGGCACCCGGCATGCTGAGCCAGAGCCTGCTCGGCATGAATTTCATCGGCTCCTTGTCAGGCTTCGACGTGCGCGGCGACCGCATGATCCTGCGGGACTGAGCCTAGGCCGCTTCGGCGGCCGCTCCACTGAATTCGACGGCGGCGAACGCCGTCTTCAGCACGTCAGGCCCGGCGCCGGGCCGGTTTGCGTCGGTGGACAGGATCTGACGGTAGCGGCGTGCACCGGGCAGCCCATGGAACAGCCCGACCATATGGCGGGTGACATGGCCGAGCCGCCCGCCCTGTTCGATGTGGCGCGCTGCATAGTCCGCCATGGCATCGATCAGCGCGGCGAAATCGAACGCCTCAGGCTTCGCGCCGTAGAAGCCGGCATCAACGCCGGCCAGAATGCCTGGCGTGTGGTAGGCGGCGCGGCCGAGCATGGCGCCGTCGACATGATCGAGATGCGCCCGCGCCTCTTCAAGTGATTGAATGCCACCGTTGATACCAATGAATTCGTTCGGTTTTTTGGCTTTCAGCCGATAGACCCTGTTATAGTCGAGCGGCGGGATGTCGCGGTTTTCCTTGGGGCTCAGCCCTTCCAGCCAAGCCTTGCGCGCATGCACCCAAAGCGCGTCGGCGCCGGCGTTGAAAACCCCATCTGCCAGCGCATCAAGCGCCGGCTCCGGATTCTGCTCGTCGACGCCGATGCGGCACTTGACGGTAACGGGTATTGCCACCGCCGCCTTCATCGCCGTGACGCAACCGGCGACGAGGTCAGGCACTTTCATCAGGCAGGCGCCGAACGTGCCCGATTGGACGCGATCGGACGGACAGCCGACATTGAGGTTGACCTCGTCATAGCCGAAGGCTTCGCCAATGCGCGCCGCCTCGGCAAGTTTCGCCGGATCCGAGCCGCCGAGCTGTAGCGCGACCGGATGTTCCGCGTCATCAAAGCCGAGCAGCCGTTCGCGCGCGCCATGGATCACAGCATCGGCCACCACCATCTCGGTATAAAGCAGTGCACGGCTCGTCAGCTGGCGATGGAAGAACCGGCAATGCCGGTCCGTCCAGTCCATCATGGGTGCAATAGCCAGTCTATGGTCTTGATATTTCAACATTTTTTCTTCAAATTGTTAGAACCTGCCAAGTGCACACGAATTTACGCCAGAATGCGACCCTTTCGCCACGTTTCGATCTCTCAGCGCGCACGGGGCGCACACGAAAAAATGGCCACCTAAACAAAGCTATCGTCCGGTTCCTGGCGTATCCAAGTCCATCGCAAAGGTCGCTACGTCAGCGGGACCTTCCTGCGCCGAGACGATGCACGGCGTTGGGCGACCCAAAACCGATAGCGCGCCTGAAACCTTTCGGCGAACTCATCGACCCTCATATCGACGACATGTGCGACGTAGGCAAGTCCCCCGCAGTTCGCGAACGGCGCGACCATCACCGTGCCCCACGGCATTCGCCAATAGATGCAATTCCTCGATTGCTGCCCTTACTGCCCTGTTTCCAGGTCCAGTCCATGGCGCACATCTCTCACATAGCGCCTATCTTGTGGCGATCCCCCGTCTACAATCAATGATTCTGTCAAAGAGTGCCTGTATTTGATTGTGCGCTAATATACGTTTTCGGCTAGGTAGGCACTGGGGCTATCGAATCAGACGAAGGAAATTGGATGGCCACTCTCCACTACGCATCAGGCGGATCAGCGACGGACGTCGCAACCACCGGGTTCAATCTTGTCGACGTTTCATCCGTGGACGAACTCAACGCCTTGCCGGCTGGCACGAAAGGTCTGGTCTGGCTCGATGAAGCCAATGGCGCGACCTCGTCTTTCATTCAGAAAGTCACGCCCTTCATCGGCAATCCGAATGTGTTCGGCTTCTTCCTCGTCGACGAGCCCGATCCCACGGGCAAATGGGGAACCTATGCCACAGCCGACAATCTGAAGGCGGACCAACCTGCCCGGCGCCAAGACCTTCATCACCATGATGAACATGGGGTCTTCGGCTGATCCCGATTTTTCAAACACTTTCAATCCCGCCAACACGCATATCGACTATTACGGCGTGGATCCCTACCCGGTGCGCACTGGCACAAGCACCGTCGACTACAACATGATCGACAGGACCGTGGCGGCGGCGGTCGCCTCGGGCGTTCCGCTCAGCCAGATCGTTCCGGTTTATCAGACGTTCGGCGGCGGCAACTACACCACCGATACGGGCGGCCAATATGTCCTTCCCAGCGTCGCCCAGGAGCAGACCATGCTGGACCACTGGGCCAAGGTGGCGCCATCGCCCGCCTTCGACTATGCCTATGCCTGGGGTTCTCAACAGGGCGACACCGCGCTTGGCAACTCGCCGGCGCTGCAGGCCTTGTTCCAGCAACATAATCTCAGCAGCGCCGCAAGCGGCCCTGCCACCCCTCCCCCGAGCACCTCTGGCGCCTCCAGCACTCCTAGCACTCCTAGCACTCCCAATACCCCCGATACCCATGTGAGCCTTGGCACCGCTAGTACACCGAGCACTCCAGTTGTCGCCAACCCCAGCGATGGTAGTCATCATCACACCAACGGTGCCGATTTGATCGACAGAACCGACGGCGTCCATCATGTCCCCAATGCCAACCACTGGGTGACAGAGTCGGCCGGTGGCCCCGGGCGCAGAGGACTCGCCTCACTGGCCGATGTCGGCAGCGATGCCTTCGCATTCAATACTGCTCTTACGGCCGGGAGGGCCGACCGGGCTACGGACTTCAGCCAACAAAAGATTCATCACGACCACGCTTTGGGGCTTCACACGGGCGCTCCGCCAAATGGCGCTCTCTTCGCCGGCATGGGCACGCATGATGGTAGCGACCATATCATCTATAACAGTTCGACCGGTGCGCTCTCTTTCGACGACCACGGCACCGGAGGTGCGCATCACATAGAATTCGCCCATTTTCCTGGTGCCTCTATGATTTGAAAGGGCCTTTAGAACGGCCAACATTGACCGAAGCCTCGCAAATCGCTCTTCGACCAAGTCTGTGACCCTTGAAGAGCGTTCGAGAAGATGGTTGGGCGCCTCTGCATGGAGCCGTTCGCTGGCGAAGGCGCAGGGCAACCCGGACGGAGGCTCAGGTTTGCCGCACGACCGGGCTTGGGGCCCTTTCGCGACCGTTCTTTGGCCTTTCGTCGAGCCTCACCAGACGCGCTTCCTTGTAAGTCGCCGCCTGGAGATTGCCCTTTCGATAATTTCGAACGGATCGTAGACAATCGCCATAGCCGGTTGGATTTGGACGACAACCCTGCCAGCCGAACCGGGCTTGCCGACCACAACTCGCGATCGGCCGTGCGCGCACTCGTTCTATCAGTCGCCAAGTCTTCCCCCGCGGTGCCCCATCATCATCCGGGAAGCATACATCGTGGGCGAGCGCTTACCCGGCATATTGGCTTCGAGAACGATCTGCTCGACGAACCCCTGGTTCGTTTCGAATTCAATGCACTCGTCGAGCTTGTCGACAATCCAAAGCATGTATCTATCCGCCACACTCGGCTGATCATTTTTCTTGTCATAGCCGCAATCGTCGGCTGGAATTTCTTGAGGAAAGGCGGAGATCAACATGATTTTTGGTTTTGGTAGATCATAGCAATGTCCTTCATAGGAATAACCCACAATAATACCACAAGACAGCAATTTTCTTTCCCTTGCCGCCTCTTCGATTGTTAATAACGTTGATAAAGCAATTTTTCCAAAATTTCGCGTGTCGAGGGCAATTTGGTACGACATTCCTACAGGCCATGGAAATGGCGGCGTGGTAATAAGTGTTTTGAATATTTCTTCGTCAGATAATATATTTTCTCCTGCAGCTCTTAAGCCTTCTAATATTTTATTTATTTCAGCATTTGCTTTTTCATCTTTTTTGAGGTCTCCAGTAGACATGTTTGAAGAAATACTTGTGTTCTTTGTGCCGACGGCCTTTGTGCTCCCTGGGAACACGAGACCGCCACTCCCGGGGATGCCGTAGAGCCTTACTTGGCTGGCGTTATATGCGCCACCGGGAAAAGTCAGTGTCGGTCGGTGAAAATCGTCACTCATGTTGTTACTCCTCCGTTGCAATCACCAGTTCATAATATTTCCCGCCACCTGAAGTTCTCCTCGAAGCTTGCCGCCACGGCCGGGCGGATGCGGTCGGACACTTCGATGATGGTGGAGGCTGCGATTGCGAATGTGAGATGGTCGGCATCGAGGCGCGTCCACGCGCGCGCGAGCGAAAGCGCGACATCGTCGCGCGCCTTGATTAGCTCGGTCTTGAAAAGGAAGGGACGGGCCCGGAACGCATCGCCCGTGAAGTTAGAGATGCGCCGCATATCGGCTTCACTAACCTGCCTGATGTCGAAGCGAAGCAGGCGCTCGTCGGCCAGGCCCTGCCGCACCAAGCCGGCATGGTAGAGATCGACCAGGGTATCGAAGATCGCTCCCGTGAATGGGCGAGACCGGTCATGAATCTCTTCGGTTACTTCCGTCATCTTGCGCGAGTTACTGGCAAGGCGGATCTGGCGGTCGCCCGTCAGTTCGCCGATGCGGTTGAGCTCGTTGAGGACAAGCAGGTTTGCCTGGCTGTGCCGTAACAATCGATCCATCCCGCTGTCGAAATGCAGGAACGAAAGCAGCGAAATAAGATCGGCGTTGGCTTCGTGGAACGGCCCGAAGTCGCCGTCCTGCAGGCCTTTCGTGGGCACTCCGAAGAGAGAAAAGAGTATTGAGTGACCCATTTCATGCGCGATCACGTCGAAGTTGAGGGCGTACGGATGGCCGCGCCCGTCGGCTCCACGCTCGCGGCCAAGCTCCAGATAGCCATACCCCGATTGCGCATTCTCCCAGTCAATCCAGGGAATGATCTCAAGCCGCTCGTATGTTTCGGCGAAGTACCAGACAATCGGTTTGCCCAGATAGCTTTCCCAGATGTCCAGCACCCGACTCGCAGCCGCGAACGCATGCGCTGCCAGGAACTGGCGCGAGTGAAGAGAGAGGTTGTCGAAATGACCATCAAAGCCGGGTTCGGCTGGTGGGAAATACGCGCCGACGAAGGGCGGCAGGTAGGGATACTCGTACGGCTGCTTGGCCAGCACGGGATCACGCACGTATATACGATGATCCTCCGGGCCTGGATGGATCAAACCAGGCGATGTTGAAATCCAGACCACCTCAGGTTTCTCGTAACCAGAAACGTAAGGCGCTTGTGGGTATAGCAGGAAGCGCGTTCCGGCCGACATCCCCGCCCGACCGGCGACATCAAGCGCGTTCAACTGCGCGGCCCCTCTCATAGTCTGCGACACTAGCACGAAGCCTGTACTTCGTAAAATGCACCAAGTATCAGCGGCAACTCTGTCGTCAGATTGCTAACCCGGCGTCCTCCAAATCTTGGACGAACCCGACCGTCATTCTGAAATTTTTCAATTCCGCCGGCACCAATGCATTTTCGTGCATAAATTGCAGAGCTGACAGTGCGTCGCGCTTCTTTTGCTGAACGAAAGCTCCTGCGAGAATTTGCCGGCAGGTTTGCAAGTCATGGTCACCGGCTTCCGGCAATGCCTCGCGGACCATTCGCGACAGCGTGCGTTCCCGAAAATTGAGGTTCCGGGCCGCACTCTCGAGCTTTCCGGACAAATCGGTGGAGATCAGGTTCCGCCTCCAAGCAACGCGGACGGTCATTCGTAAATCAACCAAAGCGTGCGTTAGTGGCGAGAAATTCACCGCCTTCGGACCATAGAGCACTGCCACTGCGTCATCAGGCAGGACAGCAAAGCGGCGGTACCATCGGTAGATAAGGCCAACGCCGTGCATGTATGGGTAAAGCTCCGCGGCTCGCAAGGCTCCCATGCTTCCAGCACCTATCACCGGGATGCCCTGGCTGATCGCCCACAGTATCTCCTTGTGCCTCACTGCCGGCTCAGCCTGGAAAGCGCCATCTATGATGACAATTGCAGCGGGGTCATAACGTTGCACCGCAGCTACGATCGAGCCTTGCACCGCGGGCGCCAGACAGATCACGTCGGCCACCTGCTGTGCCTCTGCATGCGATAGCGTAGGGCCGGTGAAAACGAGCCGAGGTCGCATCCGCTCACTCCACCAAAGGGTACAATTGGGGGATAACCATCCTGACGACCGACAGTCGGTTCCAAGGGCTGGTGTTTAGACGGATCAGATACACGGCATTGATTCCGCTTTCCTCCAATCTCGCGAGAAGGCTGCCACGCAAGGTCTGTCCGCCCGCCGCTCGATAGGCACGCTGGCGGGCGAAGCTCACGTCCTTACGGCCGCCGGTGATCAGCTGGCGGTGCGCCTCGATAAGCTGCCAGTCGGGATATCTCGGATAAGACGCCCGGGTCATGTCATCGCGCGCACCCGAGATCGCCGCAAGCCGCGCCTGCGCCGCCTCGCGAATCGCTTGGACGGCAGCTGCCGCCGGATCGAATGCAGCGGCCGAGCCATCGGCTGGCAGATGGAGCAATGCCGTCTCGCGAGGATTGCTCTCCATCAAATGGCACCAAATCACAGGCAGGCCAACAGGCGATGGCGCAAGCCAAAGGCCGACGATCATGTCTTTTCGTGCAAGTTCACCCAATAGGGCCAAGACCCTTGCGTCATCGATGGTCGCTGGATCGATTCGCTGGTGTTGCAGAAAACCATGGGTCTGGAGAGCGCGGGCGATCGCATCACGTTCGACGCACTCCAATATGCCGTGTGTGATGGCGTCTGTTTCATCAAGCGCGGCCGCCAGTCCGGTTGTCGTTGGCGTGAAAATTCCGTCACAGGGGCTGGGCGGTACGAGATAGGCCGTGTGCACCAATTCCAGCGGAACGAAGTCGCATTTGCCCCCCAGCAGGTTCTCCGCTGAGACCCAGGCCGTATCCTTGTCGCGCCAATCAGCAAACGTAGGCTCTCGCAGCCAAGTTTCATATCGCCCGGAGGGTATCTCGAGCGACTTGGCCGAACCGTGGATGACGTCAAAATATTCGATGCGCTCTGCGAAAAACCCTTCAGCGGATTCCAAAATTGCCGATATCGCAGCGCGGGCCAGGCTGACGCCCTTTCCCTGCGCGACCGCGTTTGAAAGCGAGAACGGCCTCGTTGCCTGCACGACCGGGATGCCAACACGGTCCAGGCCGGTAATGTCCGCAATACGGGTGATGCCCAACGCTTGTCGCATCGACATCAGATAGGTCAGCGCTTCGTCTGCCGGAGGACCAACGCGCTCATAGTGTTCCACTATCGGCCGGCCCGCAGTTCCGGCTCAGGGTTCACGATCAGCGGCTCGCCGGGCTCAACCGACTTCCTTGCCGCTTCGACACGGTCGTTGTAGCTCCGAAGCAGCCCGGGCGAGAGATTTGACGCGCTGAGCGTCTCGTAGGCCGCGATGAGGATGGGAACGGCATTTTGCTCGGCTGCAGTATTGAGGCTCTGCTCAAGGGCAGCTGCCACCCGGCCGGCCGGCGCCCTGTCAAGGACGAGAAGTTGTGCAATTCGCCGGTGTAGTTCCGCCAGCCAATATCGGCTGCCACCCGCCTCGGCCTGAGCCACCGCCGAATGAAGCAGGGCAAGCGCGTGACTGATCGCACCCGAGCGGGCGAGAAGTTCTGCCAGCATGCCGCAATAGACTGGCTCGTCCTCGGGTGTCTGCACTTGTCCATGCAGGCCGAGGCCCTCGCGCATCTTGTCCTTGCCCCGCTCAAGCTGGCCAGCGTTGCCATCGCACCAGCCCTCGAAGATTTGTGCCGAGACGACTAGCGAAGGCAGGTGATGAAGCGCGGTCAGCTGTCGCAGATCCTCAATCACGTTACGCAACGAAGCGAAGTCGCGGCGATAGCAACTCAGCATCGCGTCGTTGATACAGGCATGCGCAATGCTGCTGACATGGCCAGTCCGCTGCGCCCAGCGACGGGCCTCCGACATGGAGCGGAGAGCGCTCGTTGCACGTCCCGAAAACCACAGCGACAGTGCACGATGCGCCAAGCCGCACACGCGCGCGTCGTGCCCCCCAAAACGCGTGGCATTCGCGTGCCCCTGGCCCACGTCATAGAGCGGCAATCCAGAATCAATCGCGGCTATGCATCCACCATGGTCTCCGCGATTGAAATCGACTGCCCATAAGCAGTGCCTAGCCTGAAGCTGAATCTCGGGGTCGTTAACCTCCTTTAGATCACTGACGACGGCCTGCGCCCGCTCGCCATCAACGACCGAACCCGTGAACCACCAACCCCAATAGATTGGGAACCATTTGGCGCGCTCCGCTATCGGCCGACGCCGTGCGATCTTTACGCCTTCGTCATAGAGCATGCGGGCGTGCTCGGAATTTGGCCCTTCGACGGCGGTCAGTATCGGCCCGAGCGCCACCATCGCCGAGAGCCGCAGCGCATCCCGTTTGTCATGATCAGAAACTTGCCCGCAAAGCGCAATGGCATGCTCGAGCAGCTGCCTTGCCTCAGCCATGGCCGAGCGGGACGAGCTTTCCATGCCGGCATTGACGAACTCGCCGATCGCTTCGTCAAGCAGGCCTGCTCGCTCAGCATGATCGGCAAGAGCTGCCGTTGTTAGCCAGCCAACGAGGCTGCGGTTGCGGCTAGCCACCGCATAAAGACGCCGATGCAGAGTCTGACGCCGTTTCCGCAGCGTTGCATTATAGATCGTCTCTTGGATAAGCGCATGCCGAAATGCGTACACTGTTGCTGCTGCGTGCCTGGCGCGTACGAAGCCTGCCTCAACCAGGGCATCGAGCGCCGCAGAGATTGTGCCTGGGTCAAATTCCGGCAAGAGCGCCGACAGCAAGTCCAGGCTGAATCTGTTGCCGGCGACGGCGGCCGCACGCGCCACCTCGCGGGCGCGGCCGAGAGGCTCCAGCCGGGCATCTAACACTGTTTCCAACACGGCCGCGCGGCCGAGCGAAACGCCTTGTGGCAGTTGCTCTGTACCGCTAGCGGCATTCTCCGCCATCCATTGGCAAACCTCCTCGATGAACAGGGGTACACCGCCGGTGACGCGCTCGACCAACTCTTTCAGCTCAGGCGCAGGCGCTGGCTTGCCTTGAGGCCACATCGTTGCGATTGCCCGCAACGTGTCAGCATGCTCAAGGGGAGCGAGCAGGACATGCTTGCTTTTTTCGTCTAGCCAGACGCCAGATTCCGGCCTCGTCGTTGCGATCAAGAGCACGGGGCAACTAGGAACCAGCTTTGCAAGTTCACCCAGCAGTTGCTTCGACGTCAGGTCGATCCAGTGAATATCTTCAACGATCAGGATCACCGCGCCACTGGCGCACGTTGCTTGTAACGCATGGCGTGCAGCCCATTCGGCCTTCTCCCGGATCATTTCCGGATCCATCTCATGGAAACTGGACCTCACGCCTTCCACACCGAGCAGGAAGGAAAAGATGTCGACGACTTCGGGGTCGTGAACGCCATGTGCGGCGAACACCTCGGCCACAAGCGCAGGGGTGAGTGCACGCTCGCCGTCGTCGAAATTGCCCAGCATCGCCTGCCGCAGTGGATGCAGCGTCGAACGCGAGTCGCCTGGCATACATTGGAAGAGGAGCAACCTGTTGCGTTGGAAGCGGGTTCGCCGGCGCACCTCGTGCAGGATGCGCGACTTGCCAATGCCGGCTTCGCCCTCGATCACGATGACCTGGCCACGTCCCGAAACGGCTTCATTCCAACATTCACGTATCAACTTGGCCTCATCCGTGCGGTCGATCAAGGGGCTGGTGAGGCGTCCGAACGCGAAGAAACGGTCTACACCCCGCTTGTGGCTCAGCGCCTGCCAGACCTGCTCGGGTTGCGCGAAGCCTTTGATGACGTGAGAACCGCAGAAGCTAAATACGTGTGAACGCCGTGTCAGATTGCGTGTCTCGTTGCACACGACGACAGTATCTGGCCGGGCGATTGCCTGCAGCCTAGTTGCCAGCGCAAATGCAGGGCCGGTTACCGTGTCCTGCGCTACACCGGTGTCGCCCTTCAGGATTAGCGTCATCGAGGTCGCCACACCGACCCTCACATGTAGGTCGCTCCTCCCTTTCTCCGCGGCAAGGAGCTTGCACGCCCTGACGATCTCAAGTCCGGCGCTGATCGTCAGCGACGCCGCATCCTTCGCACCCAGATCGACTGGGAACACAGCGACGCCGCCGTCGCCGACCTCGACCCTCACGGTTCCGGAGCACGATACGATCGCTTCCTTGGCGGCCATTTGAAACGCCAAGATAAGTTCCTCAAAATCTTCGATGCCGAGCAGGCCGAGCAACTCGGTGGAGGCTACGAGATCGTAACAAAGGGCGGTTAGAACGCGCCGTTCATGACGGGCTCCGACGGCGTCGTCCATCAACCCCCTGCCGATCGGAAGGTGCGAGCCAGTCCCCGCGCTCGGAACATCAACTCGGCTCTTATGCGACATGTCACCCTCGCTGACAGGGCATACTATCAAAAGTATGACAGAGCACAAATTACAGAGCGGCGATCGCCGGAACGTGCGACGGCTGCTCAGGACCTCTCGCCTGTGGGTTGGCGGAACTCAACCCCAAATTCCAGAGGCAGACATGCGACGGCCTAAGCCCAGACGTCCCGGCAAACGCAACATCCAGCGCCGTCGCCACCGCGATCGGAGTTGGCAAAGCCGGCCGGACTCGGTCGGAAGGCGGCGCCGGCGAAGAAAGGCCCTGTGAAGCGAAAAGCAAAAATAGTCCCACCCCTAGCACGCAAGCCTTAATCGCGCTTTGGCAATCACGCCTTGTAAGAATGCGGCCGACCTCATAGTCCATCCGGTAAACCCAAACCTTTCGCGCCCACCTCCTTGGCGTAAGCAAGATTTCGCACGTTTGCAGGTCCAACGCCCACCACTTGCGGCCGTTCCTATACTGAGCAATACTGCTCTTGGAGAAGTGCGGGTTGTTGGGGGTGTACTATGCCAATTTACGATGTAGCAGAGATGCGTCTCGATCGAATTGTTAGGTCGAAGGCAGTCGAAGCATGTAGTCCAGACGCGGCTGCATTGATCATGAATTCACGCAGATCAATCTCCCAAAAATGGGAGAAAGATTGGGTCCGGGTGACTGACGAAAATGATGGGCGAGTATTCGCTTACACAATCGCCAGGCGCGAACGGATGACCGACGATAAGGAGGTCGACGATCCATATGTGTGAGGTGCGGCAGACCTGAAAAGCGGGCCGCCCGTCGGACGCCATTCCGGGCAACCTCCAACGGAAATTTGCCAGTTCAATGATCGGATGACGTGGCGAAAACTCGCCGGGGCCGCTAATAGGGGGACGACGGACTTCGTGAGACATTGCTTAACCGTCAGTTTTTAAAGCAGGAGCATGGCCGACACCAAACCGTCGCCCGCAACTGTAGAAATCAGCCAATCCTTGGGCGAGTGGGTTGTTACGATCGTAACAGCGGATGGTCACACCTATTCTAGAGCCTTCGAACGTGAGTCCGATGCCGTCGCTTTCGCTGTGAATCAGCGTTTGCACCTGGGATTGCAACTTCCGTCGCCCGACCAGTCGCCCTGAACCGGCACCTTGCTTACGCCTTTGTCCTCTTGGGCTGACCAAGGGTCAGGAAGCCATCCCTTATCAGGTCCAACGCGTCGAGCGCGTCTTCATCCAACAAGTTTGTCAAGGGCACTCCACCCACGCGCACAACCTTGTTGTTGTCTATGTCGTAGACCTCCCAGAGCCCATCACTGACCCTTCGGATTGCGTGCCGTCTCTCCATAAGGGGTCTCTAATAAACGAGTCACCGAAGCGCCAGCAAGAAAACTCGATCCAAAGAGTTAACGGTGGAAAACCATGCTCGCTTTGGCGACAAGGCTGAACCGAAGCCCGCCCGAGACAGTTTTGCCCCGTCCGAGGCGGGCTGTGGAAGCGCGCTCGGCACGAGCCTTTTCGATCGTCGCGAAGCCTTTGCCTCCTGCCGGTTCCGTGCGGTTTCCGAAGATCGCGGGTGGCGGGTTTGCTGCTGATCAGACGATGCGCAACAGCTCGCGCAGGCGGACCGGTAATCTGGGCGAAGCCTGTAGCTCGGCGCAGCTCGCCTCCCATTGCCGCAGATATTCACCAATGGCCAGGCCGCTGCGGCCGGGCCAGCGGTTGAGTGCCCCCAGCGCCTCGATGCAGTCCGGCGCGCGGTCGTATTCGGCGAGGATGGTCAGCGACATAGCCTGGGCGAACGGATTAAGGGCGGGCATTTCGATCTCGCCGCGATGATCGGTGAACCACGCCGCGGCGTCGCGGGTGAGCCCCTGGCTATCGGCGAGAGCCGTATAGCGGTCGATGATATCCTGGCGGTATCGGGCGATGGCATCGCCGAAGGCGTTGTCGCCGGCGAAGGGCGGGGCCTCCTTCCAGCTTCTTGCCAGACGCCCGAGCCCGCGCAGTGAGTGGGCCTCCACCATGGCCTCCTCGAGCCATTGGCATGGCGGCGCCGGCCTGGCGTCCGGTTGCCAGCTGTTGCAGAGCACATGGCCGAGCTCGTGGCCGAACTGGTAGGCGAGCTTCGACCAGTCCCGCTCGCCGATGTCCACGATGATCCAGGCCATGCTGGTGCCGTCCGGATGCAGCCAGATGGCCGGCGTGCCGGAAGTGTGTTCGTCGACACGCAGCCGCGTCGGCTGGCGGTCGGAGACAAGGCGGACGCCGTCGAGGCAGGCATGCCGCATTCGCTCGACGACCTGATCAGCCGCACCCTCAAGCATGCGGCCCCAGTCGCCGGCAAGCTCGATGGGCGCGGTCAAGAGGGTTGGCTGTGGGCGGGCCGAGGGAGTTTTAGGGCGCATGGCTGCGTAGGCTTTCCGAGAGCGGCTCAGCAGCGCAGCTGGTGCCAAGCTGGTAGCCAACGAGACGGCCGCAAGTATACTGAACTTTCGCCTGTTCGTCAGCTTATGCTCCTTTGTCCAAACATACCCATCGAGGTGTGGTGCGGAGCGCGCGATCGCTAGACTTACCGCAACCCCACACCCATTGAACAACGCGTAGGGTGGTATGTAATTTGCTAAGTTGCCTTTGCAGCGACGACGAGCATTTGAATCGGTAATGGCACTGGTCATGCACCGATTTGCGCCATGTCCCACAGACACATCGCCTTCGATGCGTAGTGTTCCTCCGGCATAATCAGGAGTGGCAGCGGCAACGAGAATGGCGGTTGCTGTAAGTTGAGAAACCCGAATCCGCCCGTTTCCCGCGCAATGTCCTGTGCCGAGGTCGAGTGGCTTGAGGTGAACAGCCAGCGCGCGCCGCATTTTTTGAAGTTGCGAAGCGCGCGCCAGATGTCGGGTTCGGTCAGATGCTGCAGACAGTCGCGTGAAAAAATGAGGTCAACGTTCGGCAGTGGTTCAACAGCCAGATCGAGCACGTGAAATTCGCGATCCGCATATCGCACACGGTTCGTTTCGATGACTTCTGGAACAATGTCGCAACCGATGTAGTGCATTTTGCCCAAGTCGACGAAGCGCATCCAGTTGAAGTCGCCGCAGGGCGCATCAAGCATGGACTTCACATCCAGTGCGCGCAAAAGCATCGGCAATACGGTTCGCACGCGATGCGTCGTCGCGTACGCTGAACCGAGCCCGGAGCGCGATTCCGCGGAGCCCCACTCGTTGCTTTGGTAAATGCGCGCGAAAGCTTCGCGGGAATCATCAGGCGTGCCTTGCGTCATCGAATGCACCTCATCGACGCCGGTGACGTGCTCGATCCCGATTCCAGCCGCATTGATTGAAAACGGAAAAGTCGTCAAGCACGCTTACTGGAAGGGAATAGGGCACTATGCGACAAATTTCAACGAATTCGATGTCGGCGCGCGTTGTTGCGGGCCAGCGTCATCAGCGTGGAACTCGTTTTCCAACCGCCTGACCAGGCCAATCCCGCCGGCGTCCATCTCGACCCTTTTTGCAAAATGGCCAAACTCGCTTACCATCATCCCAAAATCAGGGATCAAGGGAGGGGTCTTTCGTGGGTGCGAGTTTCAACCAGGCCGGGTTCGTCAAGCGAATATTTACTTCGCATGGAACTACCCTCTTCGTAGACACTTCGTCTGGCGAGCTTCGGCATGGGCTTATGGAGTATAGCCCAAACAATGTGTTGCTGACTAAAGATGGCAAATCGGCTCATATTCGTTTCGTTGATGGACCGACTGATATTGTCTATTTCACTGAGTACTCTGCAATCTCGGGTTCTAAGAGAATAGATGGGATCGATGCTCTCAATTTAATGCCCGATAACACGCTGACGATCGTGGATCTGCCCAGAAACAAATTTGGGCTTGTTCAAAATGGGACCTTTCTGTCCGCACGATCTGATGGTCGGATTACTCTATCCGCTCCGCTATGCAGAGGTTGGGAAAATTTCCATTTCCGCAAAGATGCGTCTGAGGTAAGCGGAGTTATTGTTAGTCACCGCATTGATGGTAAGATTATCACCTTCTTCATACAGGACCGAACCGACATAATTCAGTCTATCTTATTTGGAGGGGACTTTTATGAGCGCGACACGCTCGATCTGATTCGCGATCGCTCTACACCAGGCAAAGTGTTTGTCGATATTGGCGCGAATATAGGTAATCACTCTATCTTTATGTCAAAATTCTGCAGTCCATCTGAGGTGATCGTTTTTGAACCCAATCCGAAAGCGATTGAAATACTTAAGTTAAACGTCCTATTGAACGCTTGCGCAAACATAAACACGAGCTATCTCGGCCTCGCCCTTGGTTCAAAAGCGGCCCAAATGCGTGTCTTTTCGCCGGATCCCAATAATATGGGTCGAGCCCAAATGCTCGACGACGATGATGGAAATGTCAAATGCGTCGCTGGAGACCTCCTCTTGCAACAGAAACCGGTTGGCCTCTTGAAGATTGATGTGGAAGGTTCAGAGTTCGAGGTGCTCAGAGGAATGCAGGGGACGATCGAAACTTGGCGCCCGAACATACTTATCGAAGTGTGGCCGCAAAGCCAGCAAGATCTTTTCTCGTGGTGCGACTCTTTCCGCTACGTTGTCCAAGAAACTTTTCCCACGGACAATAACTATTTCTTGGCGCCCATTGAGAGGCAGTCTTGAGGCGAAGCAAGAAGTGTCGGGCTGAACGTGCGATCGACGCCAAGTTCACTGCCGATTCGCGACTTCCCGATCTGATGCCTGCTCGTCGTCGTGAATGACCAGTGGCGGCATGCAGACGAACGCATGCATCGAGTCATACACCGCGGACATTGCGCAGTCGATGCCCTCATCCTCGAGGACCACTCCAGTCCCAGGAAACGGAATAAGCCGCTTTCGAAGAGGTAGGCATTTTTCAAGAAGTACTTGAGCTCCCCTTGGAGTTACTGAATAAGCCATTGCACCAAAGGAATGGACTAGTCGGATAAGAGATCGCGGATAGGTTTCAGATTGAAATTGGGCCGGAATCTGTTTGTGTTGTCGGTTGTAGAACTCCAGCTTGGCTTTGGAGAAATCGAAGTTCAACCACAGGAATAGAGGGTCGAAATTGAATCCCCACTTTACCATATCCCAGTTCTCTGGAGCCATGGACAGAATGCGAGTCGACTCCTCAAGAAAGTTGAACGACGAGTAGACGTCGTCCTCGAAAATGGTAATTGGCCGCTTCTCGGATACCGCTAACTTCCACAAGTTGATGTGCGATAGAGCACATCCCAATGCGCCCGGCAGATACCCGCAATCCTCGGCAATCACTCCATCGTCCACCAAGGCTTGCAAGGTCGACCTATCGAGGGATGCTCCGTCGACGGCCGATACCCGAATTGTATTGGCGGCTAGATGAGGATTCCTATCTTGATATTTGCGCCAGCGCTCGACGCTGCTGTCCAAGTTTATTAGGTGAATTTGCGGCGGCTCGACATGTCGATCTGGCATCGGTACGGCGCCCGGAGGCGTGGCGGCAGTGAATACCGGCGTGTCGCCGGCACCGTGCAACAGCGCTCGGGCGCGCTCGATCCCGTCACTCACATAATATTGGCCATCGCCGAAGGTGATGTAGCCATAGACTTGTCGGTTATCCATATACTGGACGATGCCGGCCTTGCGGGCGCTGTCGGCAAAGATCACGTACTCGTAGCGCGATGTCGCGTCCTCGTATGTCAGTTCGGGCAGTACGTCGGCGCGGACAAGATAGGTGCAGTGCACAAGCGGCATCTCGATAATGCCGCGCACGTGGCGGTTGAGCACCCACCCATATTGATCGCACTGCATATAGTAGCCGTTGGCGTCGATTTCGGCGTGGTAGTTCGAATAGTATTGCCCGGGAGAGATGGAGCGAAGCAGGGGAGCGACGATCGGCACGTCGAGCGCGACAAGCTCGCGTAGCGTGGCCGGTCGCACGAAATTATCGACGTCGGCAACGAAATAGAAATCGCAGCTGTGTTCGAGAGTTTTCCGCAAACTTATGTTGCGGATTCGGCCAAGCACCCTGAAGCGCGTCTCGTTCCATTCGTGTTCGCCAAACTGCTCGACTCTATCGGCCACGTTGGAGGCATCGAATTCAACCGCGGCATAGAGGTGACCAACGCGCTCCACCCATTCGCGCAGTATGTGCTCGGTCCTGTCGGTGTTGTTGTTTGTCCTGATGTACAGGACGATCGACGCCTTGGGGTAGTCGAGCGCCTCGATGCACTCGAGGTACAGCGGCAGTGCCGGCTCTTTCTGCTTTGCGAGGATTGTCACCAGGATGCGCGGCGTGCCCTCGATGCGCGACCGCAACGACCGCTGCCGGACAAGCCTGTGCTGGTCGATCAAGCTCTCGGTCCCGAACGCCCCAAGTTTCGGCGGCTCATTGACCGGAAGCTTGCCGGTGGCGAAGCGAGCGTTGGCCACCACACGCTTCGCCATTTCCGCAGGCAATTTGTCGGAGGCGAGCAATTTTAGACAAGCGTCGAGCGATTCCCGGTAGGCGCCTGCCCAGTAGGCATTGACAGCAAACTCGTCGAGCAGTCCGTAATCGTAAACCCAGGGCTGAATGAAAAGTCCGGCGGGTTGAACAAGGTCGAGCCCTCGACGCGCAAATTCCGTTCCTTCCGCATTCCGGCCCTGGTTGCGGCAATAGAGGCTCGCAGCGTGTAGAGCCTCCGCGCGGGCGGGGACGACCTGCGCCGCGCGCTCAAAGGCGGCAACGACCTCGTCGAATGGCCGCCCCAATGCTGCCATGAGGTTGCCCGCCTCAAGCAGGCTGACATAGACCTCCTCGTCCCAAAAACCTAGATCGGCGCGCTTCAGATAGTTCGCGAGTGATTTTTCACGCTCGCCGGAATCCCTGTAGCTCTGCGCCAGATAGAAGGTGTATCGCGAAACAAGAAAGGGGTCGGTCTCCGTTGCAAGCGCATTTTCAAGAACGGCCGAGTCGTCCTGGTACTTTCGTGGGTTTTGACTGCGTGCTCCGCCACGCCCCGTCGCCACGCGAAAACCCTTGGCGGTCTCCCGCGTGAGATGGCCAGGAGGGGCCTCGAGATATTCGTGCAGGACGCCCTTGAAGGCGAACGGCAGACGGTTGCGGCAGATCTGCGGGCGATAAAACGAAATGCCACCATGTAACACCTCGACGTCGTATAAATCGTGTTCCATCTGCGACTTGAACCTGATCGGATCGAAGTCGGCGTCCCGGATCAGAACATCGTCCGCGTCGATGATCATTGCATAGTCGACAGTCTCGACTTTACGCAATCGTTCAAGGGCGAAGGTCCGGTTGTACGCGAAGTCCCGCCATGGCTCGTCAATGACAGCGCCTTGGACACCGTTATCGGCGAGAAAGCCGCGTATCAGGTCTTGCGTGCCGTCCTCGGAACCGGTGTCGACGATGAGCACGTAGTCGACAAGGGGGAGCACGCTGGCGAGGCATTGCAGGATGACCTTCGTCTCGTTCTTGACAATCATGCACAGGCCGATGGTGCTCATGCGATTCCTTCAGCTGAGCAGCGGTCGTTGCGCGCCTGCTCGAAATTGTGGAATGGGAATTCGTGCAGCTCGCCCGGCAGGCTGCGGGCAGCGAAGAACGATTTGATGAAATCCTGGGTCCCGTCGGTCGAGCCGGTATCGCCGATGACACAGCAGTCGATGTGGTCGACAACCGCCCCGAGACAGCGTTGAAGGTTCGCCATCTCGTTCTTGACGATCATGTTGAGGCAGAGCCGCTTGCCGTGTGTCACCTTCGAATTGTCAGCGATCGAGGGAAGTGGCGATCGGACGGATGATTCAGTCCTGCTTTGTCTCGCCTTCGGGGCGGACTGCGTCGATGCGGATGCCAAGTCCCGGTCGCCCATGCCTTCAGCCCGCATATCGTTCATCCTGCCAGCTCGACCGCCAGTATAGTCTCTATTCCCGAATATCGGATCATTCGTTCTATCGGTTCCTACGGGATCGTCGTGAGGAAACCGTGCTTAACCTGATTCATCATGGTTACCCCAAGCCATTTCTCCGGCGGGCTGCAAGGACCATGGGAGGCGATTGCAGGCATGGTGCGCTCCAACCTGTTCAAGCGGAGAAACCTCGCCGCAATTTGCGCACTGTCTGCTTTCCCGCCTTTTATCAATTTTCAACTCATAAATTACAAATTCCTAAAATTCTAACCACTAATATACGATGTCAAGTGGCGGCAAGGCTCACGGCTGCTTACGCCGAATTTGTGAGGAGTGGGTCAGAGGGTGCTGGGTAGCAAAGCAAATCGCGTATGAGGCGCGACCGGGGTGCGCTCGTTGTAGGCCGCGTTCGTCCCTCTGCAGAAGGACAGACGGCTTCAATTCCCTCGCGCCGAGACATTGGTGTCATCATTCGTTTGAAGGACGACGGACGTCTCATTTCGGAGCTTTCTAACGGTTGACGCCCAGCCTTCGGCGTACCTGGAGGGATTGCGTTGTGGGTGGGTTGATATCGCCTGCCGACCGGCGAAGCTGTGGTGCGGCACTTGGCTACTGCATCCGGCGACCGACTGCAGGGTCGCCACCGCTTCCGCGATCTCCTCCACGGAGAACCAACGCGGCACGGTTCGATCCCACATGGCGCGACGCCAAGCGTTGGAAATTGGGGGGGCACAAATAACGGTGCGGCACGACCGCCGCTGACCAGGGAGGGAATTATGAGCTACGCACCAGCGTTTGCGGCGATCGAAGTCACCGTTATGGGCGCTTTGCCGGTCGGAAGTACGACCGGAAATGTAAATTACTTTATCGTGGATACGGCCAAAGATGCGATAGTCGGCCAGGTCGTCCTTCCCAACGCCGTCAGGCAAAGTCAGTCCGTCGTTCTCACCGTCAAGGTTCCAAGCAACGTAAGCTCGCTGGCGATCGGGACGTTTGACGACGCTGGGAATTTCCAGGCCTCCACCTTTCTCAGCGTAGACAGCCCCGTCGCTGCTCATCCCGGCGGCGCCGTCGGGCCATCCTGAAGATAACCGCCCAGTCTCCATGCTTTTTTCCCGTGGCCACGCCGGGCGAGCCTGCGTGCCGCTAAACCTTAAGTTGAATTCGAGCCCACAGGAGCCGGTGATGGCCCGCGCCTCGGAAATCCTCTTTTTAGATCCTTCAATCCCTGATCTCGAAACCGCTCTGAGAAACGTGCGGCCGGAGGTGGACGCTATCGTGCTCGACAAACGCCAGCCCGCGGCGCGGCAAATGGCGGAGGCTCTAGAAGGGCGCAACGGGTTGGACGCGGTGCACATCCTAGCTCACGGCGCGCCGGGACGTCTCGGCTTTGGCTCGGGCGAGTGGTCGAGCGACACTCTGGTGCGCGACGCTGCGAACCTAGCCGCCATCGGCAGGGCCTTGGCCGATTGTGGCGGCCTGCGGCTGTGGAGCTGCGAGACCGGTTACGGCGCGGCGGGCGAAGCGTTTGTAAAGGCTCTCTCCGAGGCGACCGGCGCTGGCGTATCGGCTGCCGTAGGACTGGTTGGCGCCGAAGCGTTGGGCGGGCGATGGGACCTGCCGATATCCCCTATGTCCCGTGTTGCGCCGCCGCTAACCAACACGGGAACGGCAAGTTACGCAGGTGTTCTGAGCCTTGAAGTGACACTTACTGGGTCACTCGATACTGCTGGTTCTATCAGCCAGAAGGCAGTTCAGTATTATATCACGAATTCGTCTAACGTAATTGTCGCTAGCTTTACGTTACCATCAAAATCATCTGCTCAATTCTCTTCCGTCGCTATGATTGTCGACGTTCCAGTAAGCGGGACTTATACGATAACAGCGCTTGTTCAAGATGATACGGACGATAACAATCAATGGTCAGTTGTTTCTGCTGGCACATTCAATCTGAGCAACAATTCGGTTACTTCTGGCCCGTCCAGCAATTCCGACGGTGTCTTTACTCTTACAGGGGTTTCTTCCACCAGCAACAGTGGTTCGACAGGCCCGACGGGTGCGACCGGCGCCACGGGTGCGACCGGCGCCACGGGCCGTACGGGTTCGACCGGGGCTACAGGCTCGACCGGCGCCACGGGTGCGACCGGCGCTACGGGCCATACGGGTTCGACGGGTGCCACAGGCTCGACCGGCGCCACAGGCTCGACCGGGGCGACTGGCTCGACAGGTGCGACTGGCTCGACTGGGGCAACAGGCGCCACAGGTTCGACTGGGGCAACCGGCGCCACGGGTGCAACAGGCTCGACCGGGGCAACAGGACCGACTGGCGCAACCGGGGCCACAGGTGCAACAGGCTCGACTGGCGCAACTGGCTCGACTGGGGCAACGGGCGCCACAGGTTCGACTGGGGCAACCGGCGCCACGGGTGCAACAGGCTCGACCGGGGCAACAGGACCGACTGGCGCAACCGGGGCCACAGGTGCAACAGGCTCGACTGGCGCAACTGGCTCGACTGGTGCAACGGGTGATACCGGAGCAACAGGATCAACCGGTGCCACCGGCTCTACCGGTGCCACCGGTTCGACTGGCGCAACGGGTGATACGGGAGCGACTGGCTCGACCGGAGCAACTGGCTCGACCGGCTCGACCGGAGCCACAGGTGCGACCGGCGATACAGGTGCCACAGGCTCGACCGGAGCGACAGGTGCGACCGGGGCGACTGGTGATACCGGAGCAACCGGCTCTACCGGAGCGACGGGTTCGACCGGCGACACGGGTGCGACCGGAGCAACTGGCTCGACTGGCTCGACAGGTGCGACTGGCTCGACTGGTGCAACTGGCGCCACGGGTGATACGGGAGCGACTGGCTCGACCGGAGCAACTGGCTCGACCGGAGCAACTGGTTCGACCGGTGCCACAGGCTCGACAGGTGCCACAGGCTCGACAGGTGCGACTGGTTCGACCGGTGCAACAGGCTCTACCGGGGCGACTGGCTCGACAGGTGCGACTGGCTCGACTGGTGCAACTGGCGCCACGGGTGATACGGGAGCGACTGGCTCGACCGGAGCCACTGGTTCGACCGGCTCGACCGGAGCCACAGGTGCGACCGGCGATACAGGTGCCACAGGCTCGACCGGAGCGACAGGTGCGACCGGGGCGACTGGTGATACCGGAGCAACCGGCTCTACCGGAGCGACGGGTTCGACCGGCGCCACTGGTTCGACCGGAGCGACAGGCTCGACCGGCGCGACCGGAGCAACCGGCTCGACCGGTGCGACCGGCGCCACGGGCTCGACCGGAGCAACTGGCTCGACCGGAGCAACCGGCTCGACCGGCGCCACTGGTTCGACCGGAGCGACTGGAGCAACCGGCTCGACTGGAGCAACCGGCTCGACCGGAGCCACCGGCGCGACCGGCGCCACTGGCTCGACCGGAGCGACTGGCTCGACCGGAGCAACAGGCTCGACCGGAGCAACCGGCTCGACTGGTGCAACTGGCTCGACTGGTGCAACTGGCGCCACGGGTGATACGGGAGCAACTGGCTCGACCGGAGCAACTGGCTCGACTGGCTCGACCGGAGCGACTGGTGATACCGGCGCGACAGGCTCCACAGGTTCGACGGGAGCAACCGGCGCGACTGGCTCCACAGGTGCGACAGGTTCCACCGGCGCAACTGGTGCGACTGGCTCGACTGGTGATACCGGCGCGACGGGCGCCACGGGTTCCACCGGCGCAACCGGCTCTACCGGTGCGACGGGCTCGACCGGGGCGACTGGCTCGACTGGTGCGACTGGCTCGACTGGTGATACCGGCGCGACGGGCGCCACGGGTTCCACCGGCGCAACCGGCTCTACCGGAGCGACTGGTGCGACAGGCGCAACCGGTTCGACCGGAGCGACTGGATCGACCGGAGCGACGGGTTCGACCGGAGCCACGGGCTCGACCGGAGCGACTGGTGCGACAGGCTCGACCGGAGCAACCGGCTCGACTGGTGCGACAGGCTCGACCGGCGCCACTGGCTCGACCGGGGCGACTGGCTCGACTGGTGCGACTGGCTCGACTGGTGATACCGGCGCGACGGGCGCCACGGGTTCCACCGGCGCAACCGGCTCTACCGGAGCGACTGGTGCGACAGGCGCAACCGGTTCGACCGGAGCGACTGGATCGACCGGAGCGACGGGTTCGACCGGAGCCACGGGCTCGACCGGAGCGACTGGTGCGACAGGCTCGACCGGAGCAACCGGCTCGACTGGTGCGACAGGCTCGACCGGCGCCACTGGCTCGACCGGAGCGACCGGCTCAACCGGTGCGACTGGATCGACCGGAGCCACCGGCTCGACCGGAGCGACAGGCTCGACCGGAGCAACCGGCTCAACCGGGGCAACTGGCTCGACCGGAGCGACAGGCTCGACCGGAGCGACAGGCTCGACCGGCGCAACTGGCTCGACCGGAGCCACCGGCTCGACTGGTGCGACTGGCTCGACCGGAGCGACGGGTTCGACCGGAGCGACAGGCTCCACGGGCTCGACCGGAGCAACCGGCGCGACCGGCGCCACTGGTTCGACCGGAGCGACAGGCTCGACCGGAGCAACCGGCTCGACCGGCGCAACTGGCTCGACCGGAGCCACCGGCTCGACCGGCGCAACTGGCTCGACCGGAGCCACCGGCTCGACCGGAGCAACTGGCTCGACCGGAGCGACTGGCTCGACTGGTGCGACTGGCTCGACCGGAGCAACCGGCTCGACTGGTGCAACTGGCTCGACTGGTGCAACCGGCTCGACCGGAGCAACCGGCGCGACTGGCTCGACTGGTGCGACGGGTTCGACCGGAGCAACTGGCTCGACCGGAGCGACTGGTGCGACAGGCTCGACCGGGGCAACCGGCTCGACTGGTGCGACTGGCTCGACTGGTGCGACAGGCTCGACCGGCGCAAGTGGCTCGACCGGAGCCACTGGCTCGACCGGCGCCACTGGCTCGACCGGAGCAACCGGCTCGACTGGTGCAACCGGCTCGACCGGAGCAACAGGTTCGACTGGTGCGACCGGTGCGACTGGCTCGACCGGAGCGACGGGTGCGACCGGATCGACCGGAGCGACAGGCTCCACCGGAGCAACCGGATCGACCGGCGCCACCGGCTCGACCGGGGCAACCGGCTCGACGGGTGCAACTGGCTCGACCGGAGCGACGGGTGCGACCGGGGCAACCGGCTCGACTGGTGCGACTGGCTCGACCGGAGCGACAGGCTCGACCGGAGCCACGGGATCGACCGGAGCGACTGGTGCGACAGGCTCGACCGGATCGACCGGAGCAACCGGTGCGACTGGCTCGACCGGCGCAACTGGCTCGACCGGAGCCACAGGTTCGACCGGAGCAACCGGTGCGACTGGCTCGACCGGCGCAACTGGCTCGACCGGAGCCACAGGTTCGACCGGAGCCACTGGCTCAACCGGGGCAACTGGCTCGACCGGAGCGACAGGCTCGACCGGAGCGACCGGAGCAACCGGCTCGACTGGTGCAACTGGCTCGACTGGTGCAACCGGCTCGACCGGAGCAACCGGCGCGACTGGCTCGACTGGTGCGACGGGTTCGACCGGAGCAACTGGCTCGACGGGTGCGACCGGCTCGACCGGAGCGACTGGTGCGACAGGCTCGACCGGGGCAACCGGCTCGACTGGTGCGACTGGCTCGACTGGTGCGACAGGCTCGACCGGCGCAAGTGGCTCGACCGGAGCCACTGGCTCGACCGGCGCCACTGGCTCGACCGGAGCAACCGGCTCGACCGGAGCCACGGGATCGACCGGAGCGACTGGTGCGACAGGCTCGACAGGTTCGACCGGAGCCACTGGCTCAACCGGTGCGACGGGTTCGACCGGGGCAACTGGCTCGACCGGAGCGACAGGCTCGACCGGCGCAACTGGCTCGACCGGAGCCACAGGTTCGACCGGGGCAACCGGCTCGACTGGTGCGACTGGCTCGACTGGTGCGACAGGCTCGACCGGCGCAAGTGGCTCGACCGGAGCCACTGGCTCGACCGGCGCCACTGGCTCGACCGGAGCAACCGGCTCGACCGGAGCCACGGGATCGACCGGAGCGACTGGTGCGACAGGCTCGACAGGTTCGACCGGAGCCACTGGCTCAACCGGTGCGACGGGTTCGACCGGGGCAACTGGCTCGACCGGAGCGACAGGCTCGACCGGCGCAACTGGCTCGACCGGAGCCACAGGTTCGACCGGAGCCACTGGCTCAACCGGGGCAACTGGCTCGACCGGAGCGACAGGCTCGACCGGAGCGACAGGCTCGACCGGCGCAACTGGCTCGACCGGAGCCACTGGCTCGACCGGAGCCACCGGCTCGACTGGTGCGACTGGCTCGACCGGAGCGACGGGTTCGACCGGCGCCACTGGCTCGACAGGTGCGACGGGTTCGACCGGAGCGACAGGCTCGACCGGAGCAACCGGCTCGACCGGAGCAACTGGCTCGACCGGAGCCACCGGCTCGACCGGCGCAACTGGCTCGACCGGAGCCACCGGCTCGACCGGCGCCACTGGCTCGACCGGAGCAACCGGCTCGACTGGTGCAACCGGCTCGACCGGAGCAACCGGCGCGACTGGCTCGACTGGTGCGACGGGTTCGACCGGCGCCACTGGCTCGACCGGAGCAACCGGCTCGACTGGTGCAACCGGCTCGACCGGAGCAACCGGCGCGACTGGCTCGACTGGTGCGACGGGTTCGACCGGAGCCACTGGCTCGACCGGAGCGACGGGTGCGACCGGGGCAACCGGCTCGACTGGTGCAACCGGCTCGACCGGCGCGACTGGCTCGACCGGCGCAACCGGCGCGACGGGTTCGACCGGGGCAACTGGAGCGACTGGCTCGACCGGCGCGACTGGCTCGACCGGCTCGACCGGAGCGACGGGTGCGACCGGCTCGACTGGCGCCACGGGCTCGACCGGAGCGACGGGTTCGACCGGAGCAACTGGCTCGACTGGTGCGACAGGCTCGACTGGCTCGACTGGCTCGACCGGAGCGACAGGCTCGACTGGTGCGACCGGCTCGACCGGAGCGCCTGGTCCGACCGGTGCGACCGGTGCGACTGGCTCAGCCGATGACGATGATAAGCATCATCATCACCATCACCACCATGGCAACAACGGCAACGGCGACGACGACCGCAGCAACCGAGGCAACCGGCGTGACCAGGACGACGACGATGGCAAGTCCGGCAACGGCAACAACGCCAAAGTCACGGCAAGCACGCTCGGGCTCAAGGACACCACACAGTTCCTGCAGTCCGGCGCGCCCGACGGCAACAGTGGTCCCGGCAAGCATGCGTCGTTCGGCCAACTGGTCGGCCTTGCGGCGACTTCGGTGACGACAGACCTGCTGAACGTTCTCAAGACGGTTAGCGGATCTGGCAACAACCAGAACAAGCCGTCTGGGGCGAGCACGGATCTCACCTCGGATCAGACCAAGCCTGGCGCCGGCTATGCCAGCAACGAGCACACCGTCAAGACGTCCCTGAAGGATCTCTTGAAGCCGCACGAGTGAGCGGCGAATGGACCTGGACCGTGACTGGTCCAGGTTTGACAACGGGCGCGCGGGTTTCGCTGGAAAGCGGACTCCGCGCGCTGATCATTCTTGCTTTGTTGGCTCGCGCAGCGCCTGGCATCTACAGGGTCAGCCGCCGGCAAGCGCTCCGGCCAGGCCCGCGGCTGGCCCAGCCACGGCGACATTCGCGGGTTGACGGCAACTTAAGGGAAGCCGCCAAGTCTTCGATTTCCAAAAACAATTTGCGCGAGTCCGGCGCCTCAATATTGACCGAGGTCTGCTGCCTTCGTTCCTGCCAATTTACCAATTCCCTACTTAATAGTTTACAAATCGCTAATTTTCGCATCTACTAATATATGGGTATGGAGGGTGCCCGCAGATCGCACGGTCGGGTGGCCGTAAGGTCTGTGCAGGCGAGTTTGGGCAGGGGTCTGGGTAGCAAGGCTATTTAGCGGATGACGAAGGTGCGCCCATCAGGCGCGCCGTGAGACGCCGCGTCTATGTCTGTCCTCGGCGGAAGGCAGACGTCCCCATTCCGGAGTTCACTCGCGAGTTTGCCGTCGAGGCGTCGGCGGCACGGGTGATGGGAGTGGGTACTGTGAATCAAGCGTTGTCGCGTGCGCCCCAGGGCGTTGTGCCCCGGTTCGATGGGCGCCAAATTCATCCGCTGCCGGCCACAGCAACTGGTCGCCCGAATGCGCGGACCGATGCGCCCCTGCCCCGCGCTTCCGAAATCCTTTTCGTCGACCCCTCTGTATCCGATCTCGGCACGATCCTCGCCAATCTGAGGCCCGAGGTCGAGGCGATCCTGCTCGACGCCAAGCGCCCGGCCGCGCGCCAGATGGCGCTGGCGCTCGAAGGCCGCGACGGCCTCGATGCCGTGCACGTCATCGCGCATGGGGCGCCAGGGCGGGTGAGCTTCGCGGCGGGTGAATGGTCGGCGCGGACGCTGGACGACGACGGGGTCGACCTCGCGGCGATCGGCCGGGCGCTAGGCGATGATGGCGGTTTGAGGTTATGGAGCTGCTATGCTGCTGCCGGCGATGAGGGTGATGAATTCGTCGATGGCCTGGCGCGCGCAACCGGCACGAACGTTGCCGCCGCGACGGGACTTATCGGTGCAGCGGCACGGGGCGGCGGATGGCAACTCGCCAGACGTGTAAGAGGTGCCGTAGTAGCACAGCCGCCGCTGACTGCGGGGGGCATCGGCGCATATGCCGGGGTGTTGGTCGCCAGGACGTGGGTTGGGGGTGTCGACACTAATTTCCTCAACGTCAACAACTGGAGCGTGACAACTGGCTCAATTGGTGCGGACGTTCTAACCATCTCGGGGAGCCCAACCAGACAGCCCACGCTGAGCACCGCTGGCACCACCACAATAACTTCACTGAACATCAGCGGCTCCAACACTCTAACCATTAATGGTGCAGCCGTTATTCTCGCCGCGACAAGCGGCATCACTATGGCCAGCCCAGCCATCATCACGGGCACTGGCACGATCGCAGCAGGCACTAACATCACTGGCGCCGGCACCGTAGGCATACCGATATCGACCACCGGCACAATCACAGCCAGCGGCGGCACACTGAACCTTACCGGAACCGTGTCGAATCGGACGCTGGCAATCGCCAATGTTGCCGGATCGATTCTCAAACTCGACGGCACCGTGAGCTCCGGGGTTACCTTTAACGGTACCACCGGGACTCTGGACCTCACCAACCTCGCAGGGTTCACCGGCACCATCAGCGGGCTGAACATCGGCGCCAGCACCACCACGGCGACCAACCAGATCGATTTTGGCAATGCCAGCATTGTATCGGGAAGCCTGAATGGCAGCGTCCTCACAGTCGTAGACGGCGCCGGTCAGTCGTACGCGTTGACACTCGGCGGCGCTCCAGCCGCCGGCACAGTTGTCGATTTGAAGTTTGATGGAGCTAGCGGCACTGACGTCTTCTTCAGCACGCCGGCAGCGACGAACACCTTCACAATGGCCCAGGGAGGGGCCGACGCCTGGGGGGATACGGCTCGATGGAGCGGCGGCTTACCTCTGACTCAGCCGGCCGCCGGCCCCAATTTGACGTTCGTCAGCAACCACAATGCTCAGGGCAGTTTATCGGGCAATATTAATTCCTTATACATGCCGCCGACCCTGCGTCAGGCAACGGGAACCGGTAGCAGTATCTGGACCGTCAGTGACACGGGCTCCAGCGCCAACCAATTTACCACCTCGCTGACCCTGATCAACCATGGTCAGATTTTCGTAAACGGCACCGCAAACCTGACGTCGGGCACAGCGGCGACGACCAATTGGGTCATGACTGGCACCGGCGTCGGGGCGGGCGGCCTCGGCAATCAATATTTCGAAAATGACGGCTCCCTCAACGTCGTAGGCACGACAGCGGCCGCTCTCGCGAACGGCTTCTCAACCTCCGCGACTTTCACCGGCAATATTTATGTAACCGGCAGCGGGTACATGAATATATACGGCAACGCGTCGCTAGTGTTCGGTACTGGCGTTGGCGTGAGCGCGAGCCAGACGATTAATTTTGTTACCGACGGCGGTAATAATACAGATGGTACAGTTACTGAAATCAGCTCCCAATTTGTCAATGCGGCATACGCGGGATTTCTCCCGGGCGATACATTAGTCCTGGAGAATTTGGGGGCTACCCCCCTCTCCGAGGTCGTGATTGACGGCAATGGCCAGGCGACGGTCTACATATATAGCGGCGCGAACGGCACGGGCACTTTGCTCGATGAGGAAACATTCCTCGGCAATTTTACCAACGGCAACAGCGACTTCACCTTCGTTAACAGCTCCGCCAATGGCGGACAGGTTACGATAGGCGCTACCGGATCCGCAGGCCATGCAGTCGGGCCGACAGGTCCGACAGGTCCGACTGGCGCTACGGGTTCAACGGGCGCCACGGGCTCGACCGGCGCTACAGGTTCGACTGGTGCGACGGGTTCGACTGGCGCGACGGGTTCGACCGGTGCAACGGGTGCGACCGGCGCCACGGGTTCAACGGGCGCCACGGGCGCGACTGGCTCAACCGGCGCGACGGGTTCTACTGGCGCCACGGGCTCGACCGGTGCAACGGGTGCGACCGGCGCCACAGGCTCAACGGGCGCCACAGGTGCGACTGGCTCAACCGGCGCCACGGGCGCGACTGGCTCAACCGGCGCGACGGGTTCGACAGGCGTTACAGGCGCGACGGGCTCGACTGGTGCAACCGGAGCCACAGGTGCGACCGGCTCTACTGGTGCCACGGGTTCGACCGGCAATACAGGCGCCACGGGTTCAACCGGCGCCACAGGCGCGACTGGTGCTACCGGCGATACAGGCGCCACAGGTTCGACCGGAGCTACCGGCTCGACCGGAGCAACTGGCGCCACTGGCGATACCGGAGCGACAGGTTCGACTGGAGCAACTGGCTCGACCGGTGCCACAGGCGCGACCGGCGACACCGGAGCCACAGGTTCGACTGGAGCAACCGGAGCCACAGGTGCGACCGGCGATACGGGTGCCACTGGTTCGACTGGAGCTACAGGTTCAACAGGCGCGACCGGTGATACCGGAGCCACGGGCTCGACCGGTGCAACCGGCGCCACTGGCGCGACCGGTGATACCGGAGCCACGGGCTCGACCGGTGCAACCGGCGCCACAGGTGCGACCGGAGCCACAGGTGCGACTGGCGATACGGGCGCCACGGGTTCGACCGGAGCAACTGGCGCGACCGGTGATACCGGCGCCACAGGCTCTACTGGAGCTACAGGTTCCACTGGCGCAACCGGTGATACGGGCACCACAGGCTCTACTGGAGCAACCGGCGCCACTGGTGCGACTGGCGATACGGGCGCCACCGGAGCTACCGGCGCCACGGGCTCGACCGGAGCAACCGGTGCCACTGGTGCGACCGGCGATACAGGCGCAACGGGTTCCACAGGAGCAACCGGCGCCACAGGTGCAACTGGCGACACCGGCGCAACCGGCGATACGGGTGTCACAGGCTCGACCGGAGCCACGGGTGCAACCGGAGCCACAGGCGCGACCGGGGATACCGGCGCCACGGGTTCCACCGGTGCCACGGGCGCCACGGGTTCGACCGGAACAACCGGAGCCACAGGCGCGACCGGCGATACCGGAGCGACCGGCGATACCGGGGCCACGGGATCTACTGGCGCAACCGGTGCCACAGGTGCGACCGGCGATACCGGTGCCACAGGTTCAACGGGAGCGACGGGCTCGACCGGAGCCACAGGCGCGACTGGGGATACGGGCGCCACGGGCTCGACCGGCGATACGGGCGCCACCGGAGCCACGGGCGCAACTGGTGCTACAGGTGCAACTGGCGATACGGGCGCCACGGGTTCGACCGGAGCTACCGGAGCCACTGGTGCCACAGGCGATACCGGAGCCACGGGCTCGACCGGGGCAACCGGTGCCACAGGTGCAACTGGCGCGACCGGTGATACCGGCGCCACGGGTGCGACCGGAGCTACCGGCGCCACTGGTGCCACAGGCGATACCGGAGCAACAGGTTCGACTGGGGCCACAGGCTCAACTGGTGCGACCGGTGATACCGGCGCCACAGGCTCGACCGGAGCAACCGGAGCCACGGGTGCAACCGGCGATACGGGCGCCACAGGCTCTACCGGAGCAACCGGTGCTACGGGCGCAACCGGCGATACGGGCGCCACGGGTTCGACCGGAGCTACCGGCGCCACTGGTGCCACAGGCGATACCGGAGCAACAGGTTCGACTGGGGCCACAGGCTCAACTGGTGCGACTGGTGATACCGGCGCCACAGGTTCCACCGGAGCAACCGGAGCCACTGGTGATACCGGCGCCACAGGTTCGACCGGAGCCACCGGTGCGACTGGTGCGACAGGCTCGACCGGCGCGACCGGCGATACCGGAGCAACGGGCTCTACTGGAGCAACCGGAGCCACGGGCGCGACCGGTGATACCGGTGCGACTGGCTCGACTGGAGCAACCGGCGCCACAGGCGCCACCGGCGATACGGGTTCGACCGGAGCTACCGGAGCCACTGGCGCCACCGGCGATACCGGAGCCACGGGCTCGACCGGTGCAACCGGCGCCACAGGTGCGACCGGAGCCACAGGGGCGACTGGCGATACGGGCGCCACGGGTTCAACCGGAGCAACCGGCGCCACAGGCGCGACCGGGGATACCGGAGCCACGGGTTCCACCGGAGCCACGGGTGCGACCGGCGACACCGGTGCAACGGGCTCGACTGGAGCAACCGGAGCAACAGGTGCGACCGGCGATACGGGTGCCACAGGCTCAACCGGAGCTACAGGTGCTACGGGTGCGACCGGCGATACGGGCGCCACCGGCTCGACCGGAGCAACCGGAGCCACCGGTGCAACTGGCGCCACGGGTGCGACTGGCGATACGGGTGCCACCGGTTCAACTGGAGCTACAGGTTCAACTGGCGCCACAGGCGATACCGGCGCCACCGGCGCCACAGGTGCGACCGGCGATACGGGCGCCACAGGTGCGACCGGAGCTACCGGCGCCACGGGTGCGACTGGCGATACGGGCGCCACGGGTGCGACCGGCTCGACTGGAGCAACTGGCGCCACCGGCGATACGGGCGCAACGGGCTCGACTGGAGCAACCGGCGCCACAGGTGCGACCGGCGATACGGGTGCCACTGGTTCGACCGGAGCAACTGGAGCTACCGGCGCCACAGGTGCGACCGGCGACACCGGTGCCACCGGCTCTACTGGCGCAACCGGAGCCACTGGCGCGACTGGTGATACCGGCGCCACGGGCTCGACGGGAGCTACCGGCGCCACAGGTGCGACCGGCGACACCGGTGCAACGGGCTCGACTGGCGCAACTGGCGCCACTGGCGATACCGGAGCGACAGGTTCGACTGGCGCAACCGGAGCCACGGGCGCGACCGGTGCCACGGGTGCGACCGGCGATACGGGCGCCACCGGTTCGACCGGAGCAACCGGCTCAACAGGTGCGACTGGAGATACTGGCGCGACCGGCTCGACTGGAGCAACTGGCGCCACGGGTGCGACCGGCGATACGGGCGCAACGGGCTCGACTGGTGCAACCGGAGCCACGGGCGCGACCGGTGATACCGGTGCGACTGGCTCGACTGGAGCAACCGGCGCCACAGGCGCCACCGGCGATACGGGTGCCACGGGCTCGACTGGAGCTACCGGTGCCACTGGTGCCACAGGCGATACCGGCGCCACGGGTTCGACTGGTGCAACCGGCGCCACAGGTGCGACCGGTGATACAGGCGCCACGGGTTCGACCGGAGCTACCGGCGCCACGGGTGCAACTGGCGATACTGGAGCCACGGGCTCGACTGGAGCTACCGGTGCCACTGGTGCCACAGGCGATACCGGCGCCACGGGTTCGACAGGAGCAACCGGTGCCACAGGTGCGACCGGCGATACAGGCGCCACGGGTTCGACCGGAGCTACCGGCGCCACGGGTTCGACTGGCGATACTGGAGCCACGGGCTCGACTGGAGCTACCGGCGTCACAGGTGCAACTGGCGATACCGGAGCCACGGGTGCAACCGGTGCCACGGGCGCGACGGGCGCCACGGGTTCGACTGGCGCAACCGGTGCCACCGGCTCGACCGGTGATACAGGCGCCACAGGTGCGACCGGCGATACGGGCGCAACGGGCTCGACTGGAGCCACGGGTTCCACCGGAGCGACCGGTGCTACGGGTGCAACCGGCGCCACAGGTGCGACTGGCGATACGGGCGCCACAGGTTCGACTGGCGATACGGGCGCCACAGGTTCGACCGGCGCAACCGGAGCCACGGGTGCGACTGGCGCAACCGGAGCCACGGGTGCGACTGGCGCAACCGGAGCCACGGGTGCGACTGGCGATACTGGGGCAACGGGCTCGACCGGAGCAACTGGAGCCACCGGCGCAACCGGTGATACGGGCGCCACGGGCTCGACTGGAGCAACTGGAGCCACAGGTGCGACTGGCGATACGGGCGCCACGGGTTCGACTGGAGCTACAGGTTCAACAGGTGCGACTGGAGATACAGGCGCGACCGGCTCGACTGGAGCAACTGGCGCCACCGGCGATACGGGTGCAACGGGCTCTACTGGCGCAACCGGAGCCACGGGTTCCACCGGCGCCACGGGTGCGACCGGCGACACCGGTGCAACGGGCTCGACTGGGGCAACGGGCGATACGGGAGCAACAGGTTCAACCGGAGCAACAGGTGCGACCGGCGATACGGGCGCTACGGGCTCGACTGGAGCGACCGGTGCTACGGGCGCAACCGGCGCCACAGGTGCAACGGGCGATACCGGAGCAACAGGTTCGACTGGGGCTACAGGTTCAACTGGTGCGACCGGTGATACGGGCGCCACGGGTTCGACCGGAGCTACCGGCGCCACAGGTGCGACTGGCGATACGGGGGCTACAGGCTCGACCGGGGCAACTGGTGCCACGGGTGCGACTGGCGATACCGGAGCAACAGGTTCGACTGGGGCTACAGGCTCAACAGGCGCGACCGGCGATACCGGCGCCACGGGCTCGACCGGAGCCACGGGTTCGACCGGCGATACGGGTGCCACTGGTTCGACCGGAGCAACTGGAGCAACCGGCGCCACAGGTGTGACCGGCGATAGGGGCGCAACGGGCTCGACTGGAGCCACGGGTTCCACCGGAGCGACCGGTGCTACGGGTGCAACCGGAGCCTCAGGTGCGACCGGCGATACCGGAGCCACGGGCTCGACCGGAGCTACCGGCGCAACCGGTGATACGGGCGCCACGGGTTCGACAGGTGCGACTGGCGATACAGGCGCGACCGGCTCGACTGGAGCAACTGGCGATACGGGCGCCACGGGCTCGACTGGAGCTACGGGCGCCACAGGTTCGGCTGGAGCAACTGGAGCCACAGGTGCGACTGGCGATACGGGTGCCACAGGCTCAACCGGAGCTACCGGCGCCACTGGTGCGACCGGCGATACCGGCGCCACTGGTGCGACCGGCGATACCGGCGCCACGGGCTCGACCGGAGCTACAGGTTCAACAGGTGCGACTGGAGATACAGGCGCCACCGGCTCGACTGGAGCCACGGGTTCCACCGGAGCGACCGGTGCTACGGGTGCAACCGGAGCCTCAGGTCCGACCGGCGATACCGGAGCCACGGGCTCGACTGGGGCAACTGGCGCGACCGGCGATACGGGTTCGACCGGAGCTACTGGCTCAACAGGTGCGACTGGAGATACCGGCGCGACCGGCTCGACCGGAGCAACTGGAGCTACCGGAGCCCCAGGTGCGACCGGCGCAACCGGTGACACGGGCGCAACGGGGTCGACTGGCGATACCGGAGCCACGGGTTCGACCGGGGCAACCGGCGCCACTGGCGATACTGGTGCCACCGGCTCAACCGGAGCGACCGGTGCTACGGGTTCCGCCGGCGCCACCGGTTCGACTGGAGCAACCGGCGCCACTGGTGCGACTGGCAATACGGGCGCTACAGGCTCTACTGGAGCGACAGGTTCGACCGGAGCAACCGGCGCAACGGGCTCGACAGGACCGAAGGGTGACACCGGCTCGACTGGCTCAACCGGGCCCAAGGGCGACACCGGACCGAAGGGTGCCACGGGTGCAACCGGCGCCACGGGCTCGACCGGAGCAACCGGACCGAAGGGTGATACTGGACCTAAGGGCGACACCGGACCCAAGGGCGCAACAGGTGCCACTGGCGCAACCGGCTCGACTGGTTCGACCGGTCCGACTGGCTCAACCGGACCTAAGGGCGACACCGGGCCCAAGGGCGCGACAGGTGCCACTGGCGCAACCGGCTCGACTGGTTCGACCGGGCCCAAAGGCGACACCGGGCCCAAGGGCGCGACTGGTGCAACCGGCGCCACAGGCTCAACTGGTTCGACCGGGCCGACTGGCTCAACCGGACCTAAGGGCGATACCGGGCCTAAGGGCGCAACAGGTGCCACTGGCGCAACCGGCTCGACTGGTTCGACCGGTCCGACTGGCTCAACCGGACCTAAGGGCGACACCGGACCCAAGGGCGCAACAGGTGCCACTGGCGCAACCGGCTCGACTGGTTCGACCGGTCCGACTGGCTCAACCGGGCCTAAGGGCGACACCGGGCCCAAGGGCGCGACTGGTGCAACCGGCGCCACAGGCTCAACTGGTTCGACCGGTCCGACTGGCTCAACCGGACCTAAGGGCGACACCGGGCCTAAGGGCGCGACTGGTGCAACCGGCGCCACAGGCTCAACTGGTTCGACCGGTCCGACTGGCTCAACCGGACCTAAGGGCGATACCGGGCCTAAGGGCGCGACAGGTGCAACCGGCGCCACAGGCTCAACTGGCTCGACCGGTCCGACTGGCTCAACCGGGCCTAAGGGCGACACCGGCCCCAAGGGCGCGACCGGTGCAACCGGCGCCACGGGCTCGACCGGAGCGACCGGGCCGAAGGGCGATACTGGACCCAAGGGCGATACTGGACCCAAGGGCGCCACAGGTGCCACCGGCGCAACCGGTCCGACCGGACCCTCAAGCGGTCACCACGACTCGATCGTTCCGTCGACCTCAACCCTGGTGACGACGACCCAGAAGACCGCCAATGTCACGTCCGACTCGCTCGGCCTCAAGGATAGCGGGCAGTTCCTGCAGCCGGGCTCGACCGGCAATGGCAGCGGCGGCCAGCCGTCGCTACACCACCTGATCGGCCTAGCGGCCGGCTCGGTGACGACCGATCTCCTGAATATCCTCAATACGATCAAGGGATTTGGTCACCAACAGAACCAGCCGTCCCGCGCGACTACGGACCAGACCTTGGATGCGACCAAGCACGGTACCGGCTACGCCAGCACCGACCACACGGCGAAGACGACCCTGAAGGATCTTCTGAAGCCACATGAGTGAGCAAGACTGGCGAGAGAACACCGAAGGGAAACGCGCGGACGTCGCGGGAGAGCGAAGTTCGCGCGTTGAACATCCCGGGACACGGACTGGCAGAAGAGTCGCGCGGCCGATCAATTCGGAGTACGATGGCGGCATGATCGAAACCCTCGGCAGAGGCACTTCGGCCTGGGAATTGTCGAGTTCGCTTGCGTGCTGGAAGACAAGTCCATGGTGAACATCCCCGTGAACGCCGAAATCCAAGCGGTCCCGATCGACGCCGGTCCCGCGCAAGGCGAGGCGGCGGGCGGCGAGAGCACTATGGCTCGGATCCCTGGCGGTCCCGCCGAATTCGACAAGATCGGGCCACGCCTCAAGGCGATGCTGCGCGCCGCCCGCTATCACGGTGTCGAGCTCGACCCGAACGAATTCAGGGCCGCGAGCGCGGTTCCGGCCGCCGCCGATCTGTCGCAGTGGGCGCAGGACGCCGGCATGTGGTCACGTGCTGTGCGCATCCGCTGGTCGCACCTTTTGCGCTTCCAGGACGCCGGACCGGTCGTCCTGTTGTTCAACGACGGCGGCGCGGCTCTCCTCACCGGGGCGAGCGCCGAGCGAAACGTCGTCTTCCTGAAAAGTGCGGATGCACCCGAAGATGGTGAAGCCGTCGCCATCGACGAGTTGCGGCTGTCGCAGGTGTGGACCGGCGAGGCACTGCTGCTGCGCGCCACACGATCCTATGTCGCGGCGGACGCGCCCTTCACCCTTCGCTGGCTCGCCGAACTGGTGCGGCTCGAAAGTCACGCTCTGCGCGATATCACCATCGCCTCGTTCACGCTGAGTGTCCTTACCATCCTGCCGCCGCTTATCGTCATGACGGTGGTCAACAAGGTGCTGCAGTTCAACAGCATTTCGACGCTGGTGCTGTTGTCGGCGGTGATCGCCGTGGTTTTCGCCTATGAGACACTGCTTGGCCATGCACGGCGGCTGATCATCAATGTCGTCGGCGCCCGTTTGGATACCAAGTTGCAGCTGCACGTCTTCAGCCGGCTGTTACGCCTGCCGCTCGACTATTTCGAACGGCATCCGGCCGGCGAGACGATGTATCACCTCGCCCAGGTCTATCGCATCCGCGAGTTCCTGACGGGAAAACTCCTCAGCACGTTCCTGGATATGATCACGCTGTGCGTGCTGGTACCGGTCATGTTCTACATCAACACCGCCCTCGCCTGGATCGTGCTGGCCTGCGCGGTGGTGATCATGCTGATCATCCTCGCCTTCCTCATGCCGCTGCGCCGCAGATACCAGCGAGTAGTAGACGCCGAGACCTGGAAGTCGGCGGCGCTCGGCGAAACAGTCGTCGGCATCAAGACGGTGAAGGCGCTCGGTCTCGAGCCGCAGCGCAAGGCGCTTTGGGACGAGCGGGTGGCGGAAGCGGGAAAGGCGCGTCTCGCCTTCGGACAGCTGGCAAGCTGGCCGCAGACCCTGGTCACGCCGATCGAACGCGTGATGGTGCTCGGCACCATGCTGATCGGCGCCTATCTCGCGATGAACGACCGCACCGGCTACATGGTCGGCGGCTTGTTCGCCTTCATGATGATCGCCCAGCGTGTGGCCCAGCCGCTGGTTGGCCTGGCCCGATTGGTTGAAGACTACGAGGAGGTCGGTGCGGCGATCGGCGAGGCAGCGTCAGTCCTCAACCGGCCGCTGGAGAGCAGTTCGAATTCCACCGGCCTGAGACCCAGGCTGGTCGGCGAGGTCGTGTTCAGCGACCTGACCTTTAGCTATATCGCCACCAAGATACCGGCGCTCGACCGGGTCAGCTTCCACATTCCCGCCGGCAGCATGTTTGGCATTGTTGGGCGCAGCGGGTCGGGAAAATCGACAGTCGCCCGCCTCCTGCAGGGGATCAACCGCGACTACAGTGGTTTCCTCAAGCTTGATGGCGTCGACCTCAAGGAAATCAACCTGCGCCATCTGCGCCAGGGGCTTGGCGTGGTGCTGCAGGACAACTTTCTGTTCCGCGGGTCGATCCGCGACAACATCATCGCCGGGCGCCCGGGCCTGACGCTTTCCGACGCCATGCGCGCCGCGCACCTCGCCGGCGCCCAGGAATTCATCGAGCGGATGCCGAATGGCTACGACACCTACATCGAGGAAGGTTCGCCCAATCTGTCAGGCGGTCAGAAGCAGCGGCTGGCGATCGCGCGCGCGCTCATCCACGATCCGACTATTCTCATCCTCGACGAAGCGACCAGCGCACTCGACCCGGAGAGCGAGGCGGTTGTCAGCGCCAACCTCATGCGCATCGCCAGCGGGCGCACGATGATCATCGTTTCGCACCGGCTCGCCTCGCTGACCGAGTGCGACAACATCCTCGTCATGGATCAGGGTAAGGTCCTCGACGTCGCGCCGCATGCGACCTTGCTCGAACGATGTGCACTCTATCGCCAGTTGTGGTCGCAGCAGAACCGGCACCTCGACGGCCGCCACGGCCGCCCGGTCGCCGTCCCGCCGCGGTTGGTTTGATCATGTCGCGCGCCTCATATTCGCATCAGGTCCGGTAACCCATGAGCAGCACCTCCCTCACCGCCCTTCCCGCTCGGTGGCACCGGATGGAAACGAGAGATCCGACGGCGCCGGCAATACTCGAGTTCCAGTGGCCATCGACGGCTGTCGCCAATGCGCCTATTCCGCGGTCGGCGCGCGGCATCGTCTGGATCGTCTCTAGCCTGGTCATCGCGCTGATCGCCCTGGCGGGGCTGATACCGGTCGATCAGGTGGTGACGGCCAGAGGGCTGGTGGTCTCGCAATCCCCCAACATCGTTGTGCAACCGCTGGAAACAGCGATCGTCCGCTCGATCGAGGTGCGGGAAGGACAGCGCGTCCAGGCCGGCCAATTGCTTGCCCGCCTCGATGCGACCTTTACCTCAGCCGACAAGGCGGCGCTGGCGATGCAGGTCTCGACGCTTGAAGCCGAGGTGGCGCGGTTGAAGGCGGAGGCCAACGGCCAGGCGTTCACCTATGACGGCCTCGACCCGAGTTGGACCCTGCAGGTGTCGATATTCGAGCAACGCAAGGCGGTCTACGACGCCAAGGTGGAGAATTTCGAACGCCAGCGTGACGAACTCAGCTCGGTGATTTCGCGATCGCAATCCGATGCGGAGGGCTACCGCCAGCGGCTCACGGTCGCCGACTCGATCGAACAGATGCGCAGGCAGCTTGAGGCAAGGCAGGTAGGAAGTCGCCTCAACACGCTCCTGGCCGAGGACAACCGGGCGGAAATGTCCCGGGCGCTGGGCAATGCCGAACAGACCGCGGAAGCCGCCAAGCGCCAGCAAGCCGCGGTGGCCGCCGAGCGCGACGGCTACATTCAGGGCTGGCGCGCTGAAGTCTCGCAGAGCCTGTCCGAGGCGAGCTCGCGGATCTCGGACGCCCGCGAACTTCTCAACAAGGCAAAGCTTCGAAACCAGTTGGTCGAGTTGAAGAGCCAATCAGACGCCATCGTTCAATCCGTGGCAAAAGTCTCTGTCGGCTCGGTCATGCAGTCAGGGGAGCGCTTTATCACGCTGGTGCCGGCCGACGCGCCCCTTGAGATCGAGACAAACATCGTTGGCAGGAGCAGCGGTTTTGTGCATGTCGGCGACCCGGTGGTCATCAAGTTCGACACCTTCCCCTATTCGCAATACGGCCTCGCCCATGGAACTGTGCGGGCACTCAGCCCAGATTCCTTCTCGGCACAGGAGCAAGCGCGCGATCCGAACAGTTCCTTGGCCATGCTGCCTTCCGACGCCGAGCCATTCTATCGCACGCGGATCTCCATCGACCAGGTCGCCCTCCACGGCGTACCCGCCGGTTTCGCCGTCAGCCCTGGCATGCCGGTGACCGCCGACGTAAAGGTCGGCCGCCGCACGATACTCAAGTACATTCTCGGCGTCATGCTCCCGATCGGCCAGGAGGCAATGCGGGAGCCTTAGAGTACTGGAGGGATCAGAGGCTCGGATCGATGACAATCCTGGATCGGCTGACTGGTCTGGCCTTCCCGGCGGCGGTATTGCGTCGAGCGATCAAGCTTGCTGACAGCGGCAAGGCCGCTGAAGCCTTTCCGCTTATGGCGAAAGCGGCCCGCGCGGGGATCGTCGACGCCGAGTACCGGGTCGCGCGTTGCTATCTGGAAGGCGCCGGTGTGCCACCGAGCCGTATGGAAGGCGCGCGATGGCTGCTGCGGGCGGCCGACCACGGGAGCGCGGATGCGCAAGCGCTCCTCGCCGCACTCTACGTCACCGGGCTGGTGACGTCGGAAGCCGACGGCAAGGGACCCTCGGAGCACTTATTCAAACCTGATTCCGCTGGAAAACCAGACTTCACGGCCGCTTTCGACTTTGCCACCAAGGCGGCCGAGGCAGGCTCGGCCACGGGACAGGCGATCCTCGGTTATATCCTTACCAGCGGCCCCGCATCGATGCGCGATGCCGATGCGGCCCACCGGTGGTACGAGAAGTCGGCTTCTGCCGGCTGCGCCGAAGGGTGCCTTGGCTTTGCCCTGTCGCTGGCTCGCCGCGGCAAACGCGAAAACAGAGTTCGGATTGCGGAAGAGGTAAGACGTGCAGCCGACGCCGGCCTGCCGACCGCGACCTATCTTCTTGCGGTCCTTACCGAGCACGGGCTCGGCGTAGCACGCGACATGGCAGCAGCCGCTCAACTGTATCAGGCTGCTGCGGAGAAGGGCCTGCCCTCTGCTCAATTCCGGTTGGGATTGGCACTGATCGACGGTGCACTCGTCGGCCAAGATGTCGCTGCTGGGGAGGCGTGGATGCGGCGTGCTGCCCTGGCCGGCAATATCGAGGCAGCCTATCTCCTGGGCGATCGCCATGCGAAGACGCAGCGGCCGGATTTTGCGGAAGCCGCGAACTGGTATCGGCGGGCAGCCGAAGCGGGCCACCAAGCCGCCGCCCGCGCTTTGGCCTCGCTCTATTTGACTGGAAATGGTGTGGCTGAGGATGTCGAGGAAGGAGCACGCTGGCTGCGCTCTTCCGCAAGTGCCGGCAATCAGCAGGCACAGACAGACCTCGCCAATCTTATCCTCGGAGGGGCTGGCGAGCCGGACGACGGTGCAAGCGTTGCCGGATGGTTCGAGGCGGCCGCATCATCGGGCGACCTCATCGCGGCATTCAACCTTGGGCTCTGCTTCGCCAAGGGCGTCGGCGTTCGCCAGGACGAGGGGCAAGCGGCACACTGGCTGCGGCGCGCGGCCGAAGGCGTCGCCGAGGCACAATATATGTATGCCCGCCTCCTCCAGGATGGACGCGGCGTGGCGGCCGACCCAACTCAGGCCCGCGTGTGGTTTGCGCGGGCGGCCGACGCCGGCGTGCTCGACGCACGCGTGGCGCTCGCCGAGATGCTACTCAATGGGCGCGGCGGCATGCCCGAGCCCGAGGCTGCAATGCAGTTGTTTGAACAGGCCGCCGCCGACGGTCACGCCGGGGCGATGTTTGCGATTGGCGCGCTGTACGGAGCCGGCCACGGCCTGCCGCTCGACCAGACAACGGCACAGAAATGGTACGCTGCCGCTGCCGGACGTGGGCATAGCCAAGCCCAATTCATGCTCGGACGTTATCTCTTGAAAGGCCTCGCCGGGGAGCGCGACCCGGTTGCCGCTCGCCTTTGGCTCGAACGTGCGGCTGCGCACGGGATCAGTGAAGCCGCCGACGAACTGGGGGCTGCGGGCGGGTCCGACTAGTGCAGCGGTGGCCGTTGGAGTGAAGCAGCGCTAAGAAGGCTGGAGGACCGTTGGAAATTCGCTGACCGACTGGCTGCGAAAAAAGAAGAGAAGCAGAACTTTCGTGTGCGATATTTGCACACGACATCTCGTAACTAGCTTATATTTAAGTATCTGCCCCGTCCATCATGGGTGCAATAGCAAGTCTATGGTATTGATATTGCATCATTTCTTCTTTGCAATAAATCGTTATAACCTGCCGACGGCAATGCCGGCAACGCGCTACATGGAGTGGCCCGAAGGCGCACATCTACCGGTAACTATCTCGGTCCTTGGCCTTCTCGGCCTGGCAATCAACCTTACTCGAAGCAGCCTTGCGGTAAGCGTCTTCAAACACGCGAATAGCCCTCTCGAATTTAGCTGGATTGGGTACCAAGTGTTTGTCTAGCCCGTGATACAAAAGGATGGAGACAGCCATCATGGCTTTTCCACTTGGGCTTGGGCTCAGCGCCGGGCACCTTTTCAATACGCCATAGATGTTACCTGAAATTGCTGCAGCCCGATGCAATTTGCCATCTGCCATGCGCGCCAGGTAATCGATGTTTTTCTCTTCCTGCCCGGCCGAAGCAGCCGAAATCGTGAAGCAGATTGCTGCGGTGACCGTTAATAAAATGCGACTCAAGCGTTTCCCCTCTTCTTGCAGTCAACTCGGCCCTACTAATCACCCGTTATCATAACCGAGCTAAGATTCAAAAACTCACCAATCGGCAGCAGTGGGCATACCACTAAAACTGCGTCGCGGCCCTCCATCCGAGGGAAAAACCGGTCTTCTGGTAGACAAGCTCAATTCCTCCCAGAAGTCCTGCAACGAAGCTGCTGCAAGTCTTCCTCGCCGCGGTATGTTTCGGCAGAGCGCCAGATGGGCCGGTAAGACCGGCCCATCCTCAATCAATCCTCCTCAACGGGTGCCGGGATCTCATCCGGTACGGTTTGCCGTCCAACCCGGTCGGCAACGAGCATCGAAAGCATCATCTCGACAAGACCATTGGCGGCCCCCTTCTCGCCACCGGTAGCGCCGATCTGGATCTGCGGCACGAGCGGTAGCCTGCCATTCTCGATCGCCTCGGCGAAGCGCATGAGAACCTGCGAGTTGAGCTGATAGTCCGGGCCGCCGAATGCCGCGACCTTCTTCTCGGTGGCCTCGGCCTCTGCCAGACCGATGGCGCGCACCTTCTCGGCATCGGCAAAACCGGTCGCCTTGATGCGTTCGGCATCGGCAAGCGCGATAGCCTTGATCATGTCGGCCTCGCCCTGGCCGCCGAGGCGCACCTTCTCGGCCTCTGCCTTGGCAGTGACCTGAATGGTTTCTGCCTGCTGGCGGGTGCGGGCGAGTTGCGCCTTGCCTTCGTTCTCGCTGATCTCGATGGTAAGGGCCGATGTCGTGATCTTGGCTTGCTGTTCGGCAAGCGCCTCCTTCTCACGCAACGTGCGCTCCTGAATGGCCGCCCTCTCCTGCAATTTATAAGTCTCGACCTTTTCGACTGCGATCTGACGCTCGCGAAGCTGGATCAGGATCTGTTCTATGCTGTTCTGGCCATTGGCGGCACGGGGCGTACCAATCAACACTTCCTGCAGCTCGAGGCTGTAGGAATTGAATTTTTCGCGCATCTCCTCGCCCGATTTGCGCTGGATATCGCTACGCTCCTGCAAAAGCTGGATCAGCGTCTTTGTCTGGGCGATATTCTTGAAGTAAGCAGAAACCATCGGATCGAGCGTTTGTTCGACCAGCCGCTTGATGTCACCGAAACGCTGCACCACGAGCGGCGCCTTCATATAGTCGATATGCACGACGACGGAGAGCGGCAGCACAGGCTCGAACGCATCCTTGGTGATCAACGACACTTCAGACAGGTTCTCGTCCAGCCTGTGTTCGCCAAACTGCTCCTTCGTCCATTTGAGCACGAAGTTGGTGGTCGGCACGGTGATGATATTGCCGGCATAGGTATTGAACGCATATTTGCCTGGCAGTAGCGGCGTGGACCAGACACCGCGTGAGCCGATTTCGACCAGCTCGCCGTGACGATATGCCTGTCCGGATATATCCGTGCCGTGGCGGCCGTTATAGGAGACGACGACACCCACCGTGCCAACGTCAATGATCGTCTTCTTGACCAGTTCGACGGTCGCAAAAATGCGATTGAGGAAGTAGCTACCGTCGGCCAGCACCTGCAGCTGCCGGCCGCGGTAGCCTCTGGCATTGAGAAACTTCTCCGGGTCCTGAAAATTGTTGTGGAAGTTCGGGTCGTTCGGATCGTTGGCGACGGTCGGTGCGATGATCTCGCCGTCCGGTAGGGCCGGACCGTCATGGACGGTGACGATGCCGATCATGTCCTCGGCATTATGGATGACGACTGGCTCAAAGCCGCCCCGCTCCGAGATCATGGTGGACATATTGGTAAAAAGGTTTTGTTCCGACGAGCTCAGATTAACGGCATAGATCGACTGCGCGGTCAGCACGATGAACTGTGCGAGATTGATAGCATAGGTGCCTTCACGCAAGATCTTGCGTTGCGGTCCTTTCTGTCCGCCTTTTTCGAGAAAGCCGCGCACATCCTGGAAATCATCGGCGTCGGTGTTGGAAGCAAGTGTCTGTGTCGGAGGTAGCGGCTTGCCATCACGGGCAAAGACATAGCCGATCTGACCCTGCGGGATGGTGACAAGATTGGCGCGATGCATCGAATATTGGAACGGCATGAAGAAATGCAGGCCACCGCGCACGACTTCCGGCTGGTAGCCTGCCTCACGGTTAAGCGCAATGAAGCCGTTGCTGACGGAGCCGCGAAAACTCCATAGTTTTTCTAAGATGCCGAGCCTGTCGTTTGGGATATAGCGGACCACCCCGCTCCACCACAACAGGATTGCCAGCACGATGACTAGCACGGCTACCTCGATCGCCATCCATCCCGTCGGGCCGAGATATTGTAGGGCTTCCATCTCTTCTCTCCTATGGGCGCGCGGGTTTGCTCACCCGACCGCCACCCGGTTGGTGTTGCTTGGTAAAGCGGGGAGATTGCGCACCGACACGCTCGACGCACTAAGGGCGTGTCGAACGTTTGGGCTCTCATTGTATGGAAAAATGACCGCGTCCCGAGTCCCCAGTGCGGGCGTGGCCGTGAGCTATCTCACATTGGTGTTGCCTTGATAGACATAACGCAAATGAAGTAGGGATCGCGCCAACAGGTTTAAAGATATTCCGCGCGGAAATCGTATAAGTATTTCCAACGCTTTCGCTGTTCGAAAGCATGGTGGTTGGTTTTTTACAAATTGGCAAGAGCGCAACTCGACAAAGCTGGACAGATCCCAGAACGTCCATGTCACTCGTCCCGGAACGCGCGTGCTATCTGACGGGCCAGGGGCTTTACCAGGTTGGGACAGCATGGTTCGGCAGCCGGTGGAAAAGGGCGCTAAGTATTTATGGAGCTGCCACCATGAACGATCCGAGCGCGGGAAAGCCCGCTTACGACCCGCAGCAGCTGGAGCCCATGCTGATAGCGAGACAGCATGCTGGCGATGTCGATGGCATGGTCGCGCTGTTCGAGGCGGATGCGGTGATCGACTGCGGCGACGGACGCTTTCTGCGCGGCCGCGAAGCCATTCGTGACTACTATGCCGAGATCGTTACGTCCGGACGGAAGTTTGCGGTCGGAGAGCAGCGACCGGCGCTCGTTTGCGGCGACCTTGCCCTCACTTCGACCCGACTTCCCGACGGTGATGTGACCAGCGAGGTTGCCCGGCGGCAGGCCGACGGCTCCTGGCTCTGGGTGATCGATCGCTATTCCGTTGCTTGGGATTAAAGCTTTGCCTGGGGTGACCGTTTTCAGACAAGCGCCCGACCGTACTTGTTGCCGCAGGCGCGCATCAAAACGCCGCTGCGGCCGTCACAGCCGCAGTCCTGGCGTTCAGCAATCCGGGTGCGGCTACCGCCGCAGCGCGTATACGTCCGCCATGGTTTCGCCGGGGACCGGCAGCGCCATGTCGTCGTCCAGAAGCCGCGTTATCCGGGCAAAGCCGGTGAATGCCTTCCTGGCCTCCTCCGCCGACATCTGTCCCGACAAAGCGGCCGAGCAGCAGTTCAGCGCGCACTGATACACTGGCCCACGTCGTCCCGTCGGCCATTTACGCAAGAAAACCATCGCCTCGGCGACACTATCCACTTCTTCTACAGGATGTCCCTGCCCGCGCGAGATTCGCACGGGCGCAAAGAAATGCAGGTAGTCCATCGTTTCCTCCCGGTCGATCGCGATGCCGCCCGATCGAACCTTATGAAACGCACAGTCTTGCGGTTGGTTCCATACAGAAAACGGAACCTTTAAAAAATCTTTTGGTCAATGGTCGCCGGCTAAACCGTCGGGAAATGGCAGGCCACTTTGCAGCCGGGCCGATACTCCCTCAGTTCCGGCCGTTCCGTGCGGCATCGCTCGACCGCGATCGGGCATCTTGGGTGGAAACGGCAGCCGAATGGCGGCTTGAGCGGGCTCGGCACGTCGCCGGTGAGGATGATGCGCTTGCGCGTCCCGCTGGGCGTCGTCTCAACGACCGGAACCGCCGAGATCAAGGCCTGGCTGTAGGGATGGGCGGGCGTCGCGAACACCTGCTCCGCCGGCCCTTCCTCGACGATCGAGCCGAGATACATGACCGCGATGCGGGTCGATACCTGGCGCACCACCGACAGGTCGTGGGCGATAAAGATGTAGGTGAGGTTCAGCTTCTCCTGCAGATCAGCAAGCAGGTTGACTATCTGCGCCTGCACCGAGACGTCGAGCGCGGAGACCGGTTCGTCCAAGACAACCAGATCCGGGTTGAGCGCGATGGCTCGCGCGATGCCGACGCGCTGGCGCTGGCCGCCGGAGAATTCGTGGGGATAACGCATGACATGGTCGGGCAGCAGTCCCACGAGCTCGAACAATTCCGCGACGCGCGCGGTGATCTCGCGGGAGGAAAGCTTGCCATGGATGCGCAGCGGCTCGGCCACCAGATCGCCGACGCGCCGGCGCGGATTGAGCGAGGCCGACGGGTCCTGGAAGACCATTTGCAGGCGCCGCCGCAGCGGCCTGAGTTCAGACAGCGATTTCGAGGTGATGTCCTCGCCTTCGAACAGCAGCTCTCCGACCGATATGTCGTAGAGCCTCACCAGGCAGCGCGCCAGCGTGGACTTGCCGCAGCCGGATTCGCCGACCAGGCCGACCGTGTCGCCGCGCCGTACGGTCAGCGAAACATTGTCGACCGCATGGACGGTTCGCTTGCCTTCGGCGGAGAAACGGGTGCCGATCGAGAAGCGCTTGCCGAGTGAACGCGTTTCGAGGATGGGGCTGTCGGTCATCGGTCCGCTCATGCCTGCGTCACCCGAAAGCACGCGGCGGCGTGGGTGCCGACGCCAAGGTCTGGCTTGCCGGTCACGCAGGGCTCGTAGTGGACCGGGCATCGCGGGCCGAAGGCACAGCCCTGCGGCAATCGCAGCAGCGATGGCGGCGAACCGGGAATGGCCGGCAGGCGGCGCGGCTTTTCACCGGTCAGCGGCGGGATCGAACCGAGCAGCGCGCGCGTGTAGGGATGCCGCGGGTCGGAAAACAGTTCCATGCGGCTGCCACGTTCCACGACGCGGCCGGCGTACATGACCATCACTCGGTCGGCGAGTTCGGAGACCACGCCCATGTCATGCGTGATGAAGACCACGGCCGATTTGTGCGTCGCGCGCAATTTGCGCACGAGGTCGAGAATGCCGGCCTGCACCGTGACGTCGAGCGCCGTGGTCGGCTCGTCCGCCACCAGCAGCGCCGGATTGCAGGACAATGCCATTGCGATTACCGCGCGCTGCCGCATGCCGCCCGAAAGCTGGTGCGGATAGCGCGACATCGCCTCGTGCGGATTGGGAAAATTCACCTCGGCCAGCAGTTCTTCGACGCGCACCATCGCTTTGGCCTTGCTGATATTTTGGTGCGCGCGGATCTGTTCGGCGATCTGCCAGCCGATCGTGTAGACTGGCGTAAGCGCCGTCATCGGATCCTGGAAGATCATCGCGATCTCGTTGCCGCGTAAACGGCGAAGCTCCCGCGCGGGCAGCCCGACCAATTCGCGGCCCTTGTAGCGGATCGAGCCTTCGATCCGGGCGTTGGGATCGGTGATGAGGCCCATCACCGCCAGCAGCGACACCGTCTTGCCGGAACCGGATTCGCCGACAACGCCGAGTATCTCACTTTCCTCGAGGTCGAAGGAAACGCCGTCGATGGCCCGCACCAGACCGTCATTGGTGCGGAAGGATACTTTGAGGTCGCGCACCGACAGTATCATGATGTCCTCAGGCGCGGATCGAGCAGGATGTAGACGAAGTCGACGACCGCATTGGCGATGACCACGAACATGGACGCATACATCACCGTCGCCATGATCATCGGCAGGTCGAGGTTCTGCAGCGCGTCATAGGTGAGCTTGCCGATGCCGTGCAGCCCGAACACCACCTCGGTCAAAAGGGCCGAGCCGCCCACCAGCGCGCCGAAGTCGAGACCGAACAAGGTGACGAAGGCGATGAGCGATGTGCGCAAGGCGTGGCGCAGCAAGATGCGCGTCTCCGACAGGCCCTTGGCGCGGGCCGTGCGGATAAAGTCTTCCTGCAGGGATTCGATGATGGCGGCACGCAGCACGCGCCCGTAGATGCCGATGTAGAGAATGGCCAACGTGATCCACGGAATGACCAGGGTCAGGAACCAGCCTTTGGGATCGTCGGAGAAATTCTTATAGCCGAGCGGCGGCACCCAGGAGAACGCCCAGCTGTCGTGGTAGCGGCTCTGGGTGATCAGGTTCATCACCTCGCCCAGCCAGTAGACCGGCATGGAGATGCCAAGCAGCCCCAGCGCCATCAGCAGCTTGTCCAGCCAGCTGTCGCGGGTGGCGGCGGCAACGATACCGATGATGATGGAGACAACCACCCACAGGATCGCCGCCCCGAACACCAGCGAAAGCGTAACGGGAATGGAATCCATCACCGCCGGCACCACCTTCCAGCCGCGATTGACGAAGGAGGTCAGGTCGCCGGTGACGAAGATCTTCTCCATCATCTTCACATATTGCACGTAGAGTGGCCGGTCGAAGCCGAAACTGTGGCGCACGGCTTCCAGCACTTCGGGCGATGCATTGCGGCCGGCGATGCGCGCCGCCGGGTCAGCGCCCGGCGTCGCGAAGAAGATCAGGAAGACGATGACCGAGATGCCGAACATCACGAACAGCATCTGACCGAAACGGCGCAGGATGGCATAAAACATCAGTCGCGCCCCAGCCGAACCTTGGAGCGCGGGTCGAGCGCGTCGCGCAGCCCGTCGCCGAAGACATTGAGCGCCATGACGGACACTGCGATCGCCAGGCCTGGCACCAGCGCCACCAGCGGCCTGGTGTAGAGCAGCGCCTGCCCGTCCTGGATGATGGTGCCCCAGCTCGCGGCGGGCGGCTGCACGCCGATCGACAGAAAGGAAAGTGCCGATTCCGTCAGCATGTTCAGCGCCATCATCAGCGGCACGAAGACGATGAGCGTGGTGGTGATGTTGGGCAGGATATCGCGCCACAGGATGCGCCATCCCGGCACGCCGAGATTGATTGCGGCCAGCACGAATTCGCTGTGGCGCAGCGACAGCACCTGCCCGCGTATCGGGCGCGCCACATAGGGCACATAGACGATGCCGATGATGATGACTGGCAACCATAGGCTGCCGGACTCGATATCGATCGGCCCGATCCTGATGCCTTGCGCGATGGTGACGATGGAAAGCGAAATCGCCAGCAGATAGATCGGGAACGCCCACAGCACATCCAGCAGGCGCGACAGCACCGTATCGGTGATGCCGCCGAAATAGCCTGCGATCAATCCCGCCGCCGTGCCGATAATCAGGGTGAAGATGGTGGCCGCCCCGGAGATCAGCAGCGAGCTCAGCCCGCCATAGAGCATTCGGGCCATGACATCGCGCCCCTGGCTGTCGGCGCCAAGGAAATAATTACCGAGCCGCCAGGTCGGCCCCAGCGGCGTGTAGCCAAGCCCGAGCCCTTCGGTCGACTGTTCCATCACCGGGACGTCGGCGCCGTCGATCTGGATGACGGCGTCGAGCGTCGAAGCGAATGGGTCCGTGCCTGCCCATTTCGCGTAGAGAGGCGCGCTGAGGCAGGCCAGCACGATGAGGAGGAACACGGCCAAGGATGCCATGGCAGCCCTGTCCCTTGCCAGCTTCGCGAACGCGACGGCCCAGGGCCCTCGCGTCTTGCGCGACATGGCGACGGCTTGGTTCGACACGGGCGTGCCCCTCCAAAGGTCGTTACTGCACCCAGGACTGGGTGATCATCCAGTTGAACTGCCGGTTGAACTTGAAGTTGCCAACCCGTTTGCTGACGAAATCAAGCCGCTTCGGGGTAAAGAGGCCGACTGCCGGCGCCTTGTCCGTGACCTGCTTGTCGATTTCGGCCCACATTTTGTCGGCGGCTTTCTGGTCGGTCACGCCGAGGTCCAGCGCCTTTTGCATCTTGGCGTCGATGTCCTTGTCGCAGAAGCCGGCGATGTTGATCGAAGCGTCCGAACCTTCACGGAAGGAGGAGCAGCTGAACAGGATGTTGAGGAAGTCCGACGCTGCGGGATAGTCCTTGTACCACTGGGTAATGGACATCTGCACTTTGTTGTTGGTGTTCTGAATGTAGGTGAACTGGATATTGGGCGAGATCGGCTTGACGTCGGCGACATAGCCGATGCTGGTCAGCACGCTCTGCAGATAGACGCCGATGGAGCGTGAGATGGCTGTGTCCTCGGCGATGATGGTCACCTTCTGGCCCTTGGTGCCGGATTCCTCGACAAGCTGCTTTGCCTTGTCGAGATCGGGTGCCGACCATTTGGCGCCGGGGTTTTTGGTGAACGGGCAATAGTCCTCATGGCCCGGGAAGTCCGGCGGCAGGACCTGGCAGACCGGCGAGGCCAGCACCTTGCCGCCGAACAGCTTGACCAGCGTGTTGCGATCGATCGCATAGGCAACGGCCTGGCGCGCCTTTTCGTTGTCGAAGGGTGCCAGACGGTTGTTCAGCGGCGCATACCACCACGCCGAAAGCGGCGAGATGTGCAACTGGTCCATCGACTTGCTGCCAAGTTCGCCCAGGCGGTCGCTCGGCAGCGCATCGAACATCCAGTCCGCTTCGCCGTTCTGGATCGCCGTCACGGCCGCTTCCTCGGACAGGCCGAAATCATACTGGACGACATCCGGATAGCCGTCCGGCTGCGCTTCCTCGCTCCACTGCTTGAAGTTCGGGTTGCGCGACACCGTCATGCCCTTGTTGGGGTCGAAGGCGGAGATCATGTAGGCACCGGTGCTGGGAATGGGCTTGGAGCCCATGTCTTCGGCGGGCGTATCCGCCGGCAGTACCACGGCGTGCGGCAAGGCAAGCTTGTAGAGGATCTCGGCGTCGGGCTTGGTGAGATTGAGCGTGATGGTGCCGGCCGCCTCGTCGCCGACAACGCCGCCTTCGAGCGTGCAGTTCTTGGTGTCGGCCAGGCATTTGTCGGCGCCGACGATGCCGGCATAGAAGGTGCCGGAAGTCGGCCCGGAAACCTTGAAGATGCGCTGGAAGGAGGCGACGACGTCCTTCACGCCCATATCCTGGCCACTGGAGAACTTGATGCCCTTGCGCAGCTTGAACGTGAAGGTCTTGCCGTCATTGCTGACCTGCGGCAGCGCCTCGGCCAGATCGGGGACGATGGTGAAGCCGTCCATGCCCTCGGCCTTGCGGAAGGCCACCAGGCCGTCATAGATCGGCTGGTACATCTGCCAGCCCTGATCGGTGTAGTTGATGTGCGGATCGAGCGTTCCCGCCGCAGAGCGGGCCAGAAGGCGGATGGTGCCGCCTCGGTGCTCCTTGAGATACTCAGCCTGTGCCGGAGCGAGCCACGTGCCGGCCAGCAGTGCCGCGGCGGATGCTGCCAAAAGCAGTTTCTTCATGTCTTGGTTCCCCTTTTCTCAGTTGTCGTTGTCGTCCAGAAAGTCGCCCACCACCCGCATGCACGCGTCCTGCTCTTCGACATGCGGCATGTGGCTGGAATGCTCGAATATCTCCCAGCGCGATCCCTTGATGCCGTCCTTGTAGGGCTGCACGGTCGCGGGTGTGGCCTCGTCGTAGCGTCCGGAGATGATCAACGTGGGAACATCGACCGCCGGCAAGCGCTCGATGACGCTCCAGTTCTTCAGCGTTCCGATGACATGGAACTCGTTCGGCCCGTTCATCAGGTGATAGACGGTCGGATTGCGCGCGATCTGGTCGAAGATCTCCGTCACCTCCGGCGGGAAAGGCACGACCCGGCAGACATGCCGCTCGTAGAACGCCATCGTCGCTGCCTGGTAGGCTGGGTCGTCCGTCGTGCCGGCCTGCTCGTGCCGGGTCAGCGTCTCCTGTACATCCCCGGGCAGCTCGGCGCGCAACCGGTTGGCCTCTTCGACCCAAAGCTTCATGGAAGCCGGCGAGTTGGCGATGGTCAGCGACTTCAGACCTTTCGGCCGCGTCACCCCATATTCGGCGCCCAGCATGCCACCCCAGCTCTGGCCGAGCACGTGGAAGCCCGCGCGGATGCCGAGATGGTCGACGAGGTTTTCAAGCTCGTCGATGAAAAGCCGTGGCGTCCAGAAGTCGGCGCCCTTCTGCGGCAACAAAGTGGAATTGCCGCAGCCCAACTGGTCGTAGTGGATGACGGCGCGGTCCCGTCGGGCGAGAAGCTTATAGGCATCGACGTAGTTGTGGGCGGCGCCCGGCCCGCCATGCAGGACCACCACCGGGGCCTTGTCGGCATCGAGATCGCCAGAAATGCGATACCAGGTCTCGTAACTGCCGAACGGGGCTCGTCCCTCTTTGCTAGCGACCTCTGACGACATCCCGGTTCCCATCACGTTTAAACGCATTTCGTTTCTGTCCCCGACAGCAGGCGTCTAGTTCAGCCTGGTCTGCACCCACTCTTCCAGCATCTGCACGCCGAACGCCGTGGCGCCTTCGCGGCCGAGCGGCCGATCCGCGTCGGCCATTTCCTTGCCGGCGATATCGAGATGCACCCAAGGACGATCCTCGGTGAAATGGCGCAAGAACGCCGCCGCGTAAGGCGCGTCGCCATCCTCCATATCCTTGGCGTGATGCCGCAGATCCGCGAAGGGCGATTGCAGGCCCTCGTCATAGGCCTTGTCGAGCGGCAGTTGCCAGAACCGCTCGCCAACCGTTTCCCCCGCAGCGATCATCTGCGACGCGATGGCATCGTCGGTGCTGAAAAGACCGGCAAAGACCGATCCCAGGCCGCGCATCACCGAATAGGTCAGCGTCGCCAGATCGACGATCACCGAGGGGTTGAAGCGCGAGGCGGCATAGTGGAGGCAATCGGCCAGGATCAGGCGCCCTTCCGCGTCCGTGTCGAACACCTCGACCGTCTGTCCCGATGCCGTGGTGATGATGTCGCGCGACTTGAGCGCGGTGCCGGATGGCATGTTCTCGGCAATGCCGAGAACGCCGACGGCATGCACCGGGCTGCCTTGCCGGGCAAGCGCGATCAGCAGGCCGACCACCGCCGCCGCGCCGCCCATATCGGCTTTCATGTCGAACATCTGCTCGCCGCGCTTGATGCAGAGGCCGCCGGCATCGAAACACACGCCCTTACCGACGAAAGCCATCGGCTGGGAAGGAGCGCCCTTGCCGCGATAGCGCAGGACAGCGACACGCGGCGGCCGCACCGACCCGGAACCCACGGCCAGGATCGCGTTCATGCCGAGTTCTTTCAGCCGCGCCGTATCGAGTATGTCGACATCGATGCCGGCCTCGCGTAGCGGCTCCAGATGATCATGGAAATTGTCGGGATGGAGATGGTTTGGCGGCAGGTTGACCAGTGTGCGTGCATATTCGACGCCATCCGCGATGGCATTGACCCGCGCCAGTGCCGGGGTCAGCTCCGCGCTGCTTGCTCCGACCAGCTGTATCCGCAAGGTTCGGTCCGCCCCCGCGCCCTGCCGCCGGTTGCGCATGTCGAAACGATAGCGCCGCAGCCGCATGCCCAGCGCGACGCGGGCCAGGATCTCGGCTGCGGGCCGGCCGATGTCGTCGATCGGGTCGAGGACAAGCGTCGCCGCGCATTCGCATTTGCCTTCCAGATGCGCGGCAAGCAGACCGCCGGCGCGCGCCAATGACAGGGCGCTTACGGCCTCGGCTTTGCCCAGGGCCAGGACGATCACGCGCCGGGCCGATACGCCCTGGGGGGCGATGAGATCGATGCAGGTTCCGGAGTCGGCCAACGTGGCCGGGTCGGAGCAGGCTCGTGACAGGATCCCGCCCATTTCAGCGTCCAGCACCGTCGCCCGCGGGCCAAACCCTGCCTGGGCAGTCTGCAAGATCACGACGACCGAGGTTTCCGCGGAAATCCCGTCCACCGTTTCAAAGACCGGCACTGGCGATTGAGGCATAGACTGGCAGTCTCCCATGTGCTGACGGCTCCGGCCTCGGCGCAGCTTGCATCGCGCGCAAAGCTTCGCTCGCCAATGGCGAAAACCCGTTGCCGGTCTCTGCCGTTGGTGGAATGGTGCCGGAGAGGCCCCGAATAATCGTGTTTTGATGGCGACTTAGCCGCTCTTGCCTTTTGGGTAGCGCCGAACAGGCCAGGCAATCAAACGCCAATTTTACCCAAGTCGATTGACAAAAACTCAACTGACAATTCATGATTAGCCAATGGCCCTTCCCTCACTCAACGGCATGCGCGCTTTCGAGGCCGCCGCACGTCTCGGCAGCATCAAGGATGCAGCCGAGGAGTTGCACCTGACGCCCTCGGCCATCAGCCGCCATATCCGTGCGCTTGAAAGAAATCTCGGCCAGGATTTGTTCGAACGCGGCTTCCGCCAGATAACGCCGACCATCAGGGGCTCCTACTATGCGCGCAGCCTCTCCGAAGCGTTCGAGGCCATCTGGCGCGCCACCGACGATGTCAGCCTCGCCGATGGCCCAAGCCACGGCAGGACCCAACGCGTCAGGGTCTTGTGCGTCCCGGCGGTCCTGAACCTTTGGCTGGCGGACCGGTTGCCGAATTTTCGTCGGCTGCATCCAGCGGTGGAACTGGAGATCTCGACATCAGGCAAGCGCGCCAACTTCGATTTGGCCATTGTCGACGAGTTCGTCTACAAGGCCGGCCCGGCCTTGACGCTTTTGATCCCGCTGGTTCTGACGCCGGTCTGCGCACCCTCATTGCTCGACGGGCCCGTGCCGCTGCGATCGCCTGCCGATCTGGTCAACCATCATCTTATCCACGAATGCGAGAGCATGAGGTGGAAGCGTTGGCTGGAGCAGGAAGGCGTTCTGGACACGACGCCGAAATCCAGCACGACGCTGGATGACTGCACGCTCATCATGCGCGAGGCGATCAATGGCGCCGGAATTGCGCTCGCCGATACGATGATGGCGCAGGATTTTCTGCAGCAAGGCAAACTCGTCGCCCCGTTTCCTGCCCGCCACACCTACCCGGCCGGCATTTACCTGCATCAGCGCCGCAGCATCGGCAACAAGCCAGGGACCGGCCTGTTTCAGGACTGGCTGTTGTCGGAAGTCGAGGACCACAAGCGGGTCATGGCTATCGCCTAGGCGGAGAGGCGGTACCCAGATTCGAATCACCCGAGCTGTTGGTATTCAACAGCGGCCCACCATTGTGCCCCCTCGATAATCGCGGTTCGCATTGAATATCTTTAAGGCCAAAGCCGGCAAATGGGTTGCTTGTCGGTTCCCCAGCGTCAGGCTTAACCTGCACGGCCATCGCGTGGAGGCGCGTGGCCAATCAAGGGGAGGATTTTGCAGTGACCATACAAGGCGCATCGCCTGACCTGTACAACGAGGATCTCGCTCCGGCCAAAGTTCGAAACTGGGGAGCATTCTCGATCTTCAACGTCTGGACGTCGGACGTTCACAGCCTGTGGGGCTACTATCTCGCCGCCAGCCTTTTCCTGTTCTGCGGCGGCTTCGTCAATTTCATCATCGCCATCGGCATCGGCTCGCTGATCATCTACGCGCTGATGAACATGGTCGGTAACGCCGGCGTCAAAACCGGCGTGCCCTACCCCGTGCTTGCCCGTGCCTCCTTCGGCATCTGGGGCGCCAACATCCCGGCATTGGTGCGCGCCATCGTCGCCTGCTTCTGGTACGGTGCGCAAACGGCGGCCGCCTCCGGCGCCATCGTGGCATTGTTGACCCGCCTGCAATGGTTCGACGAATTCAACAAGACCTCGCATCTTCTCGGCCATTCCACCCTGGAAGTGATCTGCTTCGTCGTCATCTGGGCGCTGCAGCTGCTGATCATCCAGAAGGGCATGGAAACGGTGCGCCGCTTCCAGGATTGGGCGGGGCCTGCCGTCTGGGTGATGATGCTGCTCCTGGCCATCTATCTCTGCGTCAAATCGGGGACCTTCGCCTTTACCAGCGACATTCCGATGGACGTGCTGCGCGAAAAGACCGCCGACGCCGGCATTCCGGGCGATCCCGGATCGTGGACGGCGCTCTTCGGGGTCGCGGCGATCTGGGTGACCTATTTCTCGGCGCTATACCTCAATTTTTGCGACTTCGCCCGCTACGCACCGGACAAGGCGGCATTGCGCAAGGGCAACATCTGGGGCCTGCCGGTCAACCTCATCCTGTTTTCGCTGGTCGCCGGCGTCACCACCATTGCCGCCTATGACGTCTATCACGAGGTGCTGCTGCACCCCGACCAGATCTCGGCCAAGTTCGACAGCTGGTTCCTGGCTGCGCTCGCCGCCCTGACCTTCGCGGTGGCCACGCTCGGCATCAACGTCGTCGCCAACTTCGTCTCGCCGGCCTTCGACTTCTCCAACGTCTTTCCGCGTCAGATCGACTTCAAGAAGGGCGGCTACATCGCAGCACTTATCGCACTTGTGCTCTATCCCTTCGCGCCGTGGGAAGGCAGTGCCGCGCATTTCGTCGGCATCATCGGCGCGACGATGGGGCCTATCTTCGGCGTCATGATGGTCGACTATTACCTGATCCGCAAAGGCGAGGTCGACGTCGAGGCGCTGTATCGTGAGGACGGCGAGTTCCGCTTCCAGGGCGGCTGGCACGTCAATGCCTTCATCGCCGCCGGCATAGGCGCTGTGTTCTCGTCGATCCTGCCGAACTTCACCAACTGGCTGCCATCCTGGTGGGGCGTCTATGGCTGGTTCTTCGGCGTGGCGATTGCCGGAACCATCTACTACGTGCTGCGCACCGTCGCCGTGGGTGCGGGCGCCAAGACGGCAAAGGCTTGAAAAGAGGGAGTAGGCAGTAGGAGTTAGGGAATACAGACCCTTCCCTACTGCCTACTGCCTACTGCCCACCATCTCAGCCAACTTGCGCACCGTGTTCCAGTTGCGCGACGTGCCGATGCCGAGGCGTTTGTGGTTCATTGTCGCGAGCAGCCGTGACGTTGGCCTCTCGCGCGAAAAGACGACCCAGATATCGCCGGCGCAAGGCAATACCTTCTCGTCCTCGGCGGCATAGGCTTGCAGCGCCGCGACGTCCTCCACGGGCGCGGGTTTGCGCATCACCCGCACCGCCACCTGATCGCCTGCTTCAGCTGAATCGGCCGGAAACGGATTGCCGGCGGCAAGTTTCAGCCATTCCTCGGCAGTGCGCACGATGATGTCGACATGACGGCCGAAGGTTTTTTCGAAGGCCGTTTCCAGCCGCTGTTCCAGCTTGCCGATATCGGTCGCTCGCGCTTCGAAGACCAGATTTCCCGTCGCCACCAAGGTGCGCACATTCTTCAAACCGAGGCCTTCCGCCATCGCCTTGAGGTCCGCCATGACGACCCGGCGCCCCTCGCCCAGGATGATGCTGTAGAGGAGCGCGACATAGGTCTGCATGAGAGGCCCCGCCCGGCGGTTGCCTACACCAGGCGAGACTGCTCCACAGCCGCTTCGATGAAGCTGGCGAACAGCGGATGCGGATCGAGTGGCCGGCTCTTCAGCTCGGGATGATACTGCACGCCGATGAACCACGGATGGTCGGGATATTCGACCGTCTCCGGCAGCACGCCATCGGGCGACATGCCGGCAAACACCAGGCCGCAATCCTCCAGCCGCTCCTTGTAGTCGATATTGACCTCGTAGCGGTGGCGGTGGCGCTCGGAAATCTGCGTATCGCCATAGATCTCGGCGATCTTGGAGCCCTTGGCGAGGTCCGCCTGATAGGCACCGAGACGCATTGTGCCACCGAGGTCGCCGGTCTCACGCCGCTTCTCCAGCATGTTGCCCTTCAGCCATTCGGTCATTAGGCCGACAACGGGCTCCTCGGTCGGGCCGAACTCGGTCGAGGAGGCATGCTCGACGCCAGCCAGCGACCGCGCCGCCTCGATGCAGGCCATCTGCATGCCGAAGCAGATGCCGAAATACGGCACCTTGCGCTCGCGCGCGAATTTCGCCGCCAGGATCTTGCCTTCGGAGCCGCGTTCGCCAAAGCCGCCCGGAACCAGGATGCCATGCACCTTTTCCAGCCACGGCGTCGGATCCTCCTTCTCGAAGATCTCCGATTCGATCCAGTCGAGCTTGACCTTGACGTGATTGGCCAGGCCGCCATGCGAAAGCGCTTCGATCAGCGATTTGTAGGCATCCTTGAGGCCGGTGTATTTGCCGACGATGGCGATGGTCACCTCGCCTTCCGGGCTGTGGATGCGGTCCGACACTTTCTGCCAGGGCTCCATGCGCGGCTTAGGCGCCGGATCGATGCCGAAGGCAGCCAGCACCTCCGAATCGAGCCCTTCCTTGTGGTAGGCCATCGGCACGTCGTAGATGTGCGGCACATCGAGCGCCTGGATGACGGCGCTTTCCCTGACATTGCAGAACAGCGACAGCTTTCTGCGCTCTTCCTTGGGAATGGCGCGGTCCGCACGGACCAGCAGGATGTCGGGCGCGATGCCGATGCCGCGCAGTTCCTTGACCGAATGCTGGGTCGGCTTGGTCTTCAGTTCACCCGCCGTCGGGATGTAGGGCATCAGGGTCAGATGCACGTAGACGGCATTGTTGCGCGGCAGATCGTTGCCGAGCTGGCGGATCGCCTCGAGGAACGGCATGGCCTCGATGTCGCCGACCGTGCCGCCGATCTCGCACAGCACGAAATCGTAGTCGTCATTGCCGTTGAGGACGAAATTCTTGATCTCGTCGGTGACATGCGGAATGACCTGAACGGTCGCGCCGAGATAGTCGCCGCGCCGCTCACGCTCGATGATGTTTTTGTAAATGCGGCCGGTGGTGATGTTGTCTTGCTGATTGGCCGAGCGGCCGGTGAAGCGCTCGTAATGGCCAAGATCGAGATCGGTCTCCGCACCGTCATCGGTGACGAACACCTCGCCATGCTGGTACGGCGACATCGTGCCCGGATCGACATTGAGATACGGGTCGAGTTTTTTGATGCGTGCGCGATAACCTCGCGCCTGCAGGAGAGCCCCAAGGGCCGCTGCGGCTATGCCTTTTCCAAGTGAGGAAACCACGCCGCCTGTGATGAATACATATCGCGCCATGGGAGTCATCGCTTAACGCGGCTGGATTGATTCCGCCAGAGAAAAAACCACCGCGAAGGTTTTTTCCCAAGAAGGCGTCGGACCTTGATCCCGAAGAGTGGAACCCGGTTTTCTCGGACAACCGATTTCCGTTTGTCCAGGGATCACGACCGAACAGGCTTGGTCGTGAACGAGGCAAAACAAAAGGGCCGGCTGAGCCGGCCCTTTCGGCAGGATGATGGAACCGTCAGATGATGACGACTTTGGTGCCGACCCTGACGCGGCTGTAGAGATCCATGACGTGCTCGTTGATCATGCGGAAGCAGCCATTGGAAGCGCTGGTTCCGATCGACTGCGGCGCGATGGTGCCGTGGATGCGCAGATGCGTGTCCTTCTTGCCGTCATAGAGATAGATGGCGCGGGCGCCGAGCGGGTTCTGGCCACCGCCGGGCATGCCGTCCTTGTACTGGCCGTAATGCTTGGGCTCGCGCTTCTGCATGTCGAGGGTCGGGATCCAGCGCGGCCATTCCTGCTTGTCGCCGACCGCGACCGTGCCCTTGAACTGCAGGCCTTCACGACCGACCGCGATGGCGTAGCGACGCGCGGTCGAAAACGATTCGACGAGATAGAGCCGGCGGGCGCTGGTGTCGATGACGATGGTGCCCGGCTCATAGCCGGTGAATTCCACATCCTGCGGCACGAATTCCGGCTTCACCTTGAACGGCTTCTTGGCGTCCTTCTTGGCGAGAGCCTGGTCGAGAGCCCGCGTCTCGGGCAGATAGCTGATCGACGACCCGGAGGTGCCGCCGAACAGGCCGGCGAAAAGGCCGCCGGTCGGTTGCTTCTGGCCGATGACCTCACTGCGAAGCTCGCCATTGTTGCCTGTCAGCGCGACATTCATCGCTTCGGCCGGAAGCGGCTCGGCCGACTGGATTGGTGTGATCTGTTCGATCGGCTCGATGACCTTGGTGGTCTTCTTGGCCGGCTTGGCGTCAGCCACTTCGGCCGTTGCAGAAGCGCTCTTCTCCCTCTTGGCCAGGAAGGCCTGCCGTTCGGCGTCGGCCTTGGCCTTGGCCGCTTCGCGCATCGCCAGCTTCCTGGCTTCGAGCGCCTTGGCCTTGGCGTCTTCCTTGTCGGCAACGATCTTGGCCTCGATTTTCTTGATCTGGGCGAGATCGTCCGGTGTCGGGTTTTTCTTCTTCTTGAGAAGCCTCAACTGCGCCGCATCGCTCTTGACTGCGACGTTGATGGCGTCGGTTTTGTCGACCGACTGATTGGCGGCCAAATTGGCCGGCACGCCGGCGAAAGCCGGGGAACCCAGGCCGAGTACGGCGCAAAGTCCCAAGAAAATGAAGCTGCGAAGCTGCATGGCGAAGATCCGATCGTTCAATGCTTGTTGCCCACGGCGTCGCCCGGCGTCCCCCAAGGACACCGAAAATGCCGCGCGCAATCTATAGTCGAATAAGCGCGGATGTCTCAAGCGCGAGACCGCGCTGCTGCACGTTGAATCTTCGTGATCGCGCAGCATTTGCCGCGACTGTGTTCAAACGATCACAGGTCGCGGTTTGGACCAGATGGACGTTACTGGTTCGGGACCTGCGGTGCAGCGGGCGCGGTGTTGGTGGTGCCGTTGTTTGCCGGCGGCGTCGCACCAGAGGCCGGCGCGGTGGCCGGAGTTGCCGGCGCAGGCGTCGTCGCTGCGCCATTGCCCGACGGCGGCGTAGGGGCGGTGCTGCCGGCCGGTGCCGGGGTCGTCGTACCAGGCAACTGGTTGAGCACGCCCTTGCCGGTCGCGGGGACGCGATCGAGAATGTCGATCGGCTTTTCGCCGTAGCGGGCAATGATCGACAAGGTCAGCGACGTGACGAAGAAAGCCGCCGCCAGGATCGCCGTTGCCCGGGTCAGCGCGTTGGCGGCGCCACGTGCCGTCATGAAGCCAGATCCGCCACCAATGCCAAGGCCGCCGCCTTCGGAGCGTTGCAGCAGCACCACGCCGACGAGGGCGAGCACGACCATGAGATGGATGACGATCAGTACGGTTTGCATAGTTTATCCTGGCAAGGCCTTGCCCGGCCGCGGGCACGACCGGTGAATTGGAGGCGGCTCAATACAATGCTTTCACGGCATTTCCAAGCCCGTGGCCGGAATATGGGAAGCAACGCGCCCTTTGCAACGAATTTGGACGGGATGAGCGCCGTCTTTCGTCGTGAATCTCAGCCTGAAATGCTGCGATAGGCCTCGGCGATACCGAGGAAATCGGCCGCTTTCAGGCTGGCGCCGCCAACCAGCGCGCCATCGACATTCCTGACGCCCAGCAGTTCCACCGCGTTGGACGGCTTGACCGAGCCACCGTAGAGAATGCGCGTCTTGGCGGCAGAGGCACCAAGTTTCTCCGACAGCCTTTCGCGGATATGCGCATGCGCTTCGGCCACATCGGCCGCGGTCGGCGTCAGGCCGGTGCCGATCGCCCACACCGGCTCATAGGCAATGACGGTGTTGGATGGCGTGGCACTCGGCGGCACCGAACCTGCGACCTGGCGCGACAGCACCTCGAGCGTGGCGCCCGCCTCACGCTGCTGCTGCGTCTCGCCGATGCAAATGATGGCCACGAGCCCGGCGCGCCATGCGGCGGCGGCCTTGGCCTGGACCGTCGCATCGTCCTCGCCGCGTTGTTCGCGGCATTCGGAATGGCCGACAATAACATGGCTCGCGCCGGCGTCCTTCAGCATTTCCGCCGAGATACAGCCGGTGTAGGCGCCGCTTTCCTTGGTGTGGCAATCCTCGCCGCCCGCATGGACCGGCGTGCGCGACAGAATCTCGGCTGCATGGGAAAGCAGCGTCGCGGGAACGCAGACCAGCGCCTCGGTCTCCGCGTCGAGCCCGCTCATGAACCCGTTGCCGATCATCCTGAGCTCGTTCAGCGAAGCGCTGGTGCCGTTCATTTTCCAGTTGCCGGCGACAAGCGGGCGAATTCCTGGCGTCATGGTCTGCTTCTCCGGGCGATATCAAGCTCTGGCCCTCACTACCAAAATCAGGCCACAAAGCAATCGACAGTAGGCCGGAAGGGCGCTATTGCGCTTGTTTCAGACTCGGCGCACGCGAAAATGCGCATAAATCGGAAGTAACGATGCTTGGTATATTGAGAAGCGCGGCGGGTACATGGGTCGCGAAGACATTGCTGTCGCTGCTGGTGGTCAGTTTCGCCGCCTGGGGCATCTCCGGTCGGCTGATGGGCGGCTTTGCCGGCCACGATTCGGTGATAATAGCGGGCGGCACCAAGGTATCGATCAACGAATACCGCCTCGCCTATGATCGCCAGCTCGCCGTCATGTCGCAGCAGTTCGGTCAGCGCCTCACCCACGAACAGGCAAAGGCGCTCGGCATCGACAACCAGGTTCTGGCTCAGCTTGTCTCCGGCGCCGTTCTCGACGAACAGGCTCGCAAGCTTGGGCTCGGCCTGTCCAAGGACCGGCTGGCCGAGCTGACGCGCGAGGACCCGGCGTTCAAGGGCCCAGGCGGCGAGTTCGACAGGAGAACATTCGAATACATGCTGCGCCAGGTCGGCATGCGGCCCGAAGATTACCTGAAGAACCGCGCCCAGGTGGCGGTGCGCCAGCAGATCGTCGAGGCGGTCTCGGACGGCCTCAAGGCGCCGGACGCTTTCTTCAAGGCGGTCGCGCTCTATCGCGGCGAGGACCGCACCGTTGACTACCTGCTGTTGCCGAAGAAGCTCGTCGAGCCCATCGAAGCACCGAGCGACAGCGTGCTTCAGGCCTATTTCGAGGCCAACAAGAAAACCTACGCGGCACCTGAGTACCGCAAATTCTCCTATGTCCGCCTCGAGCCGGTGGACATCATGGATCCGACCGCCGTCACCGAGCAACAGGTCAGCGACGACTACAACAAGAACAAGACGCGCTACACCACGCCCGAAATGCGCACGATCGAGCAGCTTGTGTTCAAGACACCGGATGCGGCCAAGGCCGCACTCGATTCGCTCAAGGCCGGCGCCACCTTCGAAAAGCTTGTGACAGCCGAAGGCAAGACCCCGGCCGACACGCTGCTTGGCACGTTGGCCAAGGACAAGATCGCCGACAAGGCGGTTGCCGATGCCGCCTTTGCGCTCAACGCCAATGAAGTCAGCCAGGTCGTTCAGGGCGCCTTCGGCCCGGTGCTGCTGCGCGTCACCGAGATCAAACCCGAGGTGGTGAAGCCGCTCGCCGAAGTGTCCGACCAGATCCGCAAGGACCTGGCGTTGGGCGAGGCAAGCCGCATCCTTTTGGATGTGCACGACAATTACGAAGACACCCGCGCCTCCGGCAGTTCGCTGGCCGACGCGGCTGCCAAGCTGAAGCTGAAGGACGTCACCATCGACGCCATCGACCGCAGCGGCCTCAGGCCGGACGGCTCCATCGTCAAGGACCTGCCGGAATCGCCGGCGCTGATCAAGGCGGTCTTTGATGCCGAACCCAAAACCGAAAACGAAGCGCTGACCACGGCCGACAACGGCTTCATCTTCTATGAGGTTGCTTCGATCACGCCGGCTCGCGACCGGACGCTGGACGAGGTCCGCCAGAAAGTCGTCGCCGACTGGACTGCTGCTGAGACCACCAAGCGGCTTGCCGCCAAGGCAAGCGAGCTCGACAAGCGGCTCAAGGCAGGCGCCACGCTCGATGTCATCGCCGGTGATCTCAAGCTGGAGAAGCAGACCAAGCGCGGCCTGAAGCGCGAGGCCGACGATGCCGATTTCGGCAAGGAGGGTGCTGCCGTGATGTTCGGCGTCGGCGAAGGCGGCACCGGTTTGATCCCCTCGCCCACCGGTGACGGACAGATCCTGTTCAAGGTCGCCGAAGTGTTCGAGCCCGCCGGAGCCGATGCCAGCTCGGTGCCGGAAGACGCGCAGAAATCCTTCACTTCCGGCATGTCGGACGATCTGCTCGACCAATTGGTGGCGCAGTTGCAGACGCAGTACGACGTCCGCATCGACCAGGCCGCCGTTGCCCAAGCCGCGACAAGATGAGCGCGTTGAAAACCCATATCGCCAAGGTGGCGGCCGGCACCGCGCTTTCCTTCGAGGAAGCGCGCGAGGCCTTCGACATAATCATGTCGGGCGACGCGACCCCTGGGCAGATCGGTGGTTTCCTGATGGCGCTTCGCGTACGCGGTGAGACAGTGAGCGAGATTTCGGGCGCTGTCGCCACGATGCGGGCCAAGATGCTGCGCGTTGAGGCGCCCGCGGGTGCCATCGATATCGTCGGCACGGGCGGCGACAATTCCCACAGCGTCAACATTTCGACGGGCTCGGCCTTCGTCATCGCCGCCGCCGGCGTGCCGGTCGCCAAGCACGGCAATCGCGGCCTGTCGTCGCTGACCGGCGCGGCCGATGTCCTGATCGCGCTTGGGGTCAAGATAGACATTCCGCCGGACGCGATCGGCCGTTGCATCCACGAAGCCGGCGTCGGCTTCATGTTCGCGCCGGCGCACCATCCGGCTATGAAGCATGTCGGCCCGACTCGCGTCGAGCTCGGCACCCGGACCATCTTCAACCTGCTCGGGCCCCTCTCCAATCCGGCTGGCGTCGTCAGGCAGATGGTCGGTGTGTTCCTGCCGGAATGGATCTTGCCCGTGGCCGAGACATTGAAGGCGCTGGGCACCGAGCATGCCTGGGTCGTCCATGGCGACGGCTATGACGAAATCACCACCACCGGCGAGACCCAGGTGGCGGAACTGATCGGCGGTGAGATCCGCAGCTTCACGCTGACCCCGGAAGAGGTCGGACTGAAGCGCCACACCAAGGACGAGCTGCGCGGCGGCGACGCCGCCTACAACGCCAACGCCTTGCGCGACATGCTGGACGGCGCTGCCGGCGCCTATCGCGACACCGTGCTGATGAATGCCGGCGCCGGGCTGGTGATCGCGGGCAAGGCGACGACGCTCGGCGACGGCATCGCGCTCGCAGCGCAAGCCATAGACAGCGGCCGGGCGTTGCAGGTGCTCGACCGGCTGGTCGAAATTTCGAACGGGTGAACCGTGTCTGACATTCTGCGCAAGATCGAGGCCTACAAGCGCGACGAGATCGCCGCCGCCAAGGCACACGTGCCGCTGGCCGAGATCAAGGCGCGGGCGAAGGACGCCGACGCACCACGCGGCTTTCTTGCAGCCCTGGAGGCAAAGCGCAGATCAGGCCGCTTCGCCCTGATCGCCGAAATCAAGAAGGCGAGCCCCTCCAAAGGCCTGATCCGTGCCGATTTCGATCCGCCGGCACTGGCGCAGGCCTATGAGAAAGGCGGCGCCGCCTGTCTTTCGGTATTGACCGATGCGCCGTCCTTCCAGGGCGCGCCGGAATTCCTCACCAAGGCAAGGGCAGCCGTCGCCCTGCCCGCCCTGCGCAAGGATTTCCTGTTCGATCCCTATCAGGTCTATGAGGCGCGCGCCTGGGGCGCGGATGCTATCCTGATCATCATGGCCAGCGTCGACGATGCGCTGGCGAGCGCATTGGAAGCGACCGCATTCGAACTCGGCATGGATGCGCTGATCGAGGTACATGACGAAGCCGAGACGCAACGAGCGCTAAAGCTGTCGTCGCGGCTGATCGGCATAAACAACCGCAATCTGAGAACGTTCGAGACCAGCCTCGAAACCTCCGAGCGGCTGGCAACGATGGTGCCGGCCGACCGCTTGCTGGTCAGTGAGAGCGGCATCTTCACACATGACGATTGCCTCAGGCTGCAGAAGAAGGACATCGGCACCTTCCTTGTCGGCGAGAGCCTGATGCGGCAGGAGGATGTCACCGCGGCGACCCGCATTCTGCTGACGGGCAAGGCGCTGGCCGAGGTCGTCTGACGATGACATCAGCCCTCACCCATCTCGGCGCGCAGGGCGAGGCCAATATGGTCGATGTCGGCGACAAGGAAGAGACGACGCGCACGGCGATCGCAGAAGGGTTCGTCTCGATGCAGCCCGAGACGCTGAAGACCATCCTCGCCGGCAACGCCAAGAAGGGCGATGTGCTGGGCACTGCCCGCATCGCCGGCATCATGGCGGCGAAGAAGACGCATGAATTGATCCCGCTCTGCCATCCGCTGCTCTTGACCAAGATTTCAGTAGACATCGAGCCCGACCATGCGCTGCCCGGCCTGAAAGTCACCGCGTTGGCGCGTGTCACCGGCAAGACGGGCGTTGAGATGGAGGCGCTGACCGCAGCATCGGTCGCCTGCCTGACCATTTACGACATGGCCAAGGCGGTCGACCGCGCCATGCTCATCTCCGGCATCCGCCTGGTCGAAAAGACCGGCGGCAAATCCGGCGACTATAAGGTTGGCGCCTGATGGCGCTGGTTCCGGTGGCGGAGGCGCTTGAGCGCCTGCTGGATGGTGCAGCCCCCCTGGCCGGCGAAAGCGTCCCTCTGTTCGAGGCCGTCGATCGTGTGCTGGCGGAACCGCTCGCAGCACTGCGCACCCAGCCGCCTTTCAACGCTTCGGCCATGGATGGTTACGCGGTGCGCGCCGCCGATGTCGCTTCCGTGCCGTCGAAACTCACGGTAATCGGCATGGCGCCGGCCGGGCGCGGCTTTGACGGCTCACTCGGCGAGCGCCAGGCGGTGCGCATCTTCACCGGCGCGCCGCTGCCCGAGGGTGCGGACACTATCGTCATCCAGGAAAACGTCCGCGACCTCGGCGGCGGCCATATCGAAGTGATCGAACCGACGGCCGAGTGGCGCAACATCCGCCGCGTCGGCCTCGACTTTTCCAAAGGCGACTTCCTGCTGGAGAAAGGTCGCTTACTCGATCCGGCGGCGCTGTCTCTTACGGCGTCGGCCAACCATCCCGTGGTCACCGTGGTCAAACGGCCGCTGGTCGCCATCATCGCCACCGGCGACGAGTTGTTACCGCCCGGCAGCGAACTCGGGCCGGACCAGATCATCTCGTCCAACGCCTACGGCGTCGCTGCGGTGGCGCAATCGGTCGGCGCCCGCGCGCTCGATCTCGGCATTGCCGCCGACCGCAAGGACGCCATCGCAGCGCTGGTCAAAAAGGCGGTCGCGGCCGGTGCGGATGTCATCGTCACGCTTGGTGGCGCCTCGGTCGGCGACCACGACCTGATCCATGACGTGCTGACCGGCGAAGGCATGACGCTCGGCTTCTGGAAGATCGCCATGCGCCCTGGCAAGCCGCTGATGTTCGGCCGCCTCGGCGATATCAGGTGCATCGGCCTGCCCGGCAACCCGGTGGCAAGCCTGGTCTGCTCGCAATTGTTCCTGAAGCCGCTTCTGGCGAGGCTCGGCGGCCGCGATCATCGCCAGGACATCCGTCCGGCGCGATTGGGCGCCGCAATGCCGGCCAATGATCTGCGCCAGGACTATGTACGCGCGGTGGTCAGGGAAGACGGTGGCGAACTGGTGGCGACGCCGTTCAGCATCCAGGATTCGTCCATGCTGAGGATGCTGGCCGACGCCAATGGGCTGATCGTGCGGGCGCCATTTGCCCCTGCATCCGCTGTTGGAGATTCTTGCAGCGTGCTGATGCTGCGCTGAAGAACTATCCCATAACGCACTGATAACAGAACAAAAACTGTCTCATCTATTCCGAGATCAAGGTTCGTGTCAGCGCATGCGCCGGATCGGCGAGGCCATCGACAATGTCGTAATGATGCCGATCCGGCTCGACCACGCAGCTGGTGGCGGCGCCAAGTCCGGTCCAGATATTGGCCAGCAGCGCATTCTGGCGCAGGAACTCCGAGCGCTCGCCGCCGCCGGCCCAGCAGGTGATGCGGGCGCCATCCAAGGGCCGCAGCAGCGCTGGGCTCTCGGCCTGGGCTTCGGTCTCGTCGATTGCCAAGGCGGCGTTCATAGCGGTGCGCATCAGCGGGCGCAGGTCGTGCAGGCCCGAGATCGAAACGACATGGCGGATGCGCTTCCCCACATCCGCGGCCAGAGGCGTTGATGTGGTCACCATGCGGCTGGCGAGATGTCCGCCGGCCGAATGTCCGGTCAGCATCAACGGTCCGTCGACCATCGCCGCCACTTTTTCGATCGCTGCACCGATTTCACGGACGATGCCGGCGATGCGTATCTCCGGGCACTGCGTGTAGGACGGCATCGCCACCGCATAGCCGCTGTCGACCGCGCCCTTGGCCAGATGCGACCAGTCGCTCTTGTCGGACTCCAGCCAGTAACCGCCATGGATGAACACGACGAGCCCCTGGGGCGCGGCCTTTGGAAGGAAAAGATCGAAGCGGTTGCGCGGTCGCTCGCCATAGGCGATGTCGATGCGTGCCCGGCCCTCTGCCGTCAACGCGTCACGGAAGGCTTGCGCCGGCACCGCCCACGCCGCCGGCCAACGGTCGCTGCCGGCGATGTTCGCACCATTGGCGTAGGCGTTGTTCCAATCGGCAATGCGGTGTTCGAGCATTCGTACCCTCCCCCAAAAACGCATGCGTTTAACGCTAGCAATGGCCGCCACCAAGCCATGCGTCAATGCTTCAAGACAAAAACATTTTAGGCTTGAAACAAATTTCGACTGGTGCGATCCTACCCGAAGAACAGCCGACAATGGGAGGTCCGCTGTGCTGTCCAAACCTGGCGGATGTCTACCCTTCCGGTGGCGTCGCCGAACAGGTGTACCTGGCCGCACAAAGCCTCTCGCGAAAAGACGGGAACTTCAGATCCACCACCTCGGACAGGTGCTTCGCGCACTGGCCAGGCAGCAAATGGGATGGCGGCGGCATGCTTGGGCCTTCAGCGCATATCGACACGTTCACGCGCGATCATCTGCCGCCGCCGGATCAATGGCCGGATTTCCTGCTCGATGGCTTCGACTATCCTGAACATCTCAACGTCGGCGTCGAATTGACCGACAGGCTGGTCGAGAAGGGTCTTGGCGACCACACGGCCTTGATCGGCAATGGCCGCCGCCGCACCTACAAGGAACTGTCCGACTGGACGAACAGGCTGGCCCACGCGCTGGTCGAGAATTACGACGTCAAGCCGGGCAACCGGGTGCTGATCCGCTCCGCCAACAACCCCGCAATGGTCGCCTGCTGGCTTGCCGCCACCAAAGTCGGCGCGGTGGTCGTCAACACCATGCCGATGCTGCGCACCGGCGAGCTCACCAAGATCGTCGACAAGGCGGAAATAACCATCGCGCTCTGCGACACCAGGCTGATGGACGAGATGACCGCCTGCGCCAAGGACAGCACCTTCCTGAAGCAGGTCATCGGCTTCGACGGCACCGCCAACCATGATGCCGAGCTTGATCGCGCCGCGCTCGACAAGCCGGTCACCTTCACCGCCGTCAACACCGGCCGCGACGACGTCGCCTTGCTCGGCTTCACCTCGGGCACGACGGGCGTGCCGAAGGCGACCATGCACTTCCACCGCGATCTCCTGATCATCGCCGATGCCTATGCCCGGGAAATCCTCCAGGTCACGCCGGACGACATCTTCGTCGGCTCGCCGCCGCTCGCCTTCACCTTCGGCCTTGGCGGCCTCGCCATCTTCCCCCTGCGCTTCGGTGCAGCGGCAACATTGCTGGAACAAGCAACGCCGCCCAACATGATCCACATCATCGAGACCTACAAAGCGACCATCTCCTTCACCGCGCCGACCGCCTATCGCGCCATGCTGAAGGCCATGGATGAAGGCGCTGACCTGTCATCGCTGCGCGTCGCCGTTTCGGCCGGCGAGACATTGCCGGCTCCGGTTTTCGAGGAATGGACCGAGAAGACCGGCAAGCCGATCCTCGACGGCATCGGCGCCACCGAAATGCTGCACATCTTCATCTCCAACCGCTTTGACGACAGGAAGCCAGCGTCGACCGGCAAGCCTGTGGGCGGCTACGAAGCGCGCATCGTCGACGACGCGATGCGCGAGGTGCCGCGCGGCGAGACCGGGCGGCTGGCGGTGCGCGGCCCGACCGGCTGCCGCTACATGGCCGACGACAGGCAGAAGGAGTATGTGCGCGACGGCTGGAACCTGACCGGCGACACTTTCACCCAGGACGAGGACGGTTTCTTCCATTTCGCCGCGCGTTCCGACGATATGATCGTCAGCGCCGGCTACAACATTGCCGGGCCTGAGGTCGAGGCGGCACTGCTGTCGCATCCCGATGTCGCCGAATGCGCGGTCATCGGCGCAGAGGATGGCGAACGCGGCCAGATCGTCGAGGCGCATGTCGTGCTGGTGCAAGGCGTGGCGCCCGATGCGTTGACCGTCAAGCGCCTGCAGGACCACGTCAAGGCAATGATCGCGCCCTACAAATATCCGCGCTCGATCAAATTCATCGCCGCCCTGCCCAAGACCCAGACCGGCAAGATCCAGCGCTTCCGGCTGCGCACGGAGAAAATCAATTGAGCGAGCCCTACGATCCGGCGTCCGAAGGCGCACAGATGTCGTTCAACGAGCGCATGTCCTACAGCGACTATCTGCACCTGGAAAAAGTGCTGGAGGCACAGACGCCGCTGTCGTCGGCGCATGACGAGATGCTGTTCATCATCCAGCACCAGACCTCGGAGCTCTGGATGAAACTCGCTCTGCATGAGATCGGCGCCGCCATCCGCTCCATTCGCGCTGACCGGCTCGAGCCGAGCTTCAAGATGCTGTCGCGCGTCGCCCGGATTTTCGAGCAGCTCAACAATGCCTGGGACGTGCTGCGCACGATGACTCCAAGCGAATACACCGAGTTCCGCGACGCGCTCGGCCAGTCCTCTGGCTTCCAGTCCTGGCAGTACCGCGCCATCGAGTTCATGGCCGGCAACCGCAACCTGGCAATGCTCGGACCCCACAAACACCGGCCGGACCTCAGCGGCAAGCTGGAGGCAATCCTGGCCGAGCCGTCGCTCTATGATGAAGCGTTGCTGCTTCTGGCGCGCAACGGGTTCGACATCGGCGCCGACGCCAGGCGCACGGACTGGCGCGAGACGCGCACCGAGAACGAAGAAGTCCTGGTCGCCTGGCAGACCGTCTACCGCGATCCGCAGCGCTACTGGATGTTCTATGAGCTGGCCGAGAAGCTGGTGGATTTCGAAGACTATTTCCGCCGCTGGCGTTTCAATCACGTCACGACGGTCGAGCGCATCATTGGCCTGAAGCGCGGCACCGGCGGCACCTCAGGCGCATCCTATCTGAAGAAGATGCTCGAGGTCGTGCTGTTTCCCGAACTGTGGACGGTCCGCACGCGGCTCTGAGGTCTCAGGTCACCGCCGTCTTCACGGCAAAACGCGCTTCCTGCCAGGCGCCGGTACGCAAAATGTCCTCCAGCACCTCGACCGCTTGCCAGACGTCCTTGTAGCCGACATAGAGCGGCGTAAAGCCGAAGCGGATGGTCGAGGGCGCGCGGAAATCACCGATCACGCCGCGCTCGATCAAGGCGCGCATCACCTGGTAGCCATGCGGGTGGAGGAACGAGACCTGGCTGCCGCGCGCATTGCCGTCGCGCGGACCTTCGAGTTCGAGGCCGTAGGCGCCGCATCTGGCTTCGACCAGCTGGATGAACAGGTCGGTGAGCCCAATGCTTTTCTTGCGCACCGCCGCCATGTCGACATCGTCCCAGATATCCAGCGCCCCTTTCAGCGCCCGCATCGACAGCACCGGCTGCGTGCCGCACAGGAACCGGCGGATACCGCTGCCGGCCGTGTAGCTTTGTTCAAAAGCGAAAGGCCGCGCATGGCCCCACCAGCCGCTCAGTGGCTGATGGACATCTTCGTGATGGCGTTTCGCGGCATAGATGAAGGCTGGCGCACCCGGACCGCCATTGAGATATTTGTAGGTGCAGCCGATGGCGAAATCGGCATTCGCCGCATCGAGCTCGACCGGCAGTGCGCCGGCCGTATGGCAGAGATCCCAGACGATCAGCGCACCGACCTGATGGGCCTTGCACGTCAGCGCGGCCATGTCGCGCAATTGTCCGGTTTTGTAGTTGACGTGGTTCACCAGGATGACGGCGACGCGCTCGTCGATCAGTTCCTCAATGGTGGGCGCATCGACGCCCTCGAGCCGCAGCACGGTGCCCGGCCGGGTCGAGGCCACGCCTTCAGCCATGTAGAGGTCGGTCGGGAAACTGTCGCCCTCGGCGACGATGACCGAGCGGTTCGGCCGCATGCCGAGTGCCGCATGCAACACCTTGTAGATGTTGATCGAGGTCGTGTCGCAGACCACCGTCTGGCCGGAAACGGCGCCGATCAGACGCCCGAGCTGGTCGCCGAGCGCGACCGGCATGTCGAACCAGCTGGCGGTGTTCCAGGCGCGGATGAGGTCCTGCGCCCATTCCTGCGTCGCCGCCTTTTGCAGCTCGTTGAAGACAGCAGGCGCCGCGGCACCCAGCGAATTGCCGTCGAGATAGATCACGCCTTCCGGCAAAATGAAGCGGTCGCGCATGGCACGCAGCGGATCCGCCGCATCCAAGGCTTCGACTGCTGCGAGATCGAGCGGTGCACGCATGATTTGTGACATTCCCTGGTTGTTTACGTCCTGATTATTCGCGGATGGCTTCGCGAGCCGGCGTGGGTCCCCGGCTGCGCTTGAGGCTCGGCAAAGCAAGCATGGCGAGCACGAACAGGCCCGTGGCAAGCTTCAGGTCGGGGGGCGGCATGCCGGCGGCGAGGCAGAACGACACCAGCTGGTAGTAGATGATCGCGCCGGCAAAGGGCGCCAGCAGCTGGCGCCAGACCGTCTGCTTGCCAACGACCGCCTCGCCGATCATCAGCGCGGCCAGGCCGTTGATAAGGATGCCCAGCCCCATATTGACGTCGGCAAATCCCTGCGACTGCACCATCAGCGCACCGCTCGAGGCCGAAAACGCGCTTGCCAGCCCGACACCACCGATGGTCGCCGCCCAGACATTGATGCCCTGAGCCTCGGCCATGTCGGGATTGGCGCCGACGGCGCGCACGGCAGTCCCCTTCTCGGTCCGAAAGAACATGTAGAGCGCCGCGAAGACGACGAGCGCGAGAAGGCCGGCGACGACGATCTTGCTGGCCGGAAAACCCGGCCGTGCGAACGGCACCCAGTCGAACACGGTGGGCGAGCCGAAAACCGAGAGGTTGGATTTGCCCATGATGCGCAGGTTGATGCTGTAAAGCATCGTCATCATCAGGATGCCCGCCAGCAGCGTGTGGATGCGAAAGCGCAGATGGATGAAGGCGGTGCAGCAACCCGCCGCGAAGCCCGCCCCAAACGCGACGACGATGCAGGTCAGCGGCGATACCCCGGCAGCCAGCAGCACGCCGCAGGCGCAGCCGCCCAGCGGAAAGGCGCCTTCGCTGGTGAGATCGGGAAAATTCAGCATTCGGAACGGGATCATGATGCCGAGCACGACAAAGGCCAGGATCAGGCTTTGCGCCAGGGTCACCGGCATGATCGCGACAAAGCTGGAGAGAACGTCCTGAATAAAGCCCATGATGATCAGCTCGCCAGCAACATTCGGTCGGTCTTGATGGAAAAGTGGCCGATCAGATCGATAACCGTGACCCTGGCCTTCTCCTCGCCGGTGACTTCCAGCAGGACCCGGCCTGCGTCGAGCATGATCACCCGGCTGCCATAGTCGACGGCGTGCTGCATGTTGTGGGTCACCATCAGCGTGGTCAGCTTCAGCGCATTGACGGCGCGCACTGTCGCCTGCATGACGATCTCGGCCGTGCGCGGGTCAAGTGCCGCGGTATGCTCGTCGAGCAGCAGCAGGTCCGGCGATCCGCCGACGGCCATGATCAGCGACAGCGACTGCCGCTGCCCGCCCGAGAGCAGGTCGACACGGGTGTCGAGACGATTTTCGAGGCCGAGACCCAATATCGACAGGCGCTCCTTGTAGGACGCGAGCCGCGTGGCGTTCAGCCCTTGTCGCAGCGTGCGTTTTTGGCTGCGCAGATCGGCCAGCAGCATGTTCTCCGCCACGGTCATGCTGGCGGCGGTGCCACGCATCGGATCCTGGAAGACGCGCGCCAATCGTGTGGCGCGCTTGTACACCGGCATGGCTGTCACATCGGCGCCGTTGATCAGGATCTTGCCGGTATCCAGGACAAGGGCTCCGGAAATGGCATTGAGCATGCTGCTCTTGCCGGCACCGTTGGAGCCGATGACGATGCCGAACTCGCCAGTGGCCAATGACAGGCTGAGACCGTCCAGCGCGACCTTCTCGTCGGCCTGCCCCTTGTAGAATACTTTGCGCGCGGATCGGATATCGAGCATCGTTCCTCCATGGCCTGAAGGGCGACGGCGCCGACGCCGTCGCCCTGTGCAGCCCGATATCAGTCGACGATGCAGCCGCAATCGGCCATCGAAGCCGGTATCTCGATGCCGAAGGCGGCCATCGCCTTGCGGGAAATCGTTGCCATGTGATCCTTGTAGGCCGGGCGCGACGGCGCGATCGTCTTGGGATCCTTGCCCTTGAGGATTTCGGCGGCGATGTTGCCGGCGTTCATGCCGACCTGCGTGTAATTGACCGCGAAGCTCGCCGGCACGGTGTCGTTGCGGACCGCGCTGTCATCGGAGTTGACGACCGGGATACCGGCCTGGCGGGCGGCGGCGGAGACAGCGGCGATCGCCGGCTGGATCAGGTTCGAGGCCGGACCGTAGATCACGTCGACCTTGCCGGCGAGCGAAGCGATGCGCTGCTGGATGTCATTGACGTTGTCGACGCCGACTTCGACGACCTCAAAGCCGGCGGCGGGTGCCGCCGCCTTGATCTTTTCGATCAGGGCAACGTCATTGGCCTCGCCCGGATTGTAGGGCACGCCAAAACGCTTGGCGTTCGGCAGCAGTTTCTTGGTGAAGGCCATCACCGCGGCGACATCCTGCAGATCGCTGGCGCCGGTCATGCCTTCGTCTCCGGCGTCCCACGACGGCACCAGCTTGGCCGCCACCGGATCGGTGACCGCGGCAAAGACGATCGGAATCCCGGAACCGGCGAGCGCCTTCTTGGCGATCTGCGAGACCGGCGTGGTGATGGTATAGATCAGCTTGGGCTGCTCCGCCTGCAGCTTGGCGATCATCTGCGGCACCAGAGATGCATCGAAATTGGTGTGGCTTTCGGTGTAGACGACGTCCTTGCCCTCGACAAAGCCTTTGTCCGTCAAAGCCTTCTTGAAGCCCGCTATGGCGGCGTTGAGCTGCGGATGCTCGCCGAAATTGGCGATGCCGATGCGTATCTGATCGGCCGCGGCGCTGCCGACGCTGACCATCAATGCACCTGCCAGGGCCAATCCCGACAGCCAAGCGGATTTCGACTTCAACATCATTTCCTCCCAGATTTGATCAGCGCCGTTCACAGGACGGCAACTGCGACGATCATGGTCAGTCCCTCGCCACGTGTCAAACATTATATATAATTCTTGCCATATCTCCCCATCATATATAATTTTCCAGAGCCCGATGATGGACGGATGGCGATGCAGGATCAGAACAATTCCACGAAGACCGAGGCGGCCTATCAGCTGCTGCGGCGCGATATCCTGACCACCCGCCTCATGCCGGGCGCGCCGCTCAAGCTGAGCGCGCTGCGCGGCACATACGGCGTCGGCTGGACGCCGCTGCGTGAAGCCTTGTCCCGACTTGAAGCCGAACGCCTGGTCACCGCCATCAGCAATCGCGGCTTTGCCGTCGCTCCCGTGTCGCGCGCCGAGCTCGAGGACCTGGCGCGCGCAAGGATGGTTGTCGAAATGCCGCTGTTCCTGGAATCGATCGCGAACGGCGGCAGGGAATGGGAGGACGCGGTCGTCACCGCTCATTACCGGCTCTCCCGCTGCAAGACCGCGGTCGAAGACCCTTCCGATGCGGCCGTCGACAAATGGGACGAGAGCCACGAGGCCTTCCATGCGGCGTTGCTGAGCGCGGCGACGTCGAACTGGCTGTTGCGCTTCCGCTCGACGATCGCCGATCAGCTGCGGCGGCATCACCGTTTTCTCGGCCTGGCGCCCACATTACGAGCGGCGGCCGGCCTCAAGGACGGCTATGGCGAGGCAATGGACGCTTTGCGCGAGGCGATCGCCATCGAGCATCACACCGAGATCATGGAAGCGGCGCTCGATCGCGACGTCGAGCGGGCAAAGGCGCTGATGACGGCGCATATCGGCTACACGCTGCACGTCTATGTGCACAGCGAAGACAATTGCGCCAATCCCTACACCGCGCGCGCCGGCAGTCTGAAAGCGGTTTCCGGATGACGCGGCCGCGGCGTCCAGATCCACGCGGCCGTGCCGGCCCTGAACCCGCGATCGTTGGCGTTTTGATTTCGTTTCGTTCCACTGGAAATGGATCGATACACCGTACAAATCCACCCCGTGAACGCCTCTTAAGGGCCTGATGCCAAACCGCATCCAGGGGTAGGCCACAGGCCATTAACCAAAATGATTTCAATGCGCCGCCCGCAGCGGAAGCGGTCAATCGCTGCCCGCTGCCGGGGCCAAATAATTTCGGACGCCTTAACAAATTCATTAAACTTTAAACAGTTGCAGAACACAACTGGAACAGATAGTGTTTGTTCTGGGTTTGTTTTTCGATTCTGGTTCACACCCTTCGTCCAATGCCTTGGGGGCCGCCATGCTGACACGCAAGCAACATGAACTGTTGATGTTCATTCATGAACGGCTCAAGGAAAGCGGCATTCCGCCGTCTTTCGACGAGATGAAGGAAGCGCTTGATCTCGCCTCCAAGTCAGGCATTCATCGCCTGATCACGGCACTTGAGGAACGCGGCTTCATTCGCCGGCTGCCCAACCGGGCGCGGGCGCTGGAAGTGCTGCGGCTGCCGGATTCAATCGCGCCCGGCCTTAACGCGGCAAAGAAATTCTCGCCAAGCGTCATCCAGGGCAGCCTCGGCCAGGGTGGTCTTGGCCGCCAGATCAAGCCGGCGCCGTCGCGCTTGCCCGCGGCCGGCAATGATGACGACGCGGTTTCCGCCGTGTCGATCCCGGTGATGGGTCGCATCGCCGCTGGTGTGCCGATCGATGCCATCCAGCATCAGACACATTCGATCTCGGTACCGCCGGACATGATCATGGGTGGCGAGCATTATGCCCTTGAGGTGAAGGGCGACTCGATGATCGACGCCGGTATCTTCGACGGCGACACGGTCATCATCCGCAACGCCGACACGGCGAGCCCGGGCGAGATCGTCGTGGCTTTGGTCGACGAGGAGGAAGCAACCCTGAAACGGTTCCGCCGCAAGGGCGCCTCGATCGCCCTTGAAGCCGCCAACCCGGCCTACGAGACGCGCATTTTCGGACCGGACAGGGTCAAGGTGCAAGGCAAGCTGGTCGGGCTGATCCGGCGCTACTGAGCAGGAGCGGCCGGCTTTTCGGCTTTTTGATAGGGCGGCAGCCCCCTCGCCTCACGCGAAAATTTTCGCTGCTCGTGCCAAGGCCGATACGGCCCGTCCACCGCGAAGCTGACGGTTAGCGGACCGGTCGCCGATTGGCGGTCGAAGAAGACGGCGGCACTGCCCTTGCGGGCAAGTTGGCGTTTGGTGACGACGAGAACTAGCGGATTGTGACAGGCGTCATAGCCCGTCGCGTCATTGACGACGATCAAATCGGCGAAACCGCAGGCCTTCCAGGTGTCCTTGCGGTCTTCGACATGCGCGATGATCGCACCGGACGGGTGCCGGGCAAGACAGACGCCATCCGTGCAGTAGAACGGTGCTCCCGGCGGCAGATTGACGGCATCGGCAATGTCGAATTGCCCATCCGCCTTGTCGAACATCTCCGGCACGACGATGGTTTCGGACACCAGCGCGCGTTTCCAATTGTCGACGGTGAACTCGTTCGGGCGAGCCCGGCTGACCGCGAGTTCGCCACCGCCGATCGGCAGCGCGACCAGCCGCGCATCTTCCGAGATCAGCACATCCGGGGTGCGCGTATCCGACACCGTCAACAAGCCGGCAAGCGCGAATGGCACTGCCGCGAGCCGTAGCCATGTCGTCGCCATCGTCGCGATGACCAGGGCTATGGTCACCAGCAGCACGGATTGCAGCGAAATCAGCCCGACCGCATCGACCGGTGAGCGTTCCGATATCCACGCCGATATGGCGATCATCGCGGTCAGGCCCTTGCCCATCAGGTAAAGGGTCGGCGCATCCAATCCGAATGGCATCAGTAACGCGCTTGCAACGGCCAGGAACATCACGACTGACACGATCGGCATGACGGCCAGATTGGCGAACAGGCTGAGCGGCGACACACGCTGGAAATGCCAGATGGCAAACAGCGCCGTGGCGCAGCCGGCAATGATGGAGGTCATTGCCAACCCGCCCGTCGCCAGCAGGAATTTTCGCGTGAGAAAACCCGGCAGGGATCGCTTTGGCGGTGGCGGTCTTGCCTTTCCCGCATGGTGATCCGCCCAGCCGGCATAGGCACCGACCAGCGCCGCGGTCGCGGCGAAGGACATCTGGAAGCTCGGGCCGACGACCTCATGTGGCGAGACCACGATGACCGCGATCGCTGAGGTCGCCAGATTGCGCATGGTCAGCGCCGCGCGATCGAACAGGACGGCAATCAGCATCACCGCCAGCATGATGAAGCTGCGCTCGGCGGCGACGACGACGCCGGAAATGACGAGATAGGCGGCGATCGAGAAAAGGGCCGCGGCGGCCGCGTATTTCTTCACCGGCCGACGCGCCGAAAAATCCGGAAACAGCGCGAAGGCGCCGCGCAGCAAACCCATGATGGTGCCGGCGACCAGCGCCATATGCAGTCCGGAAATGGAGATGATGTGGTAGATGCCGGTGCGCCGCATCGCCTCGTTGATTTCATCGGGAATGCCGGCCCGCACGCCGACGATCAGCGCCGCCGCGATCTCGCCTTCAGCACCGCCGACCGTGGCCCGGATGTGGTCGGCAATGGCTTCACGGGCATTTTCTATCCCTGAGAAAAGGCGGGCCGTGAGCGGCACCTCGTCGTCGGTGGCGGAAACAAGCTTTGGATTGCCGAGAAAGAAGCCGCTGCCGCCAATGCCGGCGAAATAGCTGTCGAAGGAGAAATCGTAGCTGTCCGGCCGCACCGGACCGGTTGGCGGCAACAGTTTGGCGTAGCCGGTGACCAGGGAGCCGGCGGTCATGTCCGCCGGGATGTCTCGCGCCGAAAGCCGGACCCTTTCCGGCGCATAGCGCAGTTTCGGCCGCGCGGTCGACGTCACGTCGATGGTCAGCCGGATGCGGCCGGTCTCCATCCGGTCGAGCGAGACGACGCGGCCGGTCACTTGCGTCGAGATTTCCGAACCCAGCATCTGGGTGCCCGCCCGCCATGTCTCGACCTTGGCGGCAAGCAGGCCCAGCGCACACAACAATGCCGCCATGAAGCCCAGATGGGTTTTCTGCCAGGAGCGCGAAACAAGTGCACAGACCACCATCAGCACGACGACCGCGACAGGCTTTGCAAAATCAGGCTCGACCGCGAGCGAATAGTAGCCGATCGCTCCAGCGGCCAGACAAACCGGAACCAGCAGGAAGGCGATGCCCCGGTCAAGCTCGAGCTCCGCCGCGGTCGCCGCATTGTAGCGCAGGCGGGGCCAGGAAACCCGGCCGAGTTGCCGCCGCACGCGCACAATCCGGCCCGAGGCAGGCGACGGAAGTTTCGTCGGGATATCCGCCTGCTGCGGCTGGCTGCCGGAGCCCGGCACCAGAGGCGATGGCGGCAGAGAGACTGGCGGCGCAATCGCAAACAGGGACCGTTCGCTGACGCCAACACCAGCGTCCTCGCCCTGTTCCGAGCCCCGGCCTCGTCCAGCCATCGGGTCTGCCCCTTGCACCCCTGACGCCCTATGCTACATGAACGCGCGACGCGCGAAAGTCCGCGCAGCCGCACCCCGCTTCAGATGGTTTCCGAGAGTTTCATGTCCGACAAGGTCGTCACCCGTTTTGCCCCCTCGCCCACCGGCTATCTGCATATCGGCGGCGCGCGCACGGCGCTGTTCAACTGGCTCTATGCCAAGCACACCGGCGGCACCATGCTGCTGCGCATCGAGGACACCGACCGCGAGCGTTCGACCGCCGCCGCCACGGCCGCCATCCTCGACGGCCTCTCCTGGCTTGGTCTTGGCTGGGACGGCGACGCGGTCTCGCAATTTGAGCGCGCGCCACGCCACCGCGAGGTCGCGGAAGAACTCGTTCGCATGGGCAAGGCCTATTACAGCTACGAAACGCCGGCCGAGCTGGAGGCGATGCGCGAGGCAGCACGGGCCAAGGGCCTGCCGCCGCGCTACAACGGCCAGTGGCGCGACCGCACCCCCTCAGAGGCGCCTGCAGGCGTCAAGGGCGCCATCCGCATCAAGGCGCCGACTGAGGGCGAGACGATCGTCCACGATCGTGTGCAGGGCGAAGTGCGCTTCCCCAACAAGGATCTCGACGACTTCATCATCCTGCGTTCGGACGGCAACCCGACCTACATGCATGCCGTCGTCGTCGACGACCACGACATGGGTGTCACGCATATCATCCGCGGCGACGACCACCTGACCAATGCCGCCCGCCAGACCGTGATCTACAACGCCATGGGCTGGGACGTGCCGTCCATGTCGCACATCCCGCTGATCCATGGCGCAGACGGCGCCAAGCTGTCGAAGCGCCACGGCGCGCTCGGCGTCGAAGCCTATCGAGCCATGGGCTACCTGCCGGAGGCATTGCTCAACTATCTCGCGCGCCTGGGCTGGAGCCACGGCGATGACGAGATCATGTCGATCAAGGACATGATCTCCTGGTTCGATATCGGCGACGTCAACAAGGGCGCTGCCCGCTTCGACTTCGCCAAGCTGGAGGCGATCAACGGCGCACATATGCGCCGCATGGCCGACGCGCAGCTGTTGGACATCTTCATCGCCACTTTGCCCTATCTCGAGGGCGGCCCGGCGATGGCCGCGCGCCTCAACGAACACAACAAGGCGCAGTTGCTGGCGGCCCTTCCGGGTCTGAAGGAGCGCGCCAAGACGCTGGTCGAGCTCGTCGATGGCGCCGCCTTCCTGTTCGCCACGCGCCCGCTGCCGGTCGACGAGAAGGCGGCCCTCCTGCTCAATGACGGTGCCCGCAAGATCCTGCGCGGCGCTCACGAAGCTTTGAACGCGCTTTCCGGCGACTGGACGGCGGCCGCGGCGGAAGCCGCGGTCCGCGACTATGCGCTGGCCGGTGGCCACAAGCTTGGCGCCGTGGCCCAACCGTTGCGGGCCGCGCTGACCGGCAAAAGCACCTCGCCCGGCGTGTTCGACGTGCTTGCCGTGCTTGGGCGCGAGGAAAGCCTGGCGCGCATAGCGGATCAAATCGATTAGGAGCAAACTGGCCCAAGAAGATTGGCATTGAAAGGCGCGTTTCGCAGTGCAACATTAGGCCTTGGCCCAATCTGGCACGCACCTCCTATAATGCGGTGGCGAATACGCGCATTGCGGTGATTTCGACGTGTCGCTTTGCAGAATTTGCCTTTGCCGGCATGAGGAAACAACAAGGAGTTTGCAATGACCGAAGCTGCGAAAAAACTGGATGTGGGCGGCGCGAACCAAGAGGCTACGGCAACGCTTCAATTCGCTGGCAAGACCCATGAATTCAAGGTGCGAAGCGGCTCCGTCGGACCCGACGTCATCGACATCGCCTCGCTCTACAGCACGACCGGCGCCTTCACCTACGACCCCGGCTTCACTTCGACGGCAAGCTGCGAGTCCGAAATCACCTTCATCGACGGCGACGCCGGTATTCTCCTCCACCGCGGCTATCCGATCGACCAGTTGGCCGAACACGGCGACTTCCTCGAAGTCTGCTACCTCCTGCTCTACGGCGAATTGCCGACCAAGGCGCAGAAGGACGATTTCGATTACCGCGTGACGCGCCACACCATGGTGCACGAGCAGATGTCGCGCTTCTTCACCGGTTTCCGCCGCGACGCGCACCCGATGGCGGTGATGTGCGGCGTGGTGGGCGCGCTGTCGGCCTTCTATCACGACTCCACCGACATCTCGGACCCCTACCAGCGCATGGTCGCCTCGATGCGTCTGATCGCCAAGATGCCGACGATCGCGGCCATGGCCTACAAGTACCACATCGGCCAGCCCTTCATTTACCCAAAGAACGATCTCGGCTTCGCGGCAAACTTCCTGCATATGTGCTTTGCCGTGCCGTGCGAAGAGTACAAGATCAACCCGGTGCTGGCGCGCGCCATGGAGCGCATCTTCATCCTGCACGCAGATCACGAGCAGAACGCCTCGACCTCGACGGTTCGCCTCGCCGGCTCGTCGGGCGCCAACCCGTTCGCCTGCATCGCCGCCGGCATCGCTTGCTTGTGGGGCCCGGCCCATGGCGGTGCCAATGAAGCGGCGCTCAACATGCTGGGCGAGATCGGCCATGTCGATCACATCCCGGAGTTCATCGCCCGCGCCAAGGACAAGAACGACCCGTTCCGGCTGATGGGCTTTGGCCACCGCGTCTACAAGAACTACGATCCTCGTGCGAAAATCATGCAGAAGACGGCGCACGAGGTTCTGGGCGAACTCGGCATCAAGGACGATCCGCTGCTCGACATCGCCATGGAACTGGAAAAGATCGCGCTGACCGATCCCTATTTCATCGAGAAGAAGCTGTATCCGAATGTCGACTTCTATTCCGGCATCACGCTGAAGGCGCTGGGCTTCCCCACCACCATGTTCACCGTTCTGTTCGCGGTCGCCCGCACCGTCGGCTGGATCGCGCAGTGGAAAGAGATGATCGAGGACCCGCGCCAGAAGATTGGCCGCCCGCGCCAGCTCTACACGGGTGCGCCGGAGCGCGACTACGTGCCGATCGCCAAGCGCTGACCGAAGCTGTCTTGATCATAAAAAAGGCGCCTCTCAGGGCGCCTTTTTTATATGGCGCAGCACCACGCCCGCCGCGATCTCGCCCGACGGCTTGTCCGTCGCCATGCGCCTGGCGATCTCGGCAAAGCCGTCTTTCTGCCAGGCGCGCATGCCGCTGTCGGCGAACAACGCTTCCAGTTGGCGAGCCAGATTGTTCGCCTTGACGTACTCGTTGTAGAACTCCGGGATAAGGGCGCGATCGGAGATGAGATTGGGCAGCAGCGCCGACCAAACCGAAACAAGATACGGCGCAACGGCACGGGCGATCGGATCGAGCCTGTAGGACGACACCATCGGCACACCAGCCAAAGCCAGTTCCAGCGACACGGTCCCCGATGCGATCAGCGCGGCATCGGCCTTGCCGAAAGCCTGCCATTTGCGTTGCGGATCAACGATGATTTCGGGTTTTTCGTCCCAACGGTTGACCGAGGATTTGACGAGATCGGCGACATGCGGAACCGTCGGCAGCTGCAGCCGCAGACGATGTCCGCGCGCGCGCAGCATCGATACGGTTTCGCCGAACGGTTCGATCAACCGCCGCACCTCGCCGCGCCGCGAGCCTGGCAGGACGAGCAATGTCTTGATCCGGTCCTGGGCAAGATCGCGCGGCAAGGCCTGCGCCTTCTGGGCGGCAAGCACGCCCACATCATGCGTCAGGCGATGCCCGACATAAGTGCCGGGCGGGCCGCCCAGCCTATCGAGCTCCTTCACCTCGAACGGCAGGATGCAGAGGATATGGTCGACATAGGGCTTCATCGCCACCGCCCTGCCCGGCCGCCAGGCCCAGACGCTCGGGCAGACATAGTGGATGATCGGTATCGACGGATTGGCCGCCCGCACCTTCCTGGCAACGCGCAAGGAAAAGTCCGGACTGTCGATGGTGACCAGGCAATCCGGCTTTTCCTCGGCGATGGTTTTGGCCAGCTGGCCGATCCGCCTGATGAGGCGCGGCAGATCGCGCAGGACTGCACTGAAACCCATCAGCGCGATCTCGCCGGCATCAAAGGGCGACACCAGGCCCAATTCCCCGAGATGGCGACCGCCGAGGCCGACGAGCCGCACCTCGCGGCCGGTGATCTGGCGGAGCGAACGCACAATGTCGGCGCCCAGCAGATCACCCGATTCCTCGCCGGCGACGATCGCGATCTTCAACACCCTGTCAGCCATATGCAGGCTCCGCCGCGGCCAGGCCGACGATGAACAGACCAAGTTCATTGGCCCGTGAGAGGGTTGCGGGGCCTTCGAGGATCAGTGAGCGCCCCGCCTCGACGGCAATGCCGGCAAGCCCGGCCGCGTGGGCTGCTTCGACCGTCTGCGGTCCCATCGAAGGAAGATCCGCGCGCAGCTCCTGACCGGGCTTGGCGCATTTGACCAGGACACCGCGGGTCTTGCCGGCGATGCGGCCATGGCCACGCAGCAGTTTGGCGCGGTCGAGCAATCCGGCCGTACCCTCGATGCCCTCGAGCGCAATGGCCCGGCCGCCGACCGCGATCGCCGCCTGGCCGATATCGAGCGCCCCGATGGCCTTCGCTGCGGCAAAGCCTGCCTCGATGTCGCGCCAATCCGATTTCTGTGGCACCGCTTTGGTCAAGACCCCTTCGGCGGCGACCAGGTTCGGCACGATTTCGTGGGCGCCCATGATCTTTATCCCTCGGGCCTCGAGACCGCGCGCCACCACCTTCAACAGGCCATCGTCGCCACGCGCCAGCGCCATGACGACAATCGGTATCACCGCCAGCAGGCTGAGGCTTGGGCGCAGATGCGTCAGCCTTGGCCGGCGCTTGATCTCGCCAGCAAGCACCAGATGGGTAATCCGGTGGCGTTTGAGCAAAGGAACAAGCGAGCCGATCGCCTCCAGGGCAAGCGTCTCATGTTCGTACTGGCACAATTCCGTCAGACGGTCGGCTTCGCCTTCCATGAGGACGATGAAGGGCGGATAACCCTGCCCGGCCGAGCCGGCCGCGACTTCGACCGGAAGACTGCCGCCGCCGGCGATGATGCCGACCCTGGCATCTGGCGGGAGATCAAGACCGGCAGAAGCCGTCTCAGTCTTCATCGTCGGTATCGTCGCCATCGCCACCCTTGAGCGACGGCACCGCATAGTGCCGCTTGCCGCGACTGCTGATGAAGTCGATGATCTTCATGGCGGTCGGCGAAGAGGCAAACTCGGCCTTGGCGAATTCGATGTTCTCGCCAACGGTGCGGGAGCGGTCGAAGATCGTCCTATAGGCTTTGCGCAACAGATAGATTTCGGAACGCGGCAGACCGGCGCGCTTGAGGCCGATGATGTTCAAACCGCGCAAGCTGGCGCGGTTGCCGACGGCAATGGCATAGGGAATGACGTCACCAACGAAAGCCGAGCACCCGCCAAGAAAGGCGTTGTCGCCGACGCGCACGAATTGATGAACGGCACTGAGGCCGCCTATGTAGACGTTGTCGCCGATCTCGCAGTGGCCGCCCAGCGTCGCGCCATTGGCGAAGGTGGCGTTCTTGCCGACCACGCAATCATGGGCGATGTGGGCGTAGGCAAGGAAATTGCCATTGTCGCCCACCGTCGTTTCGCCGCGGCTGGTGTCGGTGCCGACATGCATGGTGACGCCTTCGCGGATGGTGCAATTCGCGCCAATGACCAGCGTCGTGCGGCCGCCCTTGTGTTTGGTGTTCTGCGGCGGCGCACCCAATGTCGCCATCGGATAGACCTTGGTCGAGGCGCCGATGGTTGTCGCACCCATGACCGAGACATGGCTGACCAGTTCGACGCCATCGCCGATCACGGCATCGGCGCTGATATGGCAGAACGGCCCAATGCGTACACCCTCACCGATTTGGGCGCCTTCTTCCACGACGGAGGAAGGATGGATTGAAGTCTTGATTTTCATAAGCACTCGATCGTCAGTCGCCGGTGACCATCATGGCTGAAATCTCGGCCTCGGCCGCCTTGGTGCCATCGACCAGGGCTTCACAGGCGAATTTGAGCAGGTTGCCGCGCTTCTTGATTTTTTTGACGTGAATCTTCAACTGGTCGCCGGGAACGACCGGTTTGCGGAATTTGGCGTTGTCGATGGTCAGGAAATAGACCAGCGACGGCTTCGACGCCCCGAGGCTGCGGATGCAGATGGCGCCTGCCGTCTGCGCCATGGCTTCGACGATCAGCACGCCCGGCATCACCGGCTGCTCCGGGAAATGCCCCTGAAAATGCGGCTCGTTGATGGTGACGTTCTTGATGCCGATGGCGGAATCGTCACCATCGATGTCGATGATGCGGTCGATCATCAGGAAGGGATAGCGGTGTGGCAGGAGCTTCATCAGCCCCATTATGTCGACCGCTTCCAGCGTCGTCGCCGCCACCATATCAGCCATTGTCCTTGCCCTGCTTGCGTGCCCTTGCCATCGTGCGCAACATGGCTATCTCCCGCATGGCTTCCGCCATCGGCTGTGCCGGATAACCGCCCCAGATCTCGCCGGCCGGGACATTGCTCATAAATCCACTTCTGGCGGCAAGCTTGGCACCGGACCCGATGGTCAGGTGATCGGCAAGCCCGACACCGCCGCCCATCGTAACGTTGTCACCCACGACCACGGAACCGGAAATACCCGAAAGTCCCGCCACGATACAATTGCGACCGATGCGGACGTTATGGGCGATCTGCACGAGATTGTCGATCTTGGTGCCCTGGCCGATGATCGTATCGGACATGGCGCCGCGATCGACGGTGGAATTGGAGCCGATCTCGACATCGTCCTGGATGACGACCCGTCCGATCTGGGGAACGCGTTCCGGGCCCTTGGCGCCGCCGACGAAGCCGAAGCCGTCCTGGCCGATCCTGGCGCCGCCATGGATGATGACCCGATTGCCGATCAGCGCATACTGGATGCTGGCGCCCGGGCCGACATAGCCGTCACGGCCGATCTGGCAGGATTGTCCAATGACCGCGTTTGGCGCGATGACGGTGCCGCTGCCGATCGAGACGCCTGGTCCGATGACCACACCGGCCTCGATGATGGCGCCGGCTTCGACATGCGCGGTCGGATCGATATGGGCATGCGCTGAAACACCGGTCTCACTGGTCATTGGCCCCGGCGTGGCGGCTGTCGGAAACAGCAGTCGGCCCACCAGCGCGAATGCCTGTTGCGGACGCGGATGGATCAAAACGGCGACGCTCGACGGCGCCTTGTTGGCGAATTCCGCCGGACACAGGACCGCTGCCGCGCGCAGCGACGGCATCAGCGCGGAATTACGCCTGCCGTCGACGAAGACGAGCGCATTGGCGCCGCCTTCGCTGGCCGGCGCCAGCGCCTCGATCGAAACGTCGGATTGGCCGGAATCGACAAGCACCGAGCCGGTCAGATTCGCGACTTCGGCCGCCGTATACCGGCGTGATGGCGCGAAGAACACCGGATCGGTCATTCCAGAAGCTATATCCAGCTAGGTCGAAACATTTCTCCCGGATCCAAAAAATCCGGGAGCATCGTTGGCCGCCGATCAGAAGCGGGTCGATATGCCGAAGTTGAATTCCTGCACGTCGTCGCTCGCTTCCTTCCTGACCGGGATCGCATAGTCGATACGGATCGGACCGAACGGCGATGCCCACATTAGGCCGACACCGACCGAAGCGCGCAGCTTCATGCCGGTCGAGTCCTGATCGACCAGGGTCTGATCAGCAATCTTGTTGCCGTAAAGCGTCGCCGCGTCGGCGAACACCGCGCCACGCAGACCGAAGCTCTCGGGAATGACCGGCAGCGGGAACTGGGCTTCGGCCGAAGCGTTGAAATATGTTGTGCCGCCCAGATGGTCGCCACTGGTGCCGGAAGCAACCGGGCCGATGCCACCATAGGCAAACCCGCGGATCATGCGATCGGTGCTCTGGAAGTGATCGAAGATGCGCAGGTCGCCGTCGTTGCCGTAACCCTCGACATGGCCTGCGCCGCCCGAAATGAGCCCGACAAGGTCAAGCTGCTCGGACAGCGTCTGGTAGATGCTGCCGCGTCCGGTGATCTTCACGAACTTGGCATCGCCGCCGACGCCCGCGACCTCGACGGTCGTGTTGGCATAGATACCCTCATGCGGGTTCTTCATGTCGTCGATGGTGTTGTAGACCAATCCCAGGCTGACCGAAGACTTGATCCAGGGGCTTTCCGCGATGCCATCCAAGATGGCCTGCGAAATGTTGCAGGTGCCGCCGGGAGGATTCGGAGGGTCGGTAGGGCCGCAACTGTTGTCGACCTTATACTTCTCCTGAGAGATATTATACGCCAACTGGGTCGTGATGCTGTTGGTGATCGGCAGGCCGAAGCGCACCGTCGCACCGACGGTGTCGCTGTCATAGTTGTTGTTGTATTCCCGCGTCGACTTGTAGATGTCGAAGCCGGCGGCGATGCGCCGTCCGAGGAAATACGGCTCGGTGAACGATACGGAGTAGTCGCGTGAATTCTTGCCGCCGCCCGCCGACAGCTTGATGAACTGGCCGCGACCGAGGAAGTTGCGCTCGGTGATCGAGCCTTCGACGGATGGGCCTGCCGAGTCACCGCCGGTCGAATAGCCGGCGCCAACGGAGAATTCACCGGTCGACTTCTCGACCACGTCGACCACCAGCACGACCTGATCGGGCTGCGAGCCGGGCACTGTCGAGATTTCAACTTTGTCAAAATAATTCAGGTCTTCCAGACGCTTCTTCGCGCGCTGGATGAGCACCTGGTTGAACGCATCGCCTTCGCTGACGTCGAACTCGCGGCGGATGACATAGTCACGCGTGCGGTCATTGCCGCGGATCTCGATGCGCTCGATATAGGCCTTGGTGCCCTGGTCGACCGTATAGACCACCGAAATCGTATGGTTCTCGAAATTGCGATCGCCGCGCGGCGTCACCTGCGCGAAGGCATAGCCTGAACCAGCCACCTTCTCGGTGAGCGCGATGATGGAGTCCTCGACATCCTTGGCGTTGTAGACGTCGCCCTTGTGGGTCTCAACCACCGATTCCAGCGACTTGGAGTCGACTTCCGGGATCGTGCTTTCGACGCTGATATCGCCGAAATTATAGCGCTCGCCTTCCTGGACAGTGATGGTGACCGTGTATTTGTTCGTCGCGTTGTCGAGCTCGCCAACGGCCGACACGACCTGGAAATCGGCATAGCCGTGATTGTAGTAGAAGCGGCGCAGCAGCTCTTGGTCGGCCCGCAGCTTGTCCTCGTCATAGACGTCATCGCGCAGGATGAACGACACCCAGGACGAACGCTTGGTGTTGATCACATCCGACAGACGGCGGCTCGAATAGGCGCTGTTGCCGACAAAATTGATCGCTGCGATCTGCGTACGGTCGCCTTCGGTGATGTGGAACACCACGTTCACGCGGTTGTCGCCGAGCTCCATGACCTGCGTGGTCACGCCGGCATCATCGCGGCCGATGCGCCTGTAGGCAGCCTTGACCGCCTCGACATCGGAATCGAGCGTCGCCTGCGAAAACGTGCCACGCGGCTTCAACTGAACCGCCGCCGCGAGCGCATTGTCCTTGAGCTTCTTGTTGCCCTGGAACAGCACCTGGTTGACGACCTTGTATTCGGCGACCTTGACCACCAGCGTCGAGCCGACCTGATTGATCTGGACGTCGGAGAACAGGCCGGTGCCGAACAACGCCTTGACGGCCGCGTCGACATCGGAACTGGAGAAGGCTTTGCCCGGCTTGATGGTGATGTAATTGCGGATGGTATCGGCGTCGACACGCTGGTTGCCGCTCACCTCCACCCTGCTGACGACAGCGGCTTCAGCCGCCGATGTGGCAACGAATTGTACTGCGAGCGCACCTGGCACGACCAGAGCGGCGGACAGTGCCGCCGCTGACGCGGCGCTCAGAAACTTGGATGCTGCCTTCATCGGGCTTAATAACCTTTTCTCGTAGTCCCCACGGCGAGAAAACCGGACGTGCGGTAATTTCCCCTACCGTATTAACCGGATTTTCCCTACACGCAAGGCTTCTGGTTAATTTGTATTTACTTAACCCTGGTGCGTGGCTTTCGCGTCACTCATATCCCCGTGCATGGTAAACGGCGTCTCAACATCGACCATGCCAAAGCCAAATTTCTTCATGATTTCAGCATCCAAACAGATCGTTCCAGAACACGAAACCCATGAAGCACAAGACCAGAAGCAGACCGGCCCGATAGGCCATTTCCATCATCCGTTCCGACACCGGCCGGCGAATGACGGCCTCCACCCCGTAGAACAACAGATGGCCGCCGTCGAGGGGGGGAATCGGCAAAAGGTTTAGAAAACCTATGCCGACGGAGAGCAGCGCGACGAGCTGCACCAGCCATTCGAAACCGAGTTTCGCCGCCTTGCCGGCCATGTCCGCGATCTTGACGGGACCGCCCAACTGACACTTGTCCTCGCGCCCGACGGCGAAACGCTGCAAGAACTGGCCGGTGCGCTGGATGACGTGGCCTGTTTCCTCAACTGCCGCCGCAACCGCCCCGACCGGCGTGTAGGTGATGAGACGAGGCTGACCGAGTTCCTTGTTGTTGACGACGCCGATCACGGCGACCTTGACCTTGTTGCCGAGCGCGTCTTGCTGCTCCATCAACTGCGGCGTCGCGGTCACCGTGACTTCCTTGCCGTCGCGCAGCATGACAAAGGTGATGGTATCGCCGGCGCGGCCCGACACCAGCCGCTGCACATCGCCAAAGGTTTCGACCTTGCTGCCGTCGACACTGACGAATCGATCGCCAGGCTGGATGCCGGCCTTTGCCGCCGGACTGTCTGCCGTGACTTCAGCCACCATGGGCTCTGCGACATAGCGCCCATAGGAGGCAAACAGCACGGAAAAGACGACGATCGTCAGCAGGAAATTGAACAGAGGCCCGGCCACCACCGTCGCCGCACGCTTCCAGATGGCCTGTGTGTGGAAGGCGACCTTGCGCTCCTCGTCGGTCAGCGTCTCCAGCTCTTCCGACGTGGGCTGGCTGGAGGTGGCGTTCATGTCGCCGACAAATTTGACATAGCCGCCAAGCGGTATGGCGCAAAGCTTCCAGCGCGTGCCATGCCGGTCATTGAAGCCGATGAGTTCGGGACCGAAGCCGATCGAGAAGGCCCTGACCCCGATGCCGCACCACCGGCCGACGAGGTAGTGGCCCATCTCGTGGACGAACACCACCACGGTCAGCACGAACAGAAACGGCACGAGCGTGCCGAGAAACAAGCCTTCCGTGCTGAAAATCGCGTGAAGAATCCCGTTCAACTCATGTCCTCAAATTCTTCCGCTGTCGCCGTGACTGTGACATCAATCCAGGCGAATCCAAGGCACGCCCGCACCAGATCGTGAAACGACACCGTTCAAATCGGAAACAGCCCCTGCGCCGGATGATCGGCGCCCGCCGAAATCCAGCCAATGACGTATAGGGCAAGAGCCGCCGCGACAAGCCCGTCGACACGATCCATGACGCCGCCATGGCCCGGAATGAGCACGCCCGAATCCTTGCGGCCATGCCGCCGTTTGACCCAGGATTCGAACAGGTCACCGGCCTGGGCCACAATCGAAAGCGCAAGCGCCACAAGGCCGAGCAAGGCCAGATTGCCGGCACCGGCGCCTGCTGCCAGCATGACCCCGGCGACAACGCCACCGAAAGCGCCACCGAGCGCGCCGCTGCGCGTTTTGCCGGGCGAAATCGACGGCGCCAGTTTGGGACCGCCGACGGCGCGCCCGACGAAATAGGCAAAAATGTCGGTCGCCCAGACGACGGCGAACAGGAACAGGATGGCGACGAGGCCCGAATGGTCGCCATCACGCAGCAGGGCAAGCGACAGGCCGGACACACTGGCATAGGCAAGACCGCTTACCTCCCATTGCCCGGCCTTGCGAACCAGGGCGGCAATCGCCGTGACGGCGATCAGAACCACGACAAGCAGCAGCAGCCAGGATGCGGCGAGCCCGGCAATCAAGGCGCCGATGAACACGACGACCAGCGCCTCCGGCAGGAAACTCAGCCCATTGGCCGCGGCTGGCCGCGACATGCGTGTCCACTCGTAAAAGATCATCGCCGACATGGCTGCGCACAGCAGCCGGAAAGGCAGGCCGCCAAGCCAGGTCAGGCCAAGGGCGATGACGGCAAGCACGACCGCTGAAATGACGCGGAGCTGAAGGTTGCTCATCCCGCTGCCGGTCGCGAAGCGACGTCTTGCTGGCCCAATCCTCCGAAACGGCGCTCGCGGCCGGCAAATTCGCGCAACGCCTCGGCAAGGTGCTCGCGGCTGAAGTCGGGCCAATAGCAAGGCAGGAAGACGAGCTCGCTATAGGCGGCCTGCCACAACAGGAAGTTGGACAGGCGAAGCTCGCCGCTGGTGCGTATGACCAGTTCCGGATCGGGAATGCCTTGCGTGTCGAGACCACCGGCAAAGCTATCGGCGGTGATCGATTCGGCGTCGATTTCGCCGCGCGCGGCGGCCGAGGCAAGCTTGCGTGCAGTGCGGACGATTTCGTCGCGCCCGCCATAGTTGAAGGCGATCACCAGCGTCAGGGACTCGTTACGGGCGGTCAGCGATTCGGCCTCTTCGAGCAACCCTCGGATGTCGGCCTGCAGCCCTGCCCTGTCGCCGATGATCCTGACCCGCACGCCGCTCTGGTGCAGTTCGGCGAGATCACGGCGGATGAACAGCTTCAACAGCCCCATCAGGTCGCTGACCTCGGCCTTCGGCCGCGACCAGTTCTCCGACGAGAACGCATAGACGGTCAGGAACGAGATGCCGAGATCGGGCGCCGCGCGCACCGTCTTGCGCAATGCCTCGACGCCGGCGCGATGACCGGCAAGCCTCGGCATGCCGCGCGCCTTGGCCCAGCGTCCATTCCCATCCATGATGATCGCGACATGCGCGGGCGTTGTCATGATCTCGCTTTCGGGTCAGCCGGCCGCCAACCCTAAACCTGCATGATTTCAGCTTCCTTGTCGGAAAGCAGATGATCGATGGTGCTGATCGTTTCGTCGGTAAGCTTCTGGACCTGGTCCGAACGCTTGCGCTGATCGTCCTCGCTGATCACGCCGTCCTTCTCGGCCTTCTTCAGGAAGTCCATGCCGTCGCGGCGCACATGGCGCGCGGCGACACGAGCGTTCTCTGCATAGCCGTGCGAGATCTTGACCAGTTCCTTGCGGCGCTGCTCGTTGAGCTCCGGCAGCGGAATCCTCAGATTGGTACCGTCGACGATCGGGTTGAAGCCCAGGTTGGATTCTCGGATGGCGCGGTCGACCGCGCCGACCATCGACTTGTCCCAGATCGACACCGAGATCATGCGCGGCTCCGGTACCGTAACGTTGGCAACCTGGTTGATCGGCATGGTGGTGCCATAGGCCTGCACCTGGATGGCGTCGAGCAGATTGCTGGAGGCGCGGCCGGTCCGCAGCGAAGCCAGGTCATGCTTGAACGCGGCGATTGCCCCATCCATGCGCCGCTTGAGATCGTCGTACTCACCACTCATCTTAGTCTCCTCGACCCGTCTGCCGCGGGTTCACTGCCTCGGGGCAAGGCCCCGTTCGAGCCTGATTTTCGAAAAGCCGGTTTTCCCGTTCTAGGGATCAGGCCCCGGATCAATCGTCCGCAACGACCGTACAGCGGCCGCCGCCCCTCAGAATATCGCCGAAACCACCTTTTTCGTGGATCGAATAGACGATTATCGGAATGTTGTTTTCGCGCGCAAGTGCAATCGCAGCCGTATCCATGATGGAAAGGCCTCGATTTATGACTTCGGCATGGCTGATGCGCTCGAAACGCGTCGCATTCGGATCCTTTTTCGGATCGGCCGAATAGACGCCATCGACCTGCGTGCCCTTGAACAGCGCATCGGCACCGATTTCGGCCGCGCGCAGTGCCGCTGCCGAATCAGTGGTGAAGAACGGGTTGCCGGTGCCGCCGGCAAAGATCACCACCCTGCCCTGGTTCATGTAAGCGTCTGCCTGGCGTTGCGAAAAACTCTCGCAGAGTTCTGGCATGGCGATCGCGGACAGCACCACGGCATCGACGCCGATCTTGTGCAGCGAGGTGCGCAGCGCCAGCGAGTTGATGACCGTGGCAAGCATGCCCATGTGGTCGCCGGTGACGCGGTCTCCACCCTTGGAGGCGACGGCCACGCCGCGAAAGATATTGCCGCCACCGATGACGACGCCGACCTCGATGCCCAGCCCGCGGGCCTCGGCGATGTCGGCGGCGATGCGATCCACGACCGAAACGTCGATGCCGAAATGTTGTTCGCCCATCAACGCTTCGCCCGACGCTTTCAGCAAGACACGTCGGTAGAGGGGCTTCACCGTCATCTGGTCCTCGTCATTTTGCATGTGGTTACGCCTGGGCCGGCCGCCCTCGCGCAGGCGCCGCACCCCGAACATTGGCGCGATGCCGAGTTCCGATACACGAAGGGCGCCGCGATGTCACGCGGCGCCCGACCGGCAAATTGGTGGCAGCCTGCCGGATCGATCAGTCGGTCGACACGCTGGCCGGCTCGCCCTCGACAAGCACCGGCGACGCATAGCCGGAGGGCTTGTCACCGGTTGCTGCACCGCCTGTGACGCGCGCCTGTATCTGCGGCCCGAAATAGGAATAGGGGAACGGCGCCGGCGTTCTGCTGACCGAATCCAGCCGATCGCGAAGCGTTGCCGGAATCTCGAAGTCCAGCGCGCCAAGATTGTCCTGTATCTGGGCAAGCGTGGTCGCACCAAGGATGACGGTGGCAATCCCCGGCTGCGTCGCCACCCAGTTGATCGCGACCTGTGGCATGCCGCGGCCGAGCTCGGATGCGACCTTTTCGAGTTCGGCCACAATGGCCCAGTTGCGCTCCGTGAATTTCTGGAATCCCGGATGCGTCGAATTGCGGAAACCGTCGAGCCGGCCGGCGTTTCCGGCCTGAGCCGGGCGATACTTGCCGCTGAGCAGCCCGCTGGCCAGCGGGCTCCAGACCATGATGCCGGCGCCATGGCGCGTGCCGAAAGGCACGAACTCGTTCTCGATCGCGCGCTCGGCCAGGGAATATTCGAGCTGCAGGGCCGAAACCGGCTCATACCCGCGCAGCTCGGCGATCGCCTGTGCCCGTCCCGCATACCAGGCCGGCACATCGGACAGGCCGACATGGCGCACCTTGCCCATCCGCACCAGGTCATCAAGCGTGCGCATGACCTCTTCGGCCGGCGTCAGCCTGTCCCACACATGCATGAGATAGAGATCGATATAGTCGGTGCCCAGCCGTTTCAGCGAAGCATCGACCGCGCGCAAGATGTTCTTGCGGCCGTTGCCGCCAGCATTCGGATTGCCCGGCTGCATGTTCATGGTGAACTTGCTGGCGATCACCGCGGTGTCGCGCAAACCGCGCTCGGCGATGAACTCGCCAAGCCAGGCTTCGGCCGTGCCGCCGGTGTAGAGGTCCGCCGTGTCGAAGAAATTGCCGCCTGCCTCGACGTAGGCGTCGAACATCGCGCGGGCGGTGTCCCTGTCGGCTCCCCAGCCCCATTCCTTACCGAAGGTCATCGTGCCCAGCGCCAGCCGGCTGACCCTGAGGCCACTGTTGCCGAGCGTGTAATAGGTCATGGTCATGATCGTCTTCCAATGCTTGCTGGTGAATGCCGTGGCGTCACTGGCCCGCCGTGTCATTGCCGGGCGTTGCCTTGACCCAGGGGTTGCCGCGCTCATGCGTCATATGGAACGCGAAGCCGTCGACCTTCCAGCCGGCGGCGGAGCGCGTCAGGTGATGCTCATAGGTGCCCCAGACTTCCCAAAGCGGGTCGCCATTGCCTTCCATCCGGTTCCAGGCATAGCCGTTCGAGCGGACCGTCGCCGTATCCGCCTCAAGCACGACCTGGTGATTGGTGCGCAGGTGCAGGCTTGTCTTGCTGCCCTTGAGATTGCCGGCCCAGGCGCCGATCAGGTCGTCCGAGGCGATGTTGGCCGCCGGCTGCCCGGACAAGCTGCTGAAATCGGCGGTGACCCGATCCGCGAAATAGCTGCGCGCCAGTGTCCAGTCCTGCGCGTCGACGGCACGGTCGATGGCATCGGCAATCCGGATGACGGCGCGTTCGTCCGCGAGCGCCTGCCAGCCAGCTGGTTCGGCCCCGCCGGCATCGATCGGCGCCAGTGCCATGCCTGCCGCGAACGTTACGTGCTTCAACGCATTCATGTCTCTTCTCCTTGGTGCCATCAGCCAATCGCTGTTGGGGACAATGTGGACCACTGTCTCGGCATCGATAAGATTGCATTGTCTGCAAAGACCATGCGATATCGTTCATGAATGGATCGCGATCTCCTCACGCATCTGCCTGTCATTGTAGCCGTTGCCCGGCGCGGCGGCTTCGCGCTTGCGGCAGCTGAACTCGGCATGAGCCCGTCAGCGGTCAGCCATGCCGTGCGGCTGGTCGAGGAGCGCATAGGCCAGCCTTTGTTCGCGCGTACGACGCGCAGTGTTTCGCTGACCGAGGCCGGCAAGGCGCTGGTGGAGACCGCGGCCCCTGCCCTTCAGGATATCGGCGAGCGGATCGATCAAATCCGCAGCGTCAAGGGCAGGCCGTCCGGCCTGCTCAGGATCAACGCCTCCACCATCGCGATTCCATTGGCGGTGACGCCTGTGGTCGCGGCGATGGCCGAGCGCTATCCGGACGTTACGGTGGAGATTTTCGCCGATCAGGGACTGGTCGACATCGTCGGCGAAGGTTTTGACGCTGGCATCCGGCTGGGCGAGATGATCGCGCAGGACATGGTGGCCGTGCGGCTCACGCCTCCGTTCAGAACCATCATCGTCGCCTCTCCTGCCTATATCGGACGCCACGGCCGTCCGCGCAGCGTGGCCGATCTCGCCAACCACAATTGCATCGGCTACCGGCTCATCCGCTCCGGTGCCCTCTATCGCTGGGACCTGGCCGAAGACGGCAAGGATGTCATCATGGAGACCGGCGGTACGGCCATCGTCACGGATTCGCTTGCCGCGATCGACCTGGCGCTTGCCGGAGTGGGCCTTGCCTATATGTTCGAGCCGCTGGCGCGCGCCGATCTTGCGGCCGGCCGCCTGGTGCAGGTTCTGCCGCAATCGGCAATCGAGGAACCTGGCCTTTTCCTCTACTTCCCGCGCCGGGCGGCGATGGCGCCGAAACTGCGGGCCTTTATCGACACCGCACAAGAAATCGGCCGGACATCCCTGCGGACATCCGGCCGAAAAACGCTTTCGGAATAAAGCGGTAGGAAGTTTACTTCTTGACCGCCGCAGCGACTTCCGCCGCGAAATCGGTCTCTTCCTTCTCGATGCCTTCGCCGAGCGCGAAGCGCAGATAGGCGGTGATCTTGGCCGGCGCGCCGATTTCCTTCTCGGCATCCTTCAGCGCCTTCTCGACGGTGATGTCGGGATTGAGCACGAAGGCCTGCTTCAGGAGCACGACTTCCTCGTAGAACTTGCGCATCCGGCCCTCGACCATCTTTTCGATGATCGCTTCCGGCTTGCCGGACTGGCGCGCCTGATCGGAGAAGATCGCCTTCTCGCGCTCGACCGCTGCCGGATCGATCTGCTCCGCCGTCAGCGCCATCGGGTTGGTGGCGGCGACATGCATGGCGACCTGACGGCCAAAGGCGTTGGCGGCATGTTCATTGCCTGTGGTTTCGATCGCAACCAGCACGCCGAGCTTGCCAAGGCCGTCGGCAACCGCGTTGTGGACATAGGTCGCAACCGCGCCATGCGGAACCGTCAGCTTGGCGGAGCGGCGGAAGCCCAGATTCTCGCCGATGGTGCCAACAGCATCCTTGATGGTGTCGGTCACCGACTTGTCCGAACCCGGATACTTCGCGGCAGCCACGGCTTCCGTCGTGCCATAGGCGAGAGCAACCTTGGCAACGTTGGCGACGATCTCCTGGAACGCGGCGTTGCGGGCAACGAAGTCGGTCTCGGAATTGACCTCGACGACGGCAGCTTCGCGCACGCCGGCATCGACGCCGATCAGGCCTTCGGCCGCGGTACGGCCGGCCTTCTTGTCAGCCTTGGAGATGCCCTTCTTGCGCAGCCAGTCGACGGCCTCTTCCATGTTGCCGTTCGTCTCGTTCAACGCCGCCTTGCAGTCCATCATGCCCGCGCCGGTCAAGTCGCGGAGTTCTTTGACCTGTGCAGCCGAAATGCTCATTGTCGCCTCTTTGTTTTAAATGCACCGACGCACCACCGGTACTCGATGATGCGTCCGTTTAGCGTGCCAAAATATTAGAAAGATGAAGGCCGGAACCGGCCCTCGCCGTTTTACGCCTGCGGGGCCTCGGTCGACGGAGCCGGATCGAGCGCCGGCTCGACCGGGGCTTCGACCGAAGCGCCGATATCGACGCCGAGCGCGCCCTGCTGACGGGCGATGCCGTCGATCGCAGCCTTGGCGATCAGGTCGCAATAGAGTTGGATGGCGCGGGCCGCGTCGTCATTGCCGGGGATCGGGAAGTCGATCTTGTCCGGATCGCAGTTCGAATCGATGATGGCGACCACCGGAATGCCGAGGCGCTTGGCCTCCAGGATGGCGATCGCTTCCTTGTTGGTGTCGATCACGAACATCAGGTCAGGCGTCGAGCCCATGTCCTTGATGCCGCCGAGCGCCTTGTCGAGCTTCTCGCGCTCGCGGTCGAGATTCAGGCGCTCCTTCTTGGTCAGGCCCTGGGCCTCGCCGGCCAGCATCTCGTCGAGCTTGCGCAGGCGCTGGATCGAATTCGAGATCGTCTTCCAATTGGTCAGCATGCCGCCGAGCCAACGCGAATTGACGTAGTACTGGGCCGAACGCTGCGCCGCATCGGCGACGATGTCGGACGCCTGGCGCTTGGTGCCGACGAACAGCACGCGCCCGCCCTTGGCGACGGTGTCGGAAACCTGCTTCAGCGCCTGGTGCAGCAAGGGCACCGTCTGCGAGAGGTCGATGATGTGGATGTTGTTGCGGGCGCCATAGATGTAGGGCGCCATCTTCGGGTTCCAGCGGTGGGTCTGGTGGCCGAAGTGAATGCCAGCTTCCAAAAGCTGGCGCATGCTGAAATCAGGCAGAGCCATTCTCATTTTCCTTTCCGGTTAGCCTCCACGGACACAGGCATTTTTGGACTTCAGTCCTCGAACGCCACCGGAGGTTTCAGCCGGATTTCTCCCGGGCAGACACCAAAGTCCGTGTGTGGAATGAGCGCGCATATAGAGGGGAAGCGCGACAAACGCAAGCGGGGCGGTGTTTTACCGCTCAGCGTGCGGCAATCAGCGCTCCGGTGCCGATCATGGCGCTGCCGGCAAACCGGTTCATCAGCCGCATGCGCTTCGGCGTCCTGAACCAGCCCGAAGCCCGGCCCGCAAGGGCTGCGTAGACCCCCATGGTCAGGATATTGACGCTGATGACGGTGGCCACCACCAGCAGGCCATCGACGAATGTCAGCGTGTCGAGGTTGAGGATCAGCGGCATGATCGAGGCGTGGAACAGGATCGCCTTGGGGTTGCCCAGCGCAATGGACGCGCCGAGGAAGAAGGACCGGGACAATCTCGCCTCACCCGTCCGCGGCTCATTCGATTGCGTGGCCGAGGCGCGCCACATCCTGATGCCGAGAAAGATCAGATAGGCGGCGCCTGCATATTTCAGCAGGAGAAATATCCATTCGAATGTTTGCGCCAGCGCCACAAGGCCGAGCAGCGCCAGAGTGACCAGCACGGCATCGCCGGCGGCAACCCCGACACCGGCCATGAAGGCGCGAAGGAAACCGCGCGACACACCATTGGTGATGACCGTGAACATCGCAGGCCCCGGCGTGGCGGCGGCGAGTGTGACGGCGGCGCAATAAGCCAGAAATGCCGTTGGTGTCATCGCTTGGCCTTTCCATTGGGCACCCGCACGCGCCGGAAGATCGCGACGATTTCCTCGCGGCTGCATTCGATGGCGCCGAGCCGCACCGCGCGGTCGCGCTCGAAACCGGTTATGTCATAATGCGGAGCGGATGTCTTGGGCGGTCCCTGGTAGGACGAACGTTTGACGCCCAGCGCGGCGGCGAAACGATGCAGCTCGTCGGTGTCGTCGGCCATCAGGTGGCACCAGCGATGGCCGGCCCATCTCCAGATCGCCGCATCGACGTAGACTGCCATCAAGCCCGCCGCGGCCAGCTCAATTGCAACCCTGCTATTTCGATGCCGGACAAGGCTTCGTCTGGTCGAACAGCGACAGGTTGACCAGCTTGCCTGTCATCGAGAAGTCGCCATAGTCCATGGTGAGATCGCGGGTGATGCCGTTCTCGTGCAGCTTGAAGCTGATCCGGTATTCCGGCACTTCCTCTCCGTTCTGGGCCTTGTCGTCAAAATAGGCGATGTCGACCGGCCAGTACTTGTCGGTGGCGAGTTTGGCCAGCGCCGGAGCCTCCGGATCGACCTTGTCGGCTTCGGTCTTCTTGCCGACGACGACGGTGGTCGTCATCACCTTGTTGGCGTCCTCCGAGCCGTCGAACAGGTTCGTCTGGTAGAAATTCTCGCCTTTCTCGGCCTTGCCGATCAGTTCGACCAGATGCTGGGTCGGAAACTGGGTCGCGGCGAGTTCCAGGCTGTTCTTCTCGGGCTTGTCGATATCGACCTTGAGGCCCTTGGCGTCTTTCGTGGCGATGCCCTTGACCTCCTTGTCGAGGTTCTGGTCGACAAAGGATTTGGTCACGAAGGAAAAGGTCTTGCCTTCGGCGTCCTCGAAAGTCGTCGTCTGCTGGTCCGTCAGCTTCGTGCCCTCGGCGGTAACGATCTGGGTAACGAAGCGGAATTTCACTGTATAGCCTTCGCAGGCCGAGCCATTGAATTCGTAGACCATGCGGCCGGATATGCCTGTTATGCCGGAGCGATCGTCCGCCTTCTTGAGGGTGAGGTCATACACGGCGCGATGCGCCTGCAGCGCCGGTACTGCGAAGGCGGGGACTATCGGGAACACCGCCGACAACAGAACGGCATGGAATGCAAGGCGCGCTGCGCGCATGAGGTACTCCGATCGTCGCGGCTGATGGCAGGCCGCAGGGAAAGATGGTCCAGCTTAAAAAAAGTCGTGGCGGAAGCGAGGCAAAAATAGCAATTTCGGCCCCGCCAGCGCGGCGCCTTCCAGCAATAGGGAAAAGCAATGAGTGAAACAATCGAAAAGCGGCTAAGCGATCTCGGCGTGACGCTTCCTGTCGCGGCCGCACCTGCCGCCAACTACGTTCCCTACTGCAGGTCGGGCAATCTGCTGTTCACCGCCGGGCAATTGCCGCTCAAGGACGGCAAGCTGCAGGCGAGCGGTCTGCTCGGCCGCGACGTCGACACGGCAAGCGGCAAAGAGGCGGCGAAATACTGCGCGATCAATATTCTGGCGCAAGCCAGGGCTGCGCTCGGCGACCTGGAGAAAATCAGCCGGCTGGTCAAGATCACTGTCTTCGTTGCCTCCGCCCCCGACTTTGTCGAGCAGCATCTGGTTGCCAATGGTGCCTCCGATTTCCTGGTCGCCGCCCTTGGCGAGCGCGGCAAACACGCTCGCTCCGCCGTCGGCACCACCTCTCTGCCGCTTAATGCCGCGGTGGAAATCGAAGCCATCTTCGAAGTCGAATGAACGAAGGCCTGACATGACCGACCTATCCTGGCTGACTGCCCGGCCCGTTGCCCATCGCGGCTTCCACGACATGAACAAGACGCGCTGGGAAAACACGCTTTCCGCCTTCACTGCCGCGGCCGAACGGGACTACGCCATCGAATGCGACGTGCATCTGTCGTCCGACGGCGTTCCCATCATCATCCATGATGACGACCTGAAAAGACTGACCGGACAGGACGGTTTCGTCTGGCAGCGCAGCGCGGCCGAACTGACCGCGCTCAAGGTTGGCGGCACATCCGACCGCGTGCCGACGCTGCAGGAAGCGCTCGACCTCGTCGACGGCCGCGTGCCCATGGTCGTCGAACTGAAAGGCATTCCCGGCCGCGATGAAGGCCTGGTCGCCCGCGTCGGCAACATGCTCAAGCGCTACAAGGGCAAGGCGGCTATCATGTCGTTCGATCATTGGCTTATCCGCGAATTCCCGAAACATGCACCCGGCATTCCCGCTGGCCTGACCGCCTACGGCAAGGACCTCAAGCTGATCGAGGCGCATTTTTCCATGCTGGCGCACGAGCTATCCTTCACCTCCTACGCTGCGGGCGACTTGCCAAACCCGTTCGTCAGCTTCGTGCGTGAAAAGCTCAAAATGCCTGTCATCACCTGGACGGTGCATGATCAGCCCGCGATCGACCTGACCTTCAAATATGCCGACCAGATGACGTTCGAAGGGTTCGAACCCGAACTGGTCAAAGTCGCTTGAGCGGAGTGTCTGAAACGTGACTTGTAGCGGCCTGGATGGAGCTTAAATAAGCCTCATGGATCAGGGCGACGATGGCGACGGGCAAACTGCAAATGCGGACTATTCGATCCGTATCGCCGCAGGCATCGGCGCGTTCACCTGCGATGAGTGGAACGGCTTTGCCGGTACCACGCGCAGCGATGCGGAAAATGGCTATAACCCGCTCGTTTCATTTGCCTTTTTAAGTGCGCTTGAGGATTCCGGCTGCGCCGTGCGGCGCACCGGCTGGCAGGGACATCATGTGCGGCTGGAGACCGCGCAAGGCAGGCTGCTAGGCGCCGTTCCCTGCTATCTCAAATCGCACAGCCAGGGCGAATATGTGTTCGACCACGGCTGGTCTGACGCCTTCGAACGCGCCGGCGGCCGCTATTATCCGAAACTGCAATGCGCCGTGCCGTTCACGCCGGTCACCGGCCCTCGCCTGCTGGTCAACAGAGGCGAGGATCCGGATGCGGTTAAGGCCGGGCTTGCCGCCGGCCTCAAAATGGTGACCGACAAGCTCGGCGTGTCCTCGGCGCATGTCACCTTCGCGCAGGAAAGTGACGTCGCGACGCTCGAGGCCGCCGGTTTCCTGCATCGCACCGACCAGCAGTTCCATTTCTTCAACGAAGGTTTTTCGACCTATGACGACTTCCTCGCCACGCTTGCCTCGCGCAAGCGCAAGGCGATGAAGAAGGAACGGCGCGAAGCGCTTGCCGATGGCATCACCATCGACTGGCTGACCGGCAAGGACCTGACCGAAAAGGCCTGGGATGATTTCTTCGCCTTCTACATGGACACCGGCAGCCGCAAATGGGGCCGCCCCTACCTGAACCGCCAGTTCTTCTCGCTGATCGGCGAGCGCATGGCCGACGATATCCTGTTGGTGATGGCCAGGCGCAATGGGCGCTACGTGGCCGGCGCCATCAATTTCATCGGCTCGGACGCGCTCTACGGCCGCAACTGGGGCTGTATCGAGGATCACCCCTTCCTACATTTCGAGGTCTGCTACCACCAGGCCATCGACTTCGCCATCGAGCGCAAGCTGAAGGTGGTCGAGGCGGGCGCGCAAGGAGAGCACAAGCTGGCGCGCGGTTACCGGCCCGTGACGATGCATTCCGCGCACTACATTTCGCATCCCGGCCTGCGCAATGCGGTGGCCGACTATCTCCAGCGCGAGCGGCGCGAAGTAGAGCGGATGGGCGAATATCTCGAAGAACACACCCCGTTTCGCAAGGATCTCGAGGAGTAGCAGGCCTTCTGGCATGGCCGATCTCGCCTGATCGCCCGTCCCATCGTCTTGCCGCTCCGGAAGAGCTTCGCTACACGGGACGCGAGGCAAAAATCCGGAGCGTTCGCTATGGCTGAAACCGCCTATGAGACCGACAACATCTTCGCAAAGATCCTGCGTGGAGAAATTCCCTCGCACCGCGTCTACGAAGACGACGCCGTCGTCGCCTTCATGGATGTGATGCCGCAAGGACCCGGCCATACGCTGGTTGTGCCAAAAGCCCCGTCGCGCAATCTGCTCGACGCCAACCCGTCGACCTTCGGCCCACTTTTCAACGTCGTCCAGAAAGTGGCGCAGGCGGTCAAGAAGGCGCTCAATGCCGACGGCGTCACCATCCTGCAGTTCAACGAGCCAGCCTCGGGGCAGACCGTCTATCACCTGCACGTCCATGTCATCCCGCGCTTCGACGGCATTCCGTTGAAGCCGCACACGGGCACGATGGAAAAACCCGAAGTGCTGGTTGAGCACGCCGAGAAAATACGCGCGGCGCTGGGGAGCTAACCTCACAACCGGCCAGCGGTGCGATCGCCCGGCTGAGCGCCATCTCGCATCAGCCGCTGGCGGATCGCTTGCGCGCCCTGTTCAGGGCTGAGGACCGACCGGCCATAGCCACCCTGTCGCCCAAATGAAAAAGCCCCGTTTCCGGGGCTTCTTCGAGTGCGTGCCGATCAGCCCTTGCGCGGCAGTTGCGGGACCAGGCTGCGCTTGCCGCCATCCTTGCCCTTGGGCTCCGGCTTCTGCGCCACGACCTTCTTGGCGGCAGGCTTCTTGGCCACGGCCTTGGGCGGCTTCGGCGCGTCTTCCGGCTCTTCCTTCTTCGGCTTCACCGGCGCCTCGTCGGCCAGCGATTCGAGCTTCAGGCCGGTCTCGCCGGTTTCCTTCTTCTCGACGGTGACACGCACCGTGCCGCCCTTCTTGAGCTTGCCGAACAGCACCTCGTCAGCCAGCGGCTTTTTGATGTGCTCCTGGATCACACGGCCGAGCGGCCGAGCGCCCATGCGCTCGTCATAACCCTTGTCGGCCAGCCAGGCGATCGCATCCGGCGACAGGTCGAAGGTAACGCCACGCTCGGAGAGCTGCGCCTCGAGCTGCATGACGAACTTCTGCACCACCTGATGGATGACCGGCACCGGCAGCGAACCGAACGGGATGATCGCATCGAGACGGTTGCGGAATTCCGGCGTGAACAGCCGGTTGATCGCCTCGACATCGTCGCCTTCGCGCTTGGTCGACCCGAAACCGATCGCCGCGCGCTGCGCATCGGATGCGCCCGCATTGGTGGTCATGATCAGGATGACATTGCGGAAGTCGATCTGCTTGCCGTTGTGGTCGGTCAGCTTGCCGTGGTCCATGACCTGCAACAGGATGTTAAACAGGTCCGGATGCGCCTTCTCGACCTCGTCGAGCAGCAGCACGCAGTGCGGATGCTGGTCGACGCCGTCCGTGAGCAAGCCACCCTGGTCGAAACCGACATAGCCGGGAGGCGCGCCGATCAGCCGCGAAACGGTGTGGCGTTCCATATATTCCGACATGTCGAAGCGGATCAGCTCGACGCCGAGCGAGGCGGCGAGCTGCTTGGCGACTTCCGTCTTGCCGACGCCGGTCGGACCCGAGAACAGGTACGAGCCGATCGGCTTTTCCGGTTCGCGCAGGCCGGCACGGGCCAGCTTGATCGCCGAGGTCAGTGCCGTGATGGCGGTATCCTGACCATAGACGACGCGCTTCAGCTCGATATCGAGGCCTTGCAGCACCTTCTCGTCATCGGCCGAAACCGTCTTCGGCGGGATACGCGCCATGGTGGCGATCGTTGCTTCGATCTCCTTGATGCCGATGGTCTTCTTGCGCTTGGCTTCCGGCACCAGCATCTGCGAGGCGCCGGTCTCGTCGATCACGTCGATCGCCTTGTCCGGCAGCTTGCGGTCGTTGATGTAGCGCGCCGACAGTTCGACCGAGGCCTTGATGGCTTCCGAGGTGTAGCGGACCTTGTGGAACTCCTCGAAATAGGGCTTCAGGCCCTTCATGATCTCGATGGCGTCCTCGATGGTCGGTTCGTTGACGTCGATCTTCTGGAAGCGCCGCACCAGAGCGCGGTCCTTCTCGAAGAACTGGCGGAACTCCTTGTAGGTGGTCGAGCCGATGCAGCGGATAGCACCCGACGACAGAGCCGGCTTCAACAGGTTCGACGCGTCCATGGCGCCGCCTGAGGTGGCCCCTGCGCCGATCACCGTGTGGATCTCGTCGATGAACAGCACCGCACCCGGATAGTCCTCGAGTTCCTTGACGACCTGCTTCAGCCGTTCCTCGAAATCGCCGCGGTAGCGCGTGCCGGCCAGCAGCGTGCCCATGTCGAGCGCGAAGATGGTGGCATTGTGCAGCACTTCGGGAACGTCGCCCTCGACGATGCGCTTGGCAAGACCTTCGGCGATCGCCGTCTTGCCGACGCCGGGATCGCCGACATAGAGCGGGTTGTTCTTGGAGCGGCGGCACAGCACCTGGATGGTGCGGTTGATTTCCGACTCGCGACCGATCAGCGGATCGATCTTGCCGGCCTTGGCCTTGTTGTTGAGGTTGACGCAATAAGCCGTCAGCGCGTCCTGCTGCTGCTTTTTCTTGCCGCCTTCCTCTTGCGGCTCGGCGCCGTTCTGGCCGCCCTGCTCGTCATCGGCGCCGCGCGGCGAGCGCGTTTCCGATGCGCCGGGGCGCTTGGCGATGCCGTGCGAGATGTAGTTGACCGCGTCGTAGCGGGTCATCTGCTGTTCCTGCAGGAAGTAGGCGGCATGGCTCTCGCGCTCGGCGAAGATGGCGACGAGCACGTTGGCGCCAGACACTTCCTCTCGGCCCGACGACTGGACATGGATCACCGCGCGCTGGATGACGCGCTGGAAGCCGGCGGTCGGCTTGGAATCCTCGTCGTAGCCGGTGACCAGATTGTCGAGCTCGGTGTCGATATAGGTGAGAACAGTGTGCTTCAGCTCGTCGAGATCGACGTTGCAGGCGCGCATGACGGCGGCCGCTTCGGTGTCGTCGATCAACGCGAGCAGCAGATGTTCAAGGGTTGCGTATTCATGGTGCCGCTCATTGGCGAGCGTCAGCGCCTGGTGAAGCGCCTTTTCCAGGCCTTGGGAGAAAGCCGGCATGTTACCTCACTTCTTCTCCATCACGCATTGCAGCGGATGCTGATTCTGTCGGGCGAAATCCATGACCTGAGACACTTTGGTCTCGGCCACCTCGAATGTATAGACCCCGCACTCGCCCACTCCATGATTGTGAACATGAAGCATGATGCGTGTGGCGGCTTCGCGGTCCTTCTGGAAAAAACGCTCCAGCACGTGAACCACGAACTCCATGGGAGTGTAGTCGTCGTTGAGGATGAGGACCCGGTAAAGGCTGGGCTTCTTGGTCTTGGTTTTGGTGCGCGTGATAACGGCCGTCCCGCGGCCGGCCTCATTGCCGTCGCCGCCGCCGTTTTGCATCCGCGCCACTTGTCTCGTGGCAGTCAAACCGATCGTCACGTAATCCTGCCTCTTTCGAATCCCCATGCGAGTTCAACATGTAGGTGTTCGATGGACGATTTTAAGCCCTTCTGGTTAGCTGACAATATGGCTAGGTGACCAAACTTGGCGGATTTTCGCAATCGTGAAGCGCTACGCCGCTGCAAACCGGAAATTAGCATGAAAAAACCCGGCCGCGTTTCCGCGACCGGGTTTTGTCCCGGGCCCAAACGGGCCGGATCTGAAACTATCGGGCGAAATTACTTCGCCTTGGCAACGATCGATTCGAACGGCTTGTAGGCTTCCTTGGCGAGTTCGGCATAGAGATCGCCAATCTTGGTGGCCTCGGCGACGAACGCTTCATAGGACTGCTTGGCATAGTCGGTCTGGATCTCGATCGCCTTGTCCAGCGACTTGGCCGAAAACAGCTTCTCGACAGCGGCGCTGCCGGCCTCAAAGCTCTTCTTGGTGTACTCGCCGGCCTCGGTGGCGATCGCCTGGGCGCCCTTGGAGAGCGAAGCGAAGCTCTTCAAACCGGTGTCGGCGAATTCCTTGCCGTATTTGCTGAAGTCCTCATAGGTCTGGGTCATTTCACGATTCCCTTGACGGTTGAGGCGTCCTTCTTCGGGGCGCCGTTGTGCAATGCACCTCAATATATTGTGCGCCGCACAAAAGTCAATATTTCGCCGGCGTGCGGGGTCCGCCTGCGCCGGCAATGGCTAAAAATCAAATAAACTGTGTTTCAAGCCCGAAGAAAATGGTGAACGCGGCGGTTACCATAAACGGATTGGTAACGCTGCCCCGTTAGCTTGGCTGAAAGTGAGGCAGGACCCTTTGCCGCCTCCAACGCAACGAAGAATTCAAGGGAAATATCAGTGCGTAAGGCGTTGTTGGGCATCGTTTCCAAATCCACCTCCCCCCTCAAAGCGATGATGGTCTTCGCCCTGGCGATGACGTTCGTTTGCGCCGACGTAGCGTCCTCGCTGGCAGCGCGGCCGGCGGCCATCGTCGTGGACGCCAAGACGGGCAAGGTGCTGTACTCCGCGGATGCCAATGGCAGGCGCTATCCGGCGTCGCTGACCAAGATGATGACGCTCTATCTGACCTTCGAGGCGATGGCGAAGGGCAAGATCAGCCGGAACACGCCCGTCGTGTTTTCCGCCAAGGCCTCCGCCGAGGCGCCGACGAAACTCGGCGTGAAGCCGGGCGGTTCGGTCTCGGTCGAAACCGCGATCCTGTCGATCGTCACCAAGTCGGCGAACGACTCGGCCACCGCGCTCGGTGAAATGCTTGGCGGCGATGAAACCACCTTTGCCCGCATGATGACCGCCAAGGCGCGGGCTCTCGGCATGAACGGCACCGTCTTCCGCAACGCCAACGGCCTGCCCGACCCCGGCCAGTTCACCACCGCGCGCGACATGGCCACGCTCGGCATCGCGCTCAGGGAGCATTTTCCCCAGTACTACGGGTACTTCTCGCAGCGCTCGTTTCTCTACGGCCGCCAGCGCATCAACGGTCACAACCGTCTGCTCGGGCGCATCAAGGGCGTCGACGGCATCAAGACCGGCTACACCCGTGCCTCCGGATTCAACCTCGTCTCATCCGTGTCCGACGGCAACCGACGCCTTGTCGCCGTTGTCATGGGCGGCACGTCGGGCGGCAGCCGCGACAACCAGATGGCGTCCCTGATCAACACCTACATGCCAAGGGCTTCGACCCGCGGTGGCGGCGACCTCGTCGCCAAGGCTGACAGCAGCAACCCGGTCAAGGCCCTTGCCAAGGTTCTCTTGCCCAAGCACGACGCGCCGACCCCGGACGACAAGCCGGTCGCTGTGGCCAACGCCGATGACGCCGTTGCGGACGACGCGACGGCAGCCAACGACGCGACGGTTGCCGAGGACGACAATGCCGATAACGATGCCCAGGCCGAAGCACCCACGCTGGTCGCCCCGGCAAAGAAGGTGAAGACGGTCATCGTCTCCGCCCCCAAGGTCGCCACCGCACAGGTCGTGGCCGCCTATGCCGAGCCGGCGCCGGCTGCCGCGCCGACGCCAACCGTCGATCCGGTCAACACCGCGTCGGTGCCGTCGGGCTGGGCCATCCAGGTAGCTTCCTCGGAAAAGCAGTCGGAAGCCCAGGCCGTCCTCGACAAGACCAGCAAGCAGGCGCCGAAGGTGCTGGCGGATGCCGCCGGCTTTACCGTCGCCTTCGACAAGGACGGCGTCACCTATTACCGAGCCCGTTTCGGCGGCTTTGGTTCGAAGGACGCCGCCTGGAAGGCCTGCACCGCTTTGAAGAAGAAGAAAATCGAGTGCTACGCCGTCCAGCAGTAGGACGGCGTGGAAGCATCTCCCGGAAAATTTCTGCGTCGAAGGAGACTAGTTGTGATTGGAGAGCAAGACGTCCTTGGCTTCGTTGATTCGCGCCGCCAGGAAAGACGTGCCGCCGACATCGGGGTGCAGGCGCTGCATCAGGCGGCGGTGCGCCTTGCGGACATCCGCCGCGGCGGCCCCCGCTTCAAGACCAAGGACCTTGTAGGCCTCCTCCTTAGTCATGGCGCCCGGACCTGGCGCAACACCCAGCCCTTCGCCACCGTTCGTCTCAGTGTTTTTGCGCCAGACGGGAAATCTGCCGTCAAGATACGTCTCTAGCAGCTGGCGGCTCTCCGCGTCGCCGGAGAGTTCGCGGTAAAGATGCTGCAGCTCCGCAAGGCCCATCGCGCCAAGCATCTTGCCGTCATGGCGGCCGGCCAGAACCAGTCCTTCAAGGCCGCCGGTATCGTGATCCAGCTCCATTTCGAGTGCTGCCGTCCGCACCGTTGAGCGTTTTCCCGGCACCGGCTTCACATCGGGCCGGTTCGCGCGCGTGGCGGCATACCAGCCGATCGCCACGAACAGCATGACGCCGCCGATTCCGCTTCGACCGACCAGAAGCACGGCGGCGCCCACCAGTGCCAGCAGGATCGGTCCCAGTGTTCTCATGCCGGTTGCCAGCCGGGCGGGATCGGCCCGGAGGAAGGCCGAGGCAACACCCAGGAGCACCAGCAGCAATGCGACCAGACCGATAATTGCGCCTAACATTTCCCACCGCCCCGCGAGTACCCTGTCCGCCTGGACAGCCGCGTGATGTCATCCAACACTTTTTCTGCGCCGGAATGATGGCCTTCACCGGGACAGGAAGAGGGCCGCGATGCCGGATGGCTCTCCGAACCTTTGGCCCTTGTCGGTTTCGACGGCTTTTCGTTGCGCATGAATTTCAAGATGTGGCGTTGTCGCGCCGCTTGCAAGTCCAGTGCGAAGCAACATGGAGGGCCAGAAAAGCCCGCGCCAAAACCGGCTACGTTTCCGTGCGATGGCCTACAGCAAGCCGAGATCGGCAAGCTCGCGCCTGAGTTTCGGCGGCATCTCGACCATCCCCGCCTTGCCCTTGCCAAGGTCAGGTGGTGCATCCGACGGTTTCAAGTAGCGCCAGCCCTGGAAGGCCCGGCGCGGCTGCCAGTCGGTGCGCACGACATGCGGATCGAGCATCAGATGACAGCGGCCAATGCCCTCGTCATCGGTGAACGGGCGGATCTCGGTGATCAGCTGGCGGCATTGCACATTGCCCTTGATCACCCAGTAGAGCGAACCACCATCGGTGATCTCGGCGCCGCGCGTCGGCACCATGCGGGTGGTGTGCCAGTGTTCGGCCGGCTCGCCGGCGCGGCGCCGTTCGTCGAGGCGGAATTCGATCCATTCCTCGAGATCCTCGACGCTGTCGCAGCCGACGCACAGTTTTAGGAGATTGAGAGCCATTCGCTAAGGTTAGTCCGGAGCGCCGGGACGTCAACGGCCTGACGGACTTCTCCACAGTGCCAGCGTTGCTCAGCACTCCACGACATTGACCGCGAGCCCGCCGAGGCTGGTTTCCTTGTACTTCTCGTTCATGTCGAGGCCGGTCTGGCGCATGGTCTCGATCGCCGCGTCGAGCGGCACGAAGTGGATGCCGTCGCCCTTGATCGCCAGGGACGCAGCCGTCACCGCCTTGACCGCGCCCAGCGCATTGCGCTCGATGCACGGCACCTGGACCAGCCCGCCGACTGGATCGCAAGTCATGCCGAGATGGTGTTCGAGCGCGATCTCGGCGGCATTCTCGACCTGCTCGGGCGTGCCGCCCATGACGGCGCACAGGCCGGCCGCGGCCATCGCCGAGGCGGACCCGACCTCGCCCTGGCAGCCGACCTCGGCGCCAGAGATCGACGCATTGGTCTTGATGATGCCGCCGACGGCGGCAGCCGTCAGCAGGAAGTCGCGTATGCTCGGCTGGTCGGCTTCGGGATGGAAATGCAGCCAGTAGCGCAGCACCGCCGGCAGCGTACCGGCCGCCCCGTTGGTCGGCGCGGTAACAACGCGGCCGCCGGCCGCATTCTCCTCGTTGACCGCCATGGCGTAGATCGACAGCCAGTCATTGGCGAGCAAGGGATTTGGCCGGTTCTGCTGCCACTGTTCCTGCAGCTTGTCGTGCAGCTGCCGGGCCCGGCGCCGAACCTTCAACCCGCCCGGCATGATGCCGTCCTGCGACAGGCCACGGTCGATGCAGCTCTTCATAGCCCCCCAGATGGCGTCGAGGCCGGCGTCGAGGTCCTCGCGCGACATCTGCGTTTCCTCGTTGACGCGCTTCATCTCGGCGATGGAAAGCCCGCTCTTGGCCGCCATCTTCAGCATCTCGACGGCGTTCTTGAAAGGATAAGGCACTTTCTTGCCTTCTGAAGTCACCGACCCCTTGGCCTTCATCCGCTGCAGCTCTTCTTCCGACACCACGAAGCCGCCGCCGATCGAATAGTAGATGCGTTTGAGCAGCAGGCGCCCGCTGGCGTCATAGGCATAGAACGCCATGCCGTTGGCGTGGCCGGTAAGCGGTGTCTTGCGGTCGAGCACCAGATCCGTGGCCGGGTCGAAATGGTAGGACGGGTGACCGGGCGGCGAAATCATCCTGTCGGCGGTGATGCGGCCGATGATGCCATCGGCCTGGTCCGGATCAACCGTTTGCGGGGTCTGGCCGGCAAGGCCGAGGATGACGGCGCGGTCGCTGCCATGGCCGATGCCAGTATAGGCGAGCGAGCCGTGCAGGCTGGCGCCGATGCGGGCGACCTTGGCGCCGGTGGGCCGCGGCCAGTCGTCACCCGCGACCTCGTCGAGAAACCGCCGCGCGGCCGTCATCGGGCCCATCGTGTGCGAGCTCGAGGGGCCGATGCCGATCTTGAACAGGTCGAAAACCGAAAGGAACACGCTGTCTCCTGGAGTCACATCGAGGACTACATATAGGAATTCCCCGGATGTTTCCGCTCTTTTGGCGATCGCGGCGCAGCACCTGCCGACCTTGTTTGCTCCGGCAGCGACATTGCTGTCGATCGCGGGAGCCGGCATCGAAGTGACCGCGCTGGATGTGCTAAATTCAGCCCATGGGCGATTCCTTCTATCTTTCGATGGCTGATCTCGGGGCACTGGCCTTCTTCCTGATCGTGTGGCTGCTGCATACGCTCGCCTCGGACGGCAAGCTGGTCAGCCGGATGTCGCTGACGACGGCGATGAATGCGCAGCGCGAAGCCTGGATGCGCACCATGGCCGAGCGCGAAATCCGCATCGTCGACACCGCCATCATGAGCGGCCTGCAGCAGGGAACCGCCTTCTTCGCCTCCAGCTCGCTGATCGCGCTGGGCGGCTGCTTTGCCTTGCTCGGCGCATCCGACCGGGTGCTGGAAGTGCTGAGCAACCTGCCGCTCGGCGGCGCGCCGTCGCGCCCGGCCTTTCAGATCAAGGTGCTGGGGCTGGTGCTGATCCTGGCCTTTTCCTTCTTCAAATTCGGCTGGGCCTACCGGCTGTTCAACTATTGCTCGATTCTGATCGGCGCGGTGCCGATCCCGCACGGCGAAGCCTCGCGCAATCCGGTCACGCAAACGGCAGTGTGGCGCGCGGCGCAGATGAACATGCTGGCCGGCAAGCATTTCAACTCGGGCCTGCGCGGCGTGTTCTTCTCGATCGGCTATCTCGGCTGGTTCGTCGATCCGGTGGTGTTCGTTCTGTCGACGCTTCTGCTGCTGGCCGTGCTGGTGCGGCGCCAGTTCTTCTCGGCGGCGCGACGCGCCGTCATCGGTCAGCCGCCCGGCCCCGGAAAAGGCTGATCGATGCGGCCGGAAAGCCAATAGGCAAAAAGCCCGATCCATTCGCGGAGCGCTATGGTGGTGTTCTGCACGGAATCGATCGCATTGTCGCGAAACAAGCCGACACCTTCCTTGCCGGAGGTGTGATAGTCGACCGGCCATGGGACGGTTGGAAAACCAGCCTTGTCGAACAGCGCCTTGGCCCGTGGCATGTGGAAGGCGGAGGTCACCAGCAGCCAGGTCTCGCCCGGCTTCGGCTCGACAAGTTTGCGGCTGAAGATCGCATTTTCGTACGTGTTGCGGGACTTGTCTTCCAGGACAAGACGATCGGCCGATACACCGAGCGGAACGAGCATGCGGGACGCTGAGTCGGCGTCCCCCTCGGCGTCGATGAAAAACGCGCCGTGTCCGCCTGATACAACCACTTTGGCCAGTGGGAAGCGCCGGGCGAGGATTGCGGTCTCGACCATGCGGTCGCCGCTGCTGCTCAATTCATAGCCGCCACGTGCGAGGTTGATGGCGCCCTCGAAGCCGCCGCCCAGCACGACGATGCCGTCGACCTTTTGCGGCAGCGGCGGCCGTGGAAATCGCTCCTCGAGCGGGTTGAGCATCATCGCGCCAAGCGACGTCCAGGTCGAGAGCGCCAAAATCAAGAAGGCTAGCACACTGCCGGTGACGGCCAGCCGCCGCCGGCCGATCATCCCGGCGATCAGCCCCGCCAGAAGCAGGAAGATCGTCAGGTTGAGCGGCTGGACGAAGAACCAGAAGACCTTGGAAAGAAGGAAGAACATCGCTCACCCCTTCAGATGATCGATATCCTTACCACCACTTCTCAGGCTGAAATGTGCCGGCCGCCTGCTCGATGACGGCGGCGGTCTGGAACAGCGTCTCTTCCTCGAACGGCCGGCCGATCAGCTGCAGGCCGAGCGGCAGCCCCTTGGGATCGAGGCCGGCGGGCACGGCGATGCCGGGCAGGCCCGCCATGTTCACGGTGACCGTGAAAATGTCGTTGAGGTACATTTTCACCGGGTCGGCGGCCATGTCCTCATCGGCGATGCCGAAGGCGGCGGACGGCGTCGCCGGGGTCAGGATGACGTCGACGCCGGCGGCGAAGACATTTTCGAAGTCGCGCTTGATCAAATTGCGCACCTTCTGTGCCTGCAGATAATAGGCGTCGTAATAGCCGGCCGACAGCACATAGGTGCCGATCATGATGCGGCGCTTGACCTCGCGGCCGAAACCGGCGGCGCGGGTCTTCTCATACATCTCGACAATGTCCTTGCCCGGCACGCGCAAGCCGTAGCGGACGCCGTCATAGCGCGCCAGGTTGGACGAAGCCTCGGCGGGCGCCACGATGTAATAGGCCGGCAGCGCGTATTTCGTATGCGGCAGCGAAATGTCGACGATCTCGGCGCCGGCATCCCTGAGCCAGGCAATGCCCTTCTGCCACAGCGCCTCGATCTCCTCGGGCATGCCGTCAACGCGGTATTCCTTGGGAATGCCGACCTTCATGCCCTTGATCGGCTTGCCGATCGCCGCCTCATAGTCCGGCACCGGCCGGTCGACGGAAGTGGTGTCCTTCGGATCGACCGAGGCCATGGATTTGAGCAGGATCGCGGCGTCGCGAACATCGCGCGCGATCGGTCCGGCCTGGTCGAGCGACGAGGCGAAGGCGACGATGCCCCAGCGCGAGCAGCGGCCATAGGTCGGCTTGATGCCGACGGTGCCGGTGAAGGCCGCCGGCTGGCGGATCGAGCCGCCCGTATCGGTCGCCGTGGCGCCGGCGCACAGGAACGCCGAGACGGCCGTCGCCGAGCCGCCGGAAGAGCCACCCGGAACCAGCTGCGCGTTGTCCAGGCTGCGCTGGGTTTTCGTGCCGCCGGCCGAGACAAAACCGCCGTCGCCCTGATGCGTCGTCGGCATCACCACCGTGTCGAGGCGCGAACGCCGCCACGGGTTGATGACCGGGCCGTAATAGGAGGTCTCGTTGGACGAGCCCATGGCGAACTCGTCCATGTTGAGCTTGCCGAGCATGACCGCGCCATCCGCCCACAGATTGGCGGTGACAGTCGATTCGTAGAGCGGCTTGAAGCCGTCGAGCACGTGGCTGCAGGCCTGGGTGTGGACACCTTCGGTGCCGAACAGGTCCTTGATGCCCAGCGGAATGCCCTCCAGCGCCCCGCCCTCGCCCTTGACCAGCCTGGCGTCGGACGCCTTGGCCATGTCACGCGCTCTGTCGCCAGTCACCGCGACATAGGCATTGAGCGCCGGATTGGCGCGATCGATCGCCGAGAGATAGGCCTCGGTGATCTCTGTCGCGGTGATTTCCTTGCCGCGCAGCTTGGCGCGAGCCTGTGAAATCGTCAGTCTGGTCAGGTCGCTCATCAAAGGCTCTTTTCGTAAAACACCGACCACTTGGAATCGGGATAATCCAGCACCGGGCCGCAGCGCGAAAACCCGGCACGTTCGTAGACGGTCCAGGCGGCGGGATGGCGGTCGCCCGTCTCCAGCACCAGCCGCTTCAGTCCTTCCTGCCTCGCCAGCGCCTCGACGCGCTCAACGATGCTGGCGCCGATTTTCTGGCCGCGATGCGAAGGCCGCGTATACATGCGCTTGACCTCGCCAATGGCGCCGCCATGGCGCTTCAGCGCGCCACAACCGACGGCGATGCCATTGTCGCGGGCGATGAAAACGGTCGTGTCCTGACCGGCCATCTGCTCCACCGTCAAATGATAGCAGTGCTCCGGCGGCGTCAATTCGAGCAAGGTCTCGTTGAGTTCCTTGACCAGGCCGCGCACGTCGTCCTGCAACGGCGTCTCGATGGCGATCTCGATTGCCATCGGCGCCCTACTCCACGACCTTCGGCACGAGGAAGAAATTCTCTTCGGTCGCCGGCGCATTGGCGACGATGTCGGCCGCCTTGTTGCCGTCGGTGACGACGTCCTGGCGCTTCTTCATCTCCATCGGCGTCACCGAGGTCATCGGTTCGACGCCGGAGACATCGACCTCGTTCAGCTGCTCAACGAAGCCCAGTATGGCGTTCAGTTCGCCGGTCATGCGCTCTGCATCTTCTTCGCTCACCGCGATGCGGGCGAGACGCGCGACGCGCTTCACAGTCTGAAGATCAACGGACATAGATTTAGCCTCGGGGAAAACCAGTCCGGGCTATAGCGGCGCCGCGCGTACTGCGCAACATGCATCATGCGAGAGACCAAGCGTGATGGCGGCCTGGTCTCTCGGCCATCGGTCCAAGGACAAGTCTATGGCAGGGCAACGCCCTCGCACAAATAATAGCTGCCGCTGTTGCCGCTCGCCTCGCTTTCGTCATCGATCGGCCGGACCGATACGAGATCGAGCTGCGTCGGGCTGATCCGCGTCATCGACAGGACGTCGGGAAAGACATAGCCCGGCTCCTGGCAGATGGCCGTCACCGCCCAGCTCGGCGAGCGTGTCGCCTTGCTGACCTGGACGAATTCGCAATTGTATTCGACGCCCTGCAAGCCATGCACGGAAAGCACGATGTTGCCGGCATCGATCAGCGTCTGCAGCGTGTCCTTCCTGGCCTGCGTGCAAAGCTCCTCGGACTGCAGGTAGACGCCTTCGATGAAGTCATCCGCGGCGAGCGCGGGCGATGCCGCGACAAACATCGACACACAAAGAGATCGCCCCAACACCATGGATTTGTTCCGCTTTGGCTGTTTCTAGATCGTAATCGTTTCACCGATTTTCGGCAACGCGACCTTCACACCGGACCCTTCGAGGCCGGCCTCGAATTTCTCGGGCGTCGGATCGATCATCGGAAACGTGCCGAAGTGGCAAGGGACGACCGTGTCGAACTTGAAGAAGCGGCGGCAGGCAAGTGCCGCCACCGCGCCGCCCATGGTGAACCGATCGCCGATCGGCACGATGCCGATCTTCGGCTCATGCAATTCGTTGATCAACGCCATGTCGGAAAAGATGTCGGTATCGCCCATATGGTAGAGCGTGCGGTCTTCCGGGAAGTGCAGGACCAGCCCGCCGGGATTGCCGAGATAGACGTTCTTGCCGCCGTCTTCGCCAAATGAGGAAGAGTGCAGCGCCTGGACGAAAGTGGTGGTGAAGCCGCCGCAATCGACCGTGCCGCCGATGTTGCCGGGATTGATCTTGCTGCCGTCGGCACCCTTGCCGACCAGATACATGCAAATCTCGAAATTGGCGACAAGTTGCGCGCCGCTCTTGCCGAGCACTTCCAGCGCGCCGCTGATGTGGTCGCTGTGTCCGTGCGTCAGCAGGACATGCGTGATCCCTTCGGCCGGCCCTTCCCAGCCGCCCGTCCAGGACGGGTTGCCGATCAGATAGGGGTCGATGAGGATCTTGGCGTCGCCGGTTTCGATACGGAAGGCCGAGTGGCCGTACCAGGTCAGTTTCATGAAATGCATTCCTCGATTTTTGTCGAGCCAGAGGATAGAACGCCGATGACCCCGAGAGCAAAGGGTATAGTGTCCGCCGCGCATCCGGAAGGACGCATGCTGCTGAAAAAGATGAGGGAAAACCGTTGGCTATCATCACGATTGAGCAATTGCCGGCATGGCTCGCCGACGGCAGGACGCTGGCGGGGCTCGATCTCGGCGACAAGACGATCGGCGTCGCGGTTTCCGACCGGGGGTTCGCCTTCGCTCACCCGCGCCCCGTCATCATGCGACGGAAATTCTCGCTCGATGCCGCCGTGCTCCTGGCCTTGCTGAAGAAGGAGAATGTCGGCGCGGTGGCGATCGGGCTGCCGATCAACATGGATGGGTCGGAAGGTCCGCGCGCGCAGAAATCGCGCGCCTTCGTGCGCAACATGGCGCAGCTGAGCGACCTGCCCTTCGTGTTCTGGGATGAACGGCTGTCGACGGTGGCGGCCGAGAGGACGCTGATCGAAATGGATTTCTCGCGCGCCAAACGTGCCGGCAAGATCGATTCGGCGGCCGCGGCCTTTATTCTGCAGGGAGTCTTGGACCGGCTTCAGTCGCTCGATTCAGCCGCTCGAACGGAATTGGGCGGTCGAACGGAGCCGGGCCCGACCGACGCCGCTTGACCCAGTCCAGAATTTCGCGGCGGCGGCGAAAAGCCCATATCGCCATCAGCAGAAACCCGTCGAAGATACAGGCCTTTCCCACCATCCCCGGGATGATGGCCGGATCGATGCCGAGCATCTGGCCGTAAAGCTGGAACACGAAATCGTGCAGCTGCCGGGTCAGCATCACATAGCCGAAATTCATGTCGTTGAGCGACAGGTAGAACCAGCCCCAGAACAGCGCCATCGGGGCCGCCCACAATGCGAAGATATAGCGCATCAGCGGCCTCCCCTCCCGTTCGGCCCGGCCCGGCCCGATATCAGGGAAAGCAGCGAATTATGGGCCGCCGCCTTCGCCATGCTGTGCGCCGTGGCGCGAAAATCGGCGTCATCCGACGCGGCCGCGGAGCGCCGCTCGGCGAGCATCGCGACATAGGAGGCCAGAAGCGCCGCCAATTGCACCGCAACGACCATGAACAGCCCGTTGATGCCTTGCGCGGCGCCACCGATCAGGATCATCGACAGGACGCCGGACGCGGAAATGAAGGCGATGCGAACGACGCTGTCGGCGCCTGGGCTGGCCGCATCGTTGATCAGCGTATCGACAAAGGCCCAGAAGAACAGCACGGCCACGACCAGCAAGGCGATCGCCAGCGGCGCGACCACGACGACGTTCTGCAGATCGACGAACCGGGCGCTCTCGACGGTCACTCCGAGCACGCCGAGGGCAGCCGTCACACCGCGGTCTCCATCGATGCAGATCAGCGCCAGCAGGGCGAAGACAATCGCCCAGTGCACAGACAGAAAGGAGGTCAGTACGTGTCGCATCGTGGTTCCTGCTTCGGCAGGAATGACAGTGGGCTTTGCCGCCCGCCGCCGCAATGGAAACCATTTGTTAAGGTTAACGGCGATCCACAGGACGCACCCACTGTTCCCAGATGCGCTCAACTGATCGAAGAATCGGGCGATGCGGCCGCTCTCGGCTCAGTTCACCGGCGGATAGAGCGTGTCGATGATCATGCGCGCGTCATGGCGCGAATCGATCATGCCGTAGGTGTTGCGCCACTGGCCGGCCAGGCGGGTCTCGACGAAGGCATCGGCAATCCGCCCTGCCCCCAGCCGGCGCAGCTCCGCCGCGGCGGCCGACAACGCCAGCTGTTCGGTCAGCAGCCGGGCCGAGCCCTCATCGGTCAAAGCCACCTGCATCGCCGCCTTCAACACGCCGATCGTGCCGCGCCCACCGGCGCCGAGGTCGCGGTCGATGCCGGCCAGCACCTCTTCGAACAGGCCGGGCGCGCGCCCGAGCACGCGCAGCACGTCGAGCGCCATGACATTGCCCGACCCTTCCCAGATCGCGTTGACAGGCGCTTCGCGATAATAGCGGGCGAGCGGCGCCTCCTCGACGTAGCCATTGCCGCCGAGACACTCCATCGCCTCGTAGAGCAGCGGCGGCGCGATCTTGCACACCCAGTATTTAACGACCGGCGTCATGGCGCGGGCAAACGCCGCTTCGCCGCGATCGCTCGCCGCCTCGTCGAAGGAGCGCGCCAACCGGAACGACAGAGCGGTTGCGGCGGCAACATCCAGCGCCATGTCGGCCAGCACGCGTTGCATGAGCGGCTGTTCGATCAAGGTAGAGCCGAACACCTGGCGATGGCGGGCATGATGAACCGCTTCCGCCAGCCCTGCCCGCATGATCGCCGAGGACGCCACGGCGCAATCGAGCCGGGTCAAGGTCACCATGTCCATGATCGTCTTCACGCCGGCGCCGGGCTCGCCGATCATCTCGCCGATGGCGTTGACGAACTCGACTTCGGAAGAGGCGTTGGAGCGGTTGCCGAGCTTGTCCTTCAGCCGCTGGAAGCGGAAGCCGTTGCCCGATCCATCGCCGAGGACGCGCGGCACGAGGAAGCACGACAGTCCTTCCGGCGCCTGAGCCAGCACCAGGAAGGCGTCCGACATCGGTGCCGACATGAACCATTTGTGGCCGGTCAGGCGATAGAAGCCGCTGCCGGCGCGCTCGGCCCTCGTCACATTGGCGCGCACATCCGTGCCGCCCTGTTTTTCGGTCATGCCCATGCCGAGCGTCAGCCCGGTCTTCTCGACCGGCGGCTTCTGGCTCTGGTCGTATTTGCGCGTCGTCACGCGCGGGGCCCATTCGCGAAACAACTTTGGGCTGGCCATCAACGCCGCCAGCGAGGCGCTGGTCATGGTGATGGGGCAGAGATGCCCGGTTTCGAGTTCGGCGGTCAGGTAGAAGCGTGCGGCGCGCACCTGATGGCGGCGGCCGATCTCGGCATCGCCATTTTCCCAAACCGAGGAATGCAACCCGTTGGCCACCGAGCGGCGCATCAAGGCATGGTAGGCGGGGTGGAACTCGACCAGGTCGATGCGCCGTCCCTGGCGGTCATGGGTCCTGAGCTTCGGCGTCTCGACATTGGCCAGGCGCGCCAGCTCCTGCGCCTCCTGCGTCAGCACGAAACGGCCGAGCCCGTCGAGGTCTTTGCGCACCGGGTCGGAAAACCGCTCGGCAAGCTGGATCAGCAACGGATCGCCCCGCCAGGCGTTGCCGCCCGTCAGCGGCGGCGGCTGGTTCGTCACGTCGTCGGTCACGCTTTGTCCTTGTCGCAAGAAGACTTCGAATCCGAAGCCATCGGCTAGATATAGCCAAGCGTTGCCGCGCGCGCGACGAAAATACCGGGGAGAACAGCGCCAATCCAAAGCTGGCGCTTGCGGGCGCAAAATCCGCACCCTATAGCAGCCCCTTGAGATGACCGACGCTTCGTCCCTGCCACTCTACCCTCACCGCCATCTTCTGGGCATCAGCGATCTTTCGCCCGCCGACATCGAGCTGTTGCTCGACCGGGCGGATCGGGCCGTCGCGATTTCGCGGCAGTCCGAAAAGAAGACCTCGACGCTGCGCGGCCGCACCCAGATCAATCTCTTCTACGAGGCCTCGACCCGCACGCAGTCCTCTTTCGAGCTGGCCGGAAAGCGGCTCGGCGCCGATGTCATGAACATGTCGGTGGCAAGTTCTTCCGTGAAGAAGGGCGAAACGCTCATCGACACGGCGATGACGCTGAACGCCATGCGGCCCGATATATTGATCATCCGCCATCAGTCGGCGGGTGCTGCCGCCCTGCTGGCGCAGAAAGTCGGCTGCTCGGTCGTCAATGCCGGCGACGGCGCGCATGAACACCCGACCCAGGCGCTGCTCGACGCGCTAACCATCCGCCGCGCCAAGGGGCCGCTGTCGAAGCTGATCGTGGCGATCTGCGGCGACATCCTGCATTCGCGCGTGGCGCGCTCCAACATCATGCTGCTCAACGCGCTTGGCGCGCAGGTGCGCGTGGTGGCGCCTTCGACGCTGCTACCGTCCGGCATAGAGAAGATGGGCGTCATCGTCACGCGCTCGATGGCCGAAGGCCTCAAGGACGCCGACGTGGTGATGATGCTGCGCCTGCAGCGCGAGCGCATGGAAGGCGCCTTCGTGCCTTCGGTGCGCGAATATTTCCGCTATTTCGGCCTCGATGCCGAGAAGCTGAAGGCCGCCAAGGGTGACGCGCTGGTGATGCATCCCGGCCCGATGAACCGCGGCGTCGAAATCGCCTCGGAAATCGCCGACGGCCCGCAAAGCGTGATCCAGGAGCAGGTGGAGATGGGCGTCGCCGTGCGCATGGCGGTGATGGAAGCGCTGCTCGACCCCCGTCGTAATCAAGAGGGCCGCAAACAGGAGGGTCGCGGCGCATGAGCACGACAGTCTTTGAACGCGCCCGCATCGTCGACCCTTCGCGCGGCATCGACGAAGTCGGCTCCGTCATCGTCGAGGGCCGCAAGATCGTTGCCGCCGGCAAGGCGACGTTGAACCAGGGCGCGCCCGAGGGCGCTATCATCGTCGACTGCGCCGGCAAGGCGATCATTCCCGGCCTGATCGATGGCCGCGTCTTCATCGGCGAGCCGGGCGGCGAGCATCGCGAAACCATCGCTTCTGCCAGCGTCGCCGCGGCCGCCGGCGGCGTCACCTCTGTCGTCATGATGCCCGATACCGATCCGGTGATCGACAATGTCGCGCTGGTCGAGTTCGTGCTGCGCACCGCCAAGGACACGGCGATCGTCAACATCTTCCCGGCGGCTGCGATCACCAAGGGCCTCGACGGCCGCGAGATGACCGAGTTCGGCCTGTTGCGCGAGGCCGGCGCCGTCGCCTTCACCGATGGCCGCCACACCATCGCCAGTTCACTGGTGATGCGCCGGGCGCTCACCTATGCCCGCGATTTCGGCGCCACCATCGTGCACGAGACGCAGGATGCCGACCTCGGTTCGTCAGGCGTGATGAATGAAGGTCTGTACGCCAGTTGGCTCGGCCTCTCCGGCATTCCGCGCGAAGCCGAATCGATCCCGCTCGAGCGCGATCTGGCTTTGGCGCGGCTGACGCGCGGCTCCTACCATGCGGCAAAGATCTCGACGGCGATGGCGGCCAACGCCGTGACGCGCGCCAAGGCTGACGGCGCTGCCGTAACGTCAGGCGTGTCGATCCACAACCTGTCGCTCAATGAAAACGATGTCGGCGAATACCGCACCTTCTTCCGCCTGACGCCGCCATTGCGCGCCGAGGAAGACCGGCTGGCGATGATCGAGGCGGTCAGGGACGGCACGGTCGATATCATCGTCTCCTCGCACGATCCGCAGGATGTCGACACCAAGCGCCTGCCCTTCGCCGACGCCGCGGCCGGCGCCATCGGGCTGGAGACGCTGCTGGGTGCCGCCTTGCGGCTCTACCACAATGGCGACGTGCCCTTGCTTCGGCTGGTCGAAACGCTGTCCACCGCGCCGGCAAGGCTGTTCGGACTGCCCGGCGGCACGCTGACGCCGGGCTCAGTCGCCGACCTCGCGCTCGTCGATCTCGACGAACCCTGGATCGTCAGCGAAAGCGGCATCCGCTCGCGCTCGAAGAACACCTGTTTCGAAGGCGCGCGCCTGCAAGGCAAGGTCTTGCAAACGCTGGTCGCGGGCCGCACAGTGTTCTCGGCATAGACCGGGAACGGGCGTCGCGCCTGATCGGGCTGCGCTGGGGAAATGCGGGGGAAACAATGACTTACGGCCTAATCCTGGCGCTGGTATTCGGCTACCTCTTGGGCTCGATTCCCTTCGGGCTGCTGCTGACGCGCGCCGCCGGCCTTGGTGATGTGCGCAAGATCGGCTCCGGCAATATCGGCGCCACCAATGTGCTGCGCACCGGCAACAAGGGCCTGGCCGCCGCGACCTTGCTGCTCGATGCGCTGAAGGGTACCGCCGCTGTGCTGATCGCTGGCCATTTCGCACCGGAAACGGCGGTCTGGGCCGGCCTGGGCGCCTTTCTCGGCCATCTCTTCCCGGTCTGGCTTGGCTTCAAGGGCGGCAAGGGCGTCGCCACCTATCTCGGCGTGCTGATCGGCCTTGCCTGGCAGGTGGCACTGATCTTCGCCGTCATCTGGCTGGCGATGGCATTCCTGTTCCGCTACTCGTCGCTCGCGGCGCTGACGGCAGCCGTCATCGTGCCGATAGCCCTCTACTTCCTGAGTGCGCCGCAGATTGCCGTTTTGTTCGTGGTGATGAGCATCATCGTCTTCATCAAGCACAGGGCGAACATTTCGCGGCTGCTTGCCGGCACCGAGGGCAAGATCGGAGCCAAGGGGTGAGCGAGCGCGCCGCCGCGATGAGCGAGCCGGCCGCCGGGCCGCGCCTCAGCGACCGGCAGCGGCTGAACTGGCTGCGGCTGATCCGCACCCAGAATGTCGGCCCCGCTTCCTTTCGCGACCTGATCAACCGTTTCGGGTCAGCCGAAGTGGCGCTGGAAATCCTGCCGGAACTGATGGTTTCGGGCGGTGCCAGCAGGATCGCCCGCATTCCGTCAATCGCTGAGGCCGAGGCCGAACTCGAGGCAGCCCGCCGGGCTGGCGCGCGTTTTGTCGGTATCGGCGAGCCCGACTATCCCCCGCTGCTGAGAAGCATGGACAATCCCCCACCTCTTTTGGCGGTCAAAGGCAATGCCGCTGTCTTCCGGCTGCCTGGGGTCGCCATCGTCGGCGCCCGCAATGCATCGCTGGCCGGCATCAAGATGGCGCGTATGCTGGCGGCTACCCTTGGCGGCGATGGCTACGGCATAGTCTCCGGCCTGGCGCGCGGTATCGACACGGCGGCGCATCAAGGCAGCCTGCAAACCGGCACGATCGGTGTGCTCGCCGGAGGCCTCGACCTGCCCTACCCGCCCGAAAATGCCGGCCTATGCGCGGAAATCGCCGAGCGCGGCGCCGTCATCTCCGAAATGCCGTTCGGCTGGCAGCCGCGCGCTCAGGATTTTCCACGCCGCAACCGTCTTGTCGCGGGTGCTGCCCTCGGGCTGGTGGTGGTCGAGGCCGCCCAGCGTTCGGGCTCGCTGATCAGCGCCAGGCTTGCCGGCGAAATGGGCCGGCTGGTTTTTGCCGTGCCGGGCTCTCCGCTCGATCCACGCGCCGCCGGCACCAACGGTTTGCTCAAGGACGGCGCCACGCTGGTCACCGAGGCATCGGACATTTCCAGGGCGATCGCGCCGCTGACCGGCATGCGAGCGCCCGCTGTGCCACCGTTCGAGGATCCGCCCGACTTTTCGGCCACACCGCCACCCGGCGAGAGCGACCGCGCCAAGGTCATCGAAGCGCTAGGCCCGACACCGGTGCCAGTCGACGAGATCATCCGCCACACCGGCCTTCACCCGGCCCAGGTCTTCATGGTTCTGTTGGAACTCGACCTCGCCGGCCGGCTCGAACGCCATGCCGGCGGCAATGTTTCGCTGATTTTCGGGGAAGGCTGACCGCAGCCGTCAATGGCGGTTGGGTTCCTTCTCCCCGGTCTCGGCGTAATCTGGCGTGTTGGCTCCAAACAGATCATTTTCGACAGCCTTGCGCCAGACTGCGTCCGCGTCTTCGGGACGCAACCGCTGAGCTGCCGCCTCACCGCTTTGTGGCGCAGCGTGCCGCCGGAGCCAGGCGGGCATGACTTCCCGAATGAGGCTGGTCAATTGGGTCATTGCAAACTCCTTCCATGCGCGCGAACCGGGATTGCCTCAGGGCAATCCGGTTCATTTGGGCATTGCGGCCAGCGTCGCCGCTTTCGCGGTCTCGCTCCTGCTCATCTCGTCCAGCCAGGCCAAGGCCGCGTCCACGCCGGCCAGTGCAAAAGGTGCAGCTGTCGATCCCTGCGGCTTTATGCGAACCGAGATGCCGTCCAATTCGTTGACGGTCTCGAACCCGTTCTCGTCGGATGTATCGTCCCCGAGGAACACCGGGCGCCGTCCCCTGAAAGCCGGAATTTGCATGAAGCGCCGGATGGCTGCTCCCTTCGCCGCCTCCAGCGGCATCAGTTCCACACCGGCATTTCCGGCCAAAACCCGGTATCCCGCAGGCAATCTGTCTAGTGCCTGTTCGACCAACTCCGTCGCGCGTTGAAGCAAATGCGGTGCCGCGCGTGTATGAATGGCCAGGATGGGTCCCTTGCGCTCGATATAGACATCTGCATTGTCCAGTTCCGTCGCGATTTCGTTGGCAAGAGCTGCAATATCAGCCGGCTCGCTGGCCGCCTCGACCGGACCATCGCGCGCCAGCCTGTGCTCGAGGCCGTAAAGCCCCGCGGCGCGCAGCCTGAGAGGCCGGAAGAGATGGTCGACGGCGGCGATCGAGCGTCCCGTGATGAACGCCAGTGCTCCGTCCAGTTGCGCTTCGAGCCGCACCAGCAGGGTGCGCAATTCATCACCGACAACCACCGCATCGGGATGCGCGGCATGTTCGAGAAGCGTGCCGTCGATATCGAGGAACAGGCTGCATGGCCCTTGCGGAACGACAGGCACGGCGAGGTTTGGCGAGAGAGAGATCATAGCGCCGCCACGCGTCTGCGATCGAGCAGCGATATGACATTGGCTGGGGCCGCTGGAGCGGCGCTGACGGCGCGATCGACCGCGTCGCGCTTGCGCAAGCGCGCCGCATCGAGAAGCATGCTGCCGGCCCACCGATAGACGTTGTTGTCGCGTACGATCTCGCGCATGCGTCGCATGCGCTGGCTTTGCTCTTCCTGCGACATGGTCAAGGCCTGCAGCAAGGCATCTCCCATCATAGCCGCGTCATAGGGATTGACGATCAGTGCGTCCAGCAGCTCTTTGGAGGCGCCGGCGAACATGCTGAGCAACAGCACGCCCTGTTCGTCCTCACGCGCCGCGACAAACTCCTTGGCAACCAGGTTCATGCCGTCATGCAGACTGGTGACCATGCAAACGTCGGCTGCACGGTAGATTTCGTAGACCTGCTGCTGCGAGTGATGTTCCGTTATCATCAGGACTGGTGTGTAGCCTTCGCGACCATAGCGCTGGTTGAGATCCTCGGCATGGCGCAGGCACTCCTCGTACAATTGTTGATAGGCAGGCAACGTGCCGCGGCTGGGCGCAGCGATCTGCAGGAACGCCACCTTGCCGATCCATTCGGGATGAAGCGTCAGCAGTTCGTCGAGCGCGTTGAAGCGATCGAGGATGCCTTTGGTGTAGTCGAGACGTTCGACGCCCACGCACAGCTTGACATTTTCGGCCAGGCCGAATTTCTCGCGAACCTGCCGGCGGCATTGCGCCACGTCAGGCAGTTTGCCCAATTGCGCCGGCGGCCACTCGATTGAGATCGGATAGGCATGGACCAGGCTGATCTGGCCGCCATAGGAAATGGCCGAATCCTCGCGCTCGATCCGGCTTTCCAGGAAACGGTCGACGCTGTCGATGAAGTTGTTGCAATGGAACTGGGTGTGGAAACCGACGATAGAACTGCCGAGCAGGCCGTCGAGAATCTTTTCGCGCCATGGGCAGATGCTGAACACCTCGGAATTCGGCCACGGAATATGCCAGAAGGTGATGATGATCGCCTCCGGCAGCCGTTCACGGATCATTCGCGGCAGCAGCGCGAAATGATAATCCTGGACCAGCACGATGGGCCGTTCGTTGCGGGCTTCCGCGACGACGGTGTCGGCGAATTTGCGGTTGACCGCCTCGTAGGCCTCCCAATCCGAGGCGCGGAATATCGGCCGGGTGAAGGCGATATGGCACAGCGGCCAGAGGCCTTCATTGGCAAAGCCGAGATAATAGCCTTGCTGTTCTTCCTCGCTCAGCCAGACACGGCGCAGCGTGTAGGAAGGGTTGTCCGGCGGCACCTCGATCCGGTCGTTCTTGTCGACAACCAGCTTGTCGGCCGAACCACCGCCATAGGCGATCCAGGTGCCCGCGCAGGCACGCGTGATCGGCTCCAGGGCGGAGACGAGCCCGCTGGCGGGTACGACCAGCTGGATGTCGTCGCCCTCGCGGTTGTGGATATACGGTTCACGGTTTGAGACGACGATCACCTGGGCATCGGGAAGTTCGGTCGCCAGGATGTGACGCAGCGTTTCGGGCGACCATTGCACCAGTGCCGCGGCCGCCGACTGCCCGTTCTTCTCGAATTCCGGCAATGAGCCGCGAGCAGGGTCAACCCCCGCAACGGCCAGCCTGCGGCCCTTGCGCGCCCGAAGCATCATCGTCACCAGCACAACCGCCAGGACGCCGACAGCGACAAGAACAAAGAGCCACAATGCGAATACGGGAACGACTAGATACGAACTGTTGTCGGGCATTGAAATCGATTACCTTTCAATGGGATACCGCAGCGGCTTTAAGAGCTGGAGTTTCGGCACCCCATGGCGTGGTGGTCCAACGCTCACGGCGCGGGATGGTTCCGATTTTTCAGCTCCTGACCACGAGCGGCACCAGCCCCTCATGCGGTTCGGCAAGGAAGGCGCCGACGCGATCCCCGACGCGCTGGAATGTCAGATCCACCGCCGCCTGCCCTACCGAAAGATGGCGGATGACGAGGTTATCGATGCCGATCGGCAGGCGCGGCCGCGTCACATGGATTTCACCTGTCCAGCCATCGATTTGCAGGCCGAGGCATGATTGCATGAGCATGAAGGCGGAGCCGGCGGACCAGGCTTGCGGCAGGCAGGCCACCGGATAGGCGATCGGCGCTTCACCGGCCGCACGCGTGAAGCCGCAAAACAATTCGGGCAGTCGCATGTTGAAATGAACGGCGGATTCGAAGGTGCCGCTCATCAGCCGCACGACGCTGTCGCGGCTGCCGTATCGCGCCAGTCCGGCAGCGCAGATCGCCGTATCATGCGGCCAAATGGAGCCGTTGTGATAGGACATCGGATTGAAGAAGATCGCATCGTCGGCCAGCGTCCGCAGCCCCCAGCCAGAATGAAACGACGCTGACAGGAGCTGGTCGGCAACCATGCGCGCGCGATCCGGACCGGGAAGGCCGACATAAAGCAAGTGACCGGCGTTGGACGTGCGCACCTTGCAGGGTAGACCATCGCCGTCCAACGCTAGCGCATAGTAGCCGAGGTCTTCCATCCAGAAATGGCGCTCGACTTTTTGGCGAATGGCATCGGCGCGTATTTCCCAGCTCTCGGCGCGTTCCGCCTCGCCACGCAGCCGTGCCAGCTTCGCCAACCCCTGGAACGCCGCGAAGACGTAGCCCTGCACCTCGACCAGCGCGATCGGCCCCTTCGGGATGCGGCCATCGGCGTGGAAGACAGAATCGAAACTGTCCTTCCATCCCTGGTTGGCAAGGCCGGATTCCGCGGCGCGCTGGTATGTGAGGAATCCCGTCGAACGGCTCGCCGTCTCGATCCACTCGGCCGCGGCGCACAGTGATGGCCACAGCGTATCGATGAAGGCCGTATCGCCCGTGCGGTCAGCATAGGCGCAGGCAAGATGGATATAGAGCGGCGTCGTGTCGACGCCGCCATAATAGCGGCCGAACGGCAACTCGCTCAGCGCCACCATCTCGCCCTTGCGGGTCTCGTGCATGATCTTGCCGGGTTCGGAATCGCTGAAAGGCGATGTCTCGGTTGCCTGGTGCTGGGCCAGAAACGCTAGGACGCCCCGCGCCAGGCCGGGATTGAGCCAAAGCATCTGCAAGGCCGAGATCACGCCATCCCGGCCAAACGCGGTGGAGAACCAGGGAATGCCGGCATAGGGATAGGGCCCGGTCGCCAGTTCCGTGGTGAGCAGCGCGACGTCGGCGCGCGCGCGCTCCATCCAGTCGTTGAAGACGCGACCGGAACTGTGCAGCGTCGCGCCGTGCCGGCGCTTGGCGCGCATGCCGAAGCGAGCGCGGGCGGCAGCCGCGCGAAACCGGCGGCTTTCGGGGCGATCGTCTGTCGCGTTGCCCACTTCCACATAAAGCGTCTGGCTGCTGCGCTTGGTGACGGCGATGACGAAATCGGCGCGTTCGGAAGTCAGTTGATCGGGCGTCTGTGAGAATGAAATCGCCGATGTCCGCACGACCTTGTCCAGGCCTTCGTAGCGAAGCACGACCGCGTTCCCTGCGATCTCGGCCGTATCGGCGGTTCCACGCTTCAAGCGGGTCGAGCCGCGGACCTCGAACATGTCGCGGAAATCGGCGGCAAAACGCAGCGACAGCAGGATCGTCGAATGCTCGCGGCTGTAGTTGGACAGCGTTATGCGCTCATACAGCCTTTCCTCCCACAACAGCCGCACGCGCTCGATATGCATAGCGCCTTGCGGAATCTGGCGGCCAGCGGCGCTCTCGATCGGCAGATTGGTGAGGTTGGTGGTGAAGAGCACGTTGTCCTGGCTGAGCGACGCGCCCAGCAACGACGTCGACCGCCCGCCGACGGTGAGGCGAAATTCGGAGAGCACGCGCGTGTCGTCGCGGAAGAACCCATCGCCGACACCGCGTATGTCGCCATAGGCATCGGCAACGGCAAAGCAATCGCCATGCTTGAGGGCGAACAGCCGATGCGGTTCCCTCGGCGCGGTTTCGTCCAGGGAAGCCAGAGCTATGGCAGGATCAAGCTTGCGCTCGTCGAGTTGGGTGATGGTCAACAGGATTGTCCCGTGCTGGGTTTTTCGGACGGTGAAGGCCTACGAAGCTCTGCTTTGCTCATGGCCGTTGCGCAGCCGGGAATAAGCCTCGACGTAGTCCCTGGCCATTCTGTCGGCTGAAAACCGCCTTTCGAACACCGCCCTTATGCGCCGCCTGTCGAGCTGCAGAAGAGCCGGCATCGTGGCGACCGCATCCTCGATGGTTTCGACGACGAAGCCGGTAACCCCATAGTCGACAATTTCGGGCATGGCGCCGCAACTCCAGGCCATGACCGGGGTTCCACAGGCCATGGCCTCGATCACGGCAAGACCGAAGGGTTCGGGCCAATCGATCGGAAACAGCAGGGCGGCCGCATTGCCAAGAAACCTGCTCTTCTGGTCCTCGCCGATTTCGCCGACATATTCGACCCGGTCGCCATCGATCATCGGTTGGACGACTTCCTCGAAATAGGCGCGGTCGCCATCGCCGATCTTGGCCGCGAGCTTGAGTTTCAGCCCGGTGCGGCGGGCGATCTCGATCGCCCGGTCCGGCCGCTTGTCGCGCGACATCCTGCCGAGAAAGGCAAGATAGCCGCCATCCGAACCCGCCTCGAAATCGGGTTCGTAGAGATCGACGGGCAGGCCGTGATGGATCGTCGCAAGCCAGTTGGCCGACGCAAACCGCGCCCGCTGGCTGCGCGATATGGAAACCATCGGGAAGCGCGGGAACCGGTCATAGGCCTGCGCGAGATCCGCGTAATCCAGCCTGCCATGCGGCGTCGTCACCGTGCGCTGCGGCATGTCGCGGAAAAACGGGAAATGCAGGAAATGGCTGAGGTGGAAATGAATCACGTCAAAATCGTCGGCGCGTTTCCTCACCTCGTCGAGCATCGACAGATGCGCCGCGATCTCGGACTTCAGCGGGCGTGGATCGAGGCGAAGCGCCCGCTCGCGGCAGGGCACGAGTTTGGCGGAGGTCTTCGTGTCGCCGCTGGCGAACAGCGTCACGTCGTGGCCGAGGTCGACGAGGGCTTCGGTCAGGTAGGAAATGATGCGCTCGGTGCCCCCGTAGAGCCTTGGCGGAACGGATTCGTACAGTGGCGCGACATGAGCGATCTTCATGGCCCGGCCTTCCCTCAATGCGCTGGTCATGGAACGAAATGCTTCAGCCGCAGGATCGTTCCGGCCCATTGGCGGGTGCGACGAAATGATCGAAGGACATTTGATGTCCGATCAAGCCGCCCTATTTCCTTTTGGCCGCCGAATTTGCACGCACGGCAGCCCAGGGAGGCTTCGGTGGAACCCAAGGATGTGCAGGAACCCAGGGACATTGCAGCCCGCCGCCTGAGCATGGTCATCGAACAATATGTCGAGGCCAGAAAACGGCGTTATGACTTCGTGTCGACGGATCAGGCCGCCAGGGTGATCCGCAAGATCCTGAAACCCGCGGACCCAGCCCTCTCCGACCGCAAGCTCGACGATATGGTCACTGCCGTCGCCGTCAAGAACGGCCTGGCGGTCGCCTTCGATCGTGGCGTCAGAGCACCGACCGATGGCACCGAGGCCGACCTGAGCAGAAAGGAACCGACCATGCGAGCACCAAGGGAGACTCCCGATGTTGCCGGCGCGGTGGACGCCATTCTGGCCACCCAGGCCGCCCCGCTTTCCCAAAACACCCCGCTTTCCCAATTGACTCCGCTTTCAATGAGGGCGGTGATCTCGCTGTTGCGCGAACGGACCGGCACCAAGCGATCGGACGCGGATCTGGAAGGCCTGATCGCCAAGAAGGCGGCGGTCCTGGACGTGCACTTGTCGCGGAACGGCTGAACGGTCGATCGCGACGCGCTGCGGCGGCCTGCGAGCGAGGCTAATGTCCTCGCTCGCGACATTCGGTTGCAGCCGAAAGCCACGGATCGGCCCCACGACGCCCTCGAACGAAACAAATCCTGTGTCCGGCCTTTCCCATGATCGGCACATCCTGTAATTGCCCGCAGGTTAAGGCTATTGCGCTGCAGCTGGGGCTGGACTGGCTCAACCGGAACGTTATCTGATCGGATCTTACCTACAAAAACGTGTGTTTCGCCGAATGGCCGATAAGTTTGGTTCGACGTCGAAACGCTCGTCGAAGGACTACCTGGCTTTCCTTGACGGGCTCCGGGCCATCGCGATCCTGTCAGTCGTATTCTACCATCTGTATGGCGACCGCCTCCCCAATGGCTTTCTAGGGGTTGATGTTTTCTTCGTAATTTCTGGTTTCGTCGTCAGCTATACGGTGTCGCGGCGCTACCGGGGCCAGTCCGCTTTTCATTTTGTCTTGGAATTCTATGCGCGCCGGTTCACAAGAATCATGCCGGCCCTGTTGCTGTGCTTGCTGGTCAGTGCGCTCGCCACCTTTCTGTTTGTTCCGGACGCCTGGCTCAGCACATCAATCAGCCAAACCGCCTCTTCCGCCTTCGTCGGCCTGAGCAACATCTTCCTGGCCAGGGGAACCGACTATTTTTCACCCGTGACCGAGTTTAACCCATTTACCCACACGTGGTCTCTTGGGGTTGAGGAACAATTCTACATTATTTTCCCGCTGCTGTTTTTTCCTTGGGTTATAGGACCGCGCGGGAAGAGGTTTTCGGCGCTTGTTTATGGTGCGCTCGCCATCGCGTCGGTGGCGATATGGTTTCATCTTCTGGCTGCGAATCCGCTTCACGCTTTCTACATGCCCTACGCCCGCTTTTGGCAGTTGGCATGCGGCATATTGTGCTTTCAGCTCGTCAGCCGGATAGGGGAACTGACGGGCTTCGAAAGGCATTGCAATCTTGCAGCCACGATCGCGCTAATAGGCCTCTTGGCAACATTCGCGCTCGACTTCGGCAAGGACTCTCATGGGCTTGAGAACCTCGCTGCAGTTGTCTGCACAACTGTCTTGATCGGATGCCTCTACTATCTGGGAAGCGATAGAGCGCCGCACTTTGCGGTGTTGGAAATAAAGCCGGTCAGGTTCGTCGGATGGATCTCATATTCCCTCTACCTGTGGCATTGGCCAGTCTTCGTGATGGCAAGATGGACGATAGGCATCGAAACCACCGCCACAAAATTAGCAGCGTTGCTGGTCGCCGTGGCGTTCAGCCTCGGCTCGTATTTCTGGATCGAAACACCGACGCGCCGATTGCGGCTTTTGAGAACCGCCCCTGACATAGCCGTTGTCGCCCTCTTTCTGGCTGTCATCGCTGCTGCATTTTTCGGCTTCAAACTGATGGGCGACAATCGATATGAAATAGCCTTGAGCACAGTCATGAGGAATCGAGGCGAATGGTATGGGACCTCGCCAGACACCTCTCCTCAATTTCCCGGTTGCGTCGTCGTCACGGAAACTGCGGAAGAAGCGCAGTTCTTTACCAAAGGCGGGTGCCCAGGCGACGGGCACAATGAGACCTTATTCGTGCTGGGCGACTCTCACGCGGGAGCCTACATTCCACTCCTGAAGCGTTTCACGCTCGAAACCGGCATCCGAACAGTGGTGGTGTCGACCGCCGGTTGCCCGTTTCTCAGCTTGAATCTTCGCCGTGACACTGAGCCAACGTGCGCTCATGCCACGACTGCCGGTGCAGCCTACATAGCCAGGATTGCCAAGCCTCGCGACGTGCTGTTCCTGCCCTCGCTCCGGCTGACGCGACTTAGTCTTCAATGGGCTGCTGGCTCCGACAGCAACACGGAGAACAGCGAGCAGGAAAGGCAACAAGCCGTCAAGAACGCTATCGATCAACTTACCCACCTCTCCAAAGCGGGACTGTCGATTGTTTTCGAAGGTCCAAAGCCAATCTTTAGGGCCTCGGCCTTTCGATGCAGTGATTGGTTCAATTCAATGAATCCGTCCTGTACCAACGGATTCGACATCGATCGAAAGCTGATAGAAAATCTTCGATCACCAATTTTGAAGGGCTACGCTGAGATATCAGCAGCTCTGCCGAACATTCACGTCTGGGACCCTTTGCCTACGCTCTGCCCGCAAGTTACATGTTCGGCATTCAGGAATGGACACCCGTTGTTCTTCGACGGCGATCATGTCACGGCCTATGCCAATTCGCTTCTGTTGGAGAACTTCGTGTCAGAGATCGAGTCCACAATTTCAAAAGACCAAGCAGCACGCTTTGGGATGTAAACCACCTGCCGGCCGACTTGGCGCTGCGCATGCGGTCCGCCAAGGTCTCGCAGCTATTTGGAAAGGTTCTTCGGCCTGATTTGTTCCGGGTTGCGGCGCGGTGTCTGGAACAGCCGCGAACGCGCTCGGACGCAGTCACCCTCGCCTGCGAACCCTGAGAAACATTCTTCTGATGAAAAGCGGGATCATGCCGTTGTAGAGCCCTTTGATCTCATTGACGAAATTCGAAAGGCGCGACAACTCGTCGTCAATTCGATGCAATCTGGCCTGGCTGTCCTGGGCCACCCTGTCGAGCGAAGCGGAGGCATCAAGGATCGGTTTTGCGATTTCGGGTCCGATGGCTTTGACCTGCTCGCCAAGCTCTACCAACGACGCGACATTGCTCTCCAGCGTTTTTGTGTTTGATTGCAGCAATTCCACAAGCGCGGTCTGGTCTGGCGAAACCTGCCATCCATGAACCTCTTTCACAATATGGGCCCATCTGCGGGGCGCAACCGAAACGCCGATTTCCTCTATCCAGCGCGCGGTTGCCAGCGACCGCTCGTCGGCAGTCGTATTCGTCTGCGCCTGTATGGCCTGATTGTAGGCCTTGAGATGCTCTTGAACGAAGTGCGAGACATCAGCCACTTCACGGAAATAGGCACAAACCTTCGCGGCATCGCCGGCATCGAACCGCGAGATCGCCTCCATCAGGTTCTCGACGGTGGTCGGCCTCGTCAGAAGACCAACCCCGAGGTTCATGCGCCGCCATGCCTCCATGTTCGCTGTATCGAGCAGGCCGGCGAAGCCACGCGCGTCGCAGACGACGACCGAACAGCCCACCGCGGCCGCTTCAAGGGCCATACGGGCGGTTGCAAAGACGATGTCGTATTCAGGCAAATCCTTTTCGAGCTGATGGGAAAAGCGTTCGGTAGCCGGACCCACCTCATCCAACGCGATATTGCTCTTCGAGCAGGCCTCACGCACCGCCTGCTGGTGTTCGAAATTCTTGGTCAGCAGCAGCGCTCTGGCGGGCCTGGAAGGTAGCGGCAGGCGCGGCTTGAAACGGTGAAGGTCGACTGCGTTGTAGATGAGGTCCAACCTGTCAGCCGGTACACCGCGCGACAAGCACTTGGCCTTGCACGCTTCGTCGACCGCGATCCAGCGGCGTATCTGCGGATGAAGCATGGGAGCTTCGATCTCAAAGAAAGCGCTATGACAGGAAAACACGGCAGGCACGTCGGGAAACCGCGCCAGCGCCGTCAGGCAAGGCGTCAAATGCTGGCCATGGATGATGTCGGGCTTTTCGACAATCTCGGCAATCCGGTCCACCACATGGTGTCCCCGTCTGCGCATTCTGTCGGCCATGTCGCCAAGTGTTGGCGCCAGCACCATGGTTTGATGACCGGCGCCGCGAAGCCCGTCGGCCAGCAATTCGACAACCACTTCGGTGCCGCTGTTGTGCGATACGAACAGATTGGTGATGAGAACCCGCAAATGCCGCCTCCGGTCTGTTTCGCAACCCACCACATTGGCGGCGAGGGACAACAGATGCTAGGCAGCGTTCTTAGTTTGAAGGCATCGACCAGACAAGTTTGTACAAAATTTGCCTCGGCGCCTGCTCCAATGTTGGGAAGCCTTTGACGGCTGATCGCCTTGGATGCAATTGAAAAACACAGATATATGCCAAAGCCTGGATTGGAGCCGTTGTTTGCCCGAAAAATTACAACATGTGCTGATCCTTGCGCATCCAGGGCATGAGCTTAGGATTCATCATTGGATTGAGCTGAGCAAACCGCGAATCTACCTTTTGACGGATGGTTCGGGCGGACGCCATTCTGCCAGAACCCAATATTCACGCGACCTCGTGGAAGCTGCCGGTGCAACCGCCGGCGCGGTGTTCGGCGATATGCCTGATGCCGTCTGGTACAAGGCGCTGTTGGCTGGAGACAGCGGCTTCTTTGCCGATGTGCTGGCGAGGATCCATGCCGATCTGTCTGATATGCAGGACGTGCAGATCGTCTCGGACGCCGTCGATGGCTACAATCCGATGCACGATCTGGCCTATGCATTCGGCGATGCCATCAACCGGCTGCTGCAAAGGCCGGCTCGCAAGCAGCTTTGTTCCGCCGCGGTTCCCAACGTGCCAGGGGCTGTCGAGGTGGAAATCCAACTGGATTCGGCTGCGCGCGCCAGAAAGATGGCTGCGGTCAAAGCCTACACGCCATTGGCGGATGAAGCCCGCCAGATTCTGGATCGGGACCCGCAGTGCTTCGACCGGGAACTTCTCATCTCGCAGCACTTTGACTGGGATGCGCCGTGGACGCCGGACTGGGAGCGCATCGGCAAAGAGCGGGTGGCGAACAAAGTCTACGACAGATGCATCACCTACAAGGAAAATGTACAGCCGGTCGCGCAGCGACTGATGTCGGAAGGCGACCGAACTCACGCGCCGCGGAAAGTCCAGCGTCTGCCTTCCCGGGCCTAGCCAAGGGTCTCGACGATTGCCTGTGCATGAAACAATGGTGAGCGCGATGGGATTCGAACCCATGACCTACTGATTAAAAGTCAGTTGCTCTACCGGCTGAGCTACGCGCTCCCGCGGGCGCGAAAGGGCGGCCCTCGAAATTGCGCGGAACATAGGGAGAGTGCCTCGACCGGTCAACCGGAAAAAGAGCATCCGCAAGCCAGACTTCTCAAGCATTTCCACCGAGGCACCCTGCCCGCTTCGTTCAACGGCGCAACGCCCCTGGCAAAGCGACGGCATCACCTCTTTTCAGCTCAGCTGGCAGGCCAGAGAAACATTACAAATCAGCAACTTGGGATTTAGCGAGGAACCTTACACGCTACCGCTCGTTGTCTCGCCACAAGGGACGTCAATCACCCTTTCGAAGGAGAAGACCATGAACAAGATCGTATCGGGTATACTGGCGGCCACTTTGTCCGTTTCGTTTGTAGCGGCCGCGATTCCGGCCAATGCCGCTCAGATGTTCGTGCCGCAGGCACCGGAGGCCTCATCCAATACTCTGAACGTTGAAGCCCGCAACGGTGATCGGAACTTCCAATGGCGTCATAACCGCTATGGCAACCGCGACTTCGGCGTCCGTCGCAACTTTGCCCGAAACAATGACGGCGGCGCCTACTGGAACGGTCATCGCGGCTATCGTGAGTACCATCGCGGCTATCGTCGCCATGGCGACAACTGGTTCCCGCTGGCGGCCTTCGCGACTGGCGCCCTGATCACCGGCGCGATCGTCAACAGCGAGAACAACCGCTTCCACGAAGGCAATGCGCATGTGCAGTGGTGCTACGACCGCTATCGCAGCTATCGTGCTTCGGACAACACATTCCAGCCGAACTACGGACCGCGTCAGGAGTGCCGTTCGCCTTACTGACCCCAGGTATCGGCAGCTGAGTACAAGGCCCGCGTCGGAAACGGCGCGGGTCTCTCTTATGCGCTTAGCGTCCTGCGCACAGCATCGCGCCAGCCTGCCAGCTTGGCGGATCGTGTGGCGATATCCATCTCCGGCTTGAACCGCCGCTCAAGCGCCCAGCTCTTGGCGAATTCCTTCGCCTTGGGCCAGACACCAGCCTTCGAGCCGGCAAGCCAGGCCGCGCCCAGCGCGGTCGTCTCAAGGATGGTCGGGCGATCGACCGGCGCGTCGAGTATGTCGGCCAGCCGCTGCATGGTCCAATCCGACGCCACCATGCCGCCATCGACCCTCAGCACCGTTTTGGCCGAAGTGCCCTTCCAGTCCTTGCGCATGGCGTCGAGCAGGTCGCGGGTCTGGTAGGCAACGGCCTCCAGAGCGGCGCGGGCAAATTCTGCCGGTCCGGAATTGCGGGTCAGTCCGAAGATGGCACCGCGCGCCTCGGCATCCCAGTGCGGCGCGCCGAGGCCGACGAAAGCCGGCACCAGATAGACGTTTTGCGTCGGGTCGGCCTCATCAGCCAGTTTGCCGCTCTGCTCGGCCTTGCCGATCACCTTGATGCCGTCGCGCAGCCATTGCACGGCAGCCCCTGCGATGAAGATCGAACCTTCCAGCGCATAGGTGGTCTTGCCGTTCAGCCGATAGGCGATGGTCGTCAAAAGCCGGTTCTTCGAACGCACCAGATCGCTGCCGGTGTTGAGCAGCGCGAAGCAGCCGGTGCCATAGGTGGATTTCATCATGCCCGGCTCGAAGCAGGCCTGGCCGATGGTCGCGGCATGCTGGTCACCGGCAACGCCGAGGATCCTTATCTCGGCACCGAACAGATCTCTCTCGGTCACTCCATAGTCATCGGCGCAGTCCTTGACCTGCGGCAGCAGTTTCGCCGGAATGTTGAGAATGGCCAAAAGCTCGTCGTCCCAGGCGTTTTCCGCGATGTTGTAGACCAGCGTGCGCGAGGCGTTGGTGGCGTCGGTGGCGTGGACCTTGCCGCCGGTCAGCCGCCAGATCAGAAAACTGTCGATGGTGCCGGCCAGCAATTCGCCTTTCTCGGCGCGCTTCCTGCCGCCCTTCACCTTGTCGAGTATCCAGGCGATCTTGGTGCCCGAGAAATAGGGATCGAGCAGCAAGCCGGTCTTGCGCGTGAATTTCTTCTCCAGCCCCTGCTTCTTCAGTTTCTGGCAGAGCGGCGCGGTGCGGCGGTCCTGCCAGACGATGGCATTGTGGATCGGCTTGCCCGTCGCCCTGTCCCAGACGACGACGGTCTCGCGCTGATTGGTGATGCCGATGGCGGCGACATCCGACGCGGCTTTGCCGGCATTCTTCAGCGCAGCCTTCACGGTCGTCACAACACTCGCCCAAATCTCTTCCGGGTCATGCTCGACCCAGCCGGAGGCCGGATAGTGCTGCGCGAATTCCTTCTGGCCGCTGCCGGCGACTTTCATCTGGCCATCGAATAGGATCGCCCTGGTCGATGTCGTTCCCTGGTCGATTGCCAGCACAAAACCGCTCATTGCGTCCTCCGCCTTCACACAAACAGGGGAGACGGCAACATGCCGCCTCCCCCAATTTCACACGGGCGCGAGCGCCCGCATAGGACAGTCTTACTTCTGCCAGCTCTTCACCAGTTCGTCGTAGTTGATGGTGATCGGCTTGTCCTTCTCCTGCTCGAGCTTCAGCTGAGGCGCCAGATTGCCGCCTTTGACCGCGTCGGCGTTCCAGTAGGCAAGGTCATGCTCTTCGGCCATCTTCGGTCCGATGTCGCCCTGGACGCCGGATTTCTCGATACGTGCCATGACTTTTTCCTGATCGGCGCAGAGCGAATCCATGGCTTCCTGCGGTGTCTTGGCACCAGACGATGCGTCACCGATGTTCTGCCACCAGAGCTGCGCCAGCTTCGGATAGTCCGGCACGTTGGTACCGGTCGGCGTCCACTGCACACGGGCCGGCGAGCGATAGAACTCGATCAGGCCGCCGAGCTTCGGCGCACGTTCGGTGAAGCTCTTGTCATGGATGGTGGAGTCGCGAATGAAGGTGAGGCCAACCTGGCTCTTCTTCACGTCGACGGTCTTCGAGGTGACGAACTGGGCATAAAGCCAGGCGGCCTTGGCGCGGTCGGTCGGCGTCGACTTCATCAGCGTCCAGGAACCGACGTCCTGATAGCCGAGCTTCATGCCGTCCTTCCAGTAGGAGCCGTGCGGAGACGGCGCCATGCGCCACTTCGGCGTGCCGTCGTCGTTCATGACCGGCAAGCCGGGCTTGACCATGTCGGCGGTGAACGCGGTGTACCAGAAGATCTGCTGGGCAACATTGCCTTGCGACGGCACGGGGCCGGATTCGGAGAAGGTCATGCCCTGGGCTTCCGGCGGCGCATAGGCTTTCAGCCAATCAAGATACTTCTGGATGGCATAGACCGATGCTGGTCCATTGGTGTCGCCGCCGCGCGCGGTGCACGAGCCGACAGGCCGCGACTTCGCATCGACCTTGATGCCCCATTCGTCGACCGGCACACCGTTCGGCAGGCCCTTGTCGCCATTGCCGGCCATCGACAGCCAGGCGTCCGTGAACCGCCAGCCGAGCGACGGATCCTTCTTGCCGTAGTCCATGTGGCCATAGACCTTCTTGCCGTTGACGTCGCGGCCGGTGAAGAATTCGGCGATGTCCTCATAGGCCGACCAGTTGACCGGCACGCCGAGATCATAGCCGTACTTGGCCTTGAAGTCGGCCTTGTTCTTCTCATCGTTGAACCAGTCGTAACGGAACCAGTAGAGGTTCGCGAACTGCTGGTCGGGCAGCTGGTAGAGCTTCTTGTCCGGCGCGGTGGTGAACTTCGTGCCGATGAAGTCGTCGACGTCGAGCATCGGATCGGTAACGTCCTTGCCTTCGCCCGCCATCCAGTCGGTCAAATTGCGCACCTGCTGGTAGCGCCAATGGGTGCCGATCAGATCGGAATCGTTGACCCAGCCGTCATAGATGTTCTGGCCGGTCTGCATCTGGGTCTGGATCTTCTCGACGACGTCGCCTTCCTGGATGACGTCATGCGTGACCTTGATGCCGGTGATGGCGGTAAAGGCCGGCGCCAGCACCTGAGACTCGTACTGGTGGGTGGTCAAGGTTTCCGACACGACTTTGATGTCCATGCCGGCGAAGGGCTTGGCGGCGTCGATGAACCACTGCATTTGCTTTTCCTGGTCGGCGCGCGAAAGCGTCGACACGCCGCCAATCTCTTTGTCCAGAAAGGCTTTTGCTTCATCCATCCCGGCGTAGGCATTGCCTACACCGAGCAATAGGACAAGGGCCGTTGTTGATGTTAAAAATTGCCGTCGCATGTGTTTCCTCCACTGTTTCAGGTTTCAAGTGCGATCTGGAGCGGTGGCCGGCACGCTGCCGCTCCAACAGTTTCCCCCTCTATACGTAGCGGAACACGCCGATGGCGTAGACCACGGAGAGAGCGAGAGCCCACCACAGGTTGGATCCAACGAGACCCAGCCAAGCGAGATGGATATAGGCGCTGCCAAGCAGCGACAGGAAAAGACGATCGCCGCGTGTCGTCTCGAAGCGCAGGATGCCGACGCGTGGGTTGCCGCCCGGCGAGGCGTATTCCCACGCCGCCATGCCGCACAGCAACAGCAGAATGGTCGCGAAGAAGGCCGCCGTCGGCCACGTCCACGCCATCCAGGAGAGGTCGAAATTCATGATCACACCCTCCCCAGGGCAAAGCCCTTGGCGATATAATTTCGGACGAACCAGATGACGAGCGCGCCGGGGATCAGCGTCAGCACGCCGGCGGCGGCGAGCAGGCCCCAATCCATGCCCGCGGCCGAAACGGTGCGCGTCATGGTGGCGGCGATCGGCTTGGCGTCGGTAGTGGTCAGCGTGCGCGCGATCAGCAATTCCACCCACGAGAACATGAAGCAGAAGAAGCAGGCGACACCGATGCCGCTCGCGATCAGCGGCATGAAGATTTTTACGAAGAAGCGCGGGAAGGAATAGCCGTCGATATAGGCGGTCTCGTCGATTTCCTTCGGCACGCCCGACATGAAACCCTCGAGAATCCACACCGCCAGCGGAACGTTGAACAGGCAATGCGCCAGCGCCACCGCGATATGCGTGTCGATCAGCCCGAAGGCCGAGTAGAGCTGGAAGAACGGCAGTGCGAACACCGCCGGCGGCGCCATGCGGTTGGTCAGCAGCCAGAAGAACAGATGTTTGTCGCCAAGGAAGCGGTAGCGCGAGAAGGCATAGGCCGCCGGCAGCGCCACCGATACCGAAATCACCATGTTCATGACCACATAGGTGATCGAGTTGATGTAGCCGGAGTACCAGGCCTTCTCGGTGAAGATGGTGACGTAGTTGGCGATTGTCGGCGCGTGCGGGTAGAGCGTCAGCGAGTTGACGATCTCGGCATTGGTCTTGAAGCTCATGTTGATGAGCCAGTAGATCGGCAGCAACAGCACGATGATGTAGAGCGTCGGCACGATCCACCACCAGCGCGATTCCTCGCCGCGACGGCGCATCCGCCTGTCGAGATCGCTCTGCGACAGCGCACTGGCGAGACCTTCCGAGGCGGTCCCGTTTATCGCATTGCGCTCGGTTCGTTCATTGGCGCCAGCCATTTCAGCGCTCCGCGTCGTAGTTGGTCATCACAGTGTAGAACACCCATGACAACAACAGGATGATGAGGAAGTAGACCAGCGACATGGCGGCAGCCGGGCCAAGGTCGAACTGGCCGAGCGCCGTCTTGACGAGGTCGATCGACAGGAAGGTCGTCGAGTTGCCCGGCCCGCCGCCGGTGACGACGAAGGGTTCGGTGTAGATCATAAAACTGTCCATGAAGCGCAGCAGCACGGCGATCAAAAGCACGCGCTGCATCTTCGGCAGCTGGATGTAGCGAAACACCGCCCAGCGCGAGGCTCCGTCGATCTTGGCCGCCTGGTAGAAGGCATCGGGAATGGAAACCAGGCCAGCATAGCAGAGCAGCACGACGAGGCTGGTCCAGTGCCACACATCCATGACGATGATGATGACCCAGGCATCGAACGCATGCTGAACGTAGTTGAAGTCGATGCCGAGCGCGTTGACGTAGTAGCCCAGCAGCCCGATGTCGTTGCGTCCGAACACCTGCCAGATGGTGCCGACGACGTTCCACGGGATCAGCAGTGGCAGTGACATCAGCACCAGGCAGACCGGCACGCCCCAGCCCTTCTTTGGCATGTTGAGCGCGATGAAGATGCCGAGCGGCACCTGGATCGCCAGGATGATGAAGGAAAAGATCAGGTTGCGGACCATCGCTTCCCAGAAGCGGCTGGACGACAGCAGGTCCTCGAACCATTCGGTGCCGGCCCAGGTGAAGACATTGTTGCCGAACGTGTCCTGCACCGAATAGTTGACGACCGTCATCAGCGGGATGACGGCGGTGAAGGCCACCAGCACCAGCACCGGCAGCACCAGGAACCAGGCCTTGTTGTTCCAGGTCTTGTCCATCTAGGCCCCCATCTCGACACGCCAGGAATCGGCATAGATGTTGATGCCGGCCGGATCGAACCGCACCTTCGGCTCGGCTGGAACAGTCTCGTCCTCGCCGATGACGGCAGCGATATCCCTGCCTTCCAGTCTGGCGCGCACCACCTTGTGGCGGCCGAGATCCTCGACCTTGCTGATCGAGACGGCCATGCCGTCCCGGCCGAGCCGCACATATTCGGGACGGATGCCGAGCTCGACAGCGCCGCCGGAGGCTTTGGGTGCGCCCGGCAATTCGATCCGCTGCGAGCCGAGCGTCGCCGTCTTGCCGTCGATCGCCACCGGCATGACGTTCATGCCCGGCGAGCCGATGAAGTAACCGACGAAGGTATGGCGCGGCCGCTCGAACAGTTCGGTCGGCGTGCCGATCTGCACGATGCCGCCGTCATACATGACGACGACCTGGTCGGCGAAGGTCAGCGCCTCGGTCTGGTCGTGGGTGACGTAGACCATGGTGTAGCCGAAGCGGCGGTGAAGCTGCTTCAATTGCGAGCGCAGCACCCATTTCATGTGAGGGTCGATGACGGTCAGCGGCTCGTCGAACAGGATGGCGTTGACATCGGAGCGCACCAGTCCGCGGCCGAGCGAGATCTTCTGTTTCTGGTCGGCGGTCAGGCCCCTCGCCTTCCTTTTCGCCCAGGAGGCGAGATCAATCATCTCCAGCGTCTCGCGCACTTTGCGGTCGACATCGGCCTCCGGCACGCCGCGATTGCGCAGCGGGAAGGCCAGATTGTCGTAGACGGTCATGGTGTCGTAGATGACCGGGAACTGGAACACCTGCGCGATGTTGCGTTCCTGAGTCGACAGTTTGGTCACGTCCCTGCCGTTGAACAGCAACTGGCCGTGCGAGGGGTGGAGCAGTCCCGAAATGATGTTGAGCAGCGTGGTCTTGCCGCAGCCGGATGGTCCGAGCAGCGCATAGGCGCCGCCATCCTCGAATGTATGGTGCACTTCCCTGAGCGCGAAATCGGCATCCTTCTGCGGATTGGGCAGGTAGGAATGCCTGACATGGTTGACGTCGATGCGCGCCATATCGTCCTCCTCAAGCCGCCAGCTTCGGCGCGGTCACGGCGCGGCCGTGCTCGTCGAACACCATGATGTGACGCGGGTCGATGAACACCTCGACCGCTTCGTCGGTCTCGAAATCCCGGATGCCGTGGGTCAGCATGACCCAGCGCACGTCGGCGAAATCGAGATGGATGAAACTCTCCGACCCGGTGATCTCGGTGATGGTCACCTTTGCCCGGACCGGCACGGCGCCGGCATTGGGCCGTTCGAGCGACAGATGGTGCGGCTGAAAACCGATCGTGTAATTGCCGTCGGCAATGCCGACGAGTTCGGGCGGCACCGGCAGCTTCACCCCGCCTTCGAGCAGGAAGTCGGCGCCCTTCTTGGCCAGCACGATGGTGTTGAGCGGCGGATCGGCGAAGGTCCTCGCCGTAACCAGGTCGACCGGCTTGCGGAACACGTCGATGGTCGGCCCGAACTGCGTGATGCGGCCTTCCGACAGCGTTGCCGTATTGCCGCCGAGCAGCAGCGCCTCGTGCGGTTCGGTCGTGGCGTAGACGAAGATGGTGCCGGCGGCGGCAAAGATCCTCGGCAATTCGGCGCGCAATTCCTCGCGCAGCTTGTAGTCGAGATTGGCGAGCGGCTCGTCGAGCAGCACCAGGCTGGCATTCTTGACGATGGCGCGCGCCAGCGCGGTACGCTGTTGCTGGCCGCCGGACAGGCTGAGAGGCGTGCGGTCGAGATAGGGGGTCAGCTTCAGCAGTGCCGCGGCCTCGCGCACCTGGCTGTCGATCTTTCCTTGCTCCGCGCCGGCCACCCGGAGCGGCGAGGCGATGTTCTCATAGACGGTCATCGCTGGATAGTTGATGAACTGCTGGTAGACCATGGCGATCTTGCGCTTCTGCACCGGCATGCCGGTGACGTCATGGCCATCGAACCAGACCGAGCCGGAAGTCGGCACGTCGAGACCGGCCATCAGCCGCATCAGGCTGGTCTTGCCGGAAAGCGTCGGCCCGAGCAGAACATTGAGCGAGCCGTGCTGAAGCGTCAGCGACACATCACGTATGTGCTCGACCGCACCGACCGTCTTGGTGACGTTCCTCAGTTCAAGCATGACGCCTCCTCCCAGGCTTTCCGCATCAGCTCAAGACCCTCTTCATTCGGCGGCCGCGACGTGCCGCCGGCTTATGCCGCGCATGAATTCATCGAGTGCCGCGACGTGTTCGCGGCTGAGATGCAGGCCGCGCTTGGTGCGGCGCCACAGCACGTCTTCCGCCGTAAGAGCCCATTCGTTTTCAACGAGATAGCGAACTTCGGCCTCATAGAGATCGCCGCCGAAATTGCGGCCGAGTTCGGCATTCGATTTGGCAAGGCCAAGCAGACGCTGAGCCCGCGTCCCGTAAAGCCGCGTCAGCCGACGGGCCAGGCGCGCGTCGAGGAAAGGATAGGCTGTCTTCAACTTCGCCACCTGCGCGTCGAAACCGGTCGCCGGGAAATCGCCGCCCGGCAGCGGCGCGTCCGATGTCCACGGCTTGCCGCGCTTGCCGAGAAAACCTTCGATCTTCTCCAGCATCGATTCCGACAGCCGGCGGTAGGTGGTGATTTTGCCGCCGAAGGCATTGACGATCGGAGCGGTACCCTCGCCGCCATCGGCCTTCAGCACATAGTCGCGCGTCGCTTCCTGCGCCTTGGAGGCGCCGTCATCATAGAGCGGGCGCACGGCCGAATAGGTCCAGACGATGTCGGAGCGCTTGACCGGTTGCGCAAAATACTCGCTGGCCGCAGCGCAGAGATAATCGATCTCGGTGTCGCTGATCTTCACATCGTGCGGATCGCCGGGATAATCCCGGTCGGTGGTGCCGATCAGCGTGAACTCGTCCTCGTAGGGGATGGCGAAGATGATGCGGCCATCCTTGTTCTGGAAGAAATAGGCGCGCGGATCGTCGAACTTCTTGGCGATGACGATATGGCTGCCCTGCACCAGGCGGACATTGTGCACATCGTTGAGGCCGACGACACCGGAGAGCACGTGATCGACCCACGGCCCGGCTGCATTGACCAGCAGCCGCGCCTTGATCTCTTCGGTCTCGCCGTTCTGCAGATTCTCGATCTTGATTGTCCAAAGGCCGTTTTCACGGCGCGCGCCGACCACCTTCGTGCGGGTCCGGATCGTTGCACCACGATCTGCGGCATCGCGTGCGTTGAGCGCCACCAGCCGCGCATCGTTGACCCAGCCATCGGAATATTCGAACGCCTTTTTGAACAACGGCTTCAAAGGCTTGCCGGCCGGATCGCTTGCCATGTCGAGTGTCCTGGTCGCCGGCAGCAATTTGCGTCCGCCAATGTGGTCGTACAGGAACAGGCCGAGCCGGATCAGCCAGGCCGGACGCAGGCCCTTGGCATAGGGCAGCACGAAGCGCATCGGCCAGATGATGTGCGGCGCGTTCTTCCACAAAACCTCGCGCTCCATCAGCGCCTCGCGCACCAGGCGGAACTCGTAGAATTCGAGATAACGCAGGCCGCCATGGATCAGCTTGGTCGAACCGGAGGAGGTTCCGCTGGCGAGGTCGTTCATCTCGGCGAGAAAAACCGAAAACCCCCTCCCAACGGCATCGCGGGCTATGCCGCAACCGTTGATACCGCCACCTATGACGAAAATGTCCCGGACTGAAGACGTGTCCACTTAACTCCTCCACGATTTCGCATTGCACCATTTTTGGTCTTTTGCGAAACCGTGACGGAATTATTTCGAACTCATAACGAATGTCAAACGAAATATCACAGGCCCGTGACATGATCGCGAAACGGCCTTACCCAAGCGACGTCTCGATTAGCTGAACCTCGGCCTCCTGGCAGATCTTGCGCACCGACGGAATGTCGCAGCGGTCGGTGATGAAGGTGTTGACCTGCGACAGGTGACCGATGCGCACCGGCGCCGTGCGCTCGAACTTGGTCTGGTCGGAGACCAGAATCACATGCCTGGCATTGGCAATGATCGCCTGCGCCACCTTCACCTCGCGAAAGTCGAAGTCGAGCAAGGCGCCGTCATGGTCGATGGCCGAGGCGCCGATAACGGCGTAGTCGACCTTGAACTGCCTGATGAAGTCGACCGCTGCCTCGCCAACGACGCCGCCATCCGAACCGCGCACCACCCCGCCGGCAATCACCACCTCGATCGAAGGATAGATACGCATCCTATTGGCAACATTGATATTATTGGTGATGACCATCAGGCCGTTATGGTCGAGCAACGCCTTGCTGACCGCTTCCGTCGTGGTCCCGATATTGATGAACAGCGAGGCGTTGTCAGGGATCAGTCTTGCCGCCGCGCGGCCGATCGCTTCCTTCTCGTCCGCCGCGATCTTGCGCCGGGCCTCATACTCCATATTCTCGATACCCGACGGGAACAATGCGCCGCCATGGATGCGCGAAAGCAGCCGCTGGTCGCAGAGATCGTTGAGATCCTTGCGAATGGTCTGCGGCGTCACATTGAAGTGAGTGGCCAGGTCGTCGACCAGCACGCGGCCATGGTCCTTGGCCATCTGGATGATCTCGGCGTGGCGTGGCGACAGGTACATGGACGGCCTCCCGTTTTCGTTTTTCTTTTCTATAGCCGAAAACGAAAGCAATGAAAAGGTATAAGCCGGCTAACGGAAATCACCTGATTGCAAAGGCAAACTCCAGCGCAATCCTATATCGGCCGGTCAGGCCATGCCGCGCGCGATTTCGGTAATGACGGCAAAAGCCGAATCGACATCGCCTGCGGTCGCCTCGAACTGGCCGACCTGGAAGCGGATCGCCACCTGCCCGTCGACCCTCGTTTGCGTCAGGTAGATGCGGCCATCGTCGTTGATCGCATTGACCAGCCGCAGATTGTGCTCGTCCGCATCGGCGCTTGAGGGCGCCCTGTGCCGGAATGAAAACAGCGACAGCATCGGTTCGCTGACGATCTCGAAATCCGGCTCCTTTGCCAGCCGCGCGGCAAGGCCCTCGCTCCAGGTCACATGGTTGCGGACCATGGCGCGCAGGTTTTCCAGCCCGTGGGCACGCAGCAGGAACCACAATTTCAGGGCGCGAAACCGGCGGCCGAGCGGTACCGACCATTCGGAATAGTTGATGATGCCGTCACGTCCGTGCGTCTTGAGGAATTCGGGCTTGATCGCCAGCGTACGCACCAGGTCTTCCGGCTGTCGCAAGAACTGGATGGAGCAGTCAAACTGCGCGCCCAGCCATTTGTGCGGGTTGAAGACGACAGAATCAGCCTGTTCGGCGCCGGCCCAGAAATGACGATACTCCGGGCAGATCATGGCCGACCCGGCCCAAGCGGCATCGACATGAAAATAGAGCCCATGCCGGCGCGCCACGCCGGCGACCGCGGCGATGTCGTCCGTGCCGCCGATGCTGGTTCCACCGACGCTGCCTATGATGCCGGCAGGCAGCATTCCAGCCGCGCGGTCAGCGACGATTGCCGCTTCCAGAGCTGCTGTATCCATGGAGCGGAACCGGCCGCCGACGGGAATGCGCACCAGATTGTCCTCGCCGATGCCCGACACCCAGATCGCCCGGTCGATCGACGTGTGCACCTGATCCGAGGAATAGATGCGCAACTGGCCCTGCCCGGCCAACCCCTTTTTGTTGCCTTGCCAATCCAGCGCCCGCTCGCGCATGGTCAGCACGGCATTGAGTGTCGCCGACGAAGCCGAATCCTGGATGACGCCGGAAAATCCCTCGGGAAGACCAAGTGCCTGGCGCATCCAGTCGACGGTGCGGGTCTCGAGTTCGGTCGCCGCCGGCGAGGTCTGCCAAAGCATGCACTGCGCGGCCATTGCGGAGACGAGATACTCAGCCACCACCGAAACCGGCGCCGCATTGGCCGGGAAATAGGCGAAGAAGCGCGGGTGCTGCCAATGCGTCATGCCCGGCACGATCTTCTCTTCGAAGTCGGCGAAGATCCTGTCCATGGGTTCGGCGTCTTCCGGCGGCGAGGCGTCAATGCTCCTGAAAATGTCACCCGGTTCGACCAGCGGCCGCACCGGCCGCTCGCGCAATGAATTGCGATAGTCGGCGCCCCAGTCGGCGGCACGTCGCGACCACTGCCGGAACTCGTCATTGTTCATCCTGTCCTCCCGACACGAATGCAATGCCGGCACTCTTCGCCCGGCTTTCAAATCCATCAATAATTAACATGTAAAATAGATGCAAGCGCCGGCAGCTACGGCAAGCGCCCTAAAGCGCATCGCTTGATCGGATCCAGGCGATGCGCTTTAGATCCCTGTTCTTGTGCATGTCGTTCCCCCCAAAACCGGGGCCACTTTTGGGCGACATGCATCACCCCGGAAAATCCGGCAGGCTGGCAAAGGCGCTCTTCAGCGCATTCGACCAGCCATCGGAGATGGTGCGGTAATACTGGTCGTCCTGAGCGATCCGCTTCTTCAGGCCAACCTTGAAGGCGTCCTTTTCCAGGAACAGCAGGTCGAGTGGCAGGCCGACCGACAGGTTCGACTTGAGTGTCGAATCGAACGACACCAGGAGCAGCTTCACCGTCTCGGCCAGGCTCATCGTCCGCTCATAGGCGCGGATGATGATCGGCTTGCCGTATTTGGTCTCGCCGATCTGGAAGAACGGCGTGTCGTCGGTCGATTCGATGAAATTGCCCTCGGGATAGATCATGAACAGCCGCGGCGGACTGCCCAAGATCTGGCCGCCGAGGATGAAGGAGGCGTTGAAATAGGAATCGGCCTTCTCGCCGGCGGGAGACGATTGCGCGATCACCTCTTTCACCGTGTCGCCCACCAGCCGCACCGTCTGGTACATGGATGGCGTCTCGAGCAGCTTCTCGTGGCGGTCGGTCACCGCCTTGGTGCGTTCGTCGAGCAGGCTGACCACGGCCTGCGTCGTCGCCAGGTTGCCGGCCGACATCAAGACGATGACGCGCTCACCCGGCTGTTCCCAGACATGCATCTTCTTGAAGGTCGAGATCGAATCCATGCCGGCATTGGTGCGCGTGTCCGACATGAACACGAGCCCGCGATCGATCTTCAGGCCGACGCAATAGGTCATGGAATCGCTTCTGGCACTAATCCTTGCGGGATTACTGCTCTACCGTGACGGTGACCGCAAGCCGTTCTTCCGCTTGTCCCTGTCGAATTCCCGACACCGGCGAGGCGTCGCGGTAGTCGCGGCCGGTCGCCACCTTCACATAACGCTCGTCGGGAGAAATACCGTTCGCGGGGTCGAAGGCAACCCAGCCGAGACCCGGAACATGCGCTTCGGCCCAGGCATGGCTTGCCGCCTGCTCGACCGCATCCATCATCAGATAGCCGGAGACGTAGCGCGACGGAAATCCCATGGCGCGCGCCGCCGCGGCAAAGATATGGCTATGGTCCTGGCAAACCCCGGTCTTCAGCGCCAGCGCCTCTTCGGCCGGTGTGGTCGCCTTGGTGCTGCCTGGCGTGTAGGCGACGCGCTCGCCGATCATGGCCATCAGCCGGTGCAGCCTTTCTATGTCGGTTCCCGTGCCGACCGCTTCGGCCAGCTTACGGATGCCGCCACCGATGGCGGTCAGGGGCGTTTCCTGCGCGAACAGCCACAGTGGCGCAAAGCCCTGATGCGACCCGCAAACACCTGACGTATCGCGCGTCACCACCTCGCCAGAAGCCTCGACCGTGATGAAATCGTGGTCACCCTCGACGCTCAGCAATCGTGTGTCGTTGCCGTAGTGATCGGTAAACCGCACTTCCTCGCGCGCGCCTTCCACCTTCAGCGCCCAGGACAGCACCGTCTGTGTCTGTCCGCTGACCGGGAGCAGCCGCAGCCGTTGCAGCAGATATTGCACCGGCGCGTCGTAGCGGTATTCGGTCCGGTGGGTGATCTTGAGCCGCATGACGTCCTCAATAAAACCGGTAATCCTGCGCGATCTCGTCGCCGAGCCGGGTGTTGTCGCGAATGAACCCGGCAAGGAACTCGTGCAGACCTGCGTCGAATATATCCTTGATCGATCCGGCCCTCAGCATAGCCTGCGTTTTTTCCGCCGTCGCGTGGCAGGCGTGGCGTTCGCCGTAATCGTCGCTCAGGAACTTCAGATGTTCGGACAGGAAGCGGTAGCAGAAGGTCAATGAACGCGGCATGCGGACGTTGAGGATCAGGTAATCGGCGATGTTGGTCGGCTTGTAGTCAGCGTCATAGACCCAACGGTAGGAGCGGTGCGCCGACACCGAGCGCAGGATCGATTCCCATTGATAGTTGTCGAGCGTCGAACCAACCCAGGAGATCGACGGCAGCAGCACGTAATATTTCACGTCGAGGATGCGCGCCGTGTTGTCGGCGCGCTCGACATAGGTTCCGAGCTGCGAGAAGTCGAAAATCTCGTTGCGCAGCATGGTCCCGTAGAACGAGCCGCGGATCAGCGCCGTCTCGCGCTTGATGGCATCGAGCACGCTTGGCAGGTCGCGCTCGTCGATCGGCCTCGCCAGCATCCGCTTCAGCGACATCCAGGCTTCGTTGATGCTTTCCCAGGTCTCGCGCGTCAGCGCGGTGCGCACCATGCGGGCATTGTTGCGGGCCGTCTCGATCGACGACATGGTGCTCGACGGGTTCGAGGTGTCGCGCAAAAGGAAATCAGCAACATCGGCGGCCGTATAGTCCGAATACTTCTGCTTGAAGGCGACGTCGGAGCCGGCGCTGAGCAGCACCGAATTCCATTCCTCCGACGCGTTTTGCGTGCGGGTCAGCGCCATGCGCAGGCCGGCATCGACCAGCCGCGCCATGTTTTCGGCCCGCTCGATATAGCGGTTCATCCAGTAGAGCCCGTTGGCGGTGCGGCCCAAAAGCATGTCAGCTTGCTCCGGTGTCGGGCGAATAGCGAATAGCGAGTGGCGAATAGGGAAGAATACGTCTCATGGTTGCTGCGTCCCCCTGCTCGTCTCAATCATCCAACACCCAAGTATCTTTCGTTCCGCCACCCTGCGATGAGTTCACGACCAGAGAGCCTTCCTTCAACGCCACGCGCGTCAGGCCGCCGGGCACGATCTGGATGCGGTCGGAAACCAGCACGTAGGGCCTGAGGTCGACGTGGCGCGGCGCCAGTCCCTTGTCGGTCAGGATCGGGCAAGTCGACAGCGCCAGTGTCGGTTGGGCGATATAGTTCGAAGGCTTCGCCGCCAGTTTCTTGGCGAAGGCTTCGCACTCTTTCTTGGTCGCCGCCGGTCCGACCAGCATGCCGTAGCCGCCGGAGCCGTGCACTTCCTTGATCACCAGTTCATGGATGTGCTCGAGCACATATTTCAGGCTGTCCGGCTCCGAACAGCGCCAGGTCGGGATGTTGCCGAGGATCGCCTTGCGGCCGGTGTAGAATTCCACAATCTCGGGCATGTAGGAATAGATCGCCTTGTCGTCGGCGATGCCGGTTCCCGGCGCATTGGCGATGGTGATGTTTCCGGCGCGATAGACATCCATGATGCCGGGTATGCCGAGGGCCGAATCCGGCCGGAAGGTCAGCGGGTCGAGGAAGGAATCGTCGACGCGGCGGTAGAGCACGTCGATCTGCTTGTAGCCTTCGGTCGTGCGCATCGCCACATGGCCGTCGACAACGCGCAGATCCTGGCCCTCGACCAGTTGCACGCCCATCTGGTCGGCAAGGAAGGCGTGTTCGAAATAGGCGGAATTGAAGCTGCCGGGGGTCAGCACGGCGATGGTCGGCGCGCCCTTGGTGCTTTGCGGCCGAACCGCAGCCAGCGATTGACGCAGCAGCTGCGGGTAGTTCTCCACCGGCCGCACCTTGATCTTCTGGAACAGCTCGGGGAACAGCTGCATCATCGTTTCGCGGTTCTCCAGCATGTAGGAGACACCGGACGGGGTGCGCGCATTGTCCTCCAATACGTAGAACTCGTCCTCGCTGATGCGCACGATATCGACGCCGATGATATGGGTGTAGACACCGGCCGGCGGCCGCACCCCGATCATCTCCGGCAGGAAAGCTTCGTTCTTGGCGATCAGGTCCCTGGGAACGCGGCCGGCGCGCAGGATCTCCTGGCGATGGTAGATGTCGTCGAGGAAGGCGTTCAGCGCCTGCACGCGCTGCTCGATGCCTTGCGTCAGGCGCCGCCACTCATTGCCTGAAATGATGCGCGGGACGATGTCGAAGGGGATCAGCCGCTCGGAAGCTTCCTGCTCGCCATAGACGGCGAAGGTGATGCCGGTCTTGCGGAAGACGCGTTCGGCGTCCTGCATCTTCTCGGTAAGTCTGGCTGGATCCTGCTCCTTCAGCCAGCGATCATAAGCCGAATACGGTCTTCTCAATCCGGAAACTTCCGGAAGCATTTCATCGAACGCTGCCAATCGCATACTCCCCTGTGACGCCATTTCACTGGCGTCGCCGAAGAAAATCAAGCGCAATCGGTGATTTGGGAGATGCGGACGATCAGTATGTTGCGGCTGCCTAAAATTGAGGCAGTCGAAATACGACCTTGATCAGGCTTTGCCTCGTGCCCGGGCAAATGCCTTGCCGGCTAGAAGGCGCGGAAGGTGACGACCGTAAACGTGTCCTTGATGCCGGGGAGAATCTGCACCTTCTCGTTGACGAAATGGCCGACGTCTTCCTCGTCATCGACATAGAATTTGGCGAGCAGATCGTAATTGCCGGCGGTGGAGTAGATCTCCGAGGCGATCTCGGCATCGGCAAGCGCGCTGGCAACCTCATAGGATTTGCCCAACTCGCATTTGATCTGCACGAAAAACGCCTTCATGGCTTCGTCCCGCTAAACGTCCAAGTCCAAGCGGCCCTTCTGGCAGACTGGAGGCGGCCTTTCAAGCACTGGAATCCGCACTTAGCCGGCGTGGCCCCTGGCCACGGCCTCGCGCAGCTCCGCAACAGGCATGACATTCCGATGGCGAATATTCGCAATCGGTGAAACCGGGATACACCGCCAAGCGTATGTTATCGTGCGTCTTCGGACATCATTTTTGAGGGATCATTCCGAGGGACAACGGAGACAGGCCATGCGCCGCGCTTTTTTCGCATTCACAGTCATTCCATTCCTTTTCATATCCTCGGCCTTTGCCGGCGATGCCGAAATCAAGGCAGGCCAGGCGGTCATCGACGGTCAGTTGAAGGCGCTGCTGGCCGATGACGGCGCCAAGGCCTACAGCTTCGCCGCCCCGAATGTGAAGCAGGTGTTCCCGACCGTCGACGCCTTCATGAACATGGTGACCAATGGCTACCCGCCGGTGCGCAAGCCACAGTCCTATGCCTTCGGCAAGGTCGAGCAAACCGGTCCGGGCTCGATTATCCAGCAGGTGCTGATCGTCGGACCCGACGGCAAGGATTACGAGGCGGTCTATACGCTGCAGCAGCAGCCCGACGGCACGTTGCAGATCACCGGCTGCAGCCTGCGCGCATCCAACTCGCTGAGTACTTAAGGTTCTACAGGACCGGGATATCGCCCCTCGCCCAGCCCTCTGTGATCTCGGCCCCACGCGCCTCGAAGGTTTGGGTCTCGATCGCGGCGCGAATGTCCTGCATCAGCTTTTGATAGTAGGACAGGTTGTTCCAGGTGAGCAGCATCGCGCCCAGCGCCTCCTGCGAGCGCACCAGATGGTGCAGATAGGCGCGCGAATAATCGCGTGCCGCCGGACAATCGCTTTCCTCGTCGAGCGGGCGCGGATCGTCGGCATGGCGGGCGTTGCGCAGATTGACCTTGCCGCGCCTGGTGTAGGCCAGGCCGTGCCGGCCGGCCCGCGTCGGCATCACGCAGTCGAACATATCGATGCCGCGCGCCACGGACTTCAGGATGTCGTCGGGCGTACCGACGCCCATGAGATAGCGCGGCTTGTCCGCGGGCAGTTCGGGACAGGTGATGTCGAGCATTTCGAGCATCACCGCTTGCGGCTCGCCGACCGCCAGGCCGCCGACCGCATAGCCCTTCAAGCCCATCGCGCTCAGCGCCTGCGCCGAGCGCACCCGAAGTGCCGCATTGTCGCCGCCCTGTACGATGCCGAACATCGCCTTGCCCGGCTGGTCGCCGAACGCCGTCTTGCAGCGCTCAGCCCAACGCAGCGACAGTTCCATGGCGCGCTCGATCTCCTTGAGCTCGGCCGGCAGCGCCGTGCATTCGTCGAGCTGCATCTGGATGTCGGAATCGAGCAGGCTCTGGATCTCGATCGAGCGCTCCGGCGACATTTCGTAAGGCGCGCCATCGATATGCGAGCGGAAGGTGACGCCCTTTTCGGTCAGTTTCCTGAGCTTCGACAGCGACATCACCTGGAAACCGCCGCTGTCGGTCAGGATCGGATGCGGCCAGCGGGCGAATTCATGCAATCCGCCAAGTCGCGCGACACGCTCGGCGCCGGGCCGCAGCATCAGGTGATAGGTGTTGCCCAGGATGATGTCGGCGCCGACGCCGCGCACCTGGTCCATATACATGGTCTTCACGGTGCCGCCGGTGCCGACCGGCATGAAGGCAGGCGTGCGGATTTCGCCGCGCGGCATGTCGATGATACCGCGCCGCGCCCTGCCGTCGGTGGCAAGGACCTTGAAGCTGAACGGCTTAGCCATTGAATTCCTTGTCGTGGATGGGCGCGTCAGGCGCCTGTCTGTCGAGCGATTGCCGATATTGGATGCAGCCGCGCATGAATTTGGGCCAGGGCGGCACAGCGATCGACGGCTCGGTCTTTTCAGGCAGCAGATCCCACAAATCGGGGTGATGCCAGCAGAGATCATGACCTGACGTGTCGCGATGCGCGCGAATGCCGGCGCGCAGTTTCTTCACCTCGGCGATCAGGGCATCGCGATCGAGGGTTTGCAGGTCATCATCCATCGCTCATCTCCGCTCGATACAGCAGGCTTGCATCTCCATAGGAGTAGAACCTGTAGCGGTTCGCAATGGCATGCGCATAGGCGGCGCCCATCGTGTCGAGGCCACTGAAGGCCGAAACCAGCATGAACAGCGTCGAGCGCGGCAGATGGAAATTGGTCATCAGCATGTCGGCGGTGCGAAAGCGGTAGCCGGGCGTGATGAAGATGTCGGTGGGACCCGACCACGCGGGCACCGTACCGTCTTCACGCGCGGCACTCTCCAGCAGGCGCAGCGAGGTCGTGCCGACGGCGATGATGCGCCCGCCCCTCGCCTTGGCCGCGTTGAGCGCATCGGCTGTTTCCCGGCTGACCGAGCCGATCTCGGCATGCATCTTGTGGTCGGCGGTGTCGTCCGCCTTGACCGGCAGGAACGTGCCGGCACCGACATGCAAGGTCACGAAGTGTCGCTCGACCCCTTTGGCGTCGAGAGCCGCAAAAAGCTCCGGCGTGAAATGCAGGCCGGCGGTGGGGGCGGCAACCGCCCCTTCCTCCCTTGCATAAATCGTCTGGTAATCGGCCCGATCGCGCTCGTCGTCGTCGCGCTTGGAAGCGATGTAGGGTGGCAGCGGAATGTGGCCGACGGCGTGCAGCGCCTCGTCGAGGAACGGCCCCGACAGGTCGAAGCCAAGCAAGGCTTCGCCGCCCTCGCCCTTCTCTATTACCGTGGCATCAAGTTGGCCGAGGAAGCAGGAATTGCCGTCATGGCCGAAATGGATGCGGTCGCCGGCGGCGATGCGCTTGCCGGGTCGCATGAAGGCGAGCCAACGGTCCGGCGCCACGCGCATATGCAGCGTAGCCTCGACCTGCGCCTGCGCTTCGCCGCGCCGCCTTATGCCTTTGAGCTGCGCCGGAATGACCTTGGTATCATTGAACACCAGCACGTCGCCGGCTCTGAGCAGGGATGGCAAGTCGCCGACTTTGCGGTCGTCGAGCGCCTCACCCGATTTAACCACCAGCATCTTGGCGCTGTCGCGTGGCTCCGCCGGGCGAAGCGCGATGCGCTCCTCCGGCAGTTCGAAGTCAAAGAGATCGACGCGCATCAGTAGAGCCGGATAAGCAGCGCTCCGGCCAAGAGCATCACCGCGCCGGCGACGCGGCCGAGCGAGATTTCACGCACCGCGACGCCGAGGAAACCGACGCGATCGATGAGCATGCCGGCGAGCAACTGGCCGGCCACCAGGAACGCCATCAGCGCAGCGGCGCCGATGCGCGGCGTCAGGACTGTCGAGAGCGTGACATAGAAGCCGCCGAGCATGCCGCCGGCAACGAACAGCCAGGGCGCCGGCGCCTTCCAGTCGAGCGAAATGCCTTGCAGCTTCACCACCGTGACGGCGATGATGCCGAGCACGATCGCGCCCGACAGGAACGAAAACGCAGCCGCCGCGACCGGGAGACCCAGGCCGCGCGCCAGCTGCGAATTGATCGGTGCCTGAATGGCAATGAAGGCGCCGGACAGGATGCCGAGAAGCGACCAGACGACGCCCATCATTGTCGTTTCGCCTTACTTGACGTCGGCCGCGACCTTCAGCGACACGATCTTGTCGGGATCGACGACCGGTTCGCCGCGCTTGATCTTATCGACATTGTCCATGCCTTCGATGACCTGGCCCCAGACCGTGTACTGACGGTTGAGGAAGGCGGCATCGTCGAAGCAGATGAAGAACTGCGAATTGGCCGAGTTCGGGTTCTGTGAACGGGCCATCGAGCAGGTGCCGCGGCCGTGGTTGGCGTTGGAGAACTCAGCTTTCAGGTCCGGCTTGTCCGAGCCGCCCATGCCCGCGCGCGACGGCGCGAAGGTGGGCTTCGAGGAATTGCCGAACTTCACGTCGCCCGTCTGCGCCATGAAGCCGTCGATGACGCGGTGGAAAACCACCCCGTCATAGGCGCCTTCCCTGGCCAGTTCCTTGATGCGGGCGACATGGCCGGGGGCCAGATCGGGGAAAAGTTCGATGACGACCTTGCCCTTGGTCGTTTCCATGATGAGCGCGTTCTCGCGGTCCTTGATTTCGGCCATGTCAGATATCCTTTTGAGAAAACAAAAATTACTTGTCGGCGGCGATGCGCACCTTGATCATCCGGTCGGGGTCGGAGACCGTACCGTTGTCCGCCTCGTCGCCCTTCTTGATGTGGTCCACCAACTCCATGCCGCTGACGACATTGCCGACGATGGTGTACTGGCCGTCGAGCGGCGGCGCCGGCGCGAACATGATGAAGAACTGCGAATTGGCGGAGTTCGGATCCTGTGAGCGGGCCATGCCGACCACGCCGCGCTTATAGTGCTCGGTCTGCGAGAATTCGGCCGGCAGGTCGGGCAGGTCCGAACCGCCGGTGCCGACGGCCTGGGAGTTGAAGCCCTTCTTCATGTTGCCGAACTTGACGTCGCCGGTCTGCGCCATGAAGCCGTCGATGACGCGGTGGAAAGCGACATTGTCATAGGCATGGTCACGCACGAGCTTCTTGATCTGCGCGACGTGCTTGGGCGCCAGATCGGGCCGCAGAGCGATGGTGACGTCGCCATCCTTCAGCGTGATGATCATGGTGTTTTCCGGGTCGGCGGCATAGGCCGAGGCCGAGGCGGTCACAAGACCGGCAAGCACGACGAGGAACGAGGCGAGCCTTTTGAGCTGCATGGGATTTTCTCCGGCTTATTTCGCGAATTTGGCGGTGAGCGCGCCAGCAACAGCCGCCGGCACGAAGGGGCGGATGTCGCCGCCCATCGAGGCTATCTGGCGCACAAGTGTGGCGGTAATGGTGCGCACCGACGGGCTGGCGGGCAGAAAAACCGTCTGCAGTTCAGGCGCCATAGTCTCGTTCATGCCGGCCATCTGCATTTCGTAGTCGAGATCGGTGCCGTCGCGCAGGCCGCGGATCATGATCGAGGCGCCTTGTTTCCTGGCCGCGTCGATCACCAGCCCATCGAAGGCAACGACCTTGATGCGAGCGCCATCGCGGCCGAATTCGGCCTTCGTGGCGTCTTCGATGAGTTGCACCCGCTCCTCGAAGGAAAACAACGGCTTCTTGCCCGGATGAATGCCGATCGCGGCATAGACGATATCGGCCACGGCCAGCGACGCCTTCAGCACATCGAGATGGCCGTTGGTCAGCGGGTCGAAGGAGCCGGCGTAGAGGGCGGTGCGTTCAATCATGGCAGGTGCTTCTAATGCATGATCCCAAAAAGTGGAAACCGGTTTTTGGAAAAGATCATGCTCAAATGAAAGCTAGAGCCTGTTCCATCTTCAGTCCACCAAGATGGAGCAGGCTCTAGCGAGCCTCTCTCGCAAAGGCAAATCCGATCGGCGCGGGGGTCGTGAACCTTTTCCGGCACATGAACGACAGATGAACACGCTGATCACGAAGCCTTCACGCAGCGTTCACTAGGTTGCACCTTAATAAGATGAAACCAAAATCCCATCTATCCGTTGTAAGGCGCAGGAGAACACGCAAATGCTGATCTACATGCTCGCCACCGCAATGACAGTCGCCATGCTGATCGCCACCGTATTCGGGCTGCATCAGGAGGCACAACGCATCCGCGTCAAGGCAACCACCAAGCGCTTCGAAGGCTTCGGCCCCCGCGAGCCGTATCGTCACTACTAAACCAGTCCATACTTGCTGCCGCGCCGGCCAATGGGCCGGCGTTGCTATGTCTGGACTTATTCAGCGTTTTCCGGACCTGCGTCGGGAGCTGATTCCGTACCGCCCTCGACGGTCTCTTCGCTTTCCTCGTCCGACTGCGGCTCGGAAATCCGTTCGACCGAAACCACCTTCTCACCTTCGGCCGTGTTGAAGATGGTCACGCCCTTGGTGGCGCGGCTGGCGAAACGAATGCCGTTGACCGGCACCCGGATGACTGTGCCGCCATCCGACACCAGCATGATTTGATCGTCATTGCCGACCGGGAAGGTCGCCACCAGCCGGCCGATCTCGGCCGTCTTCGACACGTCGGTGGCGCGGATGCCCTTGCCGCCGCGGCCGGTCAGGCGGAAATCGTAGGACGACGAACGCTTGCCGTAGCCATATTCGGTCACCGTCAGCACATACTGCTCATGCGCCTTGAGGAACTCATAGCGTTCGTCTGAAAGCTCAGCCTCCTCGCCGATCTCCTCATTGGTCAGCGCGATCTCTTCCTCTTCGCCGTTAGCGCCAGCGGCAAGGCGGCGCTCGGCCGCTGCCCGCTTGAGGTAAGCGGCACGCTCTGCCGGCGACGCGTCCACATTCTCGATCACCGACATTGAGATGATGCGGTCGGTCTCGGCCATGGTGATGCCGCGCACGCCGACCGAGTTGCGGCTCTGGAAGACGCGCACATCGCCGACGGAGAAGCGGATGCACTGGCCGGAACTGGCGGTCAAGAGCACGTCGTCGTTGTCGGTGCAGGTCTCGACGCCGAGGATCTCGTCGCCTTCCTCCTCCAGCTTCATGGCGATCTTGCCGTTGCGGTTGACCTGGACGAAATCGGACAGCTTGTTGCGGCGCACGGTGCCGCGCGTGGTGGCGAACATCACGTCGAGCTCGCCCCAGCTGGTCTCGTCCTCGGGCAGCGGCATGATGGTGGTGATGCGTTCGCCCTGCTCGAGCGGCAGCATGTTGATCAGCGCCTTGCCGCGTGACTGCGGATTGCCGATCGGCAGCCGCCAGACCTTTTCCTTGTAGACGATCCCGCGCGAGGAGAAGAACAGCACCGGCGTGTGCGTGTTGGCCACGAACAGCCTGGTCACGAAATCCTCTTCCTTGGTCGACATGCCGGAGCGGCCCTTGCCGCCGCGGCGCTGCGCCCGGTAGAGCGAAAGCGGCACACGCTTGATGTAGCCGGAATGGCTCACCGTCACGACCATGTCCTCGCGCTGGATCAGGTCCTCGTCTTCCATGTCGGCGCCGCCGTCGGTCAGCTCCGTGCGGCGCGGCGTGCCGAACTCGTCGCGCACGGCGGCAAGCTCGTCCTTGACGATCTGCTGGACACGAGCTCGGGACGACAAAATGTCCAGATAATCAACGATTTCGGCGCCGATCGAGTTTAACTCGTCGGCGATCTCGTCGCGGCCGAGCGCGGTCAGGCGCTGCAGGCGCAGTTCGAGGATGGCGCGCGCCTGTTCCTCGGACAGATTGTAGGTGCCGTCCGCATTGATGCGGTGGCGCGGATCGTCGATCAGAAGGATCAGCGATTCGACATCACCGGCCGGCCAGCGCCGCTCCATCAACTGCTCGCGCGCCGTCTGCGGATCGGGCGCGGTGCGGATCAGCTTGATGACCTCGTCGATATTGGCGACGGCGATGGCAAGACCCACCAACACATGGGCGCGGTCGCGCGCCTTGCGCAGCAGGAATTTCGTCCGCCTTGTGATGACCTCTTCGCGGAAGGAGACGAACGCCTTCAGCATGTCGGTCAGGGTCAGCAGTTCCGGCTTGCCGCCATTCAGCGCCACCATATTGGCGCCGAAAGAGGTCTGCAGCGGCGTGAAGCGGTAAAGCTGGTTGAGGATGACGTCGGCGACGGCGTCGCGCTTCAGCTCGATGACGACACGGTAACCTTGGCGGTCGCTTTCGTCGCGGATGTCGGAAATGCCTTCGATGCGCTTGTCGCGCACCAGCTCGGCCATCTTCTCGATCATCGAGGCCTTGTTCACCTGGTAGGGAACCTCGGTGATGATAATCGATTCACGGTCATTGCCGCGCTGTTCGATGTTGACCTTGCCGCGCATGACGATCGAGCCACGACCGGTCGAATAGGCGCTGTAGATACCGGAACGGCCAAGCACAATGCCGCCGGTCGGGAAGTCGGGGCCTGGAATGATCTCCATCAGCGCCGGCAGGTCAATCGCCGGATTGTCGATGATGGCGATGGCGCCGTTGCAGACTTCGCCCAGATTGTGCGGCGGGATGTTGGTGGCCATGCCGACGGCGATGCCGCCGGAGCCGTTGACCAGCAGATTGGGAAAGCGCGCCGGCAGAACCTTCGGTTCGGTGTCCGAGGCATCATAAGTCTCCTGAAAATCGACCGTGTCCTTGTCGATGTCCTCCAAAAGCTCATGCGCGACCTTGGTCAGCCGCGATTCGGTGTAGCGCATGGCCGCCGGCGGGTCGCCGTCGATCGAGCCGAAATTGCCCTGCCCGTCGATCAGCGGCACGCGCAGCGACCAATCCTGCGCCATGCGCACCAAGGCGTCATAGATCGAGGCGTCGCCATGCGGATGGTATTTACCCATCACGTCGGCGACCGGGCGGGCCGACTTCACATATTTGCGGTTCCAGTGGTAACCGCTCTCATGCGCTGCATAGAGAATGCGGCGATGCACGGGCTTCAGGCCGTCGCGCACATCGGGCAGCGCACGGCTGACGATCACGCTCATGGCGTAAGAAAGATACGAGCTCTGCATCTCCTCGATAATGGAGATCGGCTCGATGCCGGTGGGGCCGCCGTCGGCGCCTCGCGGTGTCTTTTGGTCGGTCAAATCGGATCACAATCTAATCAGGAATCACTGACCGCTTATATAGGAAGCAAGGCCGAAACTCCAATGTTCGCGGCACTTTTCCAGTGTCATTTTTGATGGTAATTTCAAAAGGATACCACTGATTGCGACGATATGGCCACGACGCTTTTCGCCGCCACAAGGCAAAAGCCGGCAATGGACCAACTTTCCCACGCGAAAGCCGCAAGCGCCATGAGTTGGCGCCGGTGGCTGCCTTTGCAGGCTCTGAGCGGCTGGCAGTTCAGTGATCTCAACGGTGATCTGATCGCCGGCCTGACATTGGCGGCGATCGCCATTCCCGAGCAGATGGCAACGGCCCGGCTCGGCGGCTTTGCCCCCGAAATCGGTTTTTTCGCTTTTGTCGCCGGTTCGGTGGCGTTTGCCCTGTTCGGCGCCAATCGTCACCTCTCGGTTGGCGCGGATTCGACCATCACGCCGCTGTTCGCCGGCAGCCTGGCGCTGCTCGCCACATCCGGCTCGCCGCATTATCTGGCGCTGGCGGCCATGCTGGCACTGCTGGTCGGGCTGATCGTGACGCTCAGCGGCATCTTTCGCCTCGGCTGGATCGCCGATCTCCTGTCGGTGCCGGTTACGACAGGGTTCCTGGCCGGCATTGCCGTCCATATCATCGTTTCACAGATGCCCGGACTGCTCGGCCTGCCTGCCGAGAGTGGAGAAACCTTGCGGCGTGTCGGCGAGATCGCCGGCAATCTTCATCTCACCAATCCCTGGAGCCTGGGGCTCGGCCTCGGCGTGTTCGCGATCGTGTTCTGTTCGGAACGGATCAGCGCCCGCATCCCCGGCGCCTTGATCGGCATGGTGCTCGCCACGCTTGCGGTCGTCGTCTTCGGCCTCAGGGATCACGGCGTCGAGGTGCTTGGCGCTCTGCCAAACGGCCTGCCGGGCGCCTATTTGCCGGTGGCGAGCCTCGGCGATGTGCAAGCGCTCGTTCCGCTGGCGCTTCTGATCGCCATTGTCGTCATGGTGCAGACGGCCGCAACCTCGCGGTCCTTCGCCTCGCAACCGGACGCCTCGCCCGACGTCAACCGCGATTTCGTCGGCGTCGGTGCCGGCAGCATTTTGTCGAGCCTGTTCGGCGCCTTTGCTGTCAATGCCAGCCCGCCGCGCACAGCCATCGTCTCCCAATCGGGTGGCCGCTCACAACTGTCCGGTCTCATTGCCGCGGCCATCGTGCTGGCGCTCGGTGCCTTTGGCGGCGCCCTGCTCGCCAATGTTCCGCAGGCCGCCTTGGCCGGCGTCCTGATGTTCGTTGCCCAGCACATATTGCGCTGGAAGGTGTTCGCCGGTGTCTACCGGCAGGCGCCGGTCGAATTCGTGTTGATCCTGGTCACCACGGCGGCAATCGTCGTGTTGCCGATCGCAACCGGGGTGGCGGTGGGCATCGGCCTGTCGCTGCTGCATGGCATATGGAGCGCGACGCGCACGGAACCGATCGAGCTCGAACAGGTGCCAGGCACGTCCGTCTGGTGGCCTCCGGCCAAGCCCAGCGCTGGCGAACAACTCCCGGGCGTGCTGGTCGCGGCCTTCCAGGCGCCACTGTCCTTCGTCAATGCCGACCGATTCAAGCGCGGTGTTTGCGACCTTGTAGATGCCAGGGACGAAACCGTGAAGCTGGTCGTGTTGGAGGCCAGCAACATCGTCGAAATCGACTACACCGCCGCACAGGCCCTGATCGACACCATCACCCATTGCCGCAAGGCGGGCGCGATCTTTGCCATCGCGCGCATGGAATCGCTGCGCGCCCAGGCGGCGCTTGCGCGGTTCGGCATCGCTGAAATGGTCGGCACGCAGCACATATTCCACAGCGTCGACGCGGCGATCAAATCGCTTGGTCCGGGCAAACAACAGCAGCAAGAACAGGATGGAGTACCATGATCGACCCGCGAGAACCCATTGTCACGCCGGTTCCCGTCGAGGAATTGAGGCCGACGCAGATAACGGTCGGCATGCGGGAAGTTGCATTGAAGCGCCAGATGATCCGGGAGCAGGACGCCAAGAAGAAGACCGGCGCTTTTCTCGGCAAACACATGGTGCCGGTCGTATTGGGTCCCAAGAATCGCAACTACGTCACCGATCACCATCACCTCGCCCGCGCCCTGCTCGAGGAAGGTGTCAAGGACGTGCTGGTGACCGTGATCAGCGACCTGTCCGCGCTCGACAAGGACACGTTTCTTTTCGTGCTCGATAACAGAGGCTGGATGCACCCGTTCGATGAGAGCGGCCGGCGCCGCGATTACTCGGCAATCCCGAAGACAATCGGCGAGCTGATCGATGATCCTTACCGGAGCATGGCGGGCGAACTGCGCCGGATGGGCGGCTTTGCCAAGGACACGACGCCGTTCAGCGAATTCATCTGGGCGGATTTCCTTCGTCGGCGCATCGATCGCAACGCGGTTGCGAAGAACTTCGACAAGGCGATGAAAGAGGCACTCAGCCTAGCCAAGGGCAAGGACGCGGACTATCTGCCGGGCTGGTGCGGCCCGACCTCGGACTGAGCCTGCCTCGGCCTAATGCATGTCGCCCAAAAGTGACCTCGGTTTTGGGAGAACAACATGCATAAAAACAAAACCTAAAGCGCGTCTCGACGCGCTTTAGGCGCGCGTATGACGGTGCGGCCCGATCGGCTGGCGCGATAATCGCCCGGCGTCTCGCCCATGACCCGTCGAAACCGGCGGTTGAACGTCGACAGGTCGTTGAAGCCGGCATCGAAGGCGATCGCCGAGACCGCATCATCCGACAGGCGCAGCTGCACCGCTGCCCGGTGCAAGCGGGTCTTGAGCAAGAACTGGTAGGGCGTCATGCCGGCAACCTGCCGGAAAATGCGCAGGAAATGATAGGGACTGGTCGCCGTCTCATCCGCCAGCGTCGACAGCGAAACCGGCCCGTCGGCATCCAGTTCGATCCGTCGCACGGCTTCGGCCACCCGTTTCTGGTCGCGGCGGCTAGGTCCGCGCCTGATGGACGTGGCGCCGGAAATCGTGGCCACAGCGGCAGCAGCAATGCGCACACCGAGTTCCTCGAAGGCCTCGCTGTCGCCCGTCTCCCGCGCGGCTTCCGCCTCAGCCAACAAAGGCGCCAGGGCCGGCAAGGGCGGCAGGCGCGGGGCTTCGAAGGCAAGCGTGCTCGCGCCCGGCACACCGGCGACGATCCGTTCCATGTAGGCAGGTTTGAAATGGAACGAGAGACAGCGATCGCCGCTGCCATGCTCATGCCCGCATTCATAGCAGGTGCCGGAATTGCCGAGCAGCAGCGCGCCCGGCGCCAGCATGGCGGTGCCTTGCTGCGCGCGGTAACGGAACGTGCCGCTGGTGACCGCCGCAACACAGAACTCCTGATGGGCTTCCTCGAACGGCCGGTCGCCCGCCCCGGCCGTGCAGATCACATCCGCCACATGCCAGCCGGGTCCGAATGCCAGAGTGCGGGTCGTCGCTATCATGGCCGAAACATAGCAATTTTTCCCAAGCCCAGAACCCCGTCAGCGCCTACTCCTCGCGGTCTCCTGACAGAAAGAGACCGCAGTCATGTTCGACCCTTTTGCCGAAGCCCTGCACAGTCCCGGCCCGATCCGCGGGCTTGCAGAAAAACTGAACCTTTACGGCCGCTTCGTCGGCGCCTGGACGTTTGAGGCCTCACGCCACCTCGACGACGGCACCGTGCTGAGCGGGCGTGGCGAGGTGCACTTCGGCTGGGTGCTCGAAGGTCGCGCCATCCAGGACGTCTGGATCCTGCCCGCGCGGAACACCGATTCCCAGCCCTCCCTGGGCAAGTGGACGTTCTACGGCACGACGCTGCGCGTCTATGATCCCGGCGCCGACGCCTGGCACATTTTCTGGAGCGATCCGCGCAATCAGTATTTCAGCCGCCAGCTCGGCCAGGCCGAGGGCGACGCGATCGTGCAGGTCGGCGCCGACGGCACGGGTTCCTCGGTGCGCTGGAGCTTTTCGCGGATCACCGAAAATTCCTTCCGCTGGCTTGGCGAGCGCTCGCACGACAATGGCGCGACATGGCGGCTGGAGGTCGAGTTCCTGGCGCGGCGCGTTGCAACAGCCTGAACCAGCAACCTTTGTAACGATGGAGAAAACCACGTCGATCATATCTTGATCAGTGTCCGCGACGCCATTTCCTGATTGTACGCATGAGAAATCCCTTCCGCCCGGCCCGCGTGGGCAGATTCCATGTCGAACTTTTCAGAAATGGCGCGCTGGCTTGGCCGGCCCGATTGTGAAAAAGAAACTGCTGAGCCGACGCGCGTATTGAATCGGCGACGGGCGACGATATAGGGTCGCCCAAGGCGGGGTTTTTCCAATGGCCAAGAACGCCGAGATTGAAATTCTGCGCGCGATCTCCATCCTCATGGTGATCACTGCGCACGTTCCCTTCATACTGTCTTGGGAATCTGCGTATTGGTGGCCTGTATTCAGGGTAGCTAATTTTTGGGCGGGCGTGGATATATTCTTCGCGATATCGGGATTTGTGGTCACTGCCACTCTACTGCGCCATATCCGGTCTGAAACGCCCTTCACCGCCTTGAAGTCGTTTTGGATTCGGCGTTTCTTTCGTCTCGTTCCGTTGTCCTGGATGACTTTGGCTCTCTCGATAGTGTTGGCCGCCACCTGGAACGGGTTCGGCTTTTTCGGCAGCCCGCAGAACAATTTCTACGACGCTGTGGCTGTTGTGATCTACGTCCAGAACTGGCACTTTTTCCAATGCCTGTCAGCCGGCTGGAAGATATGCGGCATCAACCTTCATTTTTGGTCGCTGTCCTTGGAAGAACAGTTCTATATCGCCCTTCCGCTGGTGTTCATCTTCTCGCGTAAGTGGCTTGCAGCGATCTGTGCTCTCCTCATCGTCATCCAGTTTCCGCTTTACCGACCCAACACCTCATGGCTTTGGATCACGCGGACCGATGCCATCTCATGGGGCGTCCTGATCGCGCTGTTTTCGCAGCATGCCGACTATTGGCGACTGGCTCCCACCATCTTTCGCCACCGCCACATCGGTCTTCTCTTTGCGGCGCTCGCCATCACCGCCATTTGTTTCCTGTCGGGCGGACTGATCGTTTCGTTCTATGTCGGGTTGATAGCTCTGCTGACTGGCGTACTGGTCTGGATCGCCTCCTATGATCGAGGCTACCTGTTCCGGAACGCAAAAGACCAACGCCTGCTGCTTTGGATCGGCAATCGCTCCTACGCCATCTACCTTTTGCATTCCATAGCCTTCAGGCTGGTCAAAGAGGGCTGCGCCCGCTACGCCGGCAGTGCGGACGCCATCCGGAACTCGGCGCATTCCGTTGTCATTCTGGCGGGGGGGCTCATCCTCACTGCCGCCATCGCCGAGATCGCGTGCCGCCTCGTCGAAGCCCCATTCCAGACAAAGGGACGAGCCATGGCGCAGCGGATAGGTGCGCCAGCGACTGTTGCCGTCCCGACTTAGTTCCAAGGCCTAACGGCCGCAACATTGTGTCGCCGATTGGCCGGCATCGGATGAAGCTGTTTGCCTTGGCGACCCTGACTGCTATCGCCTCGAGGCCTATTTCGGCGCTGCCGGCCAACCCTGTTGAGCTTCGCAGTTTCGCGGTCAAGACAGTTCCCACTGACCGGGCTTTGCTCTACCAATGCGGAGCGGGCTCGGCCCGGTGGGAGGGTCAGCGATGCCGAGTTTCGACAGCCTGTTCAATGCCTTCGTCACCATTCTCGTGACCATCGATCCGCCCGGCCTGGCGCCGCTGTTCCTCGCCGTGACCCGCGGCATGAACCGCGAGGAGCGCCAGCAGGTGTCGGTCCGCGCCTCGGTCATCGGCTTCCTGGTGATGGCGTTGTTCGCGGTTGCCGGCGCCTCGATCCTGTCGGTGTTCGGCATCACGCTGCCGGCATTCCGGGTTGCCGGCGGTTTCCTGCTGTTCTTCATCGCCTTCGAAATGGTCTTCGAGCGGCGCCAGGACCGCAAGGAGAAGATCGGAGACGTCGCCATTACCAAGGACATGATCCACAACATCGCCGCCTTCCCGCTGGCGATCCCGCTGATCGCCGGCCCCGGTGCGATTTCAGCGACCGTGCTGCTTTCCGGCTCGTTTCAGGGCTTTGCCGCGCAGGCAGCCCTTGTCGGCATCATCTTCGTCTGCCTCGCCATCACCTACCTGGTGTTCGTGCTGTCGGAACGCATCGATCGCATCCTCGGCCAGACCGGCCGCTCGATCCTGACCCGCCTGCTCGGCGTCATCTTGGCGGCGCTGGCCGTGCAGTTCGTGGCCGACGGCATCAAGGCGCTGATGGCGGGGTGAACGGCAGTCCCTACTGCCGTACTGCCCTTCACTTCGCCGCCGTATCGATCACCTCGAAATCATGCGTGATCGTCGCCGTCTTGGCCATCATTGCGGAGGCCGAGCAGTATTTTTCAATCGAAAGATTGATCGCGCGCTGAACCTTGTCGGACGACAGCGCCCTGCCCTTGACGATGAAATGCATATGGATGCGGGTGAACACCTTTGGGTCGGTCTCGGCCCGGTCGGCGTCGAGTTCGACGACGCAGTCCTCGACCGCCTCGCGACCCTTTTCCAGTATATGCACGACATCATAGGCCGAGCAGCCGCCGGTGCCGATCAGCACCAGTTCCATCGGGCTCGGGCCTGGCGTCTTGCCATCAGGGCCGGATGCCGTTCCCAGCACCAGCTTGTGGCCGCTGCCGGACTCGCCGATGAAGGTGCGCTCTTCGACCCACTTTATCCGTGCCTTCACCGCTTTGTCCTTTCAGTCCTTTGATCCCAAATCAACAATGCAAAACCCCGAAAGTCCATGCGGGACCCTCGGGGCGTATCGATCACACAACGTCAGCCGTTTGGTGTTGCTTTCGATCAGAACGGGATCTCATCGTCCAGTTCGCGCGACGAACCGCCGCCACCGCCGCCCCTGGGAGCGCCGCCGCCACGGTTGAAGCTTTCGTTCGGGCCGGATTGGCCGAAATCGGAACCGCGGCTGCTGCCGCCGCCGGAATAACCACCGACCTGGCCGCCCTCACCCTGGCGTCCGTCGAGCATCTGCAGTTCGCCGCGGAATCTCTGCAGCACGACTTCCGTCGTGTACTTGTCCGCGCCGGTCTGGTCCTGCCATTTGCGCGTCTGCAGCTGGCCCTCGACATAGACCTTCATGCCCTTCTTCAGATACTGCTCGGCCACCTTGGCGATGCCCTCATTGAAGATGACGACATTGTGCCACTCGGTCTTTTCCTTGCGCTCGCCGGAATTCTTGTCGCGCCAGCTTTCCGACGTGGCGATACGGATGTTGACGACCGGCTCGCCCGAGTTCAGGCGGCGGATTTCAGGGTCCGCGCCGAGATTGCCGACCAGAATGACCTTATTGACGCTACCCGCCATGATTTTTCTCCGCGCTCATCCGAAACAAATTTTTGTCGCAGCACCTTACAGGCTGCGCACGCCTGCCGCCTGCTAAGGCTGGCTTTTCCCACAAGGTTTTTGTTCCCTTTTCGTTCCTATATGCACTGCTGCTGATTGTCAAGGAATGGCAATAATGCGCCAATCCATCATATGGGTTTCAAAACAGCGCTTGCCAAATCAATAAGTATCGACTTATGCTTTTGTCATGATCGAAGCAGAGATTTTCCGCGCCCTGGCCGACCCGACACGCCGCGCCGTCTTCGAGCGCCTCGCCGCAGCTGAGATGAGCGTGTCGGAATTGCGCAGCGGCCTGACGGTGTCGCAGCCTGCGGTGTCACAGCATCTGGCGGTGCTGCGTGGCGCCGGCCTCGTGGTCGAACGGCGGGCCGGACGCAACGCCTACTATCGTGCTGATCCGCAGGGGCTTGCCCCCTTGCTCTCCTGGATCGAACGCTACCGGACCTTCTGGCCGGAGCGCATCGAAAGGCTGAAGACAGTTTTGAAGGACATGGATCAATGAAGGATTTGGGATCGATGAACGCCAAAACCCAGGGCGACGCCGCCCCGGAGGCGCTGGAGTTCGAATACGACCTTGCCGAGCCGCCGGAAAAAGTGTGGCGGGCGCTGACCGTGCCGGAACTGCTCGCCGCCTGGATGATGCCGAACGACATCAGGCCGGAAATCGGCAATCGTTTTGCCTTCGCCGGGACTGAAGCTGCCATCGAATGCGAAATCCTCGACGCCGAGCCGGAGCGTCTGCTGCGCTATTCTTGGCGGCAGCAGCCGGGCGACGCCGCGCGCCAGGATCCACTCGACAGTGTCGTCACCTTCACACTCGCCCGCACCGTTTCCGGCGGCACGCATCTGCGCATCGTCCATGACGGTTTTGGTGGGAAAGCAATGCCCGCCGTCGCCATGGCTAGCGGCGGCTGCCGGCTTTCGCTTGGATTGCACGGGCGCGCAAAGCCTGTCGCCGCGAACATACCGAACACCTTGCTGCTCGCAGCCTGAACACGGAAATCGGAGACGAAAAATGAGCGGTCTTGCCAGTCTGGTGCCGATGGTGATCGAGCAATCGAGCCGCGGTGAACGCGCCTTCGACATTTTCTCGCGGCTGCTGCGCGAGCGCATTATCTTCATCAATGGCGAGATCAATGACGACGTCTCGGCGCTGGTCTGCGCGCAACTCCTGTCGCTGGAATCGGACAATCCCGACAAGGAGATCTCGCTCTACATCAACTCACCGGGCGGCGTGGTGACCAGCGGTTTCGCCATCTACGACACGATGCAATATGTCAGCTGCCCGGTATCGACCGTGTGCATGGGCTTTGCCGCCTCGATGGGGTCGTTCCTGCTAATGGCGGGCACGCCGGGGCGCCGCATCGCGCTGCCGAACGCCACCATCCTGCTGCACCAGCCGCTGGGTGGCTTCCAGGGCCAGGCTTCCGACATTCAGCGCCACGCCGAACGCATCGGCAAGACCAAACAGCGCATGGCCGAACTCTACGCCCAGCATTGCGGCCGCAGTTATGAGGAGGTCGAACGCACGCTCGACCGCGACCATTTCATGACCGCCCGCGAAGCCCAGACCTGGGGCATTGTCGACCATGTCTTCGACACGCGAAAAAAGGCGGCGTAAGCCCAAGCCAGATCGGATTCCTGGCGGTCGCCAAGATTTGACGACACCAGTCTGGTTCAGGGGGCGGCTCGCCCCTATAATCCTGGGATGATCGACACGCATTCGCCCACGCATCGCGTCATCGCCGCCGCGGTGCTCATTTTCGCCAGCCTTGCGAACGGCATGGCACTCGCCGACGACAGCGCACCGCCGGCGCAGAAAGGTGCCCTGCCCGGCGTGAGCGGCGATTATCGCATCGCCAAGCCGGCTCCCCAGCCGGAACCCGACGATGCGTTCCCCAGCAACGGCAACGGCACGTTCAAGATCGGCGATACCGATGTCAGGATCAGCGGCAGCATAACCGTCGACATGGGAACGGGCGGGCTTAAACCCCCGAGGTGAGCAGCCCTCCGCTGGGGCCAGTTCAGCCATTTCCTCAAACGAACAGCCCCGCCGTGCCTTAGGCAAACGGACGGGGCTTTTCTGGATCTCAAATCCATATTTTGCCGGGAGTGTACTGCCGGCGTTTGATTTCGGATGCTGCGCGGCGTCAGCCGACGATCCGACTAGCAGTCTCTGATTTTTGGGGGATACGGCAAGTCACGGTTTGTCGGGTGGCGCAGACGCTAAACCCTGGCACTTATGCCTGCCGCGGCTCCAACGAGGCGTGGAGCCCTTGGGGACTGTCCGGTGGCGTCATGCTCCGCTCCTGTGTCCGTTGCGACATTGTCGACGCGAAGCGCAAATCGCAAATGCCTGCGGCGTCTCGCAGACCGCCTTGGGGCGGCGAGGCCATCGAAAGACGGCCGGCTTCGCTGACTGTTGGAGACTGCTCCCATGAGCCGGCCACGTCAACCTTCAATAGCCGGTTACGGAAAATTGTGATCTCCGGGAGGTTACGTCCAGGTCAGGTTTCTGCACAGCTTTGTCAGGAGCGTGTTCGGCCTTTGTTCTTTCTGCTTGCCCCTTCGCGCGAAAGGCGGTTAAACGACTTCTGTCGGGAATTGTGGCGTCTCTCGACGTGGCGGCAAAAACACCTACATAGGGGATGGCCGGGACAATCCCGCCAATCCCACCAATTCCAGATCTGAGGCGGCGACCGGCGATGGCCGACCATAAATTCCTTTCCATTCGCGGGGCGCGCGAACACAATCTGAAGAATGTCGATCTCGACCTGCCGCGTGACAGCCTGATCGTCATGACCGGCCTGTCGGGCTCCGGCAAATCGTCGCTCGCCTTCGACACAATCTACGCAGAAGGCCAGCGTCGCTATGTCGAAAGCCTGTCGGCCTATGCGCGGCAATTCCTCGAAATGATGCAGAAGCCCGACGTCGACCAGATCGACGGCCTGTCGCCTGCCATCTCGATCGAGCAGAAGACCACGTCGAAGAACCCGCGTTCGACGGTCGGCACCGTCACCGAGATCTACGACTATATGCGCCTGCTGTTCGCGCGTGTCGGCGTGCCTTATTCGCCGGCCACCGGCCTGCCGATCGAGAGCCAGACGGTCAGCCAGATGGTCGACCGCGTGCTGGCGCTGGAGGAAGGCACGCGCCTGTTCCTGCTGGCGCCGATCGTGCGCGGCCGCAAGGGCGAGTACCGCAAGGAACTGCTGGAGCTGCAGAAGAAGGGTTTTCAGCGCGTCAAGGTCGACGGTGTCTTTTATGAGATCGCTGACGTTCCGGCACTCGACAAGAAGTACAAGCACGACATCGACGTCGTCGTCGACCGCATCGTCGTGCGCGGCGATCTGGCCACGCGCCTTGCCGATTCCATCGAGACAGCGCTGAAGCTCGCCGAGGGGCTGGCGGTGGCCGAGTTCGCCGATAAACCGCTCGACTCCAGCCAGACCGGCGAGGATTCGGTCAACAAGTCGAAGAACGAGACGCATGAGCGCATCCTGTTCTCGGAAAAATTCGCTTGTCCGGTGTCCGGCTTCACCATCCCGGAGATCGAGCCGCGGCTGTTCTCGTTCAACAACCCGTTCGGCGCCTGCCCGACCTGCGACGGTCTCGGCAGCCAGCGCGCCATCGACCCCAATCTCGTTGTGCCCGACGAAAACGTGTCGCTGCGCGACGGCGCCGTCAGCCCGTGGGCGAAATCGACATCGCCCTATTACGTGCAGACGCTTGAGGCCTTGGGCAAGGCCTACAACTTCAAGCTCGGCGACAAGTTCAAGGATTTGAGCGCCGAGGCGCAGGACGCGATCCTGCGCGGTACCGGCGAGCGCGAAGTCACCTTCCAGTATGATGACGGGCTGCGCTCCTACAAGACGACCAAGACCTTCGAAGGCGTTATCCCCAATCTCGAACGGCGCTGGAAGGAAACCGAATCCGCCTGGATGCGCGAGGAGATCGAGCGCTTCATGTCGGCGACGCCCTGCCCCGTCTGCAAAGGCTATCGGCTGAAGCCGGAAGCGCTGGCGGTGAAGATCGGTGGCAAGCACATCGGCGAAGTCACCGAACAGTCGATCCGCAACGCCGACAAATGGTTCACCGACCTGCCCGCCCAACTCAACGACAAGCAGAACGAGATCGCGGTCAGGGTGCTGAAGGAAATCCGCGAGCGCCTGCGCTTTCTCAACGATGTCGGGCTCGATTATCTGACATTGTCGCGCAATTCCGGCACCTTGTCGGGTGGCGAAAGCCAGCGCATCCGGCTGGCGTCGCAGATCGGCTCGGGCCTGACCGGCGTGCTTTACGTGCTGGACGAGCCGTCGATCGGTCTGCACCAGCGCGACAACACGCGGCTGCTCGATACGCTCAAGCACCTTCGCGACATCGGCAACACGGTGATCGTCGTCGAGCATGACGAGGACGCCATCCTGCACGCCGACTATGTCGTCGACATGGGTCCGGCCGCCGGGATCCATGGCGGCGAGATCATCGCCCAGGGCACGCCGCAGCAGGTGATGGCCAATCCCAATTCGATCACCGGCAAATATCTGTCGGGCGCGCTTGAAGTCGCCACCCCCGGCGTGCGGCGCGAGGCGAAAAAGAACCGGCGCCTGAAGATCGTCGGCGCGCGCGGCAACAATCTGAAGAACGTCACCGCCGAAATCCCGCTCGGCACCTTCACCGCCGTCACCGGCGTGTCGGGCGGCGGCAAGTCGACCTTCCTCATCGAGACGCTGTTCAAGGCGGCTTCGCGCCGCATCATGGGGTCGCGCGAACATCCGGCCGAACATGACCGTATCGAGGGTCTGGAATTCCTCGACAAGGTCATCGACATCGACCAATCGCCGATCGGCCGCACGCCGCGTTCGAACCCCGCCACCTATACCGGCGCCTTCACGCCGATCCGCGACTGGTTCGCCGGTCTGCCGGAAGCCAAGGCGCGCGGCTACCAGCCGGGGCGCTTCTCGTTCAACGTCAAGGGCGGTCGCTGCGAAGCCTGCCAGGGCGACGGCGTCATCAAGATCGAGATGCACTTCCTGCCCGACGTCTACGTCACCTGCGACGTTTGCCACGGCAAGCGGTATAACAGGGAGACGCTCGATGTCCTGTTCAAGGGCAAGTCTATCGCCGACGTGCTCGACATGACCGTCGAAGAAGGTGTCGACTTCTTCGCCGCCGTGCCCGGCGTGCGCGACAAGCTCGATACGCTGAAGCAGGTCGGCCTCGGCTACATCCATATCGGCCAGCAGGCGACAACGCTGTCAGGCGGCGAAGCGCAGCGCATAAAACTCGCCAAGGAACTGTCGCGCAAGGCGACCGGCAAGACGCTCTACATCCTCGACGAGCCGACCACCGGCCTGCATTTTCACGACGTCGCCAAACTCTTGGAAGTGCTGCACGAACTTGTCGACCAGGGCAACACGGTGGTGGTCATCGAGCACAATCTCGAAGTGATCAAGACCGCCGACTGGGTGCTCGACCTCGGCCCCGAAGGCGGCGACGGCGGCGGCGAACTGGTTGCCCAGGGCACACCGGAAGCCATCGTGCGCGAGAAGCGCAGCTATACCGGCCAGTTCCTCAAGGAACTGCTGGAGCGGCGCCCCGGAGGCAAGCGCGAAGCGGCGGAGTGATAAACGGACCGGTTGGCGCCTGGAGAGTTTTGGATGACAATCAGAAGAGCGCTTGCCGGTGATATCCAAACAGTCGTTTCGCTGACGGAAGCCGCCTACGCTCCTTACAACGCCATACTCGACGCGCCGCCGATCCCGGTGACCGAAGACTACGCGCCGCGCATCGCGAACGGCGAGGTCTGGCTGCTGGAGAGTGGCGGCGAACCTGCCGGAGTGCTCACACTGGAGCGGCATGCGGATCACGCGATGATCTTCTCCGTCGCGGTGTCGCCCGGCTTCCAGGGCAAGGGGTTCGGTATCGCATTGTTGAAACACGCCGACGAGCAGACGCGCCAATGGGGCCTACCGGAGATACGGCTCTACACCAATGCGAAAATGGAGCGGAACATCGCGCTCTATCTCGCTTACGGCTATCGCGAAACGGGTCGCCGGCCCAACCCCTACCGGCCAGGATGGGTGCTTGTCGACATGGCAAAACCGGTCGACGAGACCACGACGGCCTGATTTTCTGAACGCGGCCAGACTTCTGAATTTGGCCAGACGCTGCACTCGGGAGGACAACAATGAGCAAATCGGGAACAATCCGCTCCGGCATGGGCGGCTGGACCTTTGAGCCCTGGGATACGTCCTTCTATCCGGATAAGTTGTCGAAGGCCAAGCAGCTGCAATATGCCAGCCGGCAGGTGCCGAGCATCGAGGTCAACGGTACCTACTATTCCAGCTTCAAGGAGCCGACCTTCGTCAAATGGGCAAGCGAGGCGCCGGACGGGTTTGTCTATTCGCTTAAGGGCAACCGCTTCGTCACCAATCGCCGCGTGCTGGGCGAGGCCGGTGAATCGATGATGCGCTTCCTCGGTTCCGGCGTTGCCGCGCTCGGCGACAAGCTCGGCCCGATCCTGTGGCAGTTCGCGCCGACGAAAAAGTTCGATCCGGACGATTTCGAAGCTTTTTTGAAACTGCTGCCGGAGAAACAGGATGGTGTCGCACTGCGTCACGCGCTCGAAGTCCGCAACGACAGTTTCTTCGTGCCGGAATTCGCGGCGCTTGCCCGTAAATACAAGGCGGCGATCGTCTATGCCGACCATGCCAAATATCCTGACATCGCCGACGTCACCGGTGACTTCGTCTACGCACGGCTGCAGACCGGCTCGGACGACAACCCCGATTGCTACACGCCCAAGGGGCTCGACGAGTGGGCGGCACGGGCAAAAATATGGGCGGAAGGCAAGCAGCCGGCCGATTTGCGGCGCGCCGATCCCGCCACCGACGCGCCCGTGCAGCCGCGCGATGTGTTCGTCTACTTCATCACCGAGGGCAAGGTGCGCGCGCCGTTCGGGGCGATGGCGCTGATGAAGCGCATAGCCGGCTGACAAGCATCCGTTGTTGTTGTTCGGCTGCATGCTGTAAGCGCATCATCCATGCGTTTTGCGCGTAGCAAAACGCCTATTCCTGGGCATCTTCGCCGCGATCGTAACTTTATCGACACTTCCTTGCTGCATGAATGCGGCGACGGCAAGCCGCACAGCTGGAGCCGCCGCCGGCAGGGAAAGAGGGGCATGTCGCTCGACTACACTTCACTTCTGCTGGCCGTCGGTTTCTCCGCCGCTTGCCTGAGCCTGACATTGTTCGGCATGTGGCTGACCGCCCGCACGGAACGGTTTCTGCTGACATGGGCGATCAGCCTGGTGTTCGTGGTCGGCGATATCTTTGTCTACGACGCCTATATCGACATGCCCGGACGCTTGCTCGGCATCGCCACCCTTGCCCTGTTGCTGCTCGGCTTCTCCACCATGCTGGGTGCGGCCTTCCAGTTCAGAACCGGCGGCTCGCCGCTGCCGCTCGCACTGTTGGGCTGTGTTTCACTGGCGGTGACGCTGCCACCCATGGCTCTGGGCTACGATGGCCTCGGCTTCATGTTCGAGAACCTGTTCGCTGCCTTGCTCCTGTTCGCGACGGCATTCGAATACTGGCGAGGCCGCGACGAGGCCCCTGCCCTGACGATCGGCATCACCACGCTCTATTCGGCCACCGCCGTTTCCTTCATGCTGTGCGCGGCGGTCCTGGCATGGGACGGCAGGCTGGTTCTCGGCCATGCACCAAGCAACTGGGCCGAGGAACTGAGCCTCATTGTCGTCATCGCCAGCATGACGGGTATTGGTGCCCTGTCGCTTGCGCTCAACCAGGGGCGTCTGGCGAGGCATCATCGCCGCAATGCGCTCACCGATCCCTTGACCGGCCTGCTCAACCGGCGCGCGCTTTTCGACATGCATGGCCACGTCCCGGTCGGTGCCTTTACCGCTGTGGTCGTCTTCGACCTCGACAATTTCAAAGCCATCAACGACGAGTTCGGCCACGCGGCCGGTGACGAGGTGCTGAAGGTGTTTGCGAGGGAACTCGCCGGCAATCTTCGCCAGACCGACATCGCCGCGCGCATGGGCGGCGAGGAATTCGCACTGGTGCTGAAGCGCACGCTGCCGGAAACGGTCGAGGACGCGGCAGAGCGCATCCGGACCGCCTTCGCGACACGCCTGATAGAGACCGAAACCGGCTCGCTGAGGTGCACGGTCAGCGCCGGGTTTGCATTTGGCAGCAAAGAGGGCCTCAGCTTCGACAAGGTGCTCAGCGCCGCCGACAAGGCGCTCTACGACGCCAAGCGCGGCGGCCGCAACCGCGTCACCGCCTCTCCATTCCGGCGCGCGAGCTGAGCGAATGTATCGGTGCCGAGCCTGTGATTGTCGGCTAGGCGAAAGCGGCTCTATGCCGCCATCACGATTTCATTGAAGGTATCAAGGTCGACATAGAAGACCTTGGTGATTTCCTCAATCAGGTCGTCGTATTCGCAGCCCTGCGACCTCAAGATGTTGATGGCGGCGATGATGTCGACCCGTTCGGTAAGCCGCCGCTTCTGGTAGTCCTCGACATAACGTTCCATGGCTGTCCCTTAGCCTGTGTGCCCAAACGCGTTTGAACGACAGAGATCGCAGGAGGGAAGCTAGGAAGCCTTGCTTGCGTGAAACTTGCCCGGCCTTCGCCGCGCCCTCGATCTGCGACACCAGACTGATACGGAAGCGGCCGACTCACAGAAGCCAACGAAAGACTAGCATGCGGCCTCTGGCGCGCCAGAGATGCAGATCGCTGGATGGAAGAAATATTGGACTTGCCAGGGATTTGGCCAGGGACTTGGATTGTCAGCCGAAGTCCAGCATCGATTCTAGACGGTAAGGAACTTGCGGACATCAGCCCGGTCTAGATCTTCGGCCGGGCCGGTATGGACGATCTGGCCCCGGTCCATGATGTTGACCTCGTCGGCGAGTTCGCGGCAGAAGTCGAGATATTGTTCGACCAGCAGCACGGCGATACCAGCCTGGTCGCGCAAAAAGCGGATGGCGCGGCCGATATCCTTGATGATCGACGGCTGGATGCCTTCGGTGGGTTCATCCAGCACCAGCAGCTTCGGCCGCATCACCAGCGCCCTGCCAATGGCGAGTTGCTGCTGCTGACCGCCCGAAAGATCGCCGCCACGGCGGCCAAGCATCTGCTTCAGCACCGGAAACAACTCGAAGACGTGCGCCGGCACGTTGCGGTCGGCACGCTTCAATGGCGCAAAGCCGGACTCCAGGTTTTCGCGCACCGTGAGCAGGGGAAAGATCTCCCTGCCCTGCGGTACGAATGCGATGCCCGACCGGGCGCGGTCATACGCCGCGCTCCGGTCGAGCGCCTTCCCCTCGAAGGCAACGCTTCCGCTCGTCAGCCGGTGGTGGCCGACGATCGATCTCATCAAACTGGTCTTGCCGACGCCGTTGCGGCCGAGCACGCAAGTGATCTTGCCGGCGCCCGCCTTCAGCGAAACGCCGCGCAGCGCCTGGGCGGCGCCGTAATGGAGCGTGGCGTTGGAAACTTCGAGCATGTCAGCGCCTTCTCCAGAACCGGAGGAACGACAGATCGAAGCGATGGAATTGTACGCGCCAGACCATGCTCATCTCCCCAGATAGACTTCGACGACACGCTCGTCGGCCGAGACGAAATCCAGTGTGCCTTCCGATAGTACCGAGCCTTCGTGCAGGCAGGTCACCTTGACGCCGAGTTCGCGCACGAAATGCATGTCGTGCTCGACGACGATGACCGAATGGTCGCGCGCAATGTCCTTGAGCAGCCGCGCGGTCTCCTCGGTTTCGGCATCGGTCATGCCCGCGACCGGCTCGTCGACCAAAAGCAGCTTCGGGTCCTGCGCCAGCAGCATGCCGATCTCCAGCCACTGTTTCTGGCCGTGGCTGAGATTGGCGGCCAGCTCGTGGCGCTTGTCGCCCAGCCGGATAATGCCGAGAATGTCGTCGATCTGCCGCGCCTCGGCCGCGGAGCGGCGATGGAACAGCGCCGGGAAGATCGAACGCGGCCCCTTCAGCGCCAGCATCAGATTGTCCTCGATCGTGTGGCTCTCGAAAACCGTCGGTTTCTGGAATTTGCGGCCTATGCCCATCATGGCGATCTCGGCCTCGTCATGCCTGGTGAGATCCACCTGGCCGTCGAAGAACACTTCGCCCTCGTCGGGCCGCGTCTTGCCGGTGACGATGTCCATCATCGTCGTCTTGCCGGCGCCGTTGGGGCCGATGATGGCGCGCATCTCGCCCTTGTCGAGCACCAGCGACAAATTGTTGATGGCGCGAAAACCGTCGAAGGAGACCGAGACGCCGTCGAGATAGAGGATGGTGTTCGACTTGCTCATGGTTCCTACTCCGCCGCCTGCGGTTCAGGGTCGGACAAGGACCATTCGCCTGGATTCCTCGCCGGCGAGCGAGCGGGCTTTGAGGTCGCGGACGCCACTGCAACCTTGGTGCCGGCTTCTTCAGCGACGGAGGCCGCGCGCAACGCCTTCGCATTGCCGCGCCAGCTGTCCCACATACCGATGATGCCCTTCGGCAAGAGCAGGGTGACGGCCACGAACAGGCCGCCGAGCGCGAACAGCCACAATTCCGGCAGCACGCCGGTGAACCAGGATTTGCCGGCATTGACCAGCAGCGCGCCGATGATCGGCCCGACAATGGTGCCGCGCCCGCCGACGGCGGCCCAGATCACCACCTCGATCGAATTGGACGGTTCGAACTCACCGGGATTGATGATGCCGACCTGCGGCACGTAGAGCGCGCCGGCAATGCCGGCCATGACGGCCGAGACGGTGAAGGCGAACAGTTTCACATTCTCCGCCCGCCAGCCGAGGAAGCGCGTGCGGCTCTCCGCGTCGCGCACCGCCATCAGGAGCTTGCCGTATTTGGAGCCGACGATCGCCCAGGTGATGAACACGGCGAGCGCCAGCATCGCCGCGCTGGCGGCGAACAGCGCCGAACGCGTTGCGTCGGCCTGCACGTTGAAGCCCAGAATATCCTTGAAATCGGTCAGGCCGTTATTGCCGCCGAAACCCATATCGTTGCGGAAGAAGGCGAGCAGCAGCGCATAGGTCATCGCCTGGGTGATGATGGAGAGATAGACGCCGGTGACGCGGCTGCGGAAGGCGAACCAGCCGAAGACGAAGGCAAGCAGGCCGGGCACGGCCAGAACCATGATCGCCGCAAACCAGAAATGGTCGAAGCCATACCAGAACCACGGCAATTCCTTGTAGTTCAGGAACACCATGAAATCGGGCAGGATCGGGTTGCCGTAGACGCCGCGCGAACCGATCTGGCGCATCAGATACATGCCCATCGCATAGCCGCCGAGCGCGAAGAAGGCGCCGTGGCCGAGCGAAAGGATGCCGCAATAGCCCCAGACCAGGTCGAGCGCGAGCGCCAGCAGCGCATAGCAGAGATATTTGCCGGTTAGCGCCACTATATAGGCCGGGACGTAGAAGGCGCTGGTCGGCGATACCGCAAGATTGAGCAGCGGCACGACAATGGCGGCAGCCAGCAGGATGAGAATCGTGATCGCGATGCGGCGGTCAGCGCCAGCGGCGAAGAAGCGTCCCGTGATCATGCTTCCACCGCCCTGCCCTTGAGCGCGAACAGGCCGCGCGGGCGCTTCTGGATGAACAGGATGATCAGCACCAGCACGACGATCTTGCCCAGCACCGCGCCGGCATATGGCTCGAGGAACTTGTTGACGATGCCCAGCGAAAAGGCGCCGACCAGCGTGCCCCAGAGATTGCCGACGCCGCCGAAGACGACGACCATGAAACTGTCGATGATGTAGCCGCGGCCGAGATTGGGCGAGACATTGTCGATCTGGCTGAGCGCGACGCCGGCGATACCGGCAATGCCGGATCCCAACGCGAAGGTCAGCGCATCGACCCACGGTGTCCTGATGCCCATGGAGGCGGCCATGCGGCGGTTGGCGGTGACGGCGCGCATCTGCAGGCCCCAGGGCGTGCGCTTCATCACGTAGAGCAGCACGCCGAAGACGGTGAGCGCGAACACCAGGATCCAGAGCCGGTTCCAGGTGATGGCCAGCTGGCCGATATCGAACGACCCCGACATCCAGGAGGGGTTGCCGACCTCCTGGTTGGTCGGCCCGAAGATCGAGCGCACAGCCTGCTGCAGGATCAGCGACACGCCCCAGGTCGCCAGCAGCGTCTCCAGCGGCCGGCCATAGAGGAAGCGGATGACGCCGCGTTCGATGGCGAGACCGACGAGGGCGGCGACCAGAAAGGCAAGCGGCAGCGCGATGACCAGCGACCAGTCGAACAGGCCGGGAAAGGATGTGCGGATCACCTGCTGGACGACGAAGGTCGTGTAGGCGCCGAGCATCACCATCTCGCCATGCGCCATGTTGATGACGCCCATGACGCCGAAGGTGATGGCAAGCCCGATCGCCGCGAGCAGCAGCACCGAGCCCAGCGAAATGCCGTACCAGATGTTTTGTCCGGCGTCCCAGAAGGCCAGCGTCGAGTTGATGTTGGCGATCGCAGCCGTCGCGGCGTCCTTCACGGCGCCCGAGGCATTGGCCTCGACCGAGGTGAGCAGTGAAACCGCGTCACGATCGCCGCGCGAGCCGATCAGGGCGATTGCGGCGAGCTTGTCTGCATCGGGCTTGTCTGAAACCAGTATGGAAGCGGCACGCGCCTGCTCCAGCAGCGCCTTAACGCTCGCCACGGTTTCACTGACGATCGCTGCGTCGAGCGGCTCGATATTGGCGGCATCAGGTGTCTTGAACATAGTGTCGGCGGCGGCGATGCGGACCGTCGGATCCTTGGACCCAAGCGTCAACGTGCCCAACGCATCGCGAATGGCGCGGCGCAAGGTGTTGTTGACGGTGATTTTGGTTATGTCGTCTTCGGAGGCCTCCCCCGCAGCCTCGCCGCTCAGCGGGTCAAAAAGCTGGACGTTTTCATCGCCCTCCTTGCCGACAAACACCATCGAGTCGGCCGTGCGAATGTAAAGATTGCCCTCAGCCAATGCAGCAAGCGGCCGTTCGACGGCGGGATCCCCTGTGGCCGTCAACTCTTGAACGACGGCGCCCGTCTCGGAGAAGTCCGTTACCGTAGCGAATTTGGCGATAATGGCACGCAGATCGGCTTCCGCTGCGCCCGAAGACGACAGCGTCGTCAGCAGGAGCAAAAGCGTCAGGCCCATCGCATGGAAAATCTTCATCGGTTTTTGATGACCCTTGAAGGTTGAGTGGGCGTCCGGACAGCGGAGGAAACCGTCCGGACGCGCGCGGCCTTGGGCATGGACCTGAAGGTCCGGCCCGGGGAGGATCAGTTCGTGCCCTTACCGCCGCACTTGCCGGTTTTGACGTTGAAGTTGCCGCAGCTGAGCGGCGCGCGCCAATCGGAAATCAGGTCCTTGGAGTCGGGCAGGTAGTCGGACCATTCGTCGCCCATCACCAGACCCGGCGTCTTCGAGACCGTTTCGAACTGGCCATTGGCCTGGATTTCACCGATCAGCACCGGCTTGGTGATATGGTGGTTCGGCATCATCGTCGAATAACCGCCGGTCAGGTTTGGCACCGAAACACCGATCATGGCATCGATGACCTTGTCCGGATCGGTGGTGCCGGCCTTTTCAACCGCCTTCACCCACATGTTGAACCCGATATAGTGGGCTTCCATCGGGTCGTTGGTGGTGCGCTTGTTGTTCTTGATGAACTTGTGCCAGTTAGCGATGAACTTCTTGTTCTCAGGCGTGTTGACGCTCTCGAAATAGTTCCAGGCGGCCAGATGTCCGACCAGCGGCTTGGTGTCGAGACCGGCGAGCTCTTCCTCACCAACGGAGAAGGCCATCACCGGGATGTCCTCGGCCTTGATGCCCTGGTTGCCGAGTTCCTTGTAGAACGGCACGTTGGCGTCGCCGTTGACGGTCGAGACGACGGCGGTCTTCTTGCCGGCCGAACCGAACTTCTTGATCGCCGAGACTTCCGTCTGCCAGTCGGAGAAGCCGAACGGCGTGTAGTTGGTCATGATGTCCTCGGCCGCGACGCCCTTGGACTTCAGGTAGGCTTCGAGGATCTTGTTGGTGGTGCGCGGATAGACGTAGTCGGTGCCTTCCAGCACCCAACGCTTCACAGAGCCCCCGTCCTTGCTCATCAGATAGTCGACCGCCGGAATGGCCTGCTGGTTCGGTGCGGCACCCGTATAGAACACGTTGCGCTCGCTTTCCTCGCCCTCATACTGGACGGGGTAGAACAGGATGTTGTCGAGCTCGGAGAACACCGGCAGCACCGACTTGCGCGACACCGAGGTCCAGCAGCCGAACACCGCCGCGACCTTGTCCTTCGAAATCAGCTCGCGCGCCTTTTCGGCGAACAGCGGCCAGTTGGACGCCGGATCGACGACGACGGCTTCAAGCTTCTTGCCGAGCAGGCCGCCCTTGGCGTTCTGCTCATCGATGAGCATCAGCATGGCGTCCTTCAGCGTCGTCTCCGAAATCGCCATGGTCCCCGACAGCGAATGGAGAATGCCGACCTTGATCGTATCGTCGGCCGCCCTGGCGGGAGCCGACATCAACAGGCCGGCGGCAACCACGCTCGCCGAAAACATTTTTGTTATTGTCGAGAAATTACCCCTCATACGGAAGACTCCCAAGCTGGTTGATTGCACCGCAACAATACAATGCAACCCCCATGCCAACCGCTGTCGGGATTCTGAAAAACGGCAAATATTCAAACATTATCAGATGATTAGTATATTAGATTGAACAAACAAAGGAGAGCCGGTTAAAAATTGGTTGAGGGAAATTTGCGCAGCGCACACAGCTGATGCCTAATTTCTGCCCAATTCCACCAAATGCCTAGATTTTGGCCTCCGGACGCGAGGCGAGAACGACAAATGTTGCGGCACAGCGCAAAAATAGGGCAAGCTCGCTGCTTAACCGAGCGGCGTCATGGCATCCCTGATTTCACGCATTCTTATCGGCACAGTGCTTCTGGCGGCAGCGACCGGCGCCGCACACGCCGACTTCAGCGACGGCAAGATGCCTGACGGCACCTATCACTGCGAAGTCTACCTGCTCGGCATGTTCCTCGACCTCGGCGACATCACCATCAAGGGGAACGTCTATACAGGCCCGGTAACCTTCGGAACCGCCCAGCAGGCTTACAATTATCAGATGAATGCAAATGGCGAGATCTCCTGGCTGGGACCGCTCGGCGGCTACACCGCCGGCGGCAACTCGCTGTCGATGACCCAGGCAACGCTGGACGGCCAGAACCCGCCCTCCTTCGACATCATCATGAAGCAGCCCGACGGCGCCTTCACCGCCTCGACCTGCACCCTGGGCAGCAATCCATAGGCCTTCCCTCGAACGGCGCCGCCGTACGGACCACAAGCCGTGTCGCCCTCTCGTGTCATCTGGATGTAGCCGAAGCTGGATAGGCAGCGGTGCGCCGTCACCATCCACATCGAGAGGCAGACACATGGCCAATTCCCCGTCTTCATCCTCCCCTGTCATTCGCGAAATCATCGCCGAGCGCGTCTCGCGCCGGTCCCTACTGAAAGGCAGCCTGGCATCTGGCGCCGTGATCGCCGGCGGCAGCTTTGTCGGCTCGTTGTTTGCCGGCGAAACGCATGCGGCTGCTGCACTTTCCACCCTCGGTTTTTCCGAACTGAAGCGCGTCTACGACAAGACCCACGCCGCTGCCGAGGGTTATGAAACCACGATCGTCGCCCGCTGGGGCGATCCGCTTGTCGCCGGCCTGCTGGATTTCGACGGCAACAAGGTCGCTGCCGACGAGCAGGACAAGCGTTTCGGCTACAATTGCGACTACATCGCCTTCCTGCCACTGCCCAAGGGTTCGGTGAACTCCGACCACGGCCTGCTTTGCGTCAACAACGAATACATCTCACCCAATGTGATGTTCCCCGGCATGACCGAGGACGGCGCCGGCAAGGCGATGAGCAAGGAACAGGTCGATCTCGGCCTGGCGGCGATGGGCCATTCGATCGTCGAAATCATGCTCAAGGACGGCAAGTGGCAAACCGTCGAGGACAGCCCGCTCAACCGCCGCGTCACGGCCAACACCGAAATGGCTGTTTCGGGACCGGTGGCCGGCCATGCCTTGATGAAGACCTCCGCCGATGCGACCGGCACGAAGGTGCTCGGCACCAGTTACAATTGCAGCGGCGGCTTCACCCCCTGGGGCACTGTGCTGACCTGCGAGGAAGGCGTTTCCGACCTGTTCGGCGGCGACCCGAAAAAGGCGCCGACCGCCGATATTCTCGATCGCTACGGCTTCGATGGCTCCGACATCTACGGCCGTGGCCGTTTCCACGACCGCTTCAACATCGACAAGGAACCGAATGAGCCGAACCGCTTCGACTGGGTGGTCGAGATCGACCCCTATGATCCCAGGTCGAGGCCGGTGAAACGCACGGCCCTTGGCCGCATGTCGCATGAGGCCTCTACGGTCGTCCTCAACAAGGACGGTCGCATCGTCGTCTACATGGGCGACGACGACTATTTCGAATACATGTACCGCTACGTCTCGAACAAGGCTTACGACAAGACGAACCCGGCTTCCAGCAACGGCCTTCTCGATGATGGCGTGCTCTCGGTTGCCCGTTACGACGCCGACGGCTCGATGACATGGCTGCCGCTGGTCCACGGCCAGGGCAAGCTCACGGCGGAAAACGGTTTTGCCGACCAGGCCGACGTGCTGTTGAAGACGCGCCTTGCCGCCGACGCGCTCGGTGCGACCCCGATGGACCGGCCGGAGGACATCGAGACCAATCCGGTTACCGGCCGCGTCTACGCCGTCATGACCAAGAACAAGAAGCGCGACGAATCCAAGGTCAACCCGGCCAATACGCGACCCGAAAACCTCTGGGGCCACATCGTCGAGCTGATCCCGCCAGGCGGCCGCGGCATCGAGGCCGACCACACCGCCGACAAATACGCCTGGGACCTGTTCGTGCTCTGCGGCAATCCCAAGGACGCCAAAGTCGGCGCCACCTTCCATCCCGACACGTCGGACAATGGCTGGTTCGTCTGCCCCGACAACATCACATTCGATCCGGCCGGGCGGCTGTGGGTGGCGACCGACGGCGCCAATGATTTCGACCTGCCCGACGGCGTCTATGGCGTCGACACGGAAGGCCCGACGCGCGGCCTGCCAAAGCTGCTGTTCACCTGCCCGCATGGCGCCGAAGCGACCGGCCCTTGCTTCACCCCGGATGGCACGACGCTGTTCCTTTCGGTCCAGCATCCCTCCGAAGATGCCGAGACGCTCGACAAGGCGCAGTCGCTGTGGCCCGATTTCAAGGACGGCCAGCCGCCGCGGCCATCGGTCGTCGCCATCCGCCGCAAGGACGGCCAACCGGTTGGGGCCTGAGACTGCGAGATTCAAAAGGCGCGGAACCCGGGGCGGGTCCCGCGCCGGCGGCAGGCGGCCTAGCGCCCTTCCCCAGCGATTTCGAGCGCCAGCCGGCTCATATCGGTGAAAAGCGCCTGGCGCTCGGAATAGTCGGCCTGTTCGCCGGTAACCAGATTGTCGACGACTGTCAGTAGCGATAACGCCCTGGCGCCGAAATGCGCCGCGATGCGGTAGAGCGCGCTGGTTTCCATGTCCACGGCCAGCGCTCCGAGCGCCCTTGCTTCGGCATAACGGGTGTGCGCTTCAGGATGGTAAAATATGTCGGTGCAGACTGTCAGGCCGGCGTGATGGTCGATGCCGAGTTCGGCTGCCTTGGCCAAGGCGCAGACGAGCAGCGCCGGATCCGGGCCGGCTTCAGCGTCATAAAGGCCAAAGACCTGACCGTTCTCGGCGTTTTCCGGCCGTGCCGATTGCGAGATTACCAGGCTGCGCAGCGTGGCCTCGGCGCTCAGGCCGCCGCAGGTCCCCGTGCGGATCAACGTTCGGGCGCCATAATAGTCAAGCAATTCATGGGCATAGATCAGGAACGACGAAACCCCGATACCCGTCGCCTGAATGCTGACGGGCTGGCCGCGAAAAAGGCCGGTAAAGCCGAGAGCACCCCGCCGGCGATTGACGCAGCGTGGCGCCTCGAGAAATGTCTTCGCCATCCATTCGGCGCGCTGCGGATCGCCCGGCAACAGCACCGTTTCGGCGTAATCGCCCTTGCCTGCCTCTATGTGTGTCGTCAATCGCTGCTCCCCCAAGCCCGACCGCCCTCTCACCCGCAATCATGGCGTTGTCAGGGCACGCCGCGCAAGGCGGATCATTGGAGAGCGCTAAATTAGGACTCCAGCATATCCTTGACGATCGTCGCCAGTTGCTTGAGCGAGAACGGCTTCGGCAGGAAGCCGAAATGCGCGTCGGCCGGCAGGTTCCTGGCGAATGCGTCCTCGGCATAGCCGGACACGAACACGAACTTGATATCAGGCTGGCGCTTGCGCAACTCGCCAAGCAGGGTCGGTCCGTCCATTTCCGGCATGACCACGTCGGAAACGACGATGTCGACCTTGCCGCCCAGGGCTTCGAACACTTCCAGCGCCTCGACGCCGGAGGATGCCTCATGCACCGTATAGCCGCGCGAGGTCAGCGCCCGCATACCGCCCATGCGCACCGCATCCTCGTCCTCGACCAGCAGCACCGTGGCAGACCCCGACAGATCCTTGGTGCTGTCGACCGGCTTGACCGGCGCGGCACTCGGCGCATCGCCGGGTTCGGCCCCCTTCTTCGCTTCCGCGATATGACGCGGCAGGAAGATGCGGAAGGTCGACCCCTTGCCGACTTCGGAATCGCAGAAAATGAAGCCGCCGGTCTGCTTGATGATGCCGTAGACCATGGACAGGCCAAGGCCAGTGCCCTTGCCGACCTCCTTGGTCGTGAAGAACGGCTCGAAGATCTTCTTCAGCACATCCGGCGCGATGCCGCTGCCGGTGTCCTCGACCTCGACCACGACATAGTCGGCCGCGGCGAGTTCGCGATAGGAGAAGGTCTTGCACTCCTCGGCAGTGACGTTGCGGGTGCGCACGGTGAGATCGCCGCCGGCGGGCATCGCGTCGCGCGCATTGACGGCCAGATTGACCACCACCTGCTCGAACTGGCCGATATCGACCTTGACCGGCCACAGGTCACGGCCATGGTCGATCTTCAGCTTGATGTCGTTGCCGACCAGGCGGGCAAGCAGCATCCTGAGATCGGCGAGCACGTCGGTGAGGTTCAGCACTTCCGGCCGCAGCGTCTGCTTGCGCGAGAAGGCCAGCAACTGCCTGACCAGCGAGGCCGCCCGGTTGGCGTTCTGCTTGATGTTCATGATGTCGGGGAAGGACGGGTCCGACGGCCGGTGATTGGTCAAAAGCAGGTCCGACGCCATGATGATGGCGGTCAACACATTGTTGAAGTCGTGAGCGATGCCGCCCGCCAGTTGCCCGACCGCCTGCATCTTCTGGCTTTGCGCCATCTGCCCTTCGAGCGCCTTCTGCTCGGTCGTCTCGACGGCATAGACAATGGCCGATTCCTCGGCGCCCTCGCCACCGGTGCCGTCGGCGACGGCATTGACGTAGAAACGGATATGCCGCTCTTCGTTGCCGGGCAGCACGGTGTCGATCGGCTCGATGTCCGCCTGGCGCTGCCTGGCCTTCTCGAACGCCGCGGCAAAGGCTGGCCGCTCGCGCTCATGGATCACCGTATCGAGCCGCACGCGGCGGTCCACGGCATCCCGGTCGACGACCGAGGAAAACAGCGACAGGAATGGCGCGTTAGTGCGCAGGATGCGCCCGCTGGCATCGACGCCCGCGATCGCCATCGGCGTCGAATTGAAGAAGCGGGTGAAGCGCACTTCCGAGGCGCGCAGATCGGCCGAGGCATCCTCGCCCTGTGTGCGATTGAGCACGATCGTGCGCGTCGGACCGCCGATACCTTCGCGGCTGGCCGAAACGCGATGCATGAAGCGCACCGGCAGCGCCTCGCCCGTCATCGTCGTCAAATCGAGATCGATGACCGCGTTGCGCGTCGTGCCGGGGTCGGCCTTGACCGAACGCACCAGAGCCATGCCGTCGCCGGCAACGATATCCGGCAAGGTGACTGCGCCGGGCGTGAAGCTGGCAAGATCGATGCCCAGCCATTCCGCGAGCGTGGCGTTGATGTAGGTGACGCGGCCGTCCTGGTCGGCGGAAAAGAAGCCGGCCGGAGCGTGGTCGAGGTGATCGATGGCCTTCTGCAGGTCGAGGAAGAAACGCTCCTGCTCGGCCCGCTCCTGCGAAATGTCGGCGAGTTGCCAGGCCAGCATAGGCAGTCGCTGGCCCGGAACGTTGAAGGTGCGGGCGCGCGCCCGGTACCAGCGGGCGCCCGGTTCGGCGCCGGGCCGGATCGACTGCGCCAGCCGAAACTCGCCGTCACCTGGCTGTCCGTCACGCAGGCCGGAGGCCAGCCGGTAAATCGTCACCGAGGCCTCGGGAACATCCGAAAGCAGCCCTTCGACCGTCTTGAGGTCGGCGGCCGAGGAGGCCCCGGTCATGTCGGCATAGGCTCGATTGGCGTAGACGACGCGGCCCTTGGTGTCCGTCACAAGCAGGCCTTGCGCCATCGAATCGACGAAAGCCTTGGACAGTTCATCGCCGGTCGAGCGCGGCGTGACCTGCACGAAGCCGATCGCGGTCGCGAACAGGAAGCCGACGCCGATCATTGCCAGCACGCCAAGCATGCCGAGCAGGAAGGGATCCCCGAGGCGCTCGCGGAACAGGCCGAAGACGATCGCGGCCCCCGTCAGGACGACGATGAAGATGATGAGCCGGGTGACCGCACCCGGTCGCGTGTTTTGGTCGACGATCGGTACCGGATAGAAATCGCCGCGCGCTTCCTTGGCCATATGCCCCCTGCTCGTGAAGTCCGACGTTCCGACACCCGCCCCTAATGCATGTCGCCCAAAAGTGACTTCGGTTTTGGGCAAACGACGTGCATGAAAACAAGGACCTGAAGCGCGTCGCATGAATCCGCTTCAGCGCGACCCGCTTTAGCCGGTTGAATCACATTCTCCCAGTCCCGAAAAGGCCCGGGCGGCAAATGTCAGATAAAAATGATGCCAGCCGTGTTTCAAGCTGTTCACGATGCGTGAAAGGCAACTTGCGGTGGCCAGCCGCAACGGTCTAGTGTCGCGTCACTTTCCAAAACCGATCAGGGGAAACCAATGCAGTGGCTGGATAGCGTGGCGGGCCCTGGTTATGCGGCGGCACTCCTGTGGACCTTCGCGGCGCTGATCCTGCTGGTCATCGTGCTCGTCATCATCAGGCTCGTGCGCAACCTGACCTTCGGTACGTTTGTCGCCGGTGGCCGGAACCGCAAGACGCGGCTGGCCGTCATGGACGCCACCGCCGTCGACAGCCATCGCCGGCTGGTGCTGGTGCGCCGCGACGACATCGAACATCTGCTTCTGATCGGCGGCCCGACCGACGTCGTCGTCGAACGCGACATACGCCTTGCCGCACCGCGCCGTCCGGCGCTGACCGGAGATGGCGGTCTGCAGCCTGTCCCGGCCACCGCGGCCCCGACGGCAAAACCGCGGCCGCCTCAGCCGGCGCCCGCACCAGCCCGACCTGCGCCGCAGCCGGTGACCGCGGCGCCGCCGCCTGCCCGCCCGCGCCCGGCGGCGCCACCGCCGGCCCCAGCCCCCGCACCGAAACCGGTTGCGCAACCCTATCAATCGACAAACGTCACGCCGCTGCCTGCTTATGGCTCCGCCAACGCCAATGCCGTCAGGCAGGCGCCACCGCCCCCGCAAGACAGCATCGACGACGCGCTGATGAAGGACCTGGAGGTTTCGCTCGACCAGCCGCGCTCCGGCGGCCCTGTCGGCAAACCGGCGACCAAGCCGCCGCAATCGCTCGACGATGAAATGACCAGGCTTCTGGGCGAACTTTCTTCAAGTCAGAAAAGATGATTGGCGCCTGAGGCACCCTGCCGGCCGGCGATCTGGCCGGGTTTGCTCCTGCTGCAACGGATTGCCATGCAGCCAACAAAAATGGCCGGAAAGCCGGCCATTTTTGACAGCAACTTCACTGTAACTGCCTCGCGATGCAGCCCGGAAGCGATGCGTCAGTCGTCGCGATAGACTTTTTCGCGGCGCTCATGCCGTTCCTGCGCTTCGATCGACAAAGTGGCTATCGGACGGGCGTCGAGCCGTTTCAGCGCGATCGGCTCGCCGGTTTCCTCGCAATAGCCGTAAGTACCTTCGTCGATGCGCTGCAGCGCCGAATCGATCTTTGCGATGAGTTTGCGCTGACGGTCGCGGGCCCTGAGCTCGATGGCGCGGTCTGTTTCAGAAGAGGCGCGGTCGGCGAGGTCGGGATGGTTGGCGTTTTCCTGCTGCAGGATTTCGAGAGTTTCGCGCGCTTCGCGCAATATGTCATTTTTCCAGGTGACGAGCTTCAGGCGGAAGTAGGATTTCTGCCGTTCGTTCATGAACGGCTCGTCTTCGGAGGGTACGTAATCGGCGGTAACGATGTCGTTCATTCGACTCACCCAAACTGCCCCAATTTTGGCGCTTATATATTCGCCGCCCGACGCCTGCACAAGCGCAATCAGCCACCGACACACGCAATTGTTAAAGTGCCCCGGCGGCACCCCTTGGAGCGGGATGTCGCTGATTCGATGGAGAAAGTGCCGCAGACCTTCGCCACCCTGCCTCGTGCGTGATTCTTTGAACGGAAGAACAAGTGGCCATTGTGCGCGGCGCCCTTCTTGTGGCTAATCGTGCCGCGGCTTCGGCATCATCGGAGGTTGGGTGAGCAGGCTCTATCTGTTGCGGCACGCCAAGGCTGGCTGGGCGCTGCCCGGCATGCGCGATTTCGATCGACCGCTCGATGCAGCCGGCCGCGCCGATGCCGAGATAATGGGCGCTGCCATGCGCTCCCGCGGCTATGTCCCAGACCTGACATTGTGCTCCAACGCCCGGCGCGCCAAGGAAACACTCGAAGGGCTGGCCGGCCAGACCGACACCGGCAAGGTGTTGTTTTTCGACACGCTCTACAGCGAAGACGCGGCCGGCTATCTCCGCCTCATCCGTGAACATGGCGGGCCGGGTTCACTGCTGGTCATCGGCCACAATCCAATGACGGAGGATCTCGCCATGGCGGTCTCAGGCGATGGCGACGAGACGGCGCGTGCCATGCTCAACCATGGGTTCCCGACCTCGGGCCTGGCGGTCGTGCGTTTCCTGGACAATCTGGCGAAAGCAGGCCAGGACACGGGCTATCTCGAAGCGTTTCTCACACCTGCCGATCTCTAGGGCAGTTCGCCGGCGGCATTTCAAAGCCGGGTTCCAACCCCTATATCGGACGGACGCAAGCCCGAGAGATCACATTTTGGCATCATCGCTGACCACCTTCACCGACGAGGCAAGAATTGCCCTCGATACGCTGTCGGGACGCGCCACCGGGCTTTTTTCTCCGTCGCTGCGGCTGGGTGTTACGGGCCTTTCGCGCGCCGGCAAGACGGTGTTCATCTCCGCGCTGGTCCACAATCTGATCCATGGCGGACGCCTGCCGCTGTTCGAGGCGCAGAAATCCGGGCGTATCGCCCGCGCTTTCCTGGAAGAGCAGCCTGACGATGCCGTGCCGCGCTTCCAGTACGAGGACCATATCGCCGCATTGGTCAACGACCGTGCCTGGCCCGATTCCACGCGCGCCATTTCGGAACTGCGGCTGACCATCGAATACGAATCGGCCTCCGGCTGGAGCCGCATGTTCTCTTCGGGCAAATTGTCGGTCGACATCGTCGATTATCCCGGCGAATGGCTGCTCGACCTGCCGCTGCTCGGCAAATCCTTCGCCGATTTTTCACGCGAGGCCATGGAGATGGCCACTTTGCCGGTGCGCGAGGATCTGTCGCGGGCCTGGCGGGCGATCTCGGCGGAAATCGACCCGAATGGCGACGCCGACGAGATGACGGCGCGCCGCCTTGCCGAAAGCTTCGCCGCCTATCTCAAGGCCTGCAAGCTCGACGAGCGCGCGCTTTCGACCTTGCCGCCCGGCCGTTTCCTGATGCCTGGGGATCTGGAAGGCTCGCCGGCGCTGACCTTTGCCCCGCTGGCCGGCCTCGACAGGCGTCCGCGCCCGGGATCGCTGCACGCCATGATGGAGAGGCGCTACGAGGCCTACAAGACGCATGTCGTCAAACCCTTCTTCCGCGAACACATCACCCGTCTGGACCGCCAGATCGTCCTGATCGACGCCATGCAGGCGCTGAACGCCGGTCCCGGCGCCATGGCCGACCTCGAGCGCGCCGTGACCGAGATCCTCGGCTGTTTCCGCCCTGGCCGCGGCAGCTTCCTCACCGACCTGTTTTCGCGGCGCATCGATCGCATCCTGGTCGCCGCGACCAAGGCCGATCACCTGCACCACGAAAGCCATGACCGGTTGCAGGCGATCGTGCGGCGGCTGGCCGACCGCGCCGTGGCACGGGCGAACTTCACCGGCGCCGATGTCGACGTGGTCGCCATGGCGGCGGTGCGCGCGACCCGCGAAGGTACGGTCAAGCAAGGCCGTGAGACGTTGCCTGTCATCATCGGCACGCCGATCGCCGGCGAGAAGATCAACGGCGAAACGTTCGACGGAAAGACCGAAACTGCGATATTTCCCGGTGATTTACCGGAGAAGATTGATGCGGTGTTCGAGGTCTCCGAGCCCGACCACAGGCAGGATTCAACGGACCCGGCAATCCGCTTTGTCCGATTCCGCCCGCCAAAACTCGAACGCACGGCCGAAGGCGTCACGCTGTCTCTGCCGCATATCAGGCTCGACCGTGCCTTGCAGTTCCTGATCGGAGACCATCTGGCATGACCGCGCCCCGCAAACCGGCGGCCTTCCGCATCGAGCCGGAAGCCGCGCCAACACAAGAGACGCCAAAGGCGCGCCAGGCCGAGCTCTCGCGCAAACCTCGCGGGCTGAAGACCGATGTCGCTCTGGTCATACCGGCGGAAGTCGACGTCTTCGACGAACCCGACATCGTGGCCGCGGAACCGCCGCCGGCGGCCGCCCCCAGGAAACGCTCGCTGTTCGGCAGCATCTTCTTCGGCGCGATCGGCGTGCTGGTTTCGCTGGCTGTCGGCCTGTGGACCGACCAGCTGATCCGCGATCTCTTCGCCCGAGCCGAATGGCTGGGCTGGCTGGCCGCCGGCATGGCGGCGATCGCCGTATTGGCGCTTGTGGTGATCCTGATTCGGGAATTCCTGGCGATCGCCCGCCTTGCCGAAGTCGAAAAACTGCAAAAACGCGCGCTCGACGCCATCGCGCGCGACGATCCCAAGGCGGCACGATCGGTGGTCGACGAGCTTTCGGCTTTCGTCGCGGCCAAGCCAGAGACCGCGGCGGGTCGGCGTGCCCTGGCCGAACTGCGCGGCGAAATCATCGACGGCGGCAATCTGGTGCGCCTGGCTGAAGCGGAAATCCTCGGTCCCCTCGATGCCAGGGCCAAGGTGATGATTCTCGAAGCCGCCAAACGCGTCTCGCTGGTGACGGCTGTCAGCCCGCGCGCGCTGGTCGACGTCGCCTATGTCGTATTCGAGGCCGGACGCCTCATTCGCCGTCTCTCGGAACTCTATGGCGGACGCCCGGGAACGCTGGGTTTCTTCCGCCTGGCGCGCAGCGTGCTGGCGCATCTGGCAGTCACCGGCTCCATCGCCGTCGGCGACAGTTTCGTCCAGCAGATCGTCGGCCACGGCCTGGCGGCGCGCCTATCGGCTAAGCTTGGCGAAGGCGTCGTCAACGGCATGATGACGGCGCGCATCGGCATCGCGGCGATGGAAACCGCGCGTCCCCTGCCCTTCAGCGCCGCCAAACGGCCGGGCCTGGGCGATTTCCTCTCGGCATTGACATCGTTTGCCGCGAAGAAGGACACCGAAACCACAGGCTCTGGCAAATAGCGTCCTGTTCGTCCGGACGATGAGCGGATTGCCGTTTCAAGGCTTCGCAGTGACGAAGCATTAACCAATCTTCTTCATGGTCGAACCGGTTCCAAACAGCCTCTTTGTTGCCGGGTGTCGTCGATGAAAAGCGTAATTCTGTCCAGCGTCTTGCCCCTGGCCGTTGCAATCACAGCAGTCGTCGGCCTCGCCTCGCGGGCTTCCGCCGCAGAGCCGGACAAGCAGTTCTTCCAGTCGGCCGAAGGCAAATGGGTCGGCCCGGGCGAAATCGTCGCCGGCAAGTACAAGGGCACGAAATTCAACTGCAGCTTTACCGGCTCCACGCCGGACGGCACGATGGGCATGACACTGGATGGCGGCTGCCGGGTCGGCATGTTCACCCAGCCGATGTCGGCCAAGATCGAGCGCAAGGGCCGCGACTACAAGGGCTCTTTCATGGGTGGCTCTGCCGGTGCAGGCCTCGACATCATCGGCGGCAACGTCGTCGATGCCCGCAAGGTGGTCTTTACCATCAACCGCAATCAGTTGCGTGGCGTCATGCAAGCCCGCATTCCCGACGACAATTCGATGACCGTGACGGTTGCCGTGCGTGTCCAGGACCAGCTGGTGCCGGTCATCGGCATGAGCCTGAAGCGCGTCGATGCGGTCGAAGTCGGCTCCATCGCCCCGAACTGAGCGCGTTAGCGCCCCTGACACGTCCCCCCAAAGCAAAGAGGCGGCAGCCCATCGCCACCGCCTCCTTGAACCAGTCGAATCAGGCGCTTAGCCCTTGATGGCGGCCGTCACCTCGTCATACGCCTTGCAGGCGTCGGCGAGTGTCGTGGTGCCCTGGTACTTGGTTGTCACCGCCTGGACCTTGGCGGTCAGGTCAGCTGCCTTGGACGGATCCTTGGTGATCGCTTCCTGCAGCGCGGCGGCCATGTCCTGCGCTTTCTTGGTCGCGATCTCGGCCGTGCATTCCGGCGCCTTCGAGCAGGCCGAACCGGCAAGCACCGCCAGGCCGACGGCAACAAGCAAAAACTTCTTCATGTCAGTCATCTCCTCAAAAGGGCGCGACTTGATCGTCGCTCACCCTCCAATGGCCGAAGCCGAGCGTCCTTAGCCTTCGATTGTGGCAACAAGCAACGCGCGCATTGCGTAAACTTGTGTAACGCGCCTGCAATATTGTCCGGGCCAGATTCGAGCTGCTGTGGCAGCGGCGGCAAAGCTAGCCGCGCGGCTGTAGCAGCGCCAAGACGGCTGTCGATGCTGCAAGGATAGCAGTCACGGTCAAAGGCGCCGTAGGGCCATAGGTGTCCACAGCATAGCCGCCGACAACCGCGCCGATGGTGATGGCGACCTGAAAAGAGGCGACCATCAGGCTGCCCGCTGCTTCCAGCGCGTCCGGCGCTGCGCGAGACAAATTTGTCGGCAGCACCACCGGCGCCATGCCGAAGGCGAAGCCCCACAGCGTAGCGAAGCCAAAGGCAACGCCAATGTGCACGCCCCAGAGCACCAATGCCAGCGCCGCAAACGCCATCAATGCGGCGTTAACCACGAGAGCCACGTGGATATTGGCGTCGGCCATGCGGCCACCAGCAATATTGCCGATCACTGCGGCGATGCCAAATCCGAGCAACGCCAGGGCAATTGGCCCGGTTGCAAGGAGCGTCACATGTTCGAGGAAGGGGCGCACATAGACCGAGCCGGCAAAATGCCCCGTCATCAACAAAAGGATAGCAAGCATACCAAGTTGAATGCCACGCCGCCGTGTCAGCCGAAGGACGTCTGCAAGACTATTGCTTGCCGTTGCAGGCAAGGACGGCAGGCTAAGCAACTGCAGCAGCATGGCAAGCAAGGCCAACCCCGCTGTCATGGCCATGGCGCTGCGCCAACCCAGCCAGTCGCTGATCAACGCGCCCATCGACGGTGCGGCTATGGTTGCGAGCGAGACGCCGAGGGTGACGATAGCCATGCCCCGCCCAGTCGCATTGGCGCCAACCAGCCTCGCCACGACGGCGACCGAAAGCGCCCAGAAAGCGCTGAGAGCGATCCCCAGTCCGGCCCGACCCAGCAACAACAGCCAGAAATCGGTCGCCAGCGCCGCAAGAATGTTGGAACCAACGGCCAAGGCGCTGAGACCAACCAGCACTGCCTTGCGGTTTAATCGGCCGATGAGAACATTGCTCAACATGGCCGTCACGGCGCCGACAGAAGCTGTGGCGGTGACGACCTGCCCGGCCGTTCCTTCGCTGATGCCGAGATCGCGCGCCAGGGGCGTCAGCAGACCTGCCGGCAGAAATTCGGCTGACACCAGGGCAAAGCTGGTGGCGGCCAATGAAATGACCGCGAACCAGATGGTTGCGTCCCACGTGGCCGGCGCAGCCGCATCAACGTCTATCGCCGCATCTTCAAGCTGTAATGTCGTGTCTGTCACGGAAGTATCTCCAAAGTTTGGAGATCTTCATAGACGGGTTTCTTCGGATGATATGTGTCTCACAATCCGAAATTCATGTCCATTCGTCCGGGAATTGTGCGACGCACAACGCCAGGCGAGACATTGGTGATGCGCTTGAAGGCGCGAGCGAAGGACGCCTCGGAATCATAGCCCAAGCGAGCAGCAACCTCGGCCACCGACAAGCCGTTTTGCCCCAACAACTCGCGGGCAAGCTGCATGCGCAAACGGGCGAGATAGCGTGCAGCCCCCTCTCCCAATACAGCGCTGAAGCGCTCGGCGAAAATCGAGCGCGATTGGCCTGCCAGGCTGGCGAGGCTTTCGAGCGTCCAATTATGGCCGGGGTCTCTGTGCATGGCTGCCAGAGCGCGGCCAATATGGGGGTCGCGGATGGCAGCGAGCCAACCGGTGGTCGAAGCTCCCGTGCAATTGACCCAGCAGCGAATGAGCCGGGCCGTCAGCAAGTCCGCCATACGCGACAAGATGGTGGCGCTGCCCATCTGCGGTTGCGCGGCCTCCACGGTCATGGCCGTCAGCAGAGGACCAACGACCGGATCATTGCCGGCCACGTCGCAACCCTTGATGATGGGCGGCATCAGCGTGATCAATGGATTTAACGCACAGGCGCCCAAGGCCATTGAGCCGCAGAAAAGGGTGCTTGTCGCGCCCGTGCCTTCCCGTACGACTTCGCAGACGTTGCTCCCCAACTTGGTCACCCGGCAATCATCGAGCGAGCCGCCTGCAACGTCCGGCGCGCTGGCCAGCCGATGGGCGATGCCTTGCGGCAGCAGCGCCAGATCGCCATCGCGCAACTCCTGCCAGCCTTCCGCTTCGGTATGGATCCAGCATGGACCCTGACCGACAAAGTGAAAACGAAGCAGCGATTGTTGCGGAAATTCTATGCTCCAGGGATGTCGGAGCTCGCAGCGGCCATAATTGACGCCACTCAAGCGAAAGTCTTGTAGGATTTCGCTGAGCGCATCGATCGGAATATGCGGCGGCGGAGACGGCCGGGACGAATGGTCGGTCATCCTGTCGATATAGATACCAATCGTCCGGCAGGCAAGCGGAGACCGTGGTCCCGCCAGGGGAAACGCTTCGACGGCATCCTCCCCGTCCTGGCAGGCTCCCCGCCCTTGCCTCCCGCTCCAACTGCATGCAAGGAGTGCTGTCGGACATAGGGAGACACAGGGACAAGAGGCATGGCAGCGGAAACATCAGGCAGCGATCTCATTCAGGTGGTGGCGCTGCTTGCCGCTGGGGTCGTCGCCGTCCCCATCTTCAAGCGCATGGGCCTCGGCTCGATCCTGGGCTATCTGGCCGCCGGCGTGGTGATCGGCCCGTTTGGCCTTCGCATCTTTTCCGAATCGGGAGCCATCCTCCACGTCGCCGAGCTCGGCGTCGTCATGTTCCTGTTCATCATCGGGCTGGAAATGCAGCCGTCGCGGCTTTGGGGCCTACGCCGCGAAATCTTCGGGCTCGGTGCGCTGCAGGTCGGGGTCTGCGCGGTTCTGTTGACCGGCGTGGGAATGGCCGGCGGTTTTCCAGTCTCGCAATCCTTTGTCGCCGGGGCCGGTTTCGTGCTGACCTCGACGGCGATCGTCATGCAGCTTCTCGAGGAACGTGGCGAAATCGCCTCGCCGAAAGGCCAGCGCATCGTCTCCATCTTGCTGCTGGAAGATCTGGCCATCGTGCCGCTGCTGGCCCTGATCGCGTTCCTGGCGCCCGGTGGTGCCGACACCAGCATGTCGGAGCGGTTGACCGAGGTCGGCATCGGCCTTGCCGCGATCGTCGGGCTGGTGCTGGCGGGCCGCTATCTGCTCAACCCCTTCTTCCGCATCCTGGCGGATGCCCGAGCCCGCGAGGTGATGACGGCCGCGGCATTGCTGGTCGTGCTCGGATCGGCGCTCGCCATGCAGCTCAGCGGGCTGTCGATGGCGATGGGCGCGTTCCTGGCCGGCGTGCTTCTGTCCGAATCGACCTTCCGCCATCAGCTGGAAGCCGACATCGAGCCGTTCCGCGGCATCTTGCTCGGCCTGTTCTTCCTGGCGGTCGGCATGTCGCTCGACCTGCATGTGGTGGCCGCGAACTGGAGGCTGATCGCTGTCTATGTCGTCGCCTACATGGTCATGAAGGCTCTTGGCATCTACATCGTCGCCCGCATCCTCAAGACCGGCCATCGCGAAGCGCTGGAACGCGCCGTCTTCATGGCGCAGGGCGGCGAATTCGCCTTCGTCCTCTACTCCGCTGCCGCTGCCGTCGGCATCATCGACAACCAGGCCAACGCGACGCTGACGGCGATCGTCATCATTTCCATGGTGCTGACGCCACTGGCGATCATCGCCTTGCGCTATGTCACCCCGCGCGACGAGCAGTCGCTCGACGGGGTCGATGTCGCCGACGGCCTGACCGGCAGCGTGTTGATCATCGGTTTCGGCCGCTTCGGCCAGATCGCCAGCCAACCACTGCTGCTGCGCGGCATCGATGTGTCGATCATCGACAATGATGTCGAGATGATCCAGGCGGCGGCCGATTTCGGCTTCAAGGTCTATTATGGTGATGGCACGCGGCTGGATATCCTGCACGCGGCCGGAGCCGGCCGGGCGCGCGCCGTGCTGATCTGCGTCGACAAGGCCGATGCGGCCGTCCGTATTGTCCAGTTGATCAAGGCGGAATTTCCGCTGCTCACCGTGCTGGCCCGGGCTTTCGACCGCGGCACGGCGCTGCAGCTCATCCGCGCCGGCGTCGACTATCAGTTGCGCGAGACTTTCGAATCGGCACTGGTTTTCGGCGGCTCGGCCCTGGAATCGCTCGGCGTTGATCCCGAAGATGTGGCCGAGACGATCGAGGACGTCAGGCGCCGCGACACCGAACGTTTCGAAACCCAGCTCGCGGAAGGCATTCGCGCAGGCCAGCGCTTCCTGCGGGGCAATATCGGCACGCCGATTCCGACACCGCTCTCCACGCCGCGCCGTCCTGGTCAGGCCCTCAACGAGGAGACGGCCGGCGTTCTGCACAAATCCGAAACAGCCGACTGAACCAAGGAACCATGCATGGAACTGGACAGCGGAGCCCTGTCGGTCACCAAATTCTGGCGCGACGCCGGCGAGGATGCATGGTTCGAGAAGAACGACGCTTTCGATGGCGATTTTCGCGACCGCTTTCTCGACCTGCACTATGCCGCCGCGCGGCGTGAATGCGATGCCTGGTCGAACCATGCCGAAGGTTCGCTGGCGCTGATGATCCTGCTCGACCAGTTTCCGCGCAATTGCTTCCGCGGCACCGGCCATATGTATGCCACCGATCCGTTGGCGAAGCATTTCGCTGAAAAGGCGGTCGCTGCCGGGCATGATCTGGCGCTGGAACCGGAACTCCGCGTGTTCCTGTATTTGCCGTTCGAACATGCCGAAAACCTTGCCGACCAGGACATTTCGGTCGAACTGCACACCGCCAGGGCCGAGTTCAACCTGAAATACGCGCTGGAGCATCGCGACATCATCAAGCGCTTCGGCCGGTTTCCGCATCGCAACAGGATGCTTGGCCGCGAGACGACACCGCAAGAGCAGGCGTTTCTCGACGAAGGTGGGTTTTCGGGCTGATCGTTAGGTCAGCCACCAATCCCGGCCGGACGGCAACCGCTCGATTCCGGCGGCGTCGACGGCGCTGAGCCGCTCCGACACGCTTCGCCCGCCGACGGCAAGATCCGGCGCGATCTCGGCCAGCGGCGCCAGCACGAAGGCCCGCTCCAGCATGCGCGGATGCGGCACTTCCAGGCCCGTCTCGTGGATGACGCGGTCACCGAACACCAGGATGTCGATATCGATCAGGCGCGGCCCCCAGCGCTCCTCGCGCACCCGCTTCAGCTTCCGCTCGGCATCGAGGCAGAGGTCGAGCAGCGCCCGTGGCGAGAGCCGCGTCGACAGTTCGGCCGCGGCATTAAGGAAATCCGGCTGGTCGAGCTTGCCCCAAGGCGGCGTGCGGTAGAGCGACGAGACGGCGGTGACGCGCGTATCCGTATCGGCATCGAGAATGCGCAGCGCCGCCGCCATCGAGGCCGCCGGATCGCCCAGATTGCCGCCGAGGCTGAGGTAGACGGTGTTACTCGGGCCAGACAACGGTCACCTCGACATAATCGAGCACGCCAGGCACCGGTGCGTTTGGCTTGCGCACGGTGATTTCGGCCCTCCTGATCTGGGGAAACCGCTCCGTCAGCGCCTTTGCCACTTCCATGGCGAGGGCCTCGATCAGGAAGCGCCGTTCGCCGGTGATGATCTTTTCGATCACCGTGAAGGCAATGCCGTAGTTGACGGTTTCCTCGATCGCGTCGTCGACAAGCGCGCGCCCGGGTTCGACCGACAACACTGCATCGACATAGAAACGCTGGCCGAGCGCCTCCTCTTCGTCGAGGACGCCATGCCGGGCAAAGAAGGCGCAGTTCTTCAGGCGGATGACATACATGGCTCAGCGTTCCGATGCGGCAGTTTCACGCGCCAGCATAGCATCCGCCATGGCCAGAGCGTCCACGTTGATTGCGACATCGTGGACGCGAAACAGATGCGCGCCCTTGAGCCTGAGAATGACGCTGGTCGCCGCCGTTCCGGGGGCCCGGTCGGCCGCGTCGCGGCCAGTGACGGTGCCGATGAAGCGTTTTCGCGAAGTGCCTGCCATCAGCGGAAAGCCAAGCGCATGGAGCTCGGAAAACCGCGCCATCAGGTCGAGATTTTCCTCAGCCGTCTCCTTGGCGAAGCCGAAACCGGGATCGAGCACGATGCGATCGTCCGCAATGCCGTTGCGGCGGGCGATCTCCAGTGATCTTTCCAGGAAAGCAAACTGGTCGGCGATCACGTCGGGCAGTTTCTTTCGATCCCGTCCGGTGTGCATGATGATGAGCCCGGCTCCGGTTTCGGCGGCGACCCGCGCGATATCGGGCTCGCGCTGCAGGCCCCAGACATCGTTGACGATATGCGCGCCGGCAGCCACGGCCAGCCGCGCGGTGTCGGCACGATAGGTATCGACCGAAATCAGCACGTCACCGGAGCGCGCCAGCGCCTCGATCACCGGCAGGACACGCGCCTGTTCCTCGCTGGCCGAGATGGCGGCGGCACCCGGCCGTGTCGATTCTCCACCGACATCGATGATCCCTGCCCCTTCCCCGATCATGCGCCGCGCCTGGGCCAGCGCCGCTTCGGGCGCGTCGAACAGGCCGCCGTCGGAAAAGCTGTCGGGGGTGACGTTGAGAATGCCGACGACCACGGCCTTGCCGCCAAGGTCGAGATGACGTCCATGCGCCAGCTGCCATCGCCTCGCCGTCATTGCTCGTCAACCATGGGCTCATCAACGATGTGTGATCCGCAAAGGATCAATTCCGTTGCGCCGGCAACGGCCGTAAAGCAAGGTGGGTAAAGAGGCAATATGATGAAACGATCCCTGCTTTGCGCGCTGCTGCTCGCCGCCACCGCTGTTCCGGCGGGAGCGGCCAATCTGGTGAAGACATACAGCTATTTTTCGATCGGCGGCAGCACGCTCGAAGACATCGAGAAGCAGCTCTCCAAACATGGGCCGCAGGTCAAAAGCACGGGCTCGCGCCACCCCGGCGCCACCCAGATGGCCTTCACCACCCGCATTAGCTACGCCAGGCAGGCTGGCTCCTGCCGGATCGCTGACGCCGCCGTGACCGTCAAGGTCAAGGTGATCCTTCCCGAATGGCGCCGCCCGCGCAAGGCGGAACCCGAGGTGAAGCTGTTCTGGGACACGCTGGCCGCCGACATCAAGCGCCATGAAGAACGCCATGTCGAGATCGCCAAGAACTATGGCCGCGAGCTGGAAAACGCGCTGAAGGCGACCTATCCGCGGACGGATTGCGGTACGGCCAAGGCCAAGGCGGCTGAGATCACCGCCGCCGTTCTCGCCAGGCACGACCGCGCCCAGGTGCAGTTCGATCGCGTCGAAAGCGTCAATTTCGAAAGCCGTATCCTGCGGCTCATGCGCTACCGCATCCAGCGCATCGAGAACGGCCAGTTGCCGCCACCGCCCTGAATTTTGTCGGCGCACGCAATAGCGTCGATGCAAGCCAACCGGGCCGAAGCCTAGTGCCAGCGTCGAAAATTCTCGAACGGCAGTCGAAATCGGCCTAAACGGAACGACATATCACGGGTTGGCAAGCCGCGACCCTCAAGGCACGAGCACCACGACGGATTGCGCGGCGAACGCACCAGGCGAGCCCAATCGTGACCCGGATCGCGCGCAAAGCACATGGACAAGATCATGGACCAGGCTGTCGACAAGCAGACCATGGCGGCTGCCGCCACGCCGCTGACCGAAAGCGAGAAGAACGCCATCATCGGCGGCGTTCTTCTGTCGATGCTGTTGGCGGCGCTTGACCAGACCATCATCGCACCCGCAATGCCGACCATCGCGCGGGCGCTCGGCCACGCCGAGTATCTGCCCTGGATGGTCACCGGCTATCTCCTGACCGCGACCGCCGTGGCGCCGCTCTACGGCAAGATTTCCGACGTCTATGGCCGCCGCCCGACCATTTACGCGGCGATCCTCATCTTCCTCGTCGGATCGCTGGTCAGCGCCATGGCCCCCAACATGTTCGTGCTGGTGATAGGGCGCGCGATCCAGGGTGCCGGCGGCGGCGGCCTGTTTGCGCTGGCGCAAACCGTGATCGGCGACCTCGTGCCGCCGCGCGAACGCGCACGTTACGCGGCCTGGGTCTCGGGCACCTGGGCCGTCGCCAGTATTGCCGGGCCACTGCTGGGCGGCACCTTTGCCGAGCACCTGCACTGGTCGCTGATCTTCTGGATCAACATTCCGCTTGGGCTTTTGGCCATGGCGATCATCAACAAGCCGCTGAAGAAGCTGCCGATCGCGGCCAAACATCACCGCATCGACGGGTTGGGCGCCCTGCTTCTGGTTATCGCCACGGCACTTCTGCTTCTGGCGCTCAACTGGGGCGGGAGCACCTATGCGTGGTTTTCGCGCGAAATTGTCGGGCTCGTGGCCGGTTCGGCCGTGTTCTGGGCCCTGTTCGCAATAAGGCTGATGGGGGCGACCGAGCCGTTGATCTCGCTCGAAGTGCTGGGCAACCCGATCGTGCTCGCCGGTGCGCTATCGATGTTCCTGCTGCAGGCGGCGAATATCGGCGCTTCGGTCTACCTGCCGGTCTATCTGCAAACCGTGATCGGGCTTTCCGTCAGCGAATCGGGAATGGCCATGCTCGGCCTTTTGCTCGGCACGGTCGCCGGTGCTGCTACAAGCGGCCGCCTGATCCCTCGCTTCGTGCACTACAAGCGCATCGCCATGATCGGCATCACCTTGGCCATTGTCAGCATCGGCTTGCTCAGTGCCATTGCCGGACACGCCTCGCTGCTCGAGGTCGAGATCCTGACCACCCTGATCGGCCTGGGCAGCGGAACGACATTCCCGGTCGCGACCGTCTCCGTCCAGAACGCCGTCGATCGAACTCATCTCGGGGTTGCGACCGGCGTGCTGACCTTCCTGCGTACGCTGGGTGGCGCGCTGGGCGTCGCCCTGCTCGGCGCGGTCGCGATCGGCTATGGCCTGCCGCTCTCCGCCGAGGGCTCGCAGACACATATCCAGCTGACCTCAGCCCTGCCGTTCGTAATGATCTTCATCACCGCCGGCATCACCCTGGTGCTGGCGCTTGTCGCCATGATGCTGATGCCGGAAAAGGCGCTGCGCGGACGCGACGAGGTGGCCGCGCCCGTCCTCGCGGAATAGAAGCGCTTCTTTACCCCACCACGCCGAGCTTCTTCTGCAGGCTGGTCGACGAGGTCGTATACTGGAACACGATCCGCTCGCCGGGGCTGACGATGCGCTTGGCGGCCTGTGCCATAAGCGCCACCTCATGAAAACCCGACAGGATCAGCTTCAGCTTGCCCGGATACGAGTTGATGTCGCCGACCGCGAAAATGCCGGGCACCGATGTCTGGAACTTCTCGGTGTCGACCGGGATCAGGTTCTCGTGGAGATTGAGCCCCCACTCCGCGATCGGCCCGAGCTTCATCGTCAGGCCGAAGAAGGGCAGCATGCGCGTGCATGGCACTTCGATATCGCCGTCCGGACCGCCTTTGATGGTGGCCGAGGACAATTGGCCATCGGCGCCGGTCAAACCGGTCACCTGGCCGACCCTGAATTCCAGCTGCTTCATCTCCTGCATGGCATACATCTTGTTGACGCTGTCGGGCGCCGCGCGGAACTCAGGGCGCCGGTGGACCAGCGTTACGCTCTTGGCCACTGGCTGCAGGTTCAATGTCCAGTCGAGCGCCGAGTCGCCGCCGCCGACAATGACAAGGTCGTGGCCGCGAAAATCCTCCATCCGGCGCACCGAATAGAAGACGCTCTTGCCCTCATAGGGCTCGATACCCGGGATCGGCGGGCGTTTGGGCTGGAACGAGCCGCCGCCGGCGGCGATCACCACCACCTTGGCCTCGAACACCTCGTTCTCGTCCGTGGTGACGCGAAAGCTCCCGTCTTCCAGCTTTTCGAGACTGGAGACCATGCGGTTGTAGGTGAAGTCGGGCTTGAACGGATGGATCTGCTCGAGCAGCTTGTCGACCAGCCCTTGCGCTGAAATCGAGGGCCAGCCGGGAATGTCGTAGATCGGCTTTTCCGGATAGAGTTCCGCGCATTGGCCGCCGGGTTTGTCGAGGATATCGATCAGGTGGCATTTCATGTCGAACAGGCCGAGCTCGAACACGGCGAACAAGCCGACTGGCCCTGCCCCGACAATGAGAACGTCCGTACTGATGATCCCGGTCATGCGCCATGCCTCGTTGCTCGATTGGCAGTGAGACTGCATGACCACCGGCCCGCTGCCAAGCGGCAGCGGGAAAAATCCGCTTTTCAGCCCTGGCGCTCGGGCACCCGCACCACCAGGCCGTCGAGCGCGTCGCGTACCTTGATCTGGCAGGACAGCCGCGAGTTCGGCTGGACGTCGTAGGCGAAGTCCAGCATGTCTTCTTCCATCGCCTCCGGCTCGCCCACTTCCGCCGTCCAGGCTTCGTCGACATAGACATGGCAGGTGGCGCAGGCGCAGGCGCCGCCGCATTCCGCCTCGATCCCCGGCACGGCGTTGCGGATAGCGTTTTCCATGACCGTCGAGCCGTTTTCGGCATCCACGTCGAATTGTGTGCCGTCATGGGCGATGAAGGTCAGCTTGGTCATTTGTCACCTGAAGGGAGTTTCCGCCGAGATAATCACTCCGGCAGACAAGTCAACTGCCGCGCGAAAGCGCCGCTCGGTGACGTTTTTCCAAAAAACCGGGTCAGCGATTGATGGCGGCGATGAAATCGCGCACTTCGTCGATCAGTTTGCCGAGCCGATTGAGGGTCTGGCCGTCTTCCGGCTGCCGCTCGATCTCGGTGGCACAATCGGCGATGGCAAAGGCGCCGACGCCGCGAGCGGACCCCTTCAACCCATGCGCCAGCAGAAGCCGGTCCTTGAGATCGGCATCGACTATTTTGTCGCGTACCGACAGCGCCTGCTGTACAAACAGCGCCAGCACCTCTTGCTCGAGGGCGCGGTCGCCCATCGTCTGCCGGGCAAGGTGTGCCAAATCGACCGGTCGGGACTGCCTGGTTCCCGAGACGTCGCCTCCGGGCATTGAGAAGGCAATGCCGCTTTCGCCACGCATGAACTCGAACTCCGTTTCTTAGGCCGCCTGAAAAACTAGGCGAATCCAATGGACAACGGGTTAATGGATGGCCCGGAAAAATGTTGCGAAAACGGCGCCCGGATCACGGTTCCGTTAACCTTATATTTAAAGTTTTACGTATCCCGCGGAATGCATGTTTTCTTTACCCCCCTGTGTCATTACGATACGAGGGTCCATTTTCAGCCTCCTGCGCGGGGGCACGACAAAGACAATTATAAGCCCCGCGGCAGCTAGTACAGGGTAGCGAAGGCATGGCAAAGAAACCAACGACGACCACGAGAAATCTCGATAGCGACGTGGCCAGAGAACTGGAAAAAGCGCTCGATCTCGACCTCAGCGGCGACATCGGCAGCGGCGATCTCGATATCGCGGCTTCGATGGAAGATCTGGAAGCGCAGATATCCCAGGCCGCCGACGAGCTGGCACGCGAGGGACGCGACCAGAGGCCGGCACTCGCCGCCAATCAGGCCGCCCCCATTGCCAATCAGGCGGCGAATCCCGCGCCGAAGGCCAAGCCTGCCGAACTGCGCCCCGTGGAGACGCGCAATGGCAACGGTACGCAGCCCACGGGGTTTGCGCCGGCCAATGACGATCGCCAGAAGGATTACAAGACCCTCCTGCACAGCCTCAACAGGCGCGCCTCCAACACCGTCTACTGGATCGTTGCCTTTGTCTCGCTCGCCTGGATCGCGGGCGCCGGCGGGCTCGCCAACCTGCTGTTTGGACCGAGCATCTGGAGGATCGGCACTCTCGATCAGTTCCTCGCCCGTCCCGAGCTGATTGGCCTCGCCGTAGCGGCGATCGTGCCGATCATCCTGTTCTGGGCCTTCGCGGCCATGATTCGCCGCGCCCAGGACATGCGCATTGCCGCCCAGTCGATGACGGAAGTGGCCTTCCGCCTGACAGAGCCAGAAAACATGGCGCAGGATCGCGTCATGATGATCGGCCAGGCCGTTCGCCGCGAGGTGGCCGCCATGGGCGAAGGCATCGAACGTACGCTGGCCCGCGCCGTGGAGTTGGAAACGCTGGTCCACAGCGAAGTCAACCAGATCGAGCGCTCCTATTCGGAAAACGAAACCCGCATCCGTTCGCTCGTCGACGGGCTCGGCAGCGAGCGCGAGGCGGTCGTCACCCATGCCGAGCGCGTCCGCGCCTCGATCGCCGGCGCGCATGAGACGCTCAGGGATGAAATCGGCGCCGCCAGCGACATCATCCGCGACTCCATCCTCAATGCGTCGACCAAGCTGTCGATGACGATCACCAATTCCGGCGACACGCTTATCGACCGCATCAATGAAAGCTCGATGTCGATCTTCGATTCGGTCGAAGGCCGGCTCGACACCATCACCGACAAGTTGTCGACCTCCGGCGAGGCCTTCGCCAGCCTGCTTGACACGCGCATCGCCAAGCTGACGGACACGACGGACGGCCTGACCCGGTCGCTGACCGATCTGCTCGACGATCGCACCACCGGCATGGTTTCGCTTCTCGGCGGCGCCGCGCGCACCCTCAATTCGGAATTCGAAGCCAGCCTCAACGGCATCGAGCGCACGCTGGCCGAACGCGGCCAGGCGCTGATCAGCGAATTCCAGACCCGCGCCGAGGCGCTGGACACCGGCACGCAGAAGCTCAACGCCGCGCTCGAGGCCCGCGCCCGCCAGATCAACGAGACGCTGGTCGAGCGCGCCCGCGAAATCGCCCACACCTTCGCCGAGAGCAAGGACACGCTGGCCGCGATGATCGATCAGGGCAAGACCCAGATCGGCGCCGATATGGCAGACATCGTCACCTCGACATCGAGCATGCTGGAGGCCCGCGCCAGCGACTTTGCCGGTCGCATGGAAGCGGCGCGTCATGTAGTCTCGCGTTCCTTCGACAGCGACATCCAGCGGCTCGCCGACGCCCGTGTCGGCATTGAGGAAGCCGTCGAAAACCACAGCCGCAAGCTGTCCGAAAGCCGCGACCGCATGGCGGCCGCCATGCAGGCGGACCTGGAGAAATTCGCCGAAAGCCGCGACGGCATCGATGCCGCGGTGACCAACCAGGTGCAGAAGCTGGCCGAAGGCCGCAGCCTGATCGCGCGCGCCCTCGAAGAGGATTTGCGCAAGGTCAACGAATCGCGCGCCGCAATCGACGCGTCGCTCGGCAGCCACCTCGAAAGGCTGGAAGAAGGCCGCAACCGGCTTTCGCTGGCTCTCAACGAAGACTCCGGAAAACTCGTGCAAGCGCGTACGATCATTGATGAAATGGTCGCCGGTCATGTTGGAAAACTCGCCGAGGGCCGCAACATCCTGTCGCGCGCCCTGGAAGCCGACCTCGGCAAACTGTCCGACAGCCGCGCCAGCATTGACGGACTGGTTGCCGGTCAGGTCGAGAAGATCGCCGAAGGCCGTGCGGTGCTCGCCAAGGCCTTGGAAAATGATATTGCCGGCATCAAGAGCCTGATCGAGGTGCATTCGGCAAAGCTCGTGGAAGACCGTAGCCAACTCGGCCGTTCGCTCGAGGACGATCTATCTGGCATTAGGGGCTTGCTTGACGATCACTCGGTCAAGCTCGCCAACGACCGCAGCCTGCTGTCGCAGACGCTGGAAGCCGACCTAGCCAAGCTGGCCGAAAGCCGCTCGAGCATTGACGGCCTCGTCGCCGGTCAGGTCGAGAAGCTGGCCGAGGGCCGCGACATTCTCAAGCGCGCGCTGGAATCGGACCTCAGCACCATCAAGGGTGTCATATCGAGTCAGTCGGAAAGGCTGGCGGAGGATCGCGGACAGCTTTCGCGGGTCCTCGAAGCCGACTTGCAGAATGTGAACAGCGTCATCGCCGACCACATGAACAGGCTCGTTCAGGATCGTTCGACTTTGTCGAAGGCTCTCGAGGACGACCTCGCCAAGCTGGCCGACAGCCGCTCCAGCATCGACGGGCTGGTCGCTGGTCAGGTCGAGAAGCTGGCCGAAGGCCGCGACATTCTCAAGCGCGCCCTCGAAGCCGACCTCAACACCATCAAGAACACCGTTGCCGACCAGTCGCAGAAGCTGGTCGACGACCGCGCCCAGTTCGCCAGGGCGCTCGAAGCCGATCTCGAAAGTGTCAACAGCCTCGTCAACAGCCATTCCGAGCGGCTCGTCCAGGATCGTTCGACCCTGTCGAAGGCGCTGGAAGTCGACCTCGACAACGTCAACGGCCTGATCAACAGCCATGCCGAGCGACTCGTCCAGGACCGTTCGACGCTGTCGAAGGCGCTGGAAGCCGACCTCGAAAGCGTCAGCGGCCTGGTCAACAGCCATGCCGACAGGCTTGTCCAGGAACGCTCGACCCTGTCCAGGGCGCTCGAGGACGATCTTGCCAAGCTGGCCGAAAGCCGTTCGAGCATCGACGGCCTGGTCGCCGGCCAGGTGGAGAAACTGGCCGAAGGCCGCGACGTTCTCAGGCGCGCCCTCGAAGCCGATCTCGCCAAGCTCGCCGAAAGCCGCTCCAGCATCGACGGTCTGGTCGCCGGCCAGGTGGAAAAACTGGCCGAAGGCCGCGACATTCTCAAGCGCGCCCTCGAGGCCGACCTGCAGAAGCTGAGCGAAAGCCGCGGCGATATCGATGGCGTCATCGCCGGCCATGTCGGCAAGCTGGCCGAAGGCCGCAACATGCTGAGCCGCGCGCTGGAAGACGATCTCGGCAAGCTCGCCGAGACCCGCAAGGACGTCGACCGCTCGCTGTCCGGTCATATCGACCAGATCGCTGCCAGGAGCACCGACATTTCGGCCGCGATCGCCGCCGATGTGGAAAAGATCGAGCAGGCGTTCAGCCGTCAGACCGGGATCATCGAGGAACGTGCCGGAACCATGGAGCGCGCGCTCTCGACCGGCGTCGACAATGTCCGCAGCGTGCTCGAAAAGAGCGCGGTCTTCGTCGCCGGCGCCTTGCGCGAAAAGGTCCTGGAAGTCACCAGCACGCTGCATGAGCAGGCCGGTGCGGCCTTCAGCGACGCCGATCGCAAGATCGCCGAGCGCGCCGAACAGACCTCCGCAGCGCTTTTGGCACGAGCCGAGGACATCGCCCGCACCTTCGAGGAAGCCGATCGCCGCCTCCACGCCCGCGCCGAAGATACGTCCAACGCCCTGCTCGCCCGTGCCGACGACACCTCCAGCTCGCTGCTGGCGCGTGCCCACGAAACCGCCGATCAGCTGGCCGCCCGTGCCGGCGAGATCGCCGGCAGCTTCGAGCTGGCGGACCAGAAGCTCGCCGCCCGCGCCCAGGACACCGCTGACCAGCTGGCCGCCCGCGCAAGCGAGATTGCAGGCACGTTCGACGCAGCCGACCAGAAACTGGTCGCCCGCGCCATCGAGACGGCGCAGTCGCTGGCCGCCCGCGCCGGCGACATCCTGCGCAACTTCGAGAGCGCCGACCAGCGGCTCGGCATGCGCATCGGCGAATCGGCCGAGGCGCTCGCCGCCCGCGCAACCGACCTTGGCCGCATCTTCGATGCCGCCGATCAGCAACTGGTCTCGCGCATTGCCGAAGGCTCGGATGCTCTGTCCAACCGTGCGTCCGAGATCGGCCGCATCTTCGACGAGGCCGACCAGCGCCTGGTCTCGCGCATCGCCGACAGCTCTTCGACGATCGGCGAGCACGCGCAGAGCATCGTCGGAGCTTTCGCCAGCACCGAGCAGAAGGTCGCCGACCGTGCGCGCCAGACCGGCCAGGAACTGGCCGTGCACGCCCGCGAAATCGAGCAGGCACTTGCCGGCGCCGACGAGCGTCTTGCGTCGACCGCGGCGGCCGCGGCCGCCCGTGTCGAGGAGCAGATCGCCAGCGTCGAGAACCGCCTCGCCCACACCACCGAAACAATGGGCCAGAGGCTCAACGAGCAGGTGTCTAGCGCCGAGGCGCAACTCGTTTCGCGCGCCAATGTGATCGCCGAGACCTTCACTGCTGTTGGCCAGCATATCGGCCAGAGCACCAACGACGCCGCCAAGACGATCGGCGCCAACACCCGCGAACTCAACACCATGCTCGCGGCGCGGTCGGCCGAAATGTCGAAGATCCTCGACGAAACCGCGCGGCCTTTGGTCGAGCGCTTCGCCCAGGGCGGCTCGGAACTGCAAAAGAGCATGGAAGAGGTCACCGAACGCGCCACCGAGAAGCTGCGCAGCGAAAATGCCGCCCTGGTCAACGCGCTCGCCAACCGCACCGCCGAGACTTTGTCGGCGGTCGAAGGCGCCCGCTCGTCTCTGTCCGACAGCGTTGCCGATCTCATCGGCCGCATGACCAAGTCCAGCTCGCAGCTCGGCCAGCTGATCGAGCAGGCCGCGGTCAATCTCGGCCAGGTCGACGAACGCCTGACCGGCAGCACGCAGAGCTTCGCTGCTACAACCGAAAAGGCGGCGCAGACCTTTGCCAGCTCGGCGCGTCTGGTCGATTCGAACACGACAAGGCTGACGGAACTGTCATCGTCGACCTTGCGCGAAGTGGCCTCGATCGCCACCAAGTTCGACGAGCACAGCCGCCTGCTGGCCAGCGCCTCGGACCTGTTGAGCTCGGCCCAGAGCAACCTCGAGCACACGCTGGAAAGGCAGTCGTCGCTGGAAGACCTCGCCGTCGGCCTGGTCAAGAAGTCGGAAGATCTCGAAAGGGTCATGCGCTCGTTCGAGAACCTCGTCGGCCAGACGCTGCAGAACGCCGAAGGCAAGACGATGGAGTCGGCCGACAAGATCCGCAATGCCATCACCGACGTGGTCGATTCGGCAACCAAGCGCTTCGCCGACGCCACCGATGAGATGCGGCGCACCGCGAGCTCGATCAAGAGCGAACTCGACCTCACCCGCGCCGAGCTCAAGAAAGGCGTCATCGAGATGCCGGAAGAGGCGAAGGAATCGACCTCTGCCATCCGCCGCGCCGTTTCCGAGCAGATCAACGCGCTGAAGGAGCTTTCGGACATCGTTGCGAAGTCCGGTCGCGGCGGCGGCGATACCTCGGAGCCACGCAATCTGCGCCCGGCTCCGCAAGCCCAGGCGGCACGTCCGGCCGAGCCGCCGCGTCGGCCGCCGGCTCCGCAGCCGGAGCTTCGCACGCCTCAGCCGCCGTTGGGCGGCACCGCACTGCGCGGCACGCTCGATCTCGAGCGTCCGGCAGAGCCGCGCCAGCGTCCCGAAGCCGGCGCCCGCACGCCGCAGGGCGGCTGGGTGCGCGACCTCCTGACCGCGGCGTCGAACGATGCGGATCTCCGGCCGGCAACCCCACCCTCGCCGCCTGCGGAAGCGCCGCGCGCGGCCCCTGCCCAGCGCTCGCCGCTGCATGTCGTGGAATCGCTGAACTCGCTGTCCGTCGACATCGCACGGGCTATCGACCACGATGCTTCGATCGAGTTGTGGAACCGCTATCGGCGTGGCGAACGGGATGTGTTCACGCGCCGGCTCTACACGCTAAAGGGCCAGCAGACATTCGACGAAATCCGCCGCAAGTATCAGGGCGAGGCCGAATTCCGCGCCGCCGTCGACCGTTACTGCGACGACTTCGAGAAGCTGCTCAAGGATGTCTCGCGCAACGACCGCGACAACATCATGGCGCAGACCTACCTGACGTCGGACACCGGCAAGGTCTACACGATGCTGGCCCACGCCAGCGGGCGGTTGCACTAAGGCCGCGCCGACGGAGAAAAGCAAAGGCGGGCCGGGGCCCGCCTTTTTCATTTTATCCAGACAACCAGACTGATGATGCAAGACGGATCAGATACCCCGTCTGTCGGCGCCGCCCCTCATCCGCCTGCCGGCACCTTCTCCCCGTATAGTGACAGGGAGAAGGGAGATGGCCGCGTCGCCGACGCCTATTCTGCAACGTTGGAGATTGGCGAAACCGTCAATGACAGCGTCTTTCTCCCCGTCACCATACGGGGAGTTGAGGAGCGGACGAAAAGCCAATTGCTTGGCTTTTCGAGTGACGAACGCCCGGCAGGGCAATGAGGGGCGGCGCTGAGGTCTCAGAAAGCCTCTTGGAGATCGCTCAGATCACCGAATCCGTCCAGCGAACGATCTGTTTGGCGGCATCGCCGAAGGCACTGTCGAGCGCTTTGATGTAGGCTGGATTGCCGCTGCCCGAAACAGGCGCGGACGCGGTGAAGCTCTTGGAAGCGCGCACCTCGCCGTTGCGATCGTTGAGCAGGCGCACGAACAGGTCGACCTCGGCATGTTCGCCGCCGTCGACACTCACTTCGAAGGAACGAATCTCGACGATCACCTGGTAGTCGATCGCCAGGCCCTCGCCCGGCTTGCCGACGCCGGCAAAGCTGCCGGAGCGCTGGAAGGTCTCCGCCAGCCGCGCCTGCACGATCAGCGGCAGGCGGTCGGCCCATTGCGCGCCCTTGAGATACTGGATCGAGCGGTCGGAGGGTTTGATGACGATGTTCTGGCTGTCCAGCGCCTTGAGCGCCGAGGGCTGGGCGATCAGGATTTGCTTGCGGCTATGGCCATGGGCGTCAACCGACGGCGCCGAAAGCTCGAATGTGTCGAGCGGCGCAGGCTTGCCACCCAGTACCGCACAGCCGGCAAGCGATAGCGCAAGCAGCGCCGCAGCCGGTGTCAATCCACCCGTTTTCATCCACACCGACTTCACGCGCGATCCCCGTTGTCCCCGGATCGTAAGATCAACCCGCATCCGCAGCTCATGTTCTTGGGGCGAGCAGGCGCCGAAGTCAACGCCGCGCCCTGCCATCGAATTGCCGAACCTCGCCGTCGCCACCCGAAAGAATGCGTTGCGGATTGCGGCTGAGATCCGTGACCGCTTCCTCGATGCGGGTGATCGAGCGGCGGCTGTCCTGCACCAGCGCCTCGACATTCGAAAGGCCCTGGCCCGAGAAGCGCGCCAGATTGTCGGTGATGACGCCAAGCCGCGCGTTCAGCGTATCGGCAACCTGCTTGAACGACTTCAGCGTATCCCGGGCGTCGGCCATCAGGCCATCAGCCTGCCCCGAGCCGAGCAAGGTATCGACCCTGGCGAGGATGCCGTCGACGCGCACCGAGGCATCGTTGAGCCGCTGCGCCAATTGCTTGGCGTCCTTGATCGTCTGGTCGATATCGTCGGCCCGGTTGGCGAACTTTTCGGTCACCACCGCGATGTCGGCAGCGGCCTTGTTGGCGTTTTCACTGGCCTTCTGGATATTGGCCAGAGCCGCACGCACCTGCGCCGGATCGACACCGTCGAGCACCCCGTCGACCTTGGCCAGCGTGCCTTGTGTTTGCTTGGCGAAATCATTGACGGATCCGACCGCCGTGTCGACATTCTTGATCACGCCGTCGAGCTGTTGCGATGTCTGCTTGAGGTTCGCGGTCACCGTATCGACATTGGCGACGATGCTCTTGATCTTGTCCCTGTCGACGGCATTGAGCAGGCCTTCCGCCGCCTTCAGCGTCCCGTCGAGTTTGCCGGACACGCCCTTCAGTTCTTCGGACAGCGCGCTGACGCTGGACAGGAACTTGTCGATGCCGTCGGAATTCTTGGCCAGCGCATCGGAGAATGTCTGCACGTTCTGGACAGTCTGCGTCAGCGGTCCGCGAACATCCCTGGTGAAGCCCTCGAGTTCGCTCAGCACCTTGTCGGCGCGGCTGAAGATGTTCTGCGCCGTCTGCAGCAGATTGGTCACGGCGGAAGGGTTGGCGACGATCTCGGCAACCTTGCCTTCCTTCTCCGCCTGATCGAGGAGTTTCACTTCCTTGGGGTCGGCGCCCTTGAGCTCGATATTGGCCTGCCCGGTGAGGCCGGCAAGCCCGATATCGGCCTGCGTCGACTTGGTGATCGGCGTCAGCCGGTCGATTTCGGTGTCGGCGATGGCGACAGTCGGATTGTCGACGTCGATATAGACGCGCTTGACGTCACCGACCTTGACGCCGTTGAACAGCACGAAGCTGCCGCGGCCGAGGCCGGAAGCCGAACCAGGGATACGCACGCGCAACAGCGTCGTCTCGCCCCTGTCACCGATCGCCGCCGTCCAATAGACGAAGCCGAACGCCGCCAGGATCGCAACCAGCGTAAAGATGCCGACAATGACGTAGTTGGCTCTGGTTTCCATTGCTTCACTTATGGCTATGCACGTGCGGCAAGATCAAGTTGCCGGGCGCGTTTTCCGCGGAAATAGGATTTTACCCACGGTTCCTCGCTCTTCAGCATGTCGTCGATGGTGCCTTCGACCAATACTTTCTTCTTGCCCAGCACCGCCACGTGGTCGCAAGCGGTAAACAGCGTATCGAGGTCGTGCGTGACCATATAGACGGTCAGATCCATGGTGTCGCGCAGCTTGACGACAAGTTCGTCGAACTCGGCAGCACTGATGGGGTCGAGGCCGGACGTCGGCTCGTCGAGAAAGACGATATCCGGATCGAGCGCCAGCGCGCGCGCAAGTGCCGCCCGCTTGATCATGCCGCCGGAGAGTTCTGACGGGAATTTCTGCGCCGCGTCCGGCGGCAGACCGACCAGCTCGATCTTGAGCAGCGCCAACTCGTCCATCAGCTTCCTTGGCAGGTCGAGATATTCGCGCATCGGCACCTGCACGTTCTCCTGCACGGTCAGCGCCGAAAACAGCGCGCCATGCTGGAACAGCACGCCAAGCCGCATGTCGATGCGCAGGCGCTCGATATCGCTTGCCTTGTCGACGTCGACACCGAACAGCTTGATCGTTCCCGACTGCTTGGGCATGAGCCCGAGAATGGTGCGCAGCAGGACGGACTTGCCGGCGCCCGAAGCACCGACGAACCCCAGGATCTCGCCGCGCTTGATGTCGAGCGAAAGCTTGTCGAGGATCAGCTTGTCCTCGATGGCAACGGTGACGTCGCGCACCGAAAGGACGATCTCGCTCTCGTCCTTTTCCTCCACCTTGATGCCGTTGCCCTTCGCCATTGTGTCAGAACTCGATCGCTGCGTAGAACATGGCGAAAAGCCCATCGAGGATGATGACGACGAAGATCGACTTCACCACGGAGGCGGTCACGTGCTGGCCGAGCGATTCGGCACTGCCGCCGACCTTCATGCCTTCCACCGAGGCGATCGTGCCGATGATCATGGCCATGAACGGTGCCTTGATCAGCCCGGCGAATATCGTGCTGAGATCGATGGCGACACGCAAGCGGTCGATGAACGCGGCGGGTGGGATATCGGAGTAGAGCCAGGCCGCGACGATGCCGCCGCCAAGTGCTGCAAAATTGGCGATGATCGTCAGGCACGGCAAGGCGATCACCAGCGCAACCAGGCGCGGAAAGACCAGGACCCCGATTGGATTGAGACCGATGACCTTCAGCGCGTCGACCTCCTCGCGCATCTTCATCGAGCCGATCTCGGCGGTGATCGCGCTGCCGGAGCGGCCGGCGATCATGATTGCCGTCATCAGCACGCCGAGTTCGCGCAGGATCAGCACGCCGACGAGGTCGACGACGAAGATATCGGCGCCGAAATAGCTGAGCTGGTAGGCGCCTTGCTGGGCGACGATGGCGCCGACGATGGCCGACATCAGCACCACCACCGGAATGGCGCCGACGCCCATGCGGTCGATCTGGTTGAAGATCGCCGCCGGATTGACGGCATGGCCACGGCCGAGCTTCATCTGCGCGCCGCGGATGGTGGCGCCCAGAATATTCATCGAGGCGAGAAAATCGTCACGCATCTCGTAGACGCGGCGGCCAACCGCCTCCAGTGCGCGAATGATGATGTTGGGCGGCCGCGCCGGACCGGATTCGGGTTCGCGCCGGACAGCCTCGCCGACCGCGTCGAGCAGGATGGACGCGATCTCGCTTTGGCCTTGCAGCCGGACCTCGACGTTCTTCTTCTCGAAGGCGCTGACCAGCCGGTCGATCAGCCAGGCGCCGGCGGTATCGATCTTCTCGATTTTCGAAAGATCGAGCGCCAAAGTCTTGAAACCGCTTCGTTTCTCGATCTTGCGCATGTCGGCGTCGATCAGCGCCACGGTCCGTGTCGTCCAGATTCCGGAAAACGCGCAGCCGAGTACGCCAGCCTCCTCGCCGACCGCCACGCGTGGTTGGTGGTCAGCCTCCGAGGCGGCTCTACCGCTTGCGTCGCGCTTGCCGATGGTCAACATGACGTCCTGTTTAGCCTGATGGGTCCGACCTTGTCGATTTGCCGACAACCCTTCTCGCACAGCCGGAGCAGAAAAATATGGCGCGTGTCATTTCGGTTGAGGCCGAGCGTTTTCCGATCGCCGGCAGCTTCACCATTTCGCGCGGCTCCAAGACCGAGGCCGAGGTCATCACCTGCACGATCAGCCAGGATGGCCATAGCGGGCGTGGCGAATGCGTTCCCTACAAGCGCTATGGCGAGACCATGGACGGCGTGCACGCCGCGATCGAGGCCATGCGCGAGCGGATCGCCGGCGGCATCGACCGGACCGCTTTGCTCGACGCAATGCCGGCGGGAGCCGCCCGCAACGCCGTCGACTGTGCGCTGTGGGACCTCGAAGCCAAGATCAGCGGCAAGCCGGTGGCGAACGCAATCTGGCCGGCGCCGCTGCGCCCCTTGGAAACCGCCTACACGCTGTCGCTTGGCGAGCCCGAGGCGATGGCGGCACAGGCCAGCGCCAATGCCGGCCGGCCGCTGCTGAAGGTCAAGATCGGCGGCGACAACGATACGGCTCGGATTCGCGCTGTGACGGAAGCCGCGCCTCAGAGCCGAATCATCCTCGATGCCAATGAGGGCTGGACCGACGACAACATCGTCGCGAATCTCGTATTTGCGGCGGAGCACGGCATTGCGCTGGTCGAACAGCCCCTGCCCGCCGGCCGGGACGAAATCCTGCGCCACATCGCGCATCCGCTGCCTATCTGTGCCGACGAAAGCGTGCATGAGGCGAAGAACCTAGAAACGCTGGTCGGACTCTATGACGCCGTCAACATCAAGCTCGACAAGTCGGGTGGACTGACGGCGGCGCTCGTGCTGCGTGACCGCGCCCGCGAGCTCGGTTTTGGCATCATGGTCGGCTGCATGGTCGGCACTTCGCTTGCCATGGCTCCGGCGGTGCTGCTCGCCCAGGACGCCGATTTCGTCGACCTTGACGGTCCGTTGCTACTTGCCCGCGACCGTGTGCCGGGCCTCGTCTACCAGGGTTCGCTCGTCTCCCCTCCCGACCGGGCGCTTTGGGGCTGAGCGCGCGGCAAGTCCGATCAGCACTAGGCCGACGATCGCGATCGGGATCATCACCAGGAAACCATCGACGCCGAGACGGTCATAGAGCGGGCCGGAAGCCAGCGTAACGGCGGCCATGAAGAAGCCGTTGAAGAAATAGGCGATGCCTTGCGCTGCCCCCGTGCGCTCTTCGGAGACTGTCTCGGCGATCATTTTCTGCAGGCCGATGAGCACCATGGCGACAGACACCGAATGCAGCGACTGCACGGCGAAGAAGCCGGCGATGCCAAGGCCGAGCGGCCACACCAGCGGAAAGAGTATCCAGCGCACGATCGAGCCGATGCCGGCGATCACCATCACCTTGACGACCGACACGGAGGCGAAAATGCGGTTGAAAAGCAGGAACATGCAGACTTCGGACACCACGCCCCAGGCCCACAGCAGGCCGACGACGGAATCGCTGATGCCGATCGATTTCCAGTAGATGGAAACGAAACCGTAAAGGAAGGCGTGGCTGGCGGTGATGATGCCGACGCCAAAGGTGAAGTAGAGGAAATAGGCATTGAACAGGCTCGGCGCCGCGTGCTGGATTTCCGCGGCCGACAGTGGCGAGGCCTTGCGCGGCCGGCCCATGCGCGGCGCCAGCAGCCCGGCGACGAGCGCCGCGGCAAGGGCAAGGACTATGATCACCGGCACTGCCTGGGGACCGGTGGCCGCCAAGATGAAGCCGCCCGCGACATTGGCGCAGAGATAGCAGATCGATCCCCATTTGCGCATGCTTGCATAGTTCGAGCCGAAGCGGCGCACGCCCGAAAGCGCCAGCGAATCGGCAATCGGCGAATGCGGCGTCCAGACAATGGTCAGCCCCAGCGACACAGCCAGCACCATCGCGTAGGTCGGGGTGAGGAAATAGCCCGCCGAGAGCAGCAGGGAGGCTGCCACCAGCGCGACGTAGACATTGGCGCGGTCCCTCGCCCGATCGGCGAGCGTCGTCAGCAGCGGCGTTGTCACCACGCGCAGGAACATGGGCGCTGCCAGAATGACGGCGATCTGCTCGGCGTGAAACCCCTTGGCCTGCAGCCACAGCGGGAAATAGGGCAGATGCGTGCCGAGCGAGATGAACAATGTGCCGAAGATCAGGCTCATGCGCAGTTCGAAGTGGCGCGGCTTGACGAGCTGTTCTGGCGAAAGCGGCGGGAGGGACATGAATCGATCCAATAACGCCGCGCTCAATTGGCTAGCGACGTGGATCGATCCCTTAACATGGCAGAAAACCTGGCGAAACCGGCTGGACCAATCGATTGCCGCTTAAAAGCCGTAGCGGCCTTCGCGTCAGGCCGCCTGCCCGACCCGATCCTCGATGAGCATCGGGATGAAAGGTTCGTCAAACGACTCCGGCAGCACCTGCGCCCAGGTCAGGATTTCCATCCGGCCATCGAAGTGCTCGACGACTGCCGTGCAGCTCTCCACCCAGTCGCCGGTGTTGATGTAGCGCACGTCATCGAAATTCTCGATCGCGGCATGGTGGATGTGGCCGCAAATGACGCCGTCGACATGCGAGCGGCGAGCTTCCTCGGTCAGCACGGTCTGGAACGAGCCGATGAAGTTGACAGCCTTCTTGACCTTGACCTTGGCCCAGGACGAGAACGACCAGTAAGGCAGGCCGAGCAATTGGCGCAGCCGCGTCACCACGCGGTTGACGATCATCGCCGCGTCATAGGCGTGATCGCCGAGATAGGCGAGCCAGCGCTGATTGTGGACGACAGTGTCGAACTGATCGCCATGGATGACGAGCAGGCGCTTGCCGTCGGCTGTTTCATGGATGGCGCGGTCGGCGACAACGATGCCGCCGAAATGCACGCCCTGGAACTGGCGGGCGAATTCGTCGTGATTGCCGGCGATATAGGTGATCGAGGCGCCCTTGCGCGCCTTGCGCAGCAATTTTTGCACGACGTCATTGTGGCTTTGCGGCCAGTGCCAGCTGCGCCGCAGCCGCCAGCCATCGACGATATCGCCGACCAGATAGATGATGTCGGCGTCGTGGTAGCGCAGGAAATCGATCAGGAAGTCGGCCTTCGCCGCCTTCGAGCCCAGATGGACATCGGAAATGAACATGCTGCGGAAAGTGCGGGGCTCTTGGCCTGACATCGCGATTTCACCCTTGCTTTCGCGCAGCCTATGCCCCGATTCATGCAACAACCGTATGACGGTTGCGATTGGTCCAGCCTAAGGACTAGCTTGCCGGCCAAATCACAGGAGAAATCGTCATGGATCTTGGTATCCGCGGAAAGAAGGCCATAGTCTGCGCTTCGAGCAAGGGGCTTGGAAAGGGCTGCGCCATGGCGCTGGCCGAGGCCGGTTGCGATATCGTCGTCAACGGCCGCAACGCCGAACTGGTGGCCAAGACCGCTGCGGAGCTGCGCGAGCGTTTTGACGTGACGGTGACGGAAGTCGTCGGCGACGTTTCGAAACCGGACGTGCAGAAGGCGCTGCTCGCCGCCTGCCCGGAACCCGACATCCTCGTCAACAACAATGGCGGCCCGCCGCTGCGCGATTTCCGCGAACTCGATCGCGCGAAAATTCTCGAAGGCGTGACCCAGAACATGGTGACGCCAATCGAGCTGGTGCAAGCCGTCCTCGACGGCATGGCGAAGCGTGGCTTCGGCCGCATCGTCAACATCACCTCGCTGTCGGTCTATGTTCCTATTCCAGGTCTCGACCTGTCGTCGGGCGCGCGGGCCGGCCTGACCTCCTTCCTCGCGGGGGTGGCGCGGACGGTGATCGACCGCAACGTCACCATCAACAGCCTCTTGCCCGGCAAGCTCGACACCGACCGGCTGCGCGGCCCGCACGAGGCTGGCACATCAGAGGCCCCCGCCGCGGCAGCCGCGCGCAAGACCCGCATCAGCGCCGATGTGCCGGCCAAGCGGCTCGGCACGCCGGAGGAATTCGGCCAGATCTGCGCCTTCCTCTGCTCGGTCCATGCCGGCTATCTCACGGGCCAGAACATACCGGTCGATGGCGGCCTCTACGTCAGCGCCTTCTGACCGAGAGGTCAGCGAGGCGGCGCGACTCATCTGGCATGAAATGGCCGTAAGCATCTGACATCTAGTGATTTTCGACGCGCCGCCACTTAAAGCTGCCGGCGCGTCAATTAGCGTCGCGAAAAATCTTGGCCGCATGCTAAAAGGACTCCCGACACAGGTTTCGAGGGAGCGGCCGCATGGAAGGCGAGAACAAGAAAACGGCACGTTCGGACCTCGACGAAGCCGCCCTCTACTTCCACAAGCACCCGACGCCGGGAAAGCTCGAGATCCAGGCAACCAAGCCGCTCGGCAACCAGCGTGACCTGGCGCTCGCCTATTCGCCTGGCGTGGCTGCGCCTTGTCTTGAGATCCGCGACAATCCGGCAACCGCTGCCGACTACACGGCGCGCGCCAACCTCGTCGGCGTCGTCTCCAACGGCTCGGCCGTGCTCGGCCTCGGCAACATCGGCCCGCTGGCCTCCAAGCCGGTCATGGAAGGCAAAGCGGTTCTGTTCAAGAAGTTCGCCGGCATCGACGTCTTCGACATCGAGATCGACGCTCCCGAGATCGAGCGCATGGTGGAGACCGTCGCCGCCCTCGAACCCACTTTCGGCGGCATCAATCTCGAGGACATCAAGGCGCCGGAGTGTTTTGAAGTCGAGGAACGGCTGAAAGCCCGCATGAGCATACCGGTATTCCACGACGACCAGCATGGCACCGCCATCATCGTCGCCGCCGCCGTGCTCAACGGACTGGAATTCGCCGGCAAAACGATCTCGGACATCAAGGTCGTCACCTCCGGCGCCGGTGCGGCCGCCCTTGCCTGCCTGAACCTTCTGGTGTCGCTCGGCGTGCGCATCGAAAACATCTGGGTCACCGACCGTTTCGGCGTCGCCTACAAGGGCCGCACCGAAGAGATGGACCGCTGGAAAGACCCCTATGTGAAGGACACCGAGGCGCGCACGCTGGCCGATGTCATCCCGGGCGCCGATGTCTTCCTCGGCCTCTCTGCGGCGGGCGTGCTGAAGCCGGAACTGCTGCAGCATATGGCGCCAAAGCCGCTGATCCTGGCGCTCGCCAATCCCAATCCCGAGATCATGCCGGAAGTGGCGCGCGCGGCGCGTCCCGATGCCATGATCTGCACCGGCCGCTCCGATTTTCCCAATCAGGTCAACAACGTCCTGTGCTTCCCCTATATCTTCCGTGGCGCGCTCGACTGCGGCGCCAGCGCCATCAACGAGGAGATGAAGATGGCCGCCGTGCGGGCCATCGCCGCCCTTGCCCGCGAAGAGCCTTCGGACGTCGCCGCACGCGCGTATTCGGGCGAGACGCCGATCTTCGGGCCCGATTTCCTGATCCCCTCGCCCTTCGATCCCAGGCTCATCCTGCGCATCGCGCCGGCCGTCGCCAAGGCGGCCTGCGACACCGGTGTAGCGACGCGGCCGATCACCGACTTCGCCGCCTATATCGACAAGCTCAACCGTTTCGTCTTCCGCTCCGGCCTGGTGATGAAGCCGGTGTTCTCGTCCGCCAAGGCATCGAGCGCCAAGCGCGTCATCTATGCCGATGGCGAGGATGAGCGCGTACTGCGCGCCGCCCAGGTGGTGCTCGAGGAAGGCATCGCTGAGCCGATCCTGATCGGCCGCCCACACGTCATCGAGGTCAGGCTGAAGCGCTACGGGCTGCGCATCAAGCCGGGCGTCGATTTCGGCCTGATCAACCCTGAGGACGATCCGCGCTATCGGCACTATGTCGACCTTTTGATCGAACTCGCCGGCCGGCGCGGGGTGACGACGGAGGCGGCGCGCACCATGGTGCGCACCGACAACACGGTGATTGCGGCGCTGGCGCTCAAGCGTGGCGACGCCGATGCCATGGTCTGCGGCCTCGAAGGCCGCTTCGAGCGGCATCTGCGCAACGTGACGCTGATCATCGGGCCGCGCGCGGGCATCAAGGACTATGACTTGTCGACGCTTTCGATGCTGATCTCGCAACGCGGAATCATCTTCCTCACTGACACGCACGTCTCCGTCGACCCGACGGCCGAGGAGATCGCCGAGATGACCGTGCTGGCGGCCGAGGAAATCCAGCGCTTCGGCATCGAGCCGAAGGCAGCCCTTCTGTCGCATTCGGATTTCGGTTCGCGCGATTCACCAAGCGCGTTGAAGATGCGCCAGGCGGCGGCGATCCTGGCGCGCATCGCGCCGGAGTTGCAGTGCGACGGTGAAATGCATGCCGATTCCGCTTTGTCCGAGCATTTGCGCCAGCGCGTCTATCCACATTCGCGGCTGAAGGGCGAAGCCAATCTGCTGGTGTTCCCGAACCTCGATTCGGCCAACATCACGCTGACGGCCCTGCGCGCCATGATGGATGCGCTGCATGTCGGCCCGATCCTGCTCGGCACCGACAAGCCGGCGCACATACTGACGCCCTCGGTCACGTCGCGCGGCGTGGTCAACATGACGGCGCTCGCAGTGGTCGAGGCCGCGCACAAGGCGCAGGCCATCGCCAATCTGGACTAGGCCGAAGCCGCCAGCAGGCTCGACCTGGTCTTCCAGGCCAGTGCTCTCATATGCCGGCAACAACTCGTTGCAAACCGGGGTGTTGCGGACCGGCAACTTGCGATTGCGGAAATTCGGCGTTGGCCGGAAGCGGATTTCGCGGGGGAAGCCGACCTGATATGGTTGCGCATCTGATTTGACGGCGAGGACGTCATGAAGGGCCTCTTGCTCGCGTCCGCATTGCTGTCGCTGATCGGCGGACAAGCTCTGGCCGCGGATGCCATCAGTGCCGAGCCCGCAACCGCCCATGACTGGTCAGGCGTCTATGTCGGCGGGCAGATCGGCTATGGTTTCGGCAAGACCGACGCGACTTACAATTTGCCCAACACCCCGACAATCCGAGGCTCGCAGGATTACGATACCGACGGTTTCCTGGGCGGCGTGCAGATCGGCTACAACTACCAGATCAACTCCGCCGTTCTCGGCGTCGAGGCCGATGTTTCCGGAGCCGACATCAAGGGGCACTCCGACGAGATCACCTCCGGCCTGGGCGACCGTTACGATACCAAGGTGGACTGGTTTGGAACGCTGCGCGCCAGGGCAGGCTATGCATTCGATCGCACGCTGATCTACGGCACTGGCGGGCTGGCGTTCGGAAGCGTCGAGAACCGGTATGTTGACGGTCCGTTTGACACCTTTTCCGAGAAGAACACCAAGGTTGGCTGGACCATCGGCGCCGGACTGGAGCAAGCGATCACGGACCATTGGTCGGCAAAATTCGAATATCAATATGTCGACCTGCGGGACCAGACCATCGACTATGCCCCGAACTCCAACACCACGTTCGACAACACGTTCAACGCGGTCAAGATCGGTATGAACTACAAGTTCTGACAATCGGTGGAGTGATCTGCCGTGCCTTGTCGCTTCCGGCTGATTGAACCCGCACGCCGCCGCGATCCAAGGCTTTCGGCCGAGTACCGGACCGCATCCGAAATAGACGATTAACCGGCAACGGGGTAGTTTGGCGAGCACAAGCCAGCGGGATTGAGGCGGATGACAAGCGGAGGGTTGAAGCGGGCGCATGCTGCCATGCTGCTTGGCCTGCTGCTGTCCGGCGCCACCATCACCGAACCACAGGCGGCGTCGCGGGTTTGCCGTCAGTTGGAGGCCGATCTTGCTGCGGCTTCGCGTGGCGGCGGTGGTGGTCCGGCAATGATCCGCAAATACGATGCCGCGATCGATCGGCAGCGCGAACAAATCTCCAAGGCCCGCGACCAAGCGGACAGTGCCGGTTGCGGGTTTTCGCTGTTTTCCCGCAACATCAATCGATGCGCCGGGCTCAACGCCACCATCGACCGCATGAACGCCAATCTCGACAGTCTCCAGGCTAAGCGTGCCCAACTCGCCGGTGGCGGCGGCTCGCGTCGCGACCGTGGCCGCATCCTGGCCGCGCTTGACGCCAATGGCTGCCGCGACGACACGGTTGCGCCGCGCCGTGCGCCGCTGCAGGAAGCCGACCGTGGAGAACAAGACGGCAAGGCCGACCTGTTCGACCAGCTTTTCGGCAATCAGCAGAGCGATACGCTTGACCAGCCGGACGATCCCAGCGAGGAACGCAATGTCCGCGGCGTCCTGAACCTGCCCGGCATTCCGGACGTTCCGGGCACCGGCGGCGAGTTCCACACCACATGCGTGCGCACCTGCGACGGTTATTTCTTCCCGATGTCGAATGCCGCCTCGGTCGGCGACTTCGAGCGCGACCAGAAGAATTGCGAATCGAGCTGCCCCGGCACCGAGATGCAGGTCTTCTATTCGCGCGGCATGGATGACGATTCGGCTTCGATGACGTCATCGGTCACCGGCAGGCCCTACAGCGAGTTGCCGACCGCCTATCTCTACAAGCAGTCCAACATGTCGCGGCCGCCGGCCTGCGGCTGCAATGCCGCGCAGAATTTTCAGATCATCGGCGGCAACCCTCCGCCTCCGCAACAGTCGCTGCCGGAAACGGAGGCGGCACCGTTGGTTCCCGTGCCGGCCTCCAAGCCCGATCCGGGCGCCGACCCGGAGACCCTGGCCAACAGGGAGGGCGGGCTCGACCGCGAGGCTGTCAAACGGCTTTCCGCCAAGCCGGTGACGTCGCCCGTATCCGCACTACCGCCGGAGCAGCGCAAGGTCAGGGTCGTCGGGCCAACGTTCCTTCCCGACCCATCAGCGGCAATAAATCTGCAAGCTCCGGCCCCGAAGGCAGTCCAGTAAGGGCAAGCCTCAGCGGCATGAACAGCCCCTTGCCCTTGCGCCCGGTCGCTTCCCTGATCTTGCCGGTCCAGTCCTTCCAGACGGTTCCGTTCCAGGGCTCTTCGGGCAAGACTTCGAAAGCCTGTCCGAGGAAGTCACGATCGTCGTCGGAGAACTCCGGTCTGTCCTGCGGCCCCTCGCGCAGGATGCGCCACCAGCCCACCGCATCGGCGAGCCGGTCGAGATTGCCGCGCACCGCCAGCCAGAACGGCTCGGCCTGTTCGCCCGAGATGCCCAGCACCATCAGCCTGTCGCGCGCCTCGTCGAACGGCATGTGGTGCATCAGCACGCGGTTGAGCACGAACAGTTCGTCCGGATCGAACTTGGCCGATGATTTCGAGGTCGCGGCCGGGTCGAAATGGCCGGCAAGTTCGGTGAGATCATGCGCGGCCGCGACATTCTCCGAAGTGCCGACCAGCACGGCGAGCGACGCGACGGCCATCGGCTCGATGCCATCCTCGCGCAGGCTTTCGATGGAGAGTGCCCCGGTGCGCTTCGAGAGCCCCTCGCCTGACACGGTGGTCAAGAGATTGTGGTGGCCGAAGACAGGCGGCTCGGTGCCCAGCGCCTTGAACAAGGCGATCTGCACGCCGGTGTTGGTGACATGGTCGTCACCCCTGATGACGTGGCTGACGCCCATCTCGATGTCGTCGACGACGGATGGCAGCGTGTAGAGATAGGTGCCGTCCTCGCGCACCAGCACTGGGTCGGAGAGCGAAGCGAGATCGACCGTTTCCTCGCCACGCACCAGGTCTTTCCAATGAACCTCGGTGCGTTCGGGCTGCAGCGGATCGCCGGTGAAATTGGGAAGCAGGAAGCGCCAGTGCGGCCGGCGGCCATCGGCCTGGTATTCGGCTACCTGCTCATGTGTCAGCGCCAAGGCCTCGCGGCCATAGACCGGCGGCAGGCCGCGCGTACGGCGCACCTTGCGCCTCAGATCGAGTTCTTCCGGCGTTTCGTAGCAGGCGTAGAGAACGCCAGCCGCCTTCAGCCGCTCGACCGCCGCGTCATAGACCTCGAAGCGCCGCGACTGATATTCGGTGGCATCCGGGAAAATGCCCAGCCAATGTAGGTCGTAGAGGATGGCGTCGGCGAATTCCTGCTTCGAGCGGCCAATGTCGGTGTCGTCGAAGCGCTGGATGAAGCGGCCCTTGTTGTTGAGCGCAAACAGCCAGTTGAACAGAGCGGTGCGCGCATTGCCGATATGGATGCGGCCGGTCGGCGACGGGGCGAAACGAACGGTAACTGTCATGAGCGGGGCGTACCGGATGCCTTTGTGATTGACAAGATGCGCCCCCGCACTGGTCGGCACACATAGAACATGATGCGCGCGATGAAAAGACTAGCGCCCTGCGAGACGCATGGCCCTTATCCGATCAGAACAGCTGGTTGAAAGCGATCAGCGGCCGAAATCATCTGAACTGAGGCGGGTCCAGCGATCGCCCATCAACCCACCGATGAAGATGTCGCCAGAACGGACCGCTTGCGCGACCTCGGGGATGCGCGAGCGCACCATCGTCCCCCCGGCATAGCGGAAGAAAACATTCTTGTAGCTGAAGAGCTGCGGCATGAACCTGTTCTGCGTCTGCCCGATAATGCCCGCACAGCCCATATTCCATGCCTCCTCGATCAGGCTATCAAGCGTCGCGCCCCAGTGAGGCCCAGAGGACTGGATCTGCAACAGGTTCGCGATGCCGCCGGCCTGACCGTAGAAAGCGTAGCAACCAAGCATTTTACCGGCTTCGTCGTAGGTTCCACTAAAGTGAAGGGGGCCGTCGGCCCGTTTCTCGGCCGCCAGCGCGAGCAGCCGCAGCAGCTCATCATCCTGCCAGCGCGGCCGCAGCGCGTAATCGGACACAATCGTCGGCAGCCGCTCCGCAAATTGCGCGGCGTCCATCGGCTGCCGATGGACGCGATGTGACGAGGAATGCTGGACGGTCGGTTCGAACCTTTTTCTCGTAAAAGGATCGAATGCCCTGGCGCAGGGATCGAGTACGAAGCGAGACAGGCCCGGCCATCTGCCGCGAACCACGGCGGACGCCACCGCGGCCGGGCGGAAAATGCGGGTCCATCCCAGGCAATGGGTTGGCAGGAGCTGGTATTTCATCGGGCGCGCGAATGCCAGGGATACACGGTTGGCCGAATCGGTCAGGTGCAGATCGAATTCGCCTTGATGCACGGCACGCAGCAATTGCGGTCCGGCCGAACCGTGATCGGTGCCGGTGTCGGCCATGAGCGGACCGATGATCGCGGCATTCAGCACCGCTCCGTTGAGCTCGTAGCAGGCTTTCAGGACACCGAGGAAGCCACCCAGATCGCCCTGCGGGTTGATCTGGACAAGAGCGCTGCTCGCGCCGGACTGGTCGGTAGGGGCGAGATAGATCTTCCTCATATACTCGGCCACCTCAGCGATCGCCCGATCGAGGAGGTGACGTCGCCGACGGCGAAACTTGGTCAGGAAGAGTGCGGCGACCCGCTCGAGATCTTCGGCGGCGAGTGGCCGAACCGTGCCGTGCTGAGTTGCCAGCACGGACGGCGCAGCCAGCTTTTCCATTCCGGTATCTTCGGAAGCAAGATGCATCGTGAAGTCGAAGTCCTGCGCTGGCCAGTCTGATCCCAAGGGTACGAGCCTACTATCCCTGGATTGCCTTTGCGTAAACATACAACAACCAGTGGTAGAAAAGGCGTGTTGTAGTCCGGCATCGTAAAAAACGTCTAAACCGTGGGGATGCCACATGCCGCGCAGGTCAGTCCAGCTGACAGCGCCTGAGGGAGATGGCCTCCGGCCGATGCCGGAGGCCATCTCAGGTCAGATGACCAGTCCCTTGGTCAGTTCGAGCGCCTGACGCTCGAACAGGCGGCGGTAGATGCCGCCCTTCAGCCGGATCAGCTCGTCGTGCGAGCCTTCCTCGACAATGTTGCCGCGATCGAAGACCAGCAGCCTGTCGAGCGCCCGCACCGTCGACAACCGGTGCGCGATGACCAGCGTGGTGCGGCCGACCATCAGCCGCTCCATCGCCTGCTGGATCAGCACCTCCGATTCCGAATCGAGGCTCGATGTCGCCTCGTCCAGAATCAGGATGCGTGCATCGGCCAGGAAAGCGCGCGCGATCGCCACACGCTGCCGCTCGCCCCCCGACAGTTTGACGCCGCGTTCGCCGACCAACGTGCCATAGCCTTTCGGCAGGCTGGAGATGAAATCATGCGCGCTCGCCAGCCTAGCGGCATGCTCGATCTCTTCCTGCGTCGCGCTCGGCCTGGCATAGGCGATGTTTTCGGCCAGCGAGCGATGGAACAGGATCGGCTCCTGCTGGACGATCGCGATCTGCCCGCGCAGCGACGCCTGCGCCACTTGAGAGATATCCTGGCCGTCGACCAGGATCCTGCCCGCATTGACGTCATAGAGCCGCTGGATCAGCTTGACGAAGGTCGTCTTGCCCGAACCGGAGTGACCGACGAGTCCGACGCGTTCACCCGGCGCGATATCGACCGAAAAGTCGCGATAGAGCGGCGACCGGTGATTGCCGTAGTGAAAGGTGACCCTGTCGAAGCTGATCGACCCTTGCGTGATCCGGATCGGCCTGGCGCCGGGCCGGTCCTCGATGCCGAGCGGTTCGGACTGGAAATCGACCAGTTCCTCCATGTCGTTGATCGAACGCTGCAGATTGCGGATATGCGTGCCGATATCCCTGAGATAGCCCTGCAGCACAAAGAACGAGGTTAGCACGAAGGCAACGTCGCCGGCGCTCGCCTGACCCCAAGACCACAAGAGCAGCGACAGGCCGATGACGGCCGCGCGCATGACCAGCAGCAGCGCCCCTTGCGTGGTGCCGTTGATGGTGCCGCGCACCCAGGTGCGCCGCGTGCGCGCCCGCCATTTGGCGACCACCTTGGCAAGGCGCCGCTCTTCGCGCTCCTCGGCGCCAAAGCCCTTGACCACGGCGTTGCAGCTCACCGCATCGGCGAGCGAACCGCCAAGGCGCGTGTCCCAGGTGTTGGCGAGCCGCGCCGCCGGCGCGACATAGCCAAGCGACAGCATCGCCGTCACCATGATGAACAGCACCGAGCCTGCGGCAACGACCACGCCCATCAGCGGCCAGAACCAGCCGAGCAGCAGCGTCGAGCCGACGAGCATGACGACGGACGGCAGCAACGCGATCAGGATGGTGTCGTTGAGCAGGTCGAGCGCCCACATGCCGCGCGTCACCTTGCGCACGGTCGAGCCGGCGAAGCTGTTGGCGTGCCAGTCGGTGGAAAAGCGCTGGACGCGATGGAAGGCATCGGCGGCGATGTCAGCCATCATCTTCAGCGTCAGTTCGACTATACCCATGAACGCCAGGTTGCGCAGCACGACGCCCGTCAAGGCAAGCGCCATCAATATCGAAAACGCCGTCATCGCGGCATTCCAGGCGACGGCGTTCGCGCCGGCGCTGCTGGCGACGGCGTCGACCAGTCTGCCGGAATAGAGCGGCGTCAGGACGTCGGCCAGCGTCGACAGCAGGAAACCACCCATGATCAGCGAAAGCCGCCAGGGCTGGCGCCGCCAATGGGTGAGCGTGAAACCAAGAACGCTGCGAAAGGCGCTCGCGCGCAAATCGATCTTGAAATGAGCCATGATGTCATTCGGGCACAAATGCGCCCGATCCCAATAAGGTCGAAAAATTGAAGAAGCCGCGCAAGGGGCCAATGATTGCCCAGAAGCGGAGTGGCATATTTTGGCGTCACGCCCGTAATCGGGCGGCGACCGGCATCGGCATAAGCCTGTGCTCAAACCGGCGCCGATGCGAAGGACGGACCTTCGCGCGGCGCCTGATGAGACCTAGGCTTCGCGGCCTCGCATTACCATTTTAAATACTGCCATTCGGACCTCCCGCAAATGAATCGCGGAATGGTTCTTATAGAGACGCTCCGATGCATCGCCAAGACGAGCCCTGCCCAAAAGCGTATCTGGTCCAAGCACTGCGATTATTTTGCAACAACGGCGGCGGAAGCTTTCGCCGCGTTCCGGTCACTGGACCGCGCGGTCCAGGCGCATGTATCGGCCGTCGGTCGATGCCTTAAAGCCCAGCTTTTCGTAGACCCCATGCGCATCACCGGTCGACAGGCTCCAGTGCGAGACGCTGCCGAGCTCGGGATGATCGATGAGTGCCTGCACCAGCCGCTGGCCGATGCCCTGCCCGCGATTCTGCGGCCAGACGATGATGTCGGCGAGATAGGCGAACACCGTGCGGTCGGTGATCGCCCTGCCGAAACCGACCTGCTTGCCATCGATGTAGGCGGCGGCGCAGAGCGAATTGGCGAAGGCCCGGTGATGAAACTCATCGCTGCGTCCAGTCCCCCAATAGCTCGCCATCAACAGGTCGGAGGTCGCGCGAAAGTCGATCCGCGCGAGGTCGAAGCTGATCTCACAGTCCGGCATGCTGTATCCTCGCCCCGCGGCACCGCGTATTTTCGCCCAGCGGACGAACGCGCTTACCCACGATCCCTGAAGCGGTTGGTGATGGGATAGCGGCGGTCGCGGCCGAAATTCTTCCGGGTGATCTTCACCCCTGGTGCCGCCTGCCGGCGCTTGTATTCGGCGATGTAGAGCAGGTGTTCGATGCGCGTCACCGTCGCCCGGTCATGGCCGCGCGCGACAATGTCGTCGACGCCCATCTCGTTCTCGACCAGGCATTCGAGGATGTCGTCCAGCACCGGATAGGGCGGCAGCGAATCCTGGTCCGTCTGGTTCTCGCGCAATTCCGCCGACGGCGCCTTGTCGATGATGTTCTTCGGAATGACCTCGCCCGAGGGTCCGAGCGCGCCCGGCGGCACATGGCTGTTGCGCCAGCGCGACAGCGCGTAGACCTGCATCTTGTAGAGATCCTTGATCGGGTTGAAGCCGCCATTCATGTCGCCATAGAGCGTCGCATAGCCAACCGACATTTCGCTCTTGTTGCCTGTCGTAACCACCATCGAGCCGAACTTGTTGGAGATCGCCATCAGGATGGTGCCGCGCGCGCGGCTCTGCAGGTTTTCCTCGGTGATGCCTTCCTTGGTGCCCTCGAAGAGCTGCGTCAGCGCATGCAGGAAACCTTCGACCGGCTCGAAGATCGGCACGATGTCATAGCGGCAGCCGAGCGCCCGGGCGCAATCCTCGGCGTCCTTGAGCGAATCCTTCGAGGTGTAGCGATAGGGCATCATCACCGCGCGCAGCCGCTCTTCGCCGAGCGCGTCGACGGCAAGGGCGGCACAGATCGCCGAATCGATGCCGCCGGACAGGCCGAGCACCACATTCTTGAAGCCGTTCTTGTTGACGTAGTCGCGCAGGCCCAGCATGCAGGCGCGATAGTCGGCCTCCTCCCGCTCCGGGATCTTCGACATCGGCCCTTCCGAACAGACCCAGCCGTCCTCCCCGCGCTTCCATGTGACGACGTCGACCGCTTCCTCGAACTGACTCATCTGGAAAGCCAATGTCTTGTCGGCGCCGATGGCAAACGACGCGCCGTCGAAGATCAGCTCATCCTGGCCGCCAAGCTGATTGGCATAGGTGATCGGCAGCCCGCATTCGATGATCTGGCGAATGACGACCTGGTAGCGGACATCGATTTTGGCGCGATAGTAAGGCGAGCCGTTCGGCACCAGCAGGATTTCCGCCCCGCTTTCCGCCAGCGATTCGCAGATGCCGACATCGCCCCAGATGTCCTCGCAAATCGGAATTCCGATGCGCACGCCACGGAAATTGACAGGTCCCTGGATCTCGGGTCCAGCCTGGAACACGCGCTTCTCGTCGAACTCGCCATAATTCGGCAGGTCGAGCTTGTAGCGTTCGGCGATGATCTTGCCGCCATCAGCGACGATGATCGAATTGTGCGTGCCGCTCTTGCGCTTCAGCGGCGTGCCGATGATCACGCCGGGGCCGCCATCCGATGTATCGGCGGCAAACTCCTGCGCCGCCTTTTCGCAAGCCTTCAGGAAGGCCGGCTTCAGCACCAGATCTTCAGGTGGGTAACCGGCAAGGAAAAGCTCGGTGTAGAGCACGAGATCGGCGCCCTGGCGCGCGGCATCCGCCCTCGCCTCGCGGGCCTTGGCGAGATTGCCGGCGACATCGCCGACGGTCGGATTGAGCTGGGCGATCGCGATGCGCAGTATGTCGGGCTTCTTGGTCATGCCTGCTGACTTAGCGCGGCAAAATTCGCCTCGCAATGGCGTTCGCTTGGACCAACTCCGACCGAATGACAGACGTCATTCGTCATCAGTCGTGTTGGGACCGTCGATCAGTCGTCGCCCATATATTCGCGCAGCGACTGCGGAGAATGGTTCTCGCCGATCGACATCGCCAGGATGCGCGAAATGTGTCGCCGCGGCAGGCCTGTGTCCGCCACCCATTGATTGATCTGGGCCTGGATCTTGTCGAGGTCCTTCTTCGAGGTCGGGCTTTCGGCAATGTCGAGGCCGGCGTCGCAAAGCGCCGCCGCCATGTCGGCCGAGATGACGAAGGCATCCCAGCCCAGCCAGCGCAGGAAATACTGGCCTGTATTGCCGCCCAGCCGGCTGCCATGCTTGCCGAGATAGGCCATCAGCCCGACCTGGTCGCCGGCAGGCCAGTTGGCAAGGAATTCACCGAAGCCGCCATGCTCCTTCGACACGCGTTCGACAAAGGCGGCGTTGTCGCGCACGGATTTGATTTTCTGCGGGTTGCGCACGATACGCTGGTCGGAAGTCAGATCGTGCCAGAAGTCGTCAGGCTGGAACAGCAGCCGCTTCGGCTCGAAGCGCAGAAACGCCTCCTCGAAACCGGGCCATTTCTGCTCGATGACGCGCCAGACGAAACCGGCGGCAAAGATACGCTCGGCCATGGTCGAGAGAATGCGATCGTCCGGAATGTCGGCGACCGCGGCATTGTCGGGCACAGGCCCGAGCAGCGTTGCCAGCTCCGCCTCGCCGCCCTTGCGTTTTGCCGCGCGCAGGCGAATTTTCTGGAAATCGGCCATGGGTCCCTCGGTGTTGGCCTGAATGTAACACTTCCCGCGAGAGGCGGCAGCCTCTACGTCTATCTCCACTGACGACGGAGACGGCCATGAACAAGACAATCGACGACCTGGCGAACCGCTGGCTCAAGCGACGGCCGGACGGCCTCAGCCAGCTGGAGAGCCGGGTGCTGCAATCAACGCTCGAGCGCACCACGATCTCCAGGGACACCAACAAGGCGGTCGCTTTCCACCAGACCTTTGGCGACCGCCTTGCCGATACGATCGCCCGCATCGGCGGCTCCTGGTCCTTCATCCTGGGCTTCATCGCCTTCCTGATCCTATGGACCAGCGGCAATGTCTGGCTTTTGACGCGCGACGCCTTCGACCCCTACCCGTTCATCTTCCTCAATCTGGTGCTGTCGATGGTCGCCGCCTTGCAGGCGCCGGTGATCATGATGGCGCAGAACCGCCAGACCGAACGCGACCGCATCGATGCCGCCCACGATTACGAGGTCAATCTGAAGGCCGAGATCGAGATCATGGCGCTGCACGAAAAGCTGGATGAACTGCGCCACAGCCAGATCATCGGCATGCGCGACGAGATCGTGCGGCTGGCGGAAGCGGTCAAGAGCATCGACGAGAGGCTGGCGCGGCAGCAGTCGGCCTCATGACCGAAGCGATCCATCATTTTATCGAACAGTATGGGCTGCTTGCCGTCTTTCTCGGCTGTGTCGCCGAAGGGGAAAGTGCTGCCATTCTCGGCGGTTTCTTCGCCCACCAGCATGTTTTCGTGCTGTGGCATGCCATTGTCGCGGCGGCGCTCGGCGCCTTCGTCGGCGACACCTGCTTCTTCATCCTGGGCAGAAGTTTCGCCGACAACCGTCAGGTCGTCAGGCTACGCAGGCGGCCCGGCTTCCGCCGCGCCTACCGTCTGCTCAATACCCATCCCGACATCTTCGTGCTGTCGAACCGCTATGTCTATGGCATGCGCCTGGTCGGCGGCATCGCGGCCGGCCTGTCGACCATAGCAGCACCCCGCTTCGTCATCCTCAACGCCATCTCATCGGTGATCTGGGCGGTGCTGTTCAGCACCATCGGTTATGTCTTCGGGCTGGGCGCCGAGCATTTCGTCGGCCAGGCGCTGATGCGCCACGAGCGGCTGTTCATCGGGCTCGGCATCGGCCTGACGGTGGCCGCGCTGGCCTGGCTTGTCGCCCGCCACATCGCCAAGCGGGAGCGTCGCCGGGAGCAGTGATGCCGCCGGCCTCGCTCGGAAGGTCAGATCGGAAAGCCGGTGATCCGTTCGATCAGCGCGATGCCCCAGACGCCGGCGACGATGACCACGGAGATCAGCACCGCCAGCGAACCGCAATCCTTGGCCAGCTGGATGTCGACATTGAACTCGCGGCTGAAGGCATCGCAGGCCGCCTCGATGCCGGTGTTCAGCACCTCGACCATGATCAGCAGCAGCACCGCCCCGATCAGCAAGGCATAACCACGCCAGGAGACCGAAACGAACCACGCCGCCGGCAAGGCGAGCACCAGCAGCATCAGCTCCTGCTGGAAAGCCTTCTCGCTGGCGGCCAGCTTGCGAAACGCCCGCACCGAATTGAAAAAAGCGTCAATCAGCCGCTGCATGCCCAAACCTCTTTCCGAATTACCGGCACGAGATAAAGCAACGGCCCGATCAAGGGAATAAGGCGTCTCGTCCAAAATTCATTCAGCGACCGCTATCGAAGGCGTCGACTTTTCAAACTGCGGCAGCCCGTCGTCGATCGAATAATAGTCGCCCTTGTCGCCGACGAAGATATGACAGTCGCCCTTGAGACCTGTCGGCTTGTCGAACGCTCCCGCCATGACCGAAATATAGTCTTGAGTCCTTGGCTTCCAGAAAAGTACGGACCCGCATGTCTTGCAGAAGCCGCGCCCGGCGAAAGCGGACGCTTCATACCAGGTGATGCTTTCCGTGCCTTCGATTACGATGTCGGCGTCGGCGACGTTGGTCGCGGCATAGAAATGCCCGCTTTGCTTCCTGCATTGCGAGCAATGACAGTAGACGACGCCGCGCAATGCTCCCTTTGTCCGGAAGCGGACCGCGCCGCACAGGCATGATCCCTGGTGACTATCGCTCATTTCGGTACTCCCTGAAGAAACCTCGTCCAGCATCGTCGCCAGGATTCCAGCTTTGCCGTGGTCGCGCGCAAGCAAATGCGACATCGATCGGCGTGACAAATTTGAAATTCAAGTTTCATTTCCATCAGCACAACACGCGGATCTCGAAGTCAAAACCGCCAAACTGGGTGTTGTCCCGCGACGGTGGTACAAAATATATGCTTCTACAGCCATAGGTAGAGAAAAACCTGTGGAAGTCGTGCGCATTAAGGAAACTTTAGCGCTACCGCATCTATGGTCACACCAAGCGAAGATGGCGGGTGGGGACGCGTCTCTTCGCAAGACGTTCTGGGCTATCGGGTCGCGCTCCCCATGTCGGCGATCAACGGAACCCGCAAATTCCGCGCTGGGATCCGAGGGGAAGAGTGGATCAGACATGCAGCCGGCAGCCGCCACGACCGAACGAAGCACCGACATCGCAGCCACGGTTGTTGCCACCATGCGCCAGCTTGGCGTCCTCGGCCTGCCGCGCAACTACGAAATCTTCTACGAGGCATTGAGCGGCACCAACCGCGAGCTCAGCCTCGCCGTCGTGTCACTGAGCAGCCGGCCGACGCAGGATGAGCTGGATAAGATCGGACGCGCCTTCTTTGCCCAGAACCACGGCCCCGGCATCGTCGAGCATGCGCGGGACGTCATCGCCCGGGAACTCGAGGAGGTCGCGGCGCTGCTGCGCAGCGAACGCAGCCACATCGAAAAATACGGCAGGATCCTCGACGAGACATCGAACGGCCTGAGTGGCCGCAGCCTGCTCTCCCAGGATCTCCTGCAAAAAATCGCCAACGCCATGGCCGTTGCCACCAATTCGACGATCGATCACGGCAAGCAGATCGCCTCGACGCTCAGCGACAAGACGGCCGAACTCGAAAGCGTCAAGTCGAAGCTGGAGGAATACAAGCGGCTGGCCGATACGGATCCGCTGACCCAGATCCGGAACCGCCGCGCCTTCGACAAGGAAATCACCCGGATCTACAACAGCAACAAGGGTATCCTGTTCAATGCTTTGATCCTTGCCGACATCGATCGGTTCAAGGACATCAACGACCGCTACGGCCATCCTGTCGGCGACAAGATCATCCAGATCATCGCCGAGATTTTCCAGACCAGCATTCGCGGCGACATGTTCGTCGCCCGCACCGGCGGCGAGGAGTTCGCGCTGATCATCGAGGGCGCCAGCGAAGACGCCACCTACGAGATCGCCGAGCGCATTCGCGCCCTGATCGAGCAGACGCCGTTCACCAGCAGCCAGACCGGCATGAATTACGGAACCGTCACCGTCTCGATGGGCATCTGCATGGCATCCGAGGCCGAAGGCCCGGAAGACCTCTACACCAAGGCCGACCGGGCGCTCTACCGTTCGAAAGTGAGCGGCCGCAACCGCGTCACCAAGCATTCGACGATGGCCGGCCGCGCCGGCAAGAGCTGGCTGCTCTACAAGAAGGACTGACGCCTTCTATCAGCTGATCGCGCTGGCAGCTGCCGAGAACACAAACGTGAGCTAAAACGAAGAAGGCGCCGGATTTCTCCAGCGCCTTTCCTTAATCGGGTCATTGGTCGGTATCAGCCGTTGACGGCCTGCCTGTGCTGCACCGGATGGCTCTTCTTCAAGAGGTCCGACACCAGGAAGGCCAGTTCGATCGCCTGGTCGGCATTGAGGCGCGGGTCGCAATGGGTGTGGTAGCGGTCCTGCAATTCCTCGGCCGTGATGGCGCGCGCGCCGCCCGTGCATTCGGTGACGTTCTTGCCGGTCATCTCGACATGGATGCCGCCCGGATGCGTGCCTTCGGCGCGGTGCACCTCGAAGAAGGTCTGCACTTCCTTCAGGATGCGGTCGAACGGCCGCGTCTTGTAGCCGGCCGCCTCGATCGTGTTGCCATGCATCGGGTCCGACGACCAGACCACGCTGCGGCCTTCCTTCTGCACCGCGCGCACCAGCTTCGGCAGATGGTCGGCGACCTTGTCCGAACCAAAGCGGGCGATCAGCGTCAGCCGGCCGGGCTCGTTCTCGGGGTTGAGCAGGTCGATCAGCTCCAGCAAGCCGTCAGCGGTCAGCGACGGGCCGCATTTCAGGCCGAGCGGGTTCTTGATGCCGCGGCAATACTCGACATGGGCATGATCGGGCTGGCGCGTGCGGTCGCCGATCCAGATCATATGGCCTGACGTGGCATACCAGTCGCCGGAGGTCGAATCAACGCGGGTCAGTGCTTCCTCATAACCGAGCAGCAAGGCCTCGTGGCTGGTGTAGAAATCGGTCTCGCGCAGCGCATAATTGGTTTCCGAAGTGATGCCGACGGCCTTCATGAAGTCCATCGTCTCGGTGATGCGGTTGGCGAGCGACTCGTATTTCTCGCCCTGCGGGCTGTCGGAGACGAAGCCGAGCATCCAGCTATGCACATTCTCCAGGTTGGCATAGCCGCCCTGCGCGAAGGCGCGCAGAAGGTTGAGCGTCGCCGCCGACTGGCGATAGGCCATTTCCTGGCGTGCGGGATCCGGAATACGCGATTTGGCGTCGAATTCGATGCCGTTGATGATGTCGCCGCGATAGCTCGGCAGCGTCACCTCGCCCTTGGTCTCATTGTCGGACGAGCGCGGCTTGGCGAACTGGCCGGCGACGCGTCCGACCTTCACCACCGGCTGCGCGCCAGCGAAGGTCAGCACGACCGACATCTGCAGGAAGACACGGAAGAAGTCGCGGATGTTGTCGGCGCCATGCTCGGCAAAGCTCTCGGCGCAATCGCCGCCCTGGAGCAGGAAGGCTTCGCCGGCAGCGACGGCCGCGAGCTGCTTCTTCAGCTTGCGTGCCTCACCGGCAAAGACCAATGGCGGGAAGGTGGCGAGCTGGGCTTCGGTGTTCTTCAGCGCGGCAAGGTCCGGATAGGCAGGAACCTGCTTGATCGGCTTTGCTCTCCACGAATTCGGCGACCATTTCGTCATCGCTGCACCCAACACTCTTTCCGGCGGGCACCCTCGCCCGCCATTTCCGCCCCTATATGGGTTGGCGGCTCCCATACACGAAGCCGATTTCCTATTCTAGACCGGAATTTCAGCGCTGGCGAATGCGCTAGCGGTGCTGAGTGCGTTGAGATTCAGGTCAGGCCGGCGTCACCTGAATATCAATGGTCCTCAGGCCGCCTTCTCCACCAGACGCGCCAACTGCGTCATGACCACCGCCGAGCCCGCCAACCGTTTCTCCGCTGTCGGCCAGTCGCGGGTGAAGACGACGCTGTGGTCCGGCCGGATCTTGGCCAGCGAGCCCTGCTCGCCGATGAACTTGACCAGGCCGACCGGGTTGGAGAACTCGCGCTTGCGGAAATGGATGACGACACCCTTCGGTCCGGCGTCGAGCTTCTCGACATTGGCCTTGCGGCAGAGCGCCTTGATGAAGACGATCTTCAACAGATGCTTCACCTCGTCCGGCAGTGGGCCGAAACGGTCGATCAGCTCGGCGCCGAAGGCATCGATCTCCTCGGTGTTTTCGAGGTCGCCGAGACGGCGGTAGAGCGCCAGCCTGAGCTGCAGGTCCGGCACATAGCTTTCCGGGATCATCACCGCCGTGCCGACGGCGATCTGCGGCGACCAGCCGCCATCCTGGACCTCGCCGGAATCCTTCACCTCGGCGACGGCCTCTTCCAGCATCTGCTGGTAGAGCTCGAAGCCGACCTCCTTGATATGGCCGGACTGCTCTTCGCCCAAGAGATTGCCGGCGCCCCTTATATCGAGATCGTGGCTGGCGAGCTGGAAGCCGGCGCCCAGCGTGTCGAGCGACTGCAGCACCTTCAGACGGCGCTCGGCCGTGTCGGTGAGCTTGCGGTTGGCCGGCAGCGTGAACAGCGCATAGGCGCGCACCTTCGAACGCCCGACGCGACCTCGCAGCTGGTAGAGCTGGGAGAGGCCGAACATGTCGGCGCGATGGATGATCAGCGTGTTTGCGGTCGGGATGTCGAGGCCGGATTCGACGATGGTCGTCGACAGAAGCACGTCGTACTGGCCGTCATAGAAGGCGTTCATGATGTCGTCGAGTTCGCCTGGTGGCATCTGGCCGTGGGCCACCGCCACTTTCAGTTCGGGCACGGATTCCTTCAGGAACTCATGGATTTCCGAGAGATCGCTGATGCGCGGAACGACATAGAAGGAGTGTCCTCCGCGATAACGCTCGCGCAGCAGCGTCTCGCGAATGACCAGCGGATCGAAGGGCGAGATGAAGGTGCGCACCGCCATGCGGTCGACCGGCGGCGTGGCGATCAACGACAGCTCGCGCACCCCGGTCAGCGCCAGTTGCAGCGTGCGCGGGATCGGCGTCGCCGACAGCGTCAGCACATGGACATCGGTCTTCAGATCCTTCAGCCGCTCCTTGTGCTTGACGCCAAAGTGCTGCTCCTCGTCGATGATCAGCAGGCCGAGATTCTTGAACGAGATCGACGAACCGAGCAGCGCATGGGTGCCGACAACGATGTCGACCTGCCCTTCGGCCAAAGCCTTCTTCGTCTCCGCCAGTTCCTTGGCGCCGACCAGCCGCGAGGCCTGGGCGACGCGGATGGGAAGGCCTGAGAAACGCTGGGAAAAGGTCTTGAAGTGCTGGCGCGACAACAATGTCGTCGGCACCACGACCGCGACCTGGAACCCTTCCATCGCCGCGATGAAGGCGGCACGCAGCGCCACTTCGGTCTTGCCGAAGCCGACATCGCCGCAGATCAGCCGGTCCATCGGCTTGCCAGCGCCGAGGTCGTCGCGCACCGAGTCGATCGCCGTCTGCTGGTCGTCGGTCTCCTCATAAGGGAAACGCGCGGCAAACTCGTCATAGAGCCCCTCGGCCGGGACCAGCGCCGGTGCTGCGCGCATCTGCCGTTCGGCGGCGATACGGATCAGCTGCCCGGCCATGTCGAGCAGGCGCCGCTTCAGCTTGGCCTTGCGTGACTGCCAGGCGCCGCCACCCAGCTTGTCCAGCGTCGCCTCGGCGGAGTCGGAGCCATAACGCGACAGAAGCTCAATGTTTTCAACCGGCAGAAACAGCCGGTCATCGCCGGCGTAGTGGATTTCCAGGCAATCATGCGGCGCACCAACCGCCTCAATGGTGCGCAGGCCAATGAAGCGGCCGATGCCATGGTCGGCATGAACGACGATATCGCCGGTCGACAGGGCCGAGGCCTCGGCAATGAAGTCGGATGCGCGCTTCTTGCGCTTCGAACGCCGGATGAGCCGGTCGCCCAGAATATCCTGTTCGGCAACGACGACCAGTCTTTCGGTCTCGAAGCCGGATTCGAGCGGGAGCACGGCCAGCGCCGCCTGCCCCGGATCGAGCTGTTCGGCTTCGGCAAGCGTCTCGACCTGCTTGAGATTGCCGAGATGGTGCTCGGCCAGGATCTGGCCAAGCCGGTCGAGCGAGCCTTCCGTCCAGCCGGCGATGACAATACGCCGACGTGCGGCGCGCTCGTCGGCGATATGCCTGACGACGACATCGAAGACGTTGACGTTCGGATCGGCGCGCTCCTCGACAAAGCTGCGGCCATGGCGCGAGCCGGCATGATAGACCTTTTTCGCGCCGGCATCGGGCGCGTCGAAGGGCGTGAAGTCGATCGCTTCGCGCGGCCCGAGCGAGGCGATCAGGTTTTCCGGCGAGAGATAGAGCAGATCCGGCGCCACCGGCTTGTAGGGGACCGCATCCTTCAGCGCAGCGTCGGCCTGCTTCTTGCGCGCTTCATAGTGGTCGAGGATCAGCGTGTGGCGCTCGGCCAGGGCCTCATGCGCCAGATGGTCGAAAACGACAGGCGTATCCGGTAGATAGTCGAACACCGTCTCCAGCCGCTCGTAGAAGAACGGCAGCCAGTGCTCCATGCCGGCGAACCGCCTGCCCTCGCTTACTGCCGCATAGAGCCCGTCGTCGCGCTGCGGCGCGCCAAAGGCTTCGATGTAGGAGCGGCGGAAGCGGCTGATGGTTTCGGGCGTCAGCGCCACTTCGCTCATCGCCTGCAGCGCCATCGACTTGCGCTGGCCGGTGGTGCGCTGCGTGGCGGCATCGAAGACGCGGATCGATTCCAGCGTATCGCCGAAGAAATCGAGGCGCAGCGCCTCGGCCCAGCCGGGGGCGAAGAGGTCGAGAATGCCGCCGCGTACCGCGAATTCGCCGATGCCGCGCACTGTCGGCACGCGCTCGAAGCCGGACGTTTCCAGCCGCGCGATCAGCGCGTTCATGTCGATCTGGTTGCCGGGCCTCGCATGAAAGGTCTGTGCCTCGACAAGGTCGGCCGGCGGAATGCGCTGCAGCAACGCATTGGCGGTGGTGAGAATGACGGCGCGGTGCGGCTTCTTCGCCAGCGCGATCATCGCCGTCAGCGCGTCGAGGCGCTTGGCGGCGGCGTCCGAGCCGGGCGAGACGCGGTCGTAGGGCAGACAGTCCCAGGCCGGCAGTTCCAGCACCGGCAGGCCGGGGGCGGCGAAGGCCAGCGCCTCGATGATAACAGGCAGGCGCTGGCCGTCGCGCGCCACGAACAGCACCGGCTTGTCGGGTGCGATTTCAAGCGCGGCCTGCACCAGCGCGAAGGCCTCATAGCCATCGGCGACACCGTCGACGATGAACTGGCCGGCACGGCCTTTCGGCAGACCAATAGTGGGGATGAGGCTCATCAAATCACGGTCTTGTTTGTCACAATTCCTGTGGGAAAACCGCTTCGCGTTTTCCTGGAATTGCTTTTGTTCAGAATGTCATGGTCCGGCGTGACGCCAGGATCTTTTGCAGAACGGCACAATCGATATCCGCCGGGATCGGGCGTTCACCGGTGATCAGCGGCAGGAATTCGGTGTCGGAAATGTCGAGGAGCCTCTCATATTGTTCGATTTCCTCGCCGGTCAAGGCGCCGATCTCGGCGTCGGCGAAGGTGCCGAGGATAAGATCCATCTCGCGCATGCCGCGATGCCAGGAGCGGAACAACAGCTTGCGGCGGTGGGCGTCCAGCCCCTCGCTTGATCGTTTCGTTCCGGTCATTGCGGCGCATCCTCACTTGCTGCGGCGCATATAGCGTGGATAGAAGGGGCTGTCAGCCTTGCGCTGTAGCCGTCGCGACATAAGCTGACATCATGCGTCCTTCCATCCTCGATCCGCTGTTTGTTCCGATCACTTCGCTTGCCGGCGTCGGACCGAAGGTCGGCGCGCTGATCGAGAAGGTCGTCACGGCTGATCTTGGTGATCGCGCGGCCCGCGCGGGCGACCTTCTGTTCGTGCTGCCGCATACCGTTATCGACCGCCGCAGCCGGCCGGGCATCGCCGGTTCCGCGGAAGGCCAGATCGTTACCCTCGACGTGCGCATCGACCGCCACCAGCCGCCGCCACGCGGCAACCGGTCGGTGCCCTACAGGGTCTACGCCCATGACGATACCGGCGAAATCGGCCTGACCTTTTTCCATGCGCACGCCGCCTATCTCGAAAAGGCAATGCCCGTCGGCGAGCATGTCGTGGTCTCGGGCCGCATGGAATGGTTCAACGGCCGCCCGACCATGGTCCACCCCGACCACATCGCGTTGGCCAGCGAGGCGGAAAACCTGCCACTGGTCGAGCCGGTCTATCCGCTCACCGCGGGTCTCTCCGGCAAGGTGCTGCGCCGTGCGATCGGCCAGGCGTTGGCGCGGCTGCCCGAATTGCCGGAGTGGCAGGACGTCGCCTTCATGCGCCGGCACACCTTTCCCACCTTTGCCGACGCACTCACCCGCATCCACAATCCAGCCGACCCGATCGATGTTTCCATCGAGGGTGCGGCCTGGCGGCGTCTTGCCTATGACGAGTTGCTGGCGGGCCAGGTCTCGCTGGCGCTGGTGCGGGCAAAGATCCGCCGCCTGTCCGGCCGCCCCCTGGTCGGCGACGGCCGCATCGTCGAGAAACTGCGCGCAGCCCTTCCCTATTCGCTGACCGCAAGCCAGGAATTCGCGCTGGCCGAAATCAATGCCGACCTTGCCGACCCCGAGCGCATGCTGCGGCTGCTGCAGGGCGATGTCGGATCGGGCAAGACGGTGGTCGCGCTGCTTGCCATGGCGCGCGCCGTCGAGGCCGGCGGCCAGGCAGCGCTGATGGCGCCGACCGAAATCCTGGCGCGCCAGCACCTGGCGACGATCGCCCCGTTCGCCGCCAAGGTCGGGCTGCGCATCGCCATCCTCACCGGCCGCGAAAAGGGCCGCGAACGCACCGAAACACTGGCCGGCCTGGCCAGCGGCGAGATCGACATCGTCGTCGGCACCCACGCGCTGTTCCAGGAGACGGTCACCTTCCACGATCTGGTGCTGGCTGTCATCGACGAGCAGCATCGCTTCGGCGTTCACCAGCGGCTCGCCATCACCGCCAAGGGCGATGCGCCCGACATGCTGGTGATGACCGCCACACCGATCCCGCGCACGCTGGTGCTGACCGCCTTCGGCGACATGGACGTCTCCAAGCTGACGGAAAAACCGGCCGGCCGACAGCCGATCCGCACCGTCACGCTGCCGCTGGAGCGGCTCGACGAACTGGTCGCCCGCATGCAGGATGCCGTCGCCGGCGGCCAGAAAATCTACTGGATCTGCCCGCTGGTCGAGGAATCCGAAGAGATCAAGCTGATGTCGGCCGAGGATCGCTTTGCCTCGCTGAAACCGCTGTTCGGCGACCGCATCGGCCTTGTCCACGGCCGCATGAAGGGCGCCGAGAAGGACGAGGCGATGCGCGCCTTCAAGGAGGGCGAAACCCGCATCCTGATCGCCACCACGGTCATCGAGGTCGGCGTCGATGTTCCCGACGCCACCGTCATGGTCATCGAGCATGCCGAGCGTTTCGGCCTCGCACAGCTGCACCAGCTGCGCGGGCGGGTCGGGCGCGGCGACAAGCCCTCCTCTTGCGTGCTGCTCTACAAGGACCCGCTCGGCGAGACGGCAAAACGCCGGCTGTCGGTGATGCGCGAGACCGAAGACGGCTTTTTGATCGCCGAGGAAGACCTCAAGCTGCGCGGTGAAGGCGAGCTGTTGGGCACCCGCCAGTCCGGCACACCGGGTTTCCAGGTGGCGCGCATCGAGGCGCATGCCGATCTTCTGGAGGCCGCCCGCGACGATGCCAGGCTTATCCTGTCGCGCGACCCGGAGCTGCAATCCGACCGCGGCGAGGCGCTGCGCCTGCTGCTCTATCTGTTCGGCCGCGACGAGGCCGTGCGGCTCCTGCGGGCCGGGTGAGACCCTAATGGCGGATTGGCGACCGTTCCGTTGATCGGCTCGCCATTCAGCGTCACCATCTTGCTTTTCACCTCCGGCGCCACCAGCCCTGCAGAAACAATCAGCTTGGCGCCGTCCTCGATCGTCATGTCAAGCAGCACGATGTCCGACTTCAGCACATACATCAGGAAGCCGGTCGTCGGGTTCGGTGTGCAGGGCATGAACACGGCGATCAGCGGATCGCCTTCCTGGTCGAGCTTCTCATTGATCTCGGTTTCCTTCTCGCTGGCGACGAACACCAGCGACCACACGCCCTTGCGCGGATATTCGACCAGCCCGACCTGGCGGAACATGTCGCCCTTGTTCGACAGCACGGCCTCGAAAATCTGCTTCAGCGAGCCATAGATGCCGCGCACCAGCGGCATGCGGCCAAGCAGGCGCTCGCCAAAACCGACAATGGCGCGGCCGACAATGTTGGCGGTGAGGAACCCGATCAGCGTGATCAGGATCAGCGCAACGATCAGCCCGAACCCCGGGACCGGAAACGGCAGATAGGTGTCGGGGCTGTAACGCGCCGGAATATAGGGCTTTACCCAGGAATCGACCCAGCCGATGAACGACCAGGCGATGTAGGCGGTGATCGCCAGCGGCGCACAGACGACGAAGCCCGTGAGGAAATAGTTTCTCAGCCGGGTCATGCCGGAGGTCTTGGGAGCATCGGACATGGTTCACCGGGCGCGGGTTGCAGCGCAACATTAGTGAACCGGGACGCCGTTTGGAACTGCGAAGTTTTTAAAGAGCGCCTGTTAGGGCCCCCTATTCCACCGTCACGGATTTCGCCAGATTGCGCGGCTGGTCGACATCGGTGCCCATGAACACGGCGGCGAAATAGGCCAGCATCTGGATCGGCAGCGCATAGATGATCGGCGAGATGATTTCCGGCACGTCCGGCAGGATGATCGTCTCCATCGTCTTGACGCTCACCTGCGCCGCCCCTTTGCTGTCGGTGATCAGGATGATCTTGCCGCCACGCGCCGCCACTTCCTGCATGTTCGACACGGTCTTCTCGAAAATGCGGTCATGCGGCGCAATGACAATGACCGGCATGTTCTCGTCGATCAGCGCGATCGGCCCATGCTTCAATTCGCCCGCCGCATAGCCCTCGGCGTGGATATAGGAGATTTCCTTGAGTTTCAGCGCGCCTTCCATGGCCAGCGGGAAATTGGTGTCGCGGCCGAGATAGAGCACGTCCTTGTAGCGCGACAGTTCGCGCGCGATCCGCTCGATCTGCTCTTCGAGCTTGAGCACCTGGTTGGCATAGCGCGGCGCTTCCGAAAGCGCGCGCACCAGGGTCTTTTCCTGCTCCTGCGAAATCACCCCGCGCGCCACGCCGGCGCGCACCGCAAGCGAGGCCAGCACCGACAGCTGGCAAGTGAAAGCCTTGGTCGAGGCGACGCCGATCTCGGGGCCGGCGAGTGTCGGCAGCACGACGTCGGATTCGCGCGCCATGGTCGATTCGCGCACATTGACGACGGCGCCGATCTTCATGCCGGCCTTGCGGCAATAACGCAGCGAGGCCAGCGTGTCGGCGGTCTCGCCCGACTGCGAGATGAAGAAGGCGGCATCGTTGGCCGACAGCGGCATTTCGCGGTAGCGGAACTCCGAGGCGACATCGATGTCGACCGGCAGCCGCGCATAGCGCTCGAACCAGTATTTGCCGATCAGGCCGGCGAGATAGGCGGTGCCGCAAGCCGAAATCGCCAGCCGGCCGATCTTGGCGAAGTCGAACGGCAGGTCGAGCGGCTTCGAAACGCCGGAGACGAAATCGACATAATGCGCCAGCGTGTGCGAGATCACCTCGGGCTGTTCATGGATTTCCTTCTCCATGAAATGCCGGCGGTTGCCCTTGTCGACCATGAAGGAGGTCGACAGCGATTGCTGGCGCTTGCGCTCGACCTTTTTGCCGTCGATGTCGAAGATGGCGACGCTGTCGCGGCGCACCACCGCCCAGTCGCCGTCCTCGAGATAGGTGATCGAATTGGTGAATGGCGCCAGCGCGATGGCGTCCGAGCCCAAGAACATCTCGCCATCGCCATGGCCGACGGCCAGTGGCGGGCCGTTGCGGGCGCCGACGATCAGGTCCTCGTCGCCCTTGAACATGATGGCCAGCGCAAAGGCGCCTTCCAGCCGCTTCAGCGCCTGATGCGCGGCCTCGACCGGCTTCAGCCCCTTGGCCAACTCGCGCGCCACCAGATGCGCCACGACCTCTGTATCGGTCTGCGAGGAGAAGGCATAGCCGTCGCGGACCAGCTCGTCGCGCAGCTCGGCAAAGTTCTCGATGATGCCGTTGTGGACGATGGCGACGCCGTCGGAAAAATGCGGATGCGCATTGGTCTCGTTGGGCACGCCATGGGTGGCCCAGCGTGTGTGGCCGATGCCGATCGTGCCGTCGAGCGGCTCCTCCTTGAGCCGGCGCTCGAGGTTGATCAATTTGCCTTCGGCGCGACGGCGGGCGAGCTCGCCATGCTCGATGGTGGCGACGCCGGCCGAGTCATAACCGCGATACTCAAGCCGCTTCAGCGCATCGACGATGAGCGGCGCAACCTGCGAGTGGCCGACGATTCCAACGATACCGCACATGCAGACAGTCCCCGATTCCCCATGGAAAACCAGCGCTATTTAGGGATGGCCGGCCTGCCGTGAAAGTCACATTGCATTTCGTCCGGTGTAACGGACGCTTCTCAACGCATGCACCATGCCAGACCGCTCTTGCAATCCGGTTACTGCAATTGTTCGGTTTTCAGCGATCCGGTTTTCGCTCCGGCAATATTTGGCTAAGCTTCCGCCATGAATGAAGCTCAGCCCACCATTACACTCTGGCGCCCGATCGGACCCGAGGAATTGAAACTCATTGAGGCGTCGAACATGCGGGCATTTCCGCCACGCCTTCCTGAACAGCCTATCTTCTATCCGGTTCTGTCGGAAGCCTATGCAGTGCAGATCGCGCGCGACTGGAATGTGCCGGCCAGCGGCGCGGGGTTCGTGACCGGTTTGCCGTGCTGAAAAGCTTTCTCGACCGCTACCGGGTCGAGCACGCCGGCAGCAAGGCACATCTGGAATATTGGATCCCTGCCGAAGACCTCGATGATTTCAACAAAGCCATCGTCGGCAAGATCGAGGTGACCGCCACTTTCGGTCGAGATACGGCGCCGGCCAACTGACCGCTAGTGATCGGCGCCGGCCGCCTTCTTCTTCGCCGCCGCAGCCGAAGCGAAACGCTCGCGCAATTCCTTGCCCTTGCCGGGGATCGTCTTCTGGCGGGCGCGGCCGAAGGCCAGCGCATCGTCGGGCACGCTTTCGGTGATCACGCTGCCGGAAGCGATGTAGCCGCCCTTGCCGATCGATACGGGCGCCACCAGCGAGGAGTTCGAGCCGACAAAGGCGCCCTCGCCGATATCGGTAAAGAATTTCGAAAAGCCATCATAATTGCAGGTGATGGTGCCGGCGCCGATATTGGCGCCCGCGCCGACGCGGGCATCGCCGATATAGGTCAAATGGTTGACCTTGGCGCCTTCCTCGATAACAGCCTGCTTGACCTCGCAGAAATTGCCGACCTTTGCCTTGTTCCGAAGATCGGCACCCGGCCGCAAGCGCGCGAACGGCCCGACATCGCAGTTCGCGGCAATGGTCGCGCCTTCAATATGGCTGAAGGCATGGATCTTGGCGCCGCCGGCGATCTTCACGCCCGGGCCGAACCAGACATTGGGCTCGACGACGGTGTCGGCGCCGATCTCGGTGTCGTGCGAGAAATACACGGTCTCCGGCGCGATCAGCGTCACGCCCGACAGCATCGCCTCTTGGCGGCGACGTGCCTGCCAGATGCCTTCGGCCTGGGCCAGTTCGGCGCGGTTGTTGATGCCGAGCGCATTCTCGAAACTGGCCTCGGTGGCGACGACATCAAGGCCTTGCGCACCTGCGATCTCGACGATGTCGGTCAGATAATATTCGCCCTTGGCATTCTTGTTGCCGACCGCGTCGAGCAGCTTCAGCGCGTGGGCACCGGCCACCGCCATCATGCCGGCATTGCAGAAGCCAATCTTCTTCTCCGCCTCGGAACAATCCTTTTCCTCGCGGATGGCGATCAGCTTGCCGCCTTTTTCGACCAGCCGGCCATAGCCGTTTGGAAGAGGCGGACGGAAGCCAATCACCGCGACGGCCGCACCTTCGGCGAGCTTCAGCCGCGCCAAGTTCAGCGCTTCCGCATCGATCAGCGGCGTGTCGCCGAACATCACCAGGATGTCGTCATAACCCCTTGATATCGCTTCGCGGGCGGCAAGAACAGCATGCGCCGTACCCAGGCGTTCTTCCTGCACGAAGGTTTCGGCCTTGGGCGAGAACTTCGTCACCGCCTTGCGCATCTCTTCCGCGCCATGGCCGATGACGATCGCATCGCTGCTGGCACCGGCGGCGTCGGCCGCCTTCACCACATGGGCGACCATCGGCAGGCCTGCGATCTGGTGCAACACCTTCGGCAGCGCGCTCTTCATGCGCGTGCCTTCGCCGGCGGCGAGAATGACGGACAGGCAGGATCTCTGGCTCATAGGCGAACAACCATAGGAAAAGGATTGGGAATCAAGACAAGATAGCAGTGGCGCCATGCTGCACCAATGCGGTTAAATTCCGGTGAGATAGTCGAGCAAGTGACTTTTAATCAGCAGGTCCACTGCCAGATCCTTTACCGCAAAAGCGGGGGGAACTTACCCCAGCCGACCCAGCACCGGAAAATTCTCCAGCAGCCAGTAGGACACGGTCTGCACGCCGCCGGTTAGGAAAAACACGCCGGCGACTACCAGCAGAGCGCCGATCGCCTTTTCAACGCGGCCGAGATGGACGCGGAATTTGCCGAGGAAGCGCATGAAGGCGCCAGAAAACACGGCGGCGATCAGAAACGGTATTCCAAGTCCGAGCGAATAAGCGGCGAGCAGCAGCGCACCCTCGCCCACCGTCTCGCGCCCGCCGGCCAGCGTCAGGATCGGCCCCAGCACCGGGCCGATGCAGGGCGTCCAGCCGAAGGCGAAGGCGAGCCCCATGATATACGCGGCGATAGCATTTGCCGGCTTGCCTTGCGACTGGAAACGAGCCTCGCGCGACAGCAGCGGAATGCGCAATATGCCGAGGAAATTCAGGCCCATCAGGATGATCAGCACGCCGGCGCCCATCGCCAGCGGCTCCTGCCAGACGCGCAAGAGCCGGCCGATTGTCGAGGCGCCGGCGCCGAGCGCGACGAACACGGTCGAAAAGCCGAGCACGAAGGCGATGGAAGAATAGAGCAGTGCCCCGCGCGTGCCTTCGCGGGCTGTGACGCCCGCATCGCCACGGAAGTCGTCGACCGAAACGCCTGCCATGTAGCAGAGATAGGGCGGCACCAGCGGCAGCACGCAAGGCGACAGGAACGAGATGGCTCCCGCCCCGACGGCGCTGACATAGCCGATGTCCAATGCCATTCCAAAACTCCAACTGCTCCCCGGCGGATATAGCGACGGCCAGGCCTGTCTGCCAATCACCATTGTGTGGAAAGTCAGCCGCATACGGACATGGGGGACGAAAGCGCCGGCATGGGACGTTGATGTCAGAGAGGCCGCGATTTCCCGCGCGTCTCCAATACAGCCAGGGAGATTTCCATGAAAACCATAACCATAGGGCTGGCCGCACTGCTTCTCAGCACAGCCGCATCCTTTGCCGCCGACGCGTGGAAGAAAGCCGAGGTCAACGGCACCAAGATCTACACCGACGCCAAGGGCATGACGCTCTATACCTATGACAAGGACGCGAAGGGCAAGACCACCTGCTACGACAAATGCGCCGCCAACTGGCCGCCGCTGAAGGCCGCGGCCGGCGCCAAGGCGGATGACGAATGGAGCGTCATCGACCGCACCGACGGCACCAAGATGTGGGCCTATGACGGCAAGCCGGTCTATACCTTCACAAAGGACAAGAAGGCCGGCGATGTGAACGGTGAAGGTGTCGCCGGCGTCTGGCACATGCTGAAAGCCGATTGATCCTCGATACAATCGCCCGCCTGACGGCGGGACTAGGCTGGTCGCCGGGCATTCCCCCATTGAGCCGGCGGCCAGCGCCAGGCGGCCTTTCCCCTCGTCGTCCCGGCATCGTACGCAAGCCGCCGTCTCCCGACTCGGCGAAAAATGAATCGGGCCGTTCGCCCCTAGCAAGCGACGTCATCCCTCCAGGCCAAATCTGTGATTTTCTCCATACACTCTAAGAGTGTATTGCTGCGGACAGCCCCGCAATTTGGGCGCTTCCCCTTGACCGGATGCAAAAGCGCGGCCATGTGAGCGGCAAATAGAACGAGATTTCGTCGCGCGCAGCGGAATTCTTCTGCCGCATCACAGCTGATATGAGACCTCATGGACGTCGTCGTCGTCGAATCGCCGGCCAAGGCGAAGACAATCAACAAATACCTCGGCAAGAACTACAAGGTTCTGGCCTCGTTCGGCCATGTCCGCGATTTGCCGGCCAAGGATGGCTCGGTGCGCCCGGATGAAGATTTCGCCATGTCCTGGGCGGTCGACACCGCCTCGGGCAAGCGGCTCGCCGACATCGCCAAGGCGGTCAAGGATGCCGACGGCCTGATCCTCGCCACCGACCCGGATCGCGAAGGCGAGGCCATTTCCTGGCATGTTCTGGAAGTGCTGAAGCAGAAGCGCGCGCTGAAGGACAAGCCGGTCAGCCGGGTCGTCTTCAACGCCATCACCAAATCGTCGGTGCTGGAAGCCATGGCCAATCCGCGCCAGATCGACGCGCCGCTGGTCGATGCCTATCTGGCCCGCCGGGCGCTGGACTATCTCGTCGGCTTCACGCTGTCGCCGGTGCTGTGGCGCAAATTGCCCGGCGCCCGCTCGGCCGGCCGCGTCCAGTCCGTGGCCTTGCGTCTGGTCTGCGACCGTGAATCCGAAATCGAACGCTTCATCCGCGAGGAATATTGGCAGATCGCCGCCATCCTCGGCACGCCGCGCAACGAGACTTTCGAGGCGCGGCTGACCGCCTTCGAGCGCAAGAAGCTGCAAAAGCTCGACATTGCCAACAAGGCGCAGGCCGACGACATCAAGGCGATGCTCGAGGGCGCGACCTTCAAGGCGTTGTCGGTGGAAGCCAAGCCGACCAAGCGCAACCCAGGCCCGCCCTTCACCACCTCGACCTTGCAGCAGGCCGCCTCCTCGGGCCTCGGTTTTTCGGCCACCCGCACCATGCAGGTGGCGCAGCGGCTCTATGAGGGTATGGAGATCGGCGGCGAAACGACCGGCCTGATCACCTATATGCGAACAGACGGCGTGCAGATGGCGCCCGAGGCTATCGACGCTGCCCGCGATGCCATCGCCAAGGAATTCGGCCCGAAATATCTGCCGGAAAAGCCGCGTTTCTACACGACCAAGGCCAAGAATGCCCAGGAAGCGCACGAGGCGATCCGTCCGACGGATTTCATGCGCACTCCGGCATCGGTTCGGCAGTATCTCGATTCCGACCAGATGCGGCTTTATGAGCTGATCTGGAAGCGCGCCATCGCCAGCCAGATGCAGCCGGCCGAAATCGAGCGCACCACAGTCGAGATCGAGGCCGTCAATGGCGCCCGCACAGCCGAACTTCGCGCTGTCGGTTCGGTCGTTCGCTTCGACGGCTTCATCGCCGCCTACACCGATCAGAAGGACGACGACGCGGAGGACGAGGAAAACCGCCGTCTGCCGGAAATCCGCGCCGGCGAGCAGCTTGCCCGCCAGGCAATCAACGCCACCCAGCACACGACCGAGCCGCCACCGCGCTATTCCGAGGCCACGCTGATCAAGAAGCTGGAAGAACTCGGCATCGGCCGGCCGTCGACCTATACGGCAATCCTGAAGACGCTCGAGGACCGCGACTATGTCACGATCGACAAGCGCCGGCTGGTGCCGCAGGCCAAGGGCCGCCTGCTGTCCGCTTTCCTCGAAAGCTTCTTCGAGCGCTATGTCGAATATGACTTCACGGCATCGCTGGAGGAAAAGCTCGACGAGATTTCCGACGGCAAGCTCGCCTGGAAGGACGTGCTGCGCGATTTCTGGAAGGATTTTTCGGGCGCCGTCGCCGACATCAAGGAGCTGCGCGTCACCGATGTGCTCGATGCGCTGAACGAGGAACTGGCGCCCCTGGTCTTCCCCGCGCGCGAAGACGGCTCCAACCCGCGGATCTGCCCGAAATGCGGCACCGGCAACCTCTCGCTGAAGCTCGGCAAGTTCGGCGCCTTCGTCGGCTGCTCGAACTATCCGGAATGCTCCTTCACCCGCCAGCTCGGCGACGCCGCCAATCCTAATGGCGAGAATGGCGGCGGCGATGACGGCACCAAGGTGCTCGGCAAGGATCCCTACACGGCCGAGGAAATCACCCTGCGATCGGGTCGCTTCGGGCCCTACCTCCAGCGCGGCGACGGTAAGGACGCCAAGCGCTCGAGCCTGCCCAAGGGCTGGACGCCCGAAACCATCGACCATGAGAAAGCATTGGCGTTGCTGGCGCTGCCGCGCGATATCGGCAAGCATCCTGAAACGTCCAAGATGATCTCGGCCGGGCTCGGCCGCTACGGCCCGTTCGTGCTGCATGATGGCACCTATGCCAATCTCGACAGCATCGAGGATGTGTTCTCGATCGGCCTCAACCGCGCCGTCACGGTGATCGCCGAGAAGCAGTCGAAGGGCAAGGGCGGCCGCAATGGCGGCACGCCGGCGGCGCTGAAGGAGCTTGGCGACCATCCGGACGGTGGCGGCAAGATCGTCGTGCGCGACGGCAAATACGGGCCTTACGTCAATTTCGGCAAGGTCAATGCCACGCTGCCCAAGGGCAAGGATCCGCAATCGGTGACCATCGAGGACGCGCTGGCGCTGATTGCCGAGAAGGAAGCCAAGGGCGGCGGCGGCAAGAAGCCGTTCCGCAAGGCAGCCGCGGCCAAGGCGCCCGCGGCCAAGAAAACAGCCGCCAGGAAGCCGGCGGCGAAGAAAAAAGGGTAGGACGGCGTGGCGCGCAGGATCACCGGACGGAGCCACGGCGATCCACGCACCGCCGACACGAGGGCCAAGGTCAAGGACGACTATCGGCCTTCGCGCGACGAAATCCTGCGCTATATCGCCGAAAATCCCGATCGTGCCGGAAAGCGCGACATCGCCAAGGCCTTCGCTTTGCGCGGCGATGACCGCATCTGGCTGAAAGACATTCTGCGCGACCTGCAGGATGAAGGCGTGCTGACCAAGGAGCGCAAGCGGCTGGCCCGCGTCGGCGCCCTGCCCCATGTCGCCGTGCTCGACATTTTTGGCCGTGACGGCGACGGCATCCTGCTGGCGCATCCGGCGGAGTCAATCGGCAGCGGCGAGCCGCCCGTGGTCTCGATCCGCGTTTCGCGCAGCGGCAACGGCCCGGCGCCCGGCATTGGCGACCGCGTCCTGGCCAAGACCTTCCCGACCGATGATCCGTCCGGCCCCGCCTATACCGGCCGGGTGATGAAGATCTTCGAGAAGCGCACCGATGCCGTCCTCGGCGTCTTTCGCGTGCTAAAGGACGGCACCTTCCGCATCGAACCGGTGGAACGGCGCCAGCCCGAACTGATCGTCGACAAGGAATTCCAGAACGGCGCTGAGAATGGCGACCTGGTCGAGGTCGAGCCCGCGCGGGCTTCCCGCTACGGGCTGCCGAAAGCCAAGGTGCTCAATGTGCTCGGCTCGTTGACCAGTGAAAAGGCGGTCTCGATGATCGCCATCCACGCCCACGACATCCCGCACATCTTTCCGGCTGATGTCATCGCCGAATCCGAAGCCGTCAAGCCGGCAACGCTTGACCGCCGCGAGGACTGGCGCGACCTGCCTCTCGTCACCATCGATCCGGCCGACGCCAAGGACCACGATGACGCGGTCTTCGCGACGCCTGATCTCGACGAAAAGAACCCGGGCGGCGTGATCGCCACCGTGGCGATCGCCGACGTTGCCGCCTATGTCCGCTATGGCACGGCGCTGGACCGCGAAGCCTTGAAGCGCGGCAATTCGGTCTATTTCCCGGATCGCGTCGTGCCGATGCTGCCGGAGCGCATCTCGAACGATCTCTGTTCGCTGCGAGAGGGCCAGGATCGCCCGGCGCTGGCCGTGCGCATGACCTTCTCCGCCGAAGGTCACAAGATCAGGCACTCCTTCCACCGCGTGATGATGAAATCGGCGGCGAAGCTTGCCTATCCGCAGGCGCAGGCGGCCATCGACGGCGCGCCCGACGAGAAGACCGGCCCGATCCTCGACACCGTGCTGAAGCCGCTCTGGGATGCCTATGCGATCCTCAAGCGCGGTCGCGCCGGCCGACAGCCGCTCGAACTCGACCTACCGGAGCGCAAGATCATGCTCAAGCCGGACGGCACGGTCGACCGTGTCATCGTGCCGGAACGGCTCGATGCCCATAAGCTGATCGAAGAATTCATGATCCAGGCCAATGTCGCCGCCGCCGAGACGCTGGAGGCGAAGAAGCAGGCGCTGGTCTACCGCGTCCACGACGCGCCGTCGCTCGCCAAGCAGGAATCGCTACGCGAATTCCTGCAGACGCTCGGCCTGTCACTGGCGCGCGGCGCGCAGATGCGGCCCAGCCAGTTCAACGGCATTCTCGAGCGCGTGCGCGGCGCCGACAACGAGGCACTGGTCAACGAGGTGGTGCTGCGCTCGCAGAGCCAGGCTGAATACTCGCCCGGGAATATCGGCCATTTCGGCCTCAACCTCAGGCGCTACGCGCATTTCACCTCGCCGATCCGCCGCTATGCCGATTTGATCGTGCATCGCGGGCTTATTGCCGCACTCGGCCTCGGACCGGGAGGACTGACGCAGGACGAAGCAGCTCGGCTCGAAGACGTTGCGATACTGATCTCCGGCACGGAACGGCGTGCCATGGCGGCCGAGCGCGACACGGTCGACCGGCTGATTGCAGCCTATCTCGCCGAGCGCATCGACGACCGCTTCGACGCCCGCATCTCCGGCGTCACCAAATCAGGACTATTTGTCCAATTGCCGCAATATGGCGCCGATGGCTTCATCCCCGTGTCAACGCTGGGCGGCGATTACTATATATACGACGAAGCCGCTCGCTCGCTCTTCGGAGAACGCACGGGCAAAGGCTACCAGCTCGCGGACCATGTCGAGGTCCGGCTCGTCGAGGTGGCACCCATGGCCGGCGCCATGCGCTTCGAGATGCTGACAGACCCGAAGCCCCTGCCAGGCTCCACCAGGTCGTTTCACAAGGCCAAGGGCCGCGCCCGTGCGTCGCAATCGCGACCGGGTTCGCGCGGCAGGAGACGATAATGCCAAAGGAATTAGGGATACAAGAACAGGTTTTCGGCGGTGAACATCACACTGGCCGGGTTGCCCGCCCCTTGTGGACGGCGATGAAGCGCGGCCTTTTGGGCCGCTGCCCGAACTGCGGCGAAGGCAAGCTGTTTCGCGGCTTCACCAAGACCGTCGACACCTGCAGCGTCTGTGGCGAGGAAATCCATCACCATCGCGCCGATGACCTGCCGGCCTATCTGGTCATTGTCATCGTCGGCCACATCGTTCTCGGTGCGTTCATGGGCGTGGAAGCGACATCGACGCTCTCAACCTGGCAGCACATCCTCATCTGGGTGCCTCTGACCATCATTTTGTCGGTTGCGCTGCTGCAGCCTGTCAAAGGTGCCGTCATAGGACTGCAATGGGCGTTCTATATGCACGGATTCGGTGGCGAAAAGGATGGGGCGGGCTCCCACCACGGCGCCTGATGCGCCACTGGCGCAACACGCCAATCGCTAAGGCCACTTTCGCATGCAAGAAGTTTCCGCTAGGTCCCTGCGCATGGAAGCAATGACCAAGGCGGATGTCGACAAGCTCGACAAGGGTCTCGCCGCACATGGCGGCCGGCCTCTGCGGCCGCGTGATGCCGCGACCCTGATCCTGCTCGACCGCAAGGGCGATGAGGTGCTGGTGCTGATGGGGCGCCGCCACGCCGGCCACGCCTTCATGCCTGGGAAATTCGTGTTTCCCGGTGGCCGTACCGATCCGGCCGACAGCCGCATCGCGACGGCCACCGCATTGCATCGCGACGAGGAAGCGAAGCTGCTGGCTGGTCCCGGCCGCACCAGTGCCGCGCGGGCCCGCGCCGTCGCCTTGTCCGCAATTCGCGAGACCTATGAGGAAGCCGGTCTGCTCATCGGCGAGAGGGCCGCCTTTGCCACCGACAAGCGCGACTGGCAAGGTTTCGTCGAACACGGCGTCAGGCCTTCGCTCGAAACGCTGCGTTTCATCGCGCGCGCCATCACGCCGCCCAACCGGGTGCGCCGCTTCGATACGCGCTTCTTCAGCGCCTGGCGCAGCGATGTGGCCGTTGAACTGCCGGGCGGCGGTCCGACCAACGAACTTGAGGAACTGGTCTGGCTGCCGCTTGCCAAGGCCAGGGAAGCCGACATACCCGACATCACCCGAATGATCCTGGACGAGTTGGAAAAACGCCTTGCCCATGATCCGCTGCTGCGTCCGGGCGGCCCCGTGCCCTTCTACCGGCTTGTCCGCAACCGCTTCACCCGCGAACTTCTGTAGAGCAATTCCAGGAAGAGTGTGACGCGGTTTTCCGCCCGGAATTGCGTAAGATCAACGAGACAGAGTATTCACTATCCCATGACGGTCGATACCCAACCACAGGGCGACGAACGCGTACACTGGCTGCCGATGGTGGCGGCGATCTCGTCAATCAGCGTCGTCGGCATCGCCATTGGCCTCGGCATGCCACTGCTCAGCGTCATCCTGGAAACGCGCGGCCACTCGGCTTCGATGATCGGCCTCAACACCGCCGTGGCCGGCCTGGCCTCGATCGCCGGTGCGCCGCTGGCGACACCGCTCGCCATGCGCTTTGGCGTCGCCTGGACCATGATCGCCATGATTGCCACCGGCGCTCTCGCCTTCGTCGGTTTCCATTTCGCGCCCAATTTCTGGATGTGGTTCCCGCTGCGCATCGTGCTGCATATCGCGTTGACGGTGCTGTTCATCCTGTCGGAATTCTGGATCAGCACGTCGGCACCGCCGCACCGGCGCGGCCTTGTTCTTGGCATCTACGCCACCGTCCTGTCGCTCGGTTTTGCCGCCGGACCGTGGCTGTTCGCCCATCTCGGCAGCTCCGGCTTCAGGCCGTTCGGCGTCATCATCGCACTGGTCACGCTGGCCGCGATACCGGTGCTGGCCGCGCGCAATGAAAGCCCCTCCATCGTCGCCGATGGCGAAACCAGCAATTTCCTGCGCTACATCTGGCTGGTGCCGACCGCGACTTTTGCCGTGCTGGTGTTCGGCGCGGTCGAGACCGGCGGCTTCGCGCTGTTCCCGGTCTATGGCAACCGCATCGGCTATTCCGAAGCCGACGCCGCATTGCTGCTGACCATGATCGGCCTTGGCAATGTGCTCTTGCAGATTCCGATCGGCATGATCAGCGACCGCGTTTCGGACCGGCGTTATCTGCTGCTCGCCTGCGCCACGGTTGGCCTTGCCGGCACGCTGTTCATGCCCTTCTTTGCGGCGAACTGGCACTTGATGGCAGCGCTTCTGTTCGTCTGGGGCGGTGTCGTCGCGGCCATGTACACGATCGGCCTCGCCCATCTCGGTTCGCAGCTCTCCGGCCACGAACTGGCGTCGGCCAACGCAGCCTTCGTGCTGTGCTACGGCGTCGGCATGGTGCTTGGCCCACAGGCGATCGGCATCGGCATGGACAGTTTCGGGCCTTCCGGTTTCGGCTGGTCGCTCGGCCTGTTCTTCGGCGCCTACATCGCCCTGGTCTGCTTCAGGCTGGTTCGCAAGATCCTTTTGTAGAGCGTCTGGAATAGCGATTCTGTTCGCGTACGCAGCAGCTGCTGACAGAACCGTGTCAGGAGCCACGCGGTAAAAGAGTATCCCCAAAACATCGGAAGTTGAGGACACTCCCATGATCGACAGCGGCTTTGAAACCACATCCCTGCGAATGACGCTCCTGCTGCTCGTGACCTTCCAGGCCCCGGCGGCGGATGTCGACCGTATCATGGACGCGGTGGTTGCGATCGCCCCGCTGGCGATGGGCAAATATGACCGCAACGCCTATCAGTCAGCGCACGGCATCGAGCGCTACAGGCCGCTCGAAGGGGCAGCGGCCGGCGCCGAAATCGAATTGCGCCGTCGCCCGGGCACGGTCGAGGTGTCCTTCGAATTGCCCGACGACCAGGCGTTGGCTGCCCAAGTCGTTGAGGCGATTTTCCAGGCCCATTCCTACCAGGAGCCGGTGATCCGCATCCAGCCGATCCTCGCCAGCCGCTCCAAGGGACTGGACGACCGCGCCAATCCGAATCGCTGGTGGAACACCACCGGGGACTGGAAAAAGATAGCGGCGCCGGAGACACAAACCGCATGATTTGAGGCCATAGGGCGGTTCCGGTGGGGCGGAGAAGCTCCGCCGGGCTTGACTTTCCAGGCACGTTCTTTATGTGTCGCGCCAAGTTTCCCGCGTCCGGGTGTCTTCCCGTGCTCCAGCGGCCAAAACCCCACGAACAAACGGACTGATACCATGGCCAAAGCCGCAAACATCAAGATCAAGCTTCTGTCGACCGCCGACACCGGTTTCTTCTACGTGACCAGCAAGAACAGCCGTACCAAGACCGACAAGCTGTCGTTCCGCAAGTACGACCCGGTCGCCAAGAAGCACGTTGAATTCAAGGAAACCAAGATCAAGTAATCTGGGTTTTTCCCTTGCAAACAAAAACGCCGCCCATCGGGCGGCGTTTTTGTGTCTAAGTCATTGTTCTGTTAAGATAAGTGACGGACAGCATAGTGGCCAGCGCAATGCGTCGGGTAGCCAAAATGGCTAAACCACGAGCCGCCATTCCTTAAATTGCCGATTCATCCATTAGCAATCCCTAAACTAAGTGGGAGGACGATACGGCGTTGGGTTGGCTAGTGGGTGTTGCGATGCAAAGCGACTTTGCAGCGGCGCGCGAGCTGTTGGAATGCGCACAAAACCGCCTGTGCGGCGAGGACGAAACAAGCCAAAGGATCCGCGCCAGGCTAGATGTGATGATCGAAGAAATAGCGGCTGCGGAATTTCAGAAGTCGCCTCTGACGATCGTGCCTTTCCCGAGAAGTCGGCCGCCGAGGTAGCGCAACAAATAGCCCCCACGACGCTGGGGCCTGGCGGCACGAAAACCCGCCTCTCCTTTCGAAGCGGCCGATCCCTCGTAAATCTGGTGAAGCAGGGTACCTTCCTAGCAATTGCAGCGCACCGCCTGCTGAGGCTGTGGGCTGAGTTCCCTCAGCCCCGCCCGAAATCTCCTTCAGCCGATGCGGTCGCCGCTTTTCGGATCGAACAGATGCAGCGCCGCCGGATCGGCCGCCAGCCGCACGATATCGCCGGGCTTCACGCCGGCGCGCCCCATGGCAAAGACGCAGAGCTGCTGGTTGGCCAGTGTGACGTAGAACTGCGTCGAAAGCCCGAGCGGCTCCACCACCACCACCTCGCCCTGCAGTGCGCCGTCTTCGGCCAGCCTTATATGTTCGGGCCGCAGGCCGATGGTGATCGCGTCGCCATCCTTGAGTGGTAGGCCATCCGGCAGCCGCAGCTTCTGGCCATCGGAAAGCACCGCGTCCGCCTTTGCGCCCTTCTCCACGGTTGCCGGCAGGAAATTCATGCCCGGTGAGCCGATGAAGCCGGCAACGAACACGTTGGCTGGCCGGTCATAGAGATCGAGTGGCGCGCCGACCTGCTGGATCAGCCCGTCATGCATGACGACGATCCGGTCGGCCATGGTCATCGCTTCGATCTGGTCGTGGGTGACGTAGACAGAGGTGGTCTTCAACTGCTGGTGCAACGCCTTGATCTCGGCACGCATATGCACGCGCAACTTGGCGTCGAGATTCGACAACGGCTCGTCAAAGAGAAAAACCTTGGGGTCGCGCACGATGGCGCGTCCCATGGCGACGCGCTGTCGCTGGCCGCCGGACAATTGCCGCGGCAACCGTTGCAGGAACGTGTCGAGCCCGAGCCGCTTGGCCGCGCCATCCACCCTTGCATCGATCGTGGACTTCTGCGCCTTCTTCAGGAGCAGGCTGAAGCCCATGTTCTTCGACACGTCCATATGCGGGTAGAGCGCGTAGGACTGGAACACCATGGCGATGTCGCGGTCCTTGGGCGCGACGTCATTGACCAACCGCTCGCCGATGCGGATCTCGCCGCCTGAAGCCTCCTCCAGCCCGGCGATCATGCGCAAAAGCGTGGATTTGCCGCAGCCAGACGGCCCGACCAGGACGACGAACTCGCCATCGGCGATTTCAAGATCGACCGCGTGCAGGACGCGGACGGCGCCATAGTCCTTGCGGACCTTATCGAGTGTAACAGAAGCCATCGATCTATCCTTTGACGGCGCCGGCGGTCAGGCCGGTGACGAGATAGCGTTGCAGGAAAGCGAAGAAGATGCAGACCGGGATCAGCGCCAGGATGGATGCCGCCATCATCTGCCCCCAGTCGACGGCGAACTTGCCGATGAAGGTGAGCAGGCCGACGGCAAAAGTCTTCTGGTCGTCGCTGGAAATCAGCATCAGCGCGAACAGAAGCTCGCTCCAGGCGGCGGTGAAGACAAAGCCGAGCGTCGCGCCCATGCCGGGCAGGGTGAGCGGCACGATCACCTTGCGCATCGCCTGCGCACGGGTGCAGCCGTCGATCATCGCCGCCTCCTCCAGATCCTTCGGGATGCCGTCGAAGAAGGACTGCATCAGGAAGGTGGCGAAGGCAGTGTTGAAGGCGGTGTAGATGATGATCAGCCCTGTCAGGCTGTTGATCAGGCCGATCTGCCCCATCACCCGGTAGATCGGCGGAATGACCATCACCAGCGGAAACGTCTGGGTCAAAAGCAGCATCAAGGCCAGCGCCGCCTTGCCGCGAAAGGTGAAGCGCGACATGGCGTAGCCGGCGAGCGTGGCGGTGACGGTCACCAAGGCCGCCGTCGACACCGAGACGATGACGCTGTTGAGGAAATAGCGCGGGAAATCGGTGGCCTCGAGCACGGTGACAAAATTCTGCAACGTCATCCGCGAAGGCCAGAAGGTGACGCCTTCCGAATAGAGCAGCCGTTCCGGCGTGACCGAGATCTTCAGCGTCCAGTAGATCGGGAACAAGGCGAAGACCACATAGGCCGCGATTGCCGCATAGAGGCCGACACCGCCGAAGAACCGTTGTGAGTTTGAGCGTCCCGCGATCATCAGACGTGCCTCACCAGGGAGCGGCGGATGGCGATCAGCGCGATCGCATAGGCAATGAGCAGGACGAGGAGCAGCACGGCCACAGCCGAGGCATAGCCCTTGTCCAGCGATTTGAAGGCGCTGACATAGATGTAGACCGGCACCGTGTTGGTCGAGCCGGCCGGTCCTCCCTCGGTCATGACGAAGATGAGGTCGGCGAAGGTGGCGATCCAGATGGTGCGCAGCATCACGGTGATGGCAATGGTCGGCGCCAGGAACGGCAGCGTCACCTTGGTGAAGCGCTGCCAGGGCGAAGCGCCGTCGATCGCCGCCGCCTCATGCAGTTCGGACGGAATGGACTTCAGCGCCGCCAGCAGCGTGATGGCGAAGAACGGAATGCCGAACCAGACATTGGCGACGATCGGCCCCCACATGGCGGTGGCGGGATCAGAGAGAATGTTGGTCGGCTCGGCCTTCAGCCCGAGTGCGAAAAGCCAATGCGGCAACGGGCCGATGATCGGGTTGAACAGCCAGGCCCAGGTCAGGCCGGACAGGAAGGACGGCACCGCCCAGGGCAGGAACACCAGCGCCTGCACCAGCTTGCGGCCCCGGAACGGCTTGTCGAGCAGCAGCGCCAGGCCAAGGCCGAGGAAGAACTGGAAGAACAGGCTGGCGACCGTCCACCACAGCGTGTTGACCAGCGCCTGCCCCAGCACCGGATCCGACAGCATCGCGCGATACTGCCCGAGCCCGACAAATTCCGACTTGAAGGCCGAGAATTTGCGGAAGGAGTAGCTGATGCCGATGACCAGCGGCACCAGCAGCACCACGACCAGCAGTATGATCGACGGACTGAGATAGAGCCAGGGCTCGATGGCGGCGTGCGACAGCCGCTTTCGTCGCGGCTTGCCGGCGGATCGGATTTCGGACACGGCATAGGTCATTGGCAGCTCTGCGGTGAATGAGTGAATGCCGGCGTCGGCGACAGCGTCCTTCTCCCCGTTCACGGGGAGAAGATGGCGGCAGCCAGATGAGGGGCAGCGCAAGCCTATCGGGGCATGGCGCTGCCCTCATCCGTCACTTCGTGACACCTTCTCCCCGTGAAACGGGGAGAAGGAAGAAGGCGCTTACTTCTTGTTTTTCGCCAGCCAATCCTGCTGTTCCTTGGTCAGGAAGGCGGCCCATTGGTCGGCGACGTCCTTGGCGGTCTTTTGGCCCAGCAGCACTTCCTGGAAATTCTTGATCGCCACCTGGTCGACGAAATTGCCGAGGTTTTCCAGATGCGTCGGCGGCGTCACCATTTCATATTTGGAGGTGTCGCTGAGCTCGGTGAACCAGCCCTTGAACTGCTCGGTCTTGAAATGCGGATCTTGGTCGGCGCCGTTGTGGATCGGCACCACGCCGACTTCCTTGGCCCATTCGAGATTGTCCTTGGGCGAGAGCAGCGTCGCCATCAGCTTCCAGGCATCGTCCTTGTGCTGCGAGTTGGCGAACATCGCCCAGCCGGCATAACCGAGCGTCGGATAGGACTTGCCGCTCGGGCCAACCGGCAGCGGCGCCACGGCGAAATCGTCGGCGCTCATCTTGTCGGCGATGCCGAGCAACGCGTCCGGATCCTGGTTGAGCATGGCGCAGGTGCCGGAATAGAAGCCGGTGACGGTTTCGTTGAAACCCCAGCTCACCGCATCCTTCGGCGCCAAGCCGTCCTTGTACATGTCGGCCAGCATCTGCAGGCCCTTGACCGAGCCCTCCTCATTGATGGTCGAGGTGCCGTCCTTGTTGAAGTATCCGCCCTTGCCCTGGGCGATGTTCATGAACATGTGCATGCCGTTGAAGGCGCCGGGTCCGCCGCGCAGGCAGTAGCCGTATTTGCCTGGAATGGCGGAGATCTTCTTGGAGTCGGCGACGAACTCGTCGAGCGTCGCCGGCGGGCCGTCGAGGCCAGCTTGCTTGAACAGTTTCTTGTTCCAGAACAGCGCATTCACATAGTAGCCGTAGGGGATCATGAACTGGGTGTTGTTGACCGTCGAGCCGAACTGCTTGGCGCGCTCGCCAAGCGTCTTGGCGTCGTCCCATTTGGCCATGTAGGGACCGAGGTCCTCGAGCTGGGCATTGTTGGCATAGAGGCCCATCCAGCGTTCCGGCATCTCGACCACGTCGGGCGTGTCGCCGGCCTGCACCATGGTCAGGAACTTTTCGAAGGCTTGGCCCCAGGGCAGCGAGATCAGCTCGACCTTGACGCCGGGATTGGCAGCCTCGAACTCGGCGATCTGTTTTTTCAGGAATTCGGTGCGCGGCGGGCTGGTGATGACTTCGACCATCTTGAGGGTCGAATCGGCCAGCGCGCTCCCGGCGGAAATCGCCAGCCCCGCAACGGTGGCAAGCATGACGGTCAGTTTTTTCATGTTCAAGACTCCCATTTTGAACCCGCTTGTTATTTTCTGGCTTTTTCGAAGGCCTGGGCGACGTCGGCCCAGAGGTCTTCGACACTTTCCAATCCGACATTGAAGCGGATGGTTCGGGGGCTGACGCCGAAGCGCGCCATCGAATTCAGTCCCGGCGTCTGCTCCAGCGACGCCTTGGCCGGCACGACCAGGCTTTCATGCCCGCCCCAGCTGACGCCGATGCGGAAATACTTCAGCGCGTCGACGAAGACCGGGATGTCGATATCGTCCGTCACCTCGAAGGAGAACAGACCGGCATAGCCGGCCAGCGTCGCCTTGCCGGGATGGTTCGAATAGGCTGGATGGTTGACGCGCTCGACATGGGCATGCGCCTTGAGCCGCTCGGCGAGGGTTAGCCCGCTCTTCATGTGGTGCGGCAGCCGCAGCGGCAGCGTGCGCAGGCCGCGCAGCAGCAGCCAGGCCTCGAATGGCGACAGCTTGCCGCCGAGATAGGAATAGGTCTGCTCGTTGATGTGCTTGATGTGGGCGGCGGAGCCCGCCACCACGCCGGCGACCGTGTCGCTGTGGCCGCCGAGATATTTCGATGCCGAATGCAGCACCAGGTCGACCCCGTGCGAGATCGGCTTCTGGAACACCGGCGTCGCCCAGGAATTGTCGATCGTGGTGACGATGCCCTGCTCTTTCGCCAGCCGGGTCAAATGCGCAATGTCCTGGAGCTCGAACATCATCGAGGTCGGGCTTTCCAGGTAGAGCAGCTTGGCGCCGGGAAGTGCCGCTGCCACCGCGTCCGGATCGGAGCCGTCGACATAGTCGACCTTGATGTTGAGCCGCGGCAGAAGCCGTTCGAACAAGCGGTAGGCATCGCCATAGCAATTGCGCACGGCGACAATGCGCTCGCCCGCGCCAACGAAGGCAAGCACGGTGGCGCTGATCGCCGCCATGCCGCTGGAAAAGCCGCGCGCGGCCTCGGCGCCCTCGAGCGCGGCCACGCGCGCCTCGAACTCCATCACCGTCGGATTGTCGCCGCGCGAATAGATCGGCTGCTTTCGTTTGCCGGCAAATGTGTCGGCCATTTCGGCATAGTTGGCGAAGGTGAACAGCGAGGTCTGGTAGATCGGCGGCACCACCGCGCCACCCGGGAACGGCTCGTCATGCGCCAAAAGCGTCGCCGCCTCGGCAAGATAATCGTGATCGAAACCGCTCGGATGCTCGTTCATGTCTGGCTCGAAAGTTTGAGTTTGGCCGCACCGCGCTTGAGATCGTCCTCGACGGTGGCGATCAGCTTGAGCGCCTCGGCGCGGGCGCCTTGCGGGTCGCGTGCGGCAATGCATTCGTAGATGGTGCGGTGATAGGGAAAGCTGGCGTGGCCGAAATCACGCACGCCGAGCGGATGCTCCCAGAAGCGATGGAACAGTTCGTGCATGGCTGCGATGATCTGCTCGAACAGCGGATTGCCGGAGACCCGGTAGATCGCCTGGTGGAACTCCCAGTCCTCTTCCGACGACATGCCGTCGCGGGTGCGGAAGGCCTGCTCCATGATGTCGAGCTTGCGCTTGATCTCGGCAATGTCCGCCGGGCTGGCGCGTTCGGCGCAAAGGGCCGCCGCCTCCGCTTCCAGCGCGCGGCGAATTTCAAGCGTATGCATCAGGCTGGTGAAGTCGTTGCCGCCTGCAAGCGTCAGCGGCATATGCAGCATGTCGGGCGAGACAGCCGCCTTGAGATAGGTGCCGCTGCCTTGCCGGCGCTCGACCAGGCCAAGCCCCTCCCACCGCGTCAGCGCCTCGCGCACTGTGTTGCGGCTGACTTTCAGCCGCTCGGCCAGGATGCGTTCGGTCGGAAGCCGATTGCCGGGCTGCAGGGCCTCGGCGCGAACAAAGCCCACCAACGCCTTCAGCACGGCGTCATCGCGCGCCGTCGTCTGAATGGGTGGCAGGCTGTTCTGGTCCACAAATCCTCCCGAATTCAAGTGGTCCAATGGTCCAACCAATTTCTGCATAGATAAAACCTCCTGTCAACCGATTGTCAGGAGAGCAGTCGGCTTTTGCCTTGTCGCAAGCTGCCACGCGATGCGTTTGAGGACATCGCGTGGTCCGCCTCGATCTATCGGCTAAGTGGCGGGCGGCCCGAACCAGGTGGTCAGCGCCTCAGCCAGCCCGTGTTGGGTTCCGATCCCGACCCAGGCCACATAGCCATCGGGCCGGATCAGCACGGCAGCGGCCGGGGCGACCGTCCCGAGGACCGGCAGCTCCCATGTGCCATTATATCCTGCCTCGATCTGCCGGACCCGATTCGCCCAGGGCGCAATGTCCAGTCCGCCTGGTTCACCGAGGTTGAGAAGCACCGGCCGGGCGTCATGCAGCAGGCTGAAGACCCGCACTGGACCGCTGGCCGTGGCCAGGTCGAGGTCGGGCATCCGCCGCCCAAGCAGTGGATGTCCCGCGCCGAGATCGTAATGGATGCCCAGACCGGACATCTCCGCGGCGATCCGTTTGCGCGGTTCATCCATGCCAAGCAGCTCGGTAAGGGTGTCGTTCAATGCCTTGGTGCTGGCATCGATACGACGAAGGGCAACCTGTGCCTTCGCGTTGCGCAGCACGCGCGCGGCGATCGGATGACGCTCGGCGTGATAGCTGTCGAGAAGGCTTTCCGGTGATATCAGCTTGACCACCTGGGCCAGCTTCCACCCCAGATTGACCGCGTCCTGGACGCCGATATTAAGCCCCTGCCCGCCCATCGGCGGATGGATGTGCGCGGCGTCGCCGGCCAGGAGGACGCGTCTGTCGCGGTAGGCGGCGGCCTGGCGTGTCATGTCGGTGAAGCGGGAAATCCAGGTTGGACTGTGGACCCCGTAATCGGTGCCATAGACAGCGACAAGTGCTTCACGCAGATCGGCCAGCGTCGGTTCGCCGCCAATGGTCAATTGCCTCTCGGTAAGCACGACACCCACCCGGCCGTTTTCCTCGATCTTGCCTATCGCATGAATCCCGTAGGCATCGCTGCGAAAGCCCAATGCCGGCTCCCCAGACATCTCGACCTCGGCGATCATCCAACTCATCGTCGGATCCCATCCGGGGAACTCAATGCCCGCCGCCTTGCGGATCGTGCTGCGCCCTCCATCGCAGCCGATGAGGTATTGCGCCCGCAGCCGTTGGCCTCCGGACAGATCCAGGTCGACACCATCATCATCCTGCGCGAAGCCGGTGACGTCCTGTCCGCGATAGATCGGCACCCCCAACTCGTCGATCCAGTCGACCAATATCCGCTCGATGTGGTTTTGTCGCAGCGCCAGCAGATAGTTGTGCCGGCTGGGAAAGTCGCTGATATCCAACCGGATCATGTGGAAACCGACGGTCGGGAAGCTCTGCCCCTGCGAGAGAAACCGGTCGGCAATTCCGCGCTGATCGAGAATTTCGATGGTACGTGCGTGCAGGCCACCCGCGCGCAACCCGATCAGCTGCTGGTCCGGGCGCCGCTCGACAATGGCAACGTCGATGCCCGCCAAAGCGAGTTCCCCCGCCAGCATCAATCCTGTCGGACCGCCCCCGGCGATCACCACCGCATGCTCTGAAATCGTCAATCGCCACTCCCGTTTTCGCGCCTGATTTGCGTGGGTTTTACGGGAGGAGCCGGGTCTTGCCGCAAGCCCCTTGTACGCCATATGTATGAAATGGAAGGGGTGCTCTCCGGCGCGGATCGCTTCGGCCGGCCAACGGCGGTGGATCGAAGACCGGAGCCCGGATTGCTTGCAGGCAAAAAATCAGAGTCCTTCGTGCCTTGGCACGAAGTTCTGATGTTCTGTTTGAAAGAAGGGGGCCGGTCGGCGTTTGGCAGCGGTACGAGGAGGCCACTATGTGCCAGCGCCGGCCGGCCGACCCCACGGACCCAGGAGATGCGGCGGACCTGAGCATCATGGGGTATTTCTAGGGATCGAGCCGGCTATCTACCCTCGCGCCGGCTTCGTCTTGGCCTGCACATTTGCTCAGGAGCTTATGAAAATCAACAGTTTCTTAACCAAGGCTCGCGAATCGCTTGGATTAAGGTAAATAGCTAACCTTGTTGGATTGACCGTGGAATCGGTCGCGGACGCTTACGCTGCCTTGGCTACGACGCGGTTGCGGCCGCCGCTCTTGGCTTCGTAGAGCGCGAGATCGGCGCGCTTCATCAGCGCCGCCACCGTATCAACGCCCTTCAGCACCGACGACACCCCGACGCTGACGGTGACCTCGATTGTCTTGCCGTCGGCGCCGATGGCGAAAGGCTTTTGAGCGATTTCGGCGCGGATGCGTTCGGCCACTTTCTCGGCCACGGCACCGTCGGTGTCCGGCATGACCACGACGAACTCCTCGCCGCCGAACCGGCAGGCAAGGTCGATACCCCTGACATTCTTGCGCAGCCGCCGCGCGAATTCCCGTAGCACCTCGTCGCCGCCATCATGGCCATGCGCGTCATTGATCGACTTGAAGCGGTCGAGATCGGTGATCATTACTGACAATGGCCGGCGCCGCGCCACGGCGCGATCGAACAGCGTCTGCAAATGGCTGTCGAGATAGCGGCGGTTGTGCAGCCCGGTCAGGCCGTCGGTCACCGCCATCTCGATGGTCTGGGTGACACTGGCGCGCAATTGGTCGTTGTAGCGCTTGCGGCGCACCTGGGTGCGCAGCCGCGCGGTCAGCTCCTGCTGGTCGATCGGCCGCATCAGATAGTCGTTGATGCCGAGTTCGAGGCCGCGGATGATGCGCTCCTCCTC